>CAXTBI010000012.1:0-47306 GCA_964242195.1 uncultured Acidobacteriaceae bacterium
GCCCCACCCCCCGCCGAGGGCATCCAAAACTACGGCATCGCCGCAAAAGGCGATCCGTACCCAGTCGAGTGCAAGGGCACCGCCGCTGCCATCGCCCGCTGCCTCGCCCCGGTCGGCATGACCGAGCGCGATTGGGTTTTCGCCTTCCAAAGCCAGGGCATTGCCGGCGCTCCCTGGCTGGGCCCCTCGGTCGAGGACACGCTGAAAGCCCTCGCCGCGGCCGGCCACAAGGCTGCGGTCATGCAGCCCGTAGGTTTTCTCTGCGATCACGTCGAGATCCTCTACGACATCGACATCAACTTCCGCGACTTCGGCCGCGAACTCGGCATCGAGATCACCCGCGCCGAAAGCCTCAACGATTCACCCACCCTGATCGGCGCCATCGGGCATGTCCTCGCCACCCGCACCGGCACCGATGAGCCTCTGGCTGCTTCGCCCTGGGCCGCGTCGGCTGAAATTCGGACCGGAGCTCTGGCCGAACCGGCGCCAGCCCCGGCCCTGGCCTGATGCGGTGCAAGCGTGTCGCGGTCGTCGGCGGCGGCATCGCCGGTCTGGCCGCGGCGTATGAACTGGAACGGGCAAGGCAGGCGGGTGCGCCGCTCGATTGGCAGCTCTACGAAGCTTCGGACCGCTTCGGCGGCACCGTGCAAACCACCCGCCACACCACCGATGAGGGCGAGTTCCTCTGTGAAGGCGGCCCCGACGCCTGGGTCACCGAGAAACCGTGGGCCCGCGAGCTCGTCGAAGAGCTCGGCCTGGGCGACGACATCATCGTCTCGCAGGACGAAGGCAAAAAGACGTACATCTGGCTGAACGGCGCACTCGTGGCCATGCCCGACCGCATGCGCATGATGGTCCCAGAGGATTTACTCACGCTGGAAACCTCACCGCTTTTCTCGCCCGGGGCCAAGGCCGCGTATGCCCGCGAGATCGAGCGTGCGGACGAACTGAAACGCAGCGCCCCGCAATCCGACGAGTCCGTGGCCAGCTTCGTCCGCCGCCATTTCGGCAACGAGATCCTGGACAAGATCGGCGCTCCGTTGCTGTCCGGCGTCTTTGGCGGCGACGTTGCAAAGCTCAGCGTCGATGCCGTCATGCCGACCTTTCGTCGGATGGAGGCCGTGCACGGCTCGCTCATTCTGGCCTTGCAACAGCAGCGACGCGACCGGGGCGGCAGGGCCCCGCAACCTATCTTCACCACGTTGCGCCGTGGCCTCGGTTCGCTTGTCGAAGCCATCGTCGCGGCGCTGCCTCCAGATCGCCTGCATCGACAAAACTCCGCCGCCGCACTGGAGCACTGCGCGGAGGGCTGGATGCTTCGATTCGAAGCCGCCGACCCCAACGGCTGCCCGGCCGGTACCGTGCCGTTCGATCACGTGTTGCTCGCCACTTCCATTGACGCCACGCGCAGACTGCTTTCAGAGCTCGACCGCAGCGCCGCCGCGCTCATCCCCAACTCCGCCAGCTCCGCCGTGCTCGCCACTTTCTGCTGGCCAGTGAAAACGGCACAAAACTTCAACCTCCCTGCAGGCTTCGGTTTTCTCGTCCCCCAAAATGGTCCCGAGACGGCGAACCGCCCCAAACTCCTGGCCGGCACCTTCACCGCACAGAAATTTCCGCATCGAGCCCCGGCGGGAGCTCGTATCGTTCGCGTTTTCTTTGGAGGTACGATGGCCGACACCCTGGACCCACAGCCGGATGACGCGATTGCCGCGGAAGCCTGGCGCGAACTCGGAGCCGTTCTGCCCTCGCTGCCGCAACCGCACGCCACCCTGACCACCGTGGCCCGCTGGCCGCGCAGCCTGCCTCAATATGAGGTGGGTCACGCCGAACGCATGGCCATTCTGGATGAAAAGATCCGACAGTTGCGCGCACTCGATCTCCTGGGAAACGGCTACCGCGGCGTCGGTGTGCCGGACCTCATCCGCGATGCACGCGCAGCGGCGCGCAAACTAGCGGAAAATAGGGGCTGAGCTCCAGCCCATCCCATGCCTTCGGAAAATCGCCCGCCTCTCCATATTGCTTCGCCGGACAGCGCCCTACGCTGGATTGAGCGCGCACCAAATGCCCCCTATTTCCAGACCGACGATGGCCGGCCATGGCATCCCATCGGGCAGAACGACGCCATCAGCTGGAAGGAGTTGAACCCGCTGTTCGGCCGCAAAAACGTGCCCGCCGTGGAAGCCTACCTTGCCATGCTCGCCGCGCACGGCGTTACCTGCATGCGCCTCATGCTCGAGTACGCCCAGGTGCGCCATCGTTATTTTGAGACTGCACCGGGCAAGTGGTCCCGCAACGTCGTTCAGTTCTGGGACGACCTGTTCGCGCTGTGCGAAAAACATGGCGTACGCATTCTCCTCACACCTTTCGACACGTTTTGGATGTGGCTGAAATTCAAGCATCATCCGTACAGTGCGAAGAACAGTGGGACCTTGCCCCATCCTTCGCGCATTTTGCTGTGCCGCGAAACCCGCGAGTCGATCAAGGGCCGCCTTGCCTTTGCGGCCGAACGCTGGGGCGGCTCGGGCGCGCTGTTCGCCTGGGATGTGTGGAACGAAATTCATCCCGCGCAGGCGGAAATGAGCGCGGAGCCCTTCTTCGAATTCATCGAGGATCTTTCCACTCATCTTCGCGATGTGGAAGTGCGCAAGCACGGTCGATCGCATCCGCAAACGGTTTCGCTTTTTGGACCGGAGTTGCGCTGGCGCTCTGAGATGAACATGGAGCCGGCCATTTACAGGCATCCCGCGCTTGATTTCGCAACCATTCACATATACGAACACGGCACGATCGATCATCCGAAGAACACCGTCGATGCCGCGCTTAGCATGGGTCGCATCGTGAAGGAATCTCTGGCCGAAATCACGGATGATCGTCCATTTTTCGACTCCGAACATGGCCCCATTCACACGTTCAAAGACCACCGGCGCACCCTGCCCGAGGCTTTCGATGATGAATATTTCCGCCATATGCAATGGGCGCATCTGGCCTCCGGCGCGGCCGGTGGCGGCATGCGTTGGCCCAATCGCAGGGTGCACAGCCTCACCCCCGGAATGCATGCGGCCCAACAAGGCTTGGCGGCCTTTCTGCCATGCATCGATTGGCTGCATTTCACTCGGAAAAACGTCAGCAGTGAACTTTGCGTGTCGCAGGAGACAGGGAAGGCCGTACCTGCAAAGCAAGTCGCACGTTTCGGTTGTGCCTCCGCCAACCAGGCCGTGGTGTACCTTCTGCGGCGCGATACGCTGCTTGGGAAAGGTCAGCTGGATGGGGGGGCGAAAGCCGTTTCATTGCGGCTCCATTTGCCATGCCTTTCCTCGGGTACGTACACCGTCACTGCCTGGAGTACCGTTTGCGGAACACCGGTCGCGAGCACGGTGCAAACTCTATCCGGCAGTAATGCCTGCAACGGGTTTGCCTTGCCTCCTTTGGTCGGCGACATGGCTTTCGCCATCGCACGCCTGTCACAGGCGTAGACTGTATGTATGGGGATTACACGCGAACAAGCTCTGGACTGTTTCCACTCAGACGACCTCATCGGCATTGGCATGGAAGCGGACGCTGTGCGCCGCGATCTGCATCCGGAAGGTGCCGTCAGCTACATCATCGATCGCAACATCAACTACACAAATTTCTGCACGGAATATTGCACGTTCTGCGCGTTTTACCGGCCGCTGAAAGGCAAGCTGGCGGCGGAGGGCTACCTTCTCGACTTCGACACGATTTACGACAAGGTGCGTGAAACCGTGGAAATGGGCGGCACCGGCGTGTTGATGCAGGGCGGCATTCATCCCGATCTCAAGATCGATTGGTTTGAGGCGTTGTTTTCCGGAATCAAGCAGCGCTTTCCAGCAATCTGGCTGCATTGCCTGTCCGCTTCGGAGATTCTCGCGATCGCGGAATATTCGGAGATCAGCCTTCGCGACACCATCATGCGTTTGCGCGATGCCGGTCTCGATTCCATCCCGGGTGGCGGCGCGGAGATTCTCGATGATGAAGTTCGTCATCGCATTGCACGTCTGAAATGTCGCACGGAGGATTGGGTTTCCGTGCATCGCACAGCGCACGGGCTGGGTATGCGTACGACGGCGACCATGATGTTCGGTGTCGGTGAGACCGTGGAGCATCGCGTCAATCACTTCGACGTTGTGCGTCGTTTGCAGGAAGAGACGGGTGGATTTACGGCATTCATCCCATGGAGTTTTCAGCCCAACAACACTGCACTCGGCGGCCGGGGCTGGGATGAAGCGACATCCGTGGAGTATCTGAAAACGCTGGCCATCAGCCGCATGTATCTGGACAACATCTCCAATGTGCAGAGTTCGTGGGTCACACAGGGTTTGAAAGTGCTGCAGATGGGTCTACGTTTCGGGGGCAATGACGTAGGTTCGGTGATGCTGGAAGAAAACGTTGTACGCGCGGCCGGCACATCGAACTGCACCACGGAAGAAGAACTTCGTCGCATCATTCGCGATGCCGGCTTTAAGCCGGTGCAGCGTGACACGCTTTACCGAACGATGTTTTTGAATTAGCTTCGCCTCGGTTTTCGGCTGCGCTGTGCTTGCAGTTTCCGAACGCGCGAGCGCCCCTCTACGACGCAGACGAGGGTCGGGAAAACTCGGAGGGCTTGACATGCTTCTAACGGAGCAGTACGCCGCTCTTCTTTATATTTGCTGCGACCTGCTCCCTGGGTCCGATTCCATTGTGCGCCATCGAGCCGGTGGCAGCCATGTCGTACGTGCGCCGAATGGCGTTTTGGAGTTGCCTTGTATCTAATGTCTTCGCTGAAGCAAGCTAAAGAGGTGATCCCCGCCCACCCTGTTCTTTTGGTGTTCTCGCATTTGCGTTGGCACTTTGTCACGCAGCGCCCGCAACATCTTCTCACCCGTGCAGCCCGCACGCGTACGGTGTTTTTCTGGGAAGAACCGATGTGGCACGACCCAGCGACGGCTGCGGTTCCGGCTGGCGGCAGTCTCGAGGTTCTGGAAGTCGAGCGCTTGCCCAACCTCCTTGTGCTGCGTGTTCACCTGCTGTGGCATGAGGATGCCGACCTCCTGCAGCGGCGCCTGTTAGATCGCTTCCTGGCCGAAAAGCATGTGACGGCATTTGACGCTTGGTTCTACACACCTACGGCTCTGAGCTTCGCACGGCACCTCACTCCGGAGGTCACCGTATACGACGCGATGGATGAACTGTCGGCTTTCGCGGGTGCGCCGGCAGGTTTGCTGCGGGATGAACGCGAACTGTTCCGTCGTGCTGATGTTGTCTTCACCGGGGGCCGCTCGCTTTTTGAGCACAAACGCCGGCAGCACGAAAATGTGCATGCCTTTCCAAGTTCGATCGAGCAGGAACATTTTCGGCAGGCTCTTGAGCCGCAGATCGAACCAGTGGATCAGGCACCCATCCCGCATCCACGGGTCGGGTTCTATGGCGTACTCGATGAACGCTTCGATCGCGCTTTGCTGAGCGAACTCGCGAAGCTTCGGCCGCAAGTTCACTTCGTACTTTTGGGTCCGTTGGCGAAACTCGATCCGGGCGATCTGCCCCAAGCGCCTAACCTGCACTACCTTGGCGCCAAAACGTATGGCCAACTGCCAATCTATCTGGCGGGTTGGGATGCGGCCATGCTTCCGTTCGCGCTGAATCAGTCCACCCGCTTCATTTCGCCCACAAAAACGCCGGAGTACCTGGCCGCCGGCAAGCGCGTGATCTCCACACCGATAAGCGACGTTGTGCACGATTACGGCAAGCCCGGCCTGGTTCACATTGCATCCACCGCGGCCGAATTTGCAGACGCGGTGGATACTGCGCTTTGTGCCGAAGCAGACCCGGAGTGGCAACGGCGTGTGCAGCAGAAGCTCGGCGAATCTTCGTGGGACTCTACCTGGGCGGCCATGGAAGCTGAAATTGAGCGCATGCGTCCGGAACGTGAGGCTTCAGTGAAAGCATCGGCATCCGCCGAAGTGATGGCGTTTCGCCTGCCCAAAGCAAGCGTGGAATCCTTCGATTACCTTGTGGTCGGTGCAGGATTCGCAGGCGCCGTCTTGGCCGAACGTCTCGCGAATTCCCTTGGCAAGCGCGTCCTCGTTGTAGACAAGCGAACGCACATCGGCGGCAACGCTTATGACGAGTTCAATGCGGACGGCATTCTTGTGCACCCGTACGGTCCGCACATTTTTCACACGGCTTCGGAAAAAGTGTTCGACTATCTTTCGCGCTTCACGGAGTGGCGGCCTTACGAGCATCGTGTGCTGGCTTCGGTCGACGACAAGCTGGTTCCGATTCCAATCAACCTCGATACCATCAACACGCTCTACGGCTTGGATCTCGATGCGGCAGGCATGGAGCAGTTTTTGGCCGGACGAGCGGAAACACGTGACGAAATTCGCACGTCGGAAGACATCGTTGTTTCCAAGGTGGGCCGGGAGCTGTATGAAAAGTTTTTCCGCAATTACACCCGCAAGCAATGGGGAGTGGATCCATCGGAGCTGGACAGCAGTGTCGCGGGCCGCATTCCCGTGCGCTTGAATCGGGATGACCGCTATTTCTCGGATGCTTTCCAAGCCATGCCGCTTGAAGGCTACACCCGTATGTTTGAGCGCATGCTGGCCAACCCGAAAATCACGGTGATGACCGGTATCGATTATCGCGAAATCGCGAAGAGCTGTCGCTATCGCAAGATGATCTATACCGGCCCGATCGACGAATTCTTCGACTTTCGCTTCGGCCGCTTGCCGTACCGTTCACTGCGGTTTCGCCATGAAACACATGACCAGGCACAACTGCAGCCTGTAGGCGTTTTGAACTACCCCAATGATCACGCGTACACCCGCGTAACCGAATTCAAGCACCTTACCGGACAGGAACACTCAAAAACCAGCATTGTTTACGAGTACCCCATGGCTGAAGGTGATCCCTATTACCCGGTGCCGCGGCCGGAAAACGCCCGTCTTTACGATATGTATCGTGAACTTGCGGAAGCCACGCCGGACGTTTACTTCTGTGGCCGCCTGGCAAATTATCGTTACTTCAACATGGATCAGGTGGTGGCACAAGCCCTTCATTTGTTCCGCAATATCGCCGAAGAAGATGCCACGGCCAAGGCAATGCACGCGGCGCAATCCAAGGTAAAACTTGTCACGGCAACGCAAGGGAGAACTTCCGAAGTGGGCACGTTATCCAAGGTGCCGAACTAAATCCGCCAGAGTGATCCGGGTCGGGGTGCAATCGGAAAAAGTATCCGCTGCTGGAAGGACCGGAACCGTGGAGCGGCGCAATCGCATCTCACCATCACGTGAGAATCGTTGTCGTATCGCCGCATCGGGATGACGCTGCTTTTTCCCTCGGGCTCTCGATCGAAGCCTGGCTTGCGGCAGGCCACCACGTCGAGATTCTCAACTGCTTCACGCAAAGCGAATACGCGCCCTACTCCGACGTGGACTCGCTGCACGGCAACGACAAACGCAGCTTCGTTTCAGCCGTTCGCCGCCGCGAAGACATAGCCTGGAACAAGTTGTTGGGCGGACGGTTGAAGTTTATCGATCTCGATATGCTGGATGCGCCGTTGCGCCTGTCCTGCAGCATGGACGATGTACTCACGGCTGAGATACGCGCAGGGGATCGCGCGGTCGCACGCATCGCCGGGGCCCTGCGCAAACTCGCGGGCAAAGCAGAGCCGGGACATTTCGCGATCGCATTGCCGCTCGCCCTCGGCGATCACATCGATCATCGCGTCGTACACCAGGCGGCGCTTGAATCCCTTCGCGACGCCAATCTGCCGATGGCCTTCTACGAAGATCTGCCGTATGCCACCTGGCCCGGAACCGCAGCCACGCCTGAAGATCGGGCGGTACGGACCGGCTTTGCGCTTCACCCCTGCTTTGCGCAAAGCGCCGGCGTGGATGCGGAGGCAGCCACCCGCCGCAAGCATCGTGTCGTCGAATGTTACGACTCACAGGTGAATACCGAGGTCGCTCGGAAGATCGCATCCTTCGGCGAAACGTTTGCCGCGCGCGAGCGGTTGTGGGCAAACACCCTTTGGCTCACTTCGCCCTTGAACGCCGATGCACATGACGGTTTACAGCAGGAATGAAGGCGTATGGCGGGAAGGCGGAGCAGCCCCAACGTGATCGCGATCTTCCACAAACTTGGCGGAGGAATGACGGCAAGAAATGGTCGGGGCGAGAGGATTCGAACCTCCGACCCCCTGCTCCCGAAGCAGGTGCGCTACCAGGCTGCGCTACGCCCCGAATTCCGTGCTGCCCGCGCCGGGATTCGGTTGACTTCGCAGGCCGCACACACGCGGGTAACCCGGGCGCAACCGCATCGTCACCGACTCCTGAAGTTTAGCAGAAAAGCGCGCCGGTGCGCTTTTCCGCCGCCGGGCCTTGGTCCGACGGTGCGGCGCGACAGGATTTGCGCGACGAATGCCCCGGCAAAACATCTATTTCTGTAGTCTGTAACGAACACTTCACGTTCGTAACGGAGGTTATCTGGCGACATTGAGCCCAACGCATGACGGCGCGACTGCCCTCCGCGGCGAACGCCTGAATCACCTGCAGGCGCTTGAGGCAGAAAGCATCTACATCCTGCGGGAGGCTGTTGCCGAGTTCGCGCGCCCGGTTATGCTGTATTCCATCGGCAAAGACTCCAGCGTTATGCTGCGTTTGGCACAAAAAGCCTTTTTCCCGGCCAAGATTCCATTTCCACTGCTGCACGTCGATACCGGCTACAAGTTCCCGGAGATGATCGCGTTTCGCGACAACTACACCGCCGAGATCGGTGCGGAGTTGATCGTGCATCGCAACGAAGAGGCTATCGCCGGAGGTATGAGTCCCTGGGGCATGGGGACGCAGAACTGCTGCGGCGCGCTGAAAACGCGTTCGCTGTTGGACGGCCTCGCCGAGGGCGGCTTTGATGCGGCCTTCGGCGGTGCACGCCGGGACGAGGAAAAGAGTCGGGCCAAAGAACGTGTTTACAGCTTCCGCGACACGGCCGGGCAATGGGACCCGAAGAACCAGCGGCCTGAGCTTTGGAGCTTGTTCAACGCGCGCCTGCGGAAGGGTGAATCGATTCGCGTTTTTCCGCTTTCGAACTGGACCGAACTCGACATCTGGCTATACCTCTACACGGAGCAAATTCCCATCGTCCCCCTCTACTTCGCACAGGAGCGCGCAGTCGTTGTGCGTGGAACCACGTTGCAGATCGTCGATCCCATGATGACGCTGCTCCCGCACGAAAAGTCCGAAACGATGCGCGTGCGCATGCGTTCGCTCGGCTGTCTGCCGTGTACCGGGGCCATGCGTTCCGACGCCGACACGCTGCCTAAAATCATCGAAGAACTCATCACGTTTCGCCGCTCCGAGCGTGAAAACAGGGCCATCGATCACGATGAAGAGGGCTCGATGGAGTTGAAGAAGCGGGAAGGTTACTTCTGATGGCAGAGCTCACAACCGTGTCCCTGGCCAAAGGTACGCAAAGCGACGACGATGTTCGTCTTCGTACATTTCTCGACGCGCATCTCGGTGGGGAACTGTTGCGCTTCACCACGGCAGGCTCCGTCGATGACGGCAAAAGCACCCTGATCGGCCGGCTTCTGCACGACACAAAAAGCGTCTACGAGGACCAACTCGCCTCCATTCGCGCCAGTCGCGTGAACCGTGCAGGCAACGGCACCATGGACCTCAGTCTGCTCACGGACGGTCTGCGTGCGGAGCGCGAGCAGGGCATCACCATCGATGTTGCCTACCGCTATTTCTCCACAGCCAGGCGCAAGTTCATCATCGCCGACACACCCGGCCATGAGCAGTACACCCGCAACATGGCCACCGGCGCGTCCACCGCGGATGTGGCCATCGTGCTCATCGATGCAAAGGCGTTTCTGAAAGCCGGCGGTCTGTTGCCGCAGTCTCGACGCCACACCTACATCGCCAGCCTGTTGCGTATTCCGCATGTGGTCGCGGCGGTGAACAAGATGGATCTCGTCGATTACAGCCAGGAGGTGTTCCAAGCCATTCGCGAGGACTTTTTCGTGCTGGCCGCGCGTCTCGATCTACGCTCGACAGAGTTGATTCCCGTAAGTGCTCTTGCTGGCGATAACGTTGTGGAGCCCAGCGCCGCCATGCCCTGGTACAGCGGTCCCACGCTGCTGGACTACCTTGAAACCGTGCCGCTTGCGGTGGCGGAAACTGGCGCGCCGCTGCGTTTTCCGGTGCAGCTGGTGGTGCGGCCGGATGCAAAGTTTCGCGGCTTCGCCGGCCGTGTGGAACGTGGCGCACTCCGTCCCGGGCTCGCCGTACGCGCCTTGCCCAGCGGCCGCTCCACCCGTATCCGCTCCATCATCACGTACGACGGTGAGCTCGGCTCCGCTGGTGCGCTGCAGAGTGTCACCGTTGTGCTCGACGATGAAATCGACCTGAGCCGGGGCGAGATGCTCGTCCCTGTGGATGGAGCCGCACCCGCCATCGGCAATCGACTGCGCGCGATGATGGTCTGGATGCATGAGCAGCCGCTTTCAGTGGGCGCGGTCTATCTGCTCAAGCACACCACACGCACGGTGCGCGCCACGGTACGCTCCATACGCTATCGCGTCGATACAAACTCGGCCGAACACGTCAGTGCGGGTGAGATTGCGATGAATGACATTGCCGAACTGGAGTTGGACACAAACATACCGCTCTTCTACGATCCATACGCGGAGAACCGATCCACCGGATCTTTCATCCTCATCGATCTTTTAAACAACGCCACCCTGGCCGCGGGCATGCTGCTGACGCCTTTGGCAGAGGCGCCGGAGGACGGGCTCACAGCCAATCCGGGTTTCCTAGCCGGCTTCGTCGAACGCCTCCCTGCGCCCTCGCTGATCCTTTTGCCGGGCGACCCGGAAGGCCTCCGCGCCGTTCAACTCGAGCTCCAGGTCCTGGGCCGCGCTGCCGTCATCGTCGACGATCCGTTCATCGCGGAAGCCGCGCTGCCGGGCGTTGTGCGGGCTTTGCAGATGGCGCATGTAACAGCACTTTCCGCCAACAATAACCTCCCTCCCGCGCTTCTAGAGAGCTTGCGCACAGTCGCAGGATACGGCTGCCTCGAAGGTGAGCAAGCATGGGCGCAGTGGCGAAGGCAGCGATAACCCTATGGACGAATTGATAACCGAGTTGCATTTGCAATCCACGCCCGCACCGCACACAGACCCTCTGCTCGATTCGGAGTCCTCCTCTGCTGAAGCGCTCGTGGCCGCGGTCGTCAACGCCGCGCGCGGCAGCGAAATTTGCCTGACCAGCAGCTTCCAAACCGAAGACACCGTCGTTCTGCACATGCTGCGAAAGCATCTGCCCGATGTGCCTGTGATCTTTCTGGAAACCGGATACCACTTCCCGGCACTGCTGGACTATCGCGACCGCCTCGCGTTCGAATGGGGCCTGAACCTCGTCAACGCTGTGCCCGCGACCACACGCGAGGAGCATGAAAGCACACGGGGCCTGCTGCACATCGTGGAACCGACCACCTGTTGTCAGATCCGCAAAGTCGAACCGCTGATGCGCTCGCTTGAACCGTATCGCTGGTGGTTCACCGGGTTGCGCCGTGAGCAATCGCCGACGCGCGCCGGTCTGAAACACATCGAAGATCACAAACTTCCGACCGGGACAATGCTGAAAAAAGTGAGCGTGCTTGCCCATTGGACGTGGGCCCAGGTGGAAGACTACGCGACGCTGCACGGCATTCCTCGGCTCGCGTTGTACGATCAGGGCTACACCTCAATCGGCTGCGAACCTTGCACCGCAATTCCCGTTGCCGGCGCCGATCCGCGCAGCGGTCGCTGGGGCGGCAAGAAGCTCGAGTGCGGCATCCATACCTTCAGCGAAAAATCCTAAGATCTTCAAAGTGTTTCGAAACCTCGCCGCCGGCACAAAGGAATCGCCTTGGTCGAACGTCGCAAAATCGTGAACCTGTGGAAACGCGGCGAAGCTGTGGCCCATGCCACGCTGGTGCATGTGCAAGGTTCCAGCTATCGCGCGGCCGGTGCGCGAATTCTTATCTGCGCCGACGGATCCCATGTCGGTTCCGTTTCCGGCGGCTGCCTGGAGGCGGAAATCGTGCGCAAAGCCCGTTGGCTCACGCGCGGTGGACCCGTGATCGAACGTTACTCCACGTTGTTCGACGACACCTCCGAGCTACCCTATGGCCTTGGTTGTGGCGGCACGGTCCATGTCCTTCTTGAACCCGCCGGCACGGCCGAGTTCACGGCCATGATGGAAGCGCTTGAGGCATCACTGTTGGGCCAAACGCGTCATATCGCGACGACGCTCCCTGGCGAGGGCCACGCGTTCGCCAGGAGCATCACCGACGCGGCCGGCAAGCTGCTTTTCGGCACGGCCGAGTGCACAGCCGAGTGCGCGTTTGGAAAGGTTTACAAAGAGCGGCTCGATCCACCGCAGCGTCTATTTCTCTTCGGTGCCGGCGACGATGCGCAGCCCGTGGTGGCTATGGCTGCGTTGCTCGGATGGAGCGTGTTCGTCTTCGACGGACGCCCGCAACTCGCACGATTCGAACGCTTCCCAGGAGCCCAGGCCGTGCACACTGCTCACCGGCTACACGACCTTAGGCCGGCCACCAACGATGCCGTCGTATTGATGACTCACAGCTATGAGGCGGATCGCGATTGGCTCATAGACTGTCTGCCTCCCGAGCCTCGCTACGTGGGCATGCTGGGCTCCCGCCATCGCAGCGCCCTGCTCATCGCAGCTGCTGCCGAGAAGCTGCACTGGCCGCTCGAACGCGCTTGTCAACGCGTGTTTTCCCCCGTCGGTCTCGATCTTGGTGGAGAGGGCGCGGAGGCCATCGCGCTTGCCGCTGTCGCCGAAATACAAGCCTGCGCACAAGGCAAACTGCCCCATTCGCGCCGATTGACTCCGGAGATGGTGGCCGATCAACTGCGCCGCGGCGGTCCTTCCGGTGCAACGCCGTACCTGCAAATCGGTTGTGCCCTGTGAGTGTCGCCGCCGTCATTCTCGCCGCCGGTTCCTCAACCCGCCTGGGCCAGGCCAAGCAGCTTGTAGAACTCGGCGGAGAACGCCTGCTTGAACGCGCGGTACGCACGGCGCGCGAAGCCGGTCTCTCTCCGGTGGTTGTCGTGGTCGGTGCACGCGCCGCGCAAATCACCGCGCAATGCGATCTGCGCGACGCCCAGGTCGTGCGTTGCGAACGCTGGGCCGAAGGCATGAGCCAGGCCATTGCGGCCGGCGTAGCTGCCGCGGCGGAAACCAACGCCGCTTCTGCGGTCGTGATGACCACCGACATGCCCTTCGTTACGCCAACTCACCTGCAGGCCCTATGTAAACGCCGCGGCGATGTTCGCGCTTCCGAGTACGCCGGTCGCAAGGGCGTTCCCGCGCATTTCCCCCGCAGCGCCTTCTCTGCATTGCTGCAGCTGCAAGGCGATAGCGGCGCCCGCGATCTTCTCCAATCCGCCGTCGCTGTCGATCTCGGTGCCGACGCTCTGGACATCGACACAGCGGAGGATCTATCGGCAGCGCGCGCACGCTTCGGTTCTGTGAAGCGGCTTCGTAAAGGCGCACGTTGAGCGGCGGCTTCTAGTCTAGATCTATTTAGACTGGATCGCTCCATCGCTTCCTAAACCGCGTAGAAACTCTTCCAGCAGGTTGGCTGCGACCGCGGCCCGGTACCGTGCGGTCGACCGAATATCGTCAATGGGCTTCGCCTCGCGTGCCAGCGCAGCACGCGCCAGCCGCACTGCCCTGTCGATAGCGCCGGCGGTGACACTCGCCCCCAGCAGCGCCTGCTCCGTTGCCAGCAAACGCAGCGGTCGATCCGCCAGGGAAGCCGCCCCCAGCCGAACCTCGACGATACTATCGTTCTCTATGCGCGCACCGCAGGCCAGCGCTGTTTTCGATATCGCCTGTGCCTGCCGCGTGCCCACTTTGCGCACATACATCTGCCATCCTGCATATCGGCGCGGCACGGCGATGCTGTGCAGCAATTCGTCTGGCCGCAACGCCGTTCGCTTGTAGCCGAGGTGAAACTCGCGATACGGAAGCGTGCGCATACCCTCTGCACTGATCAGGGCAACGTCTGCGTCGTACACCAGCAGCACCGGCGGCGTGTCCGCGGCGGGCGAGGCGTTGCACAGGTTGCCGCCGATCGTACCCCGGTTCTGGTTCGCCACGGATCCCGTCCATGAAGCCGCCTGCGCTAGCAGCGGAAGTTCAGCCTTTACGGTTTGCGATTGGCGCAAATCGGTAAACGTGGTGCCGGCGCCAATCCGAATCGTGTTGCCTTCCGCGCCAATGAACCGCAACTCCGGCAAATGCTGAATCGAAAGGAACGACCGTGCGGGCAAGTGCCCCGTGTTCAGCGCGACCATCAACTCCGTTCCGCCAGCGATCGGCGTATGCAGACCCGGTTCCGCCGCGAGTTGCTGTAAGACAGCTTGCAGGGAAGCGGGTGCCGTTAAGCGAAACTCCCGAACATCAGAGTGCATCGAGAGCCTTGTCCCGCAAAGAGGAACGCTGCACCAGGGGATCGCTTACACAGCGGATCGATGCTCCCTCCTGCATCGCTTCCCGCACTGCTTCCCGCACTGCTTCCCCAACTGCTTCAAAGATGCGCATATACCCCGTGCATCGGCAAAGATTGCCCGCCAACCCTTCCTTGATCTGCTCGGTCGTGGGTTGCGGATGTTTGCTGAGCAGGGCTTGCGTCGCAAGGATCATGCCCGGCGTGCAAATTCCGCATTGGGCGCCGCCCCTCTCCAGAAAACATCGTTGCACCCGATGCAAAGCGCCCTCGGTGCCGACGCTTTCAATCGTGCAGATCACCGCCCCCCGCGCCTGCAACACGGGCACAAGACATGAGTTCACCAGGTCGCCGTTCAGCAGCACAGCGCAGGCTCCGCACTCGCCCTCACCGCAACCTTCCTTCGTGCCTGTGAGCAGAAGGTCCTGCCGCAACACATCCAGAAGCCGCTTCATCGGCGGCACTTCGACGCTACACTTCTTCCCGTTCACCGTGAAGGGCACGCATGCAAAGCTCATACGAGCACCTCTGTCCGGGTGTCGCGGTCCATGTTCGCGTCCATCTCTTCCGCCCCTCCATGGCCCTCACCGACAAAGCCGCCCAGCCGCTCAAAAATATCCTCCGGCAGCAGCGGAATCGCGTGAAAACTCACACCCGTTGCCATCTCGATCGCATTCAAAATCGCGGGAGCCGGTCCATCCATCGGCAACTCCCCGATACCCTTGGCCCCGCTCGGTCCGTGCGCACTCGGCACCTCTTCAAAATGCACATGGATCGGCGGCACATCAGCCGAGGTCGGCATGATGTAATTCGTCATCTGGTTGTTGCGCATGCGCCCCGCATCGTATACGCATTTTTCGTACAGCGCGTAGCCGATACCCTGCGCTACGCCGCCTTCCACCTGCCCCTTTGCAAGCACCGGATGAATCACTTTGCCGACTTCCTGCAGCGCGTCGAATCGCGTCACTGTGGCCGCGTAGGTGTTCATATCGACAGCAACCTCGGCCACATACACAGCCCAGGCATAGGCCGGGTAGGCGTCCCCGCGATACAACTCATCATCCCAATGCACCGGCGTCACAGGCTGGTAGCGCACCGAACTCTCCAGCGTCCCATGCTCCTGCAAGAACCGTGCAGCCGCCCGGCGAAACTCCTCAAGCGTGTGATCCAAGGGCAGATCCGCGAAATCCCGCAACGACCGAATCACGTTTTCCCCCGCCCGTTCCACCAGCTTGCCCACGATCATCGCGGTGCGGCTCGCAACCGTCGGTCCTGAGTTCGGTACGCGCGCCGTATCCGGCAGCTGCACAACGATTTCGTCATACGGCAACCCAAGCGCACCCGCCGCGATCTGCGCCAGGATCGTATTTGTACCTTGCCCAAATTCCGTCGCGGCAGTGAAAATTTCCGGCCGCAATGTGTCGATGTTGACCGCGATCCTCACCTCGGAGTTCAGTCGGCGTTCCCCCGATCCCGTGAATCCCGCACCGTGCATAAAACACGCAAACCCAACACCGCGCTTGATGGACGAATGCCGATTTTCTTCGGCGAAACGAGCGAGTTTCTCATGGTACTCATGCTCCCGAAGCGCGCGCGTGAGCAGACCCCCCATGTCTACTGGCTCCGTTAATACTTGCCCCGTCGCCGTGCAATCGCCGGTTGCAAGAAAGTTGCGACGTCTCAGTTCCACGGGCGAAAGACCCACAGCACGGGCAATGCGATCCATATGCCGCTCCAGCGCAAACAAGACCTGCGGTGCACCGAAGCCACGAAACGCACCGTGCGGCGGCACGTTGGTCGCCATCGCCTTCGACCGCACACGAAGGTGCGGCCACTTGTACGGCCCCGGTGCATGCAGGGTACCGCGTGAAAGCACAACCGGCGAAAGCGTCGAATACGCCCCGCCATCGATGGCAAATTCGATCGTTCCGCCCAGCAGTTTGCCGTCCTTGCTCACCGCCGTGCGATGACGTGTGCGCGAAGGATGCCGCTTGGTCGTCGCGGCCATATCCTCATCGCGGTCATAGACCAGCTTCACCGGATGACCGCACCGCATCGCCAGCAGCGCCGCATGCGTTCCGATCACGGAAGGGTAATCTTCCTTGCCTCCAAAGGCACCGCCCGTCTCGGTCTGGATCACGCGGCAACGCTCCGCGGGTAAACCGAACACCAGCGTCAACGCATGCACGAGATAAAACGGGCACTGCATCGATCCACGCACGCAAACGCTTTCCAGGTTCCCATGTGCATCGCGAAAGCACTCCGCAATCATCCCATTTGGTTCGATATAGAGCTGCTCCTGCGCACCCGTCGTGTACTCGCCTTCGACGACAAAATCCGCATGCTCGAAGGCCTCTGCCAGGCCGTCTTCGGTCGCTTCCGCCTCGCCGGTATACAGGGTGTACTGCTTGAAGCAGTTGGCCGTTCCGCCCCAAGGCTCCCCATCCCACACAACGCGGCTCGCATCCCCTTGGAGGACAGCCCGTTCACTTTCTTCGATCGTGAACACACCCGGCAGTTCGTCGTACTCGATGTGAACCCCTGCGATGGCCTTGAGCAGCGCGGCTTTTTCCGGGTGCGCCAACAGCAGAATGGGCTCTTCCGGATGGTTGATCCAATCCGCGGCAAGACAGGGATGATCCTTTGTCAAGTGAACAATCGTGTTCTCGCCGGGGATATCGTTTGCACGTACGACAGCATACTCATCCCAAGTCACATCTTTGGAAAACGTGATGGAGCGAATCCGCCCACGAGCGATTCGGGACCGTACCGTAGCGCCGTGCCACATGCCCGGCACAGCCAGGTCATCGACATACAGGGCTTCTCCCAGCACCTTCGCCCGTCCCTCCTTGCGGATCGGCGAGGTCCCGGCACTCCCGGTGCGGTCGTCGGCTTTTTCCCCGTTCATGTGGAACGCCCCTGCGTGTGGAGGTGTTCGCATGAGCATAGCCGAAAGCGCACATGCCGTCATCTGCCTTAAAAGTGGCGCAGTTTCGGTCGCGACATTCCCGCTTCGCCGGCATGCGGCACTTCCGGCGTGGGCACCACGGAAGGCCGCTCAATGCGCTCGATCGAGCGGCTGACCAGATCGCGCGAGCCCAGCCCAACCGCCAGCGACAACGCAAACACAATACCGCCAAACAGGATGCCGAACGCCAGCTCCACAATCGTGCCGCCAATGCGCAGATGATCGAGCGCCATGGCCGCGGTCAACACAAGCACCAGCCACTTCACGCCGAGCGCCAGCACACGCGCATATTGCAACTGCGCGTTCACGGCACCGATCAGCACGGAACGCGAAAGGAACCGCGCCACCAAACCGCCGAAAAACAACAGCAGAATGGCCCCGATCAGGTGCGTAAGGTACGGCAAAACGAACATCTCTACCTGCGAGTTGGCCTCATACGCCGCGTCGAACGCGGTGATCCCGATCGCCAGCCCGATGATGATGCACAACCAAAGCACCGTGCGGGACACCAGCAAGGTGGGCGAATGCGCCGGCGACCAATCGCCTAAACTGGTCACCGCTCCCGGTAGCCGTTGCGATGCCAACTTCTCATCGAAGCGTAGCCGCGTCAGTACGGCCCGGCAGGCAGAGGCCAACAGCCATCCGAGCGCCGTCAGCACCACCACCGAAACCAAGAGCACGGCGACACCCGGCAGAAAATTGACCAGCACACCGACAACACGCTGCGTCGATTGCTTCAGCGCAAATTCCATTTGCAGCCCCATCGTCGATCCTCGTTGTAGGTCATAACTTTGCAGCATCGCGATTCCCGTTTCCTTTCCCATGGCCCGAATACGGCGTACAAGTTGACGGTCTTGGACGATCTAGATGTACGCCGCTTACGGGTTGAAGCGGTCCGGCCAGCGCCACCGGGAAACGAGATACGGTTTCTCTTGCTCAAACGCATGGGCAGTTATCTCCAGCAGTTCCGTCGCGGTCATCTCCCCGGACTCGCTGGTGCGCAGAAAACCCGCAACCCAGGCGAGATACAACGGTGTGAACGATCCAAGCAGGTGTCCCCGGTTCAACGTGTGTGTATGGAATGCCAGAGCGAAGTCAAACACGATGCGCGCCCAAAGCGCCGGTGGAAAGCTGAAGCTGACCGGCGAGCTCGACGCCAGCTTTTTCAGTGCCAGCAGCGATTGGGGCGGCAGCACAAGGGACCAGATTTCCCGCAGGTTGTCGAAAGCGGCACGGTAATTCTCAACCAGGGTGCGGATCTCCTCGCTTCCACCGTACGGGGACGACGCGGGGTTGCCGCGCGCGGAGGGACGCGCCGCCGGCAAGGCCCGTGCTCGCTGCCAGAACGTAGCCTTGTTCTCTAAATCCGCGAACAACGACCCTGTCACGGCAGGGAACAAAACATTCAAATCCGACTCCGTGGGTTGCGGCAGCAAACGTTCTCCACCGTCCACCTGCCGCACCGCGAAACCGGCTACCGAAGCCTCTGCCACGGGCCAAATCAGTGAGGCCTCCGGCTGCGGCATGACCCGGTGCGCCGCGCCTGCAAGCCGTTGCAGCATGCGCCCCGATAAACCCAGATCGAGCGGCAACGGAAAGCGGACATCGGCAAACAATGCCCTTGTCAACGGATACAAAAGGGCGGAATTCACAAGGCCGTCGTCGGTAGCCGTCCGGTAGTGCGGCAAAGCCAGATCGGCCCCGCTTCCCAAACTCTGCTGCATGTTCAGCAGCGCCGCGGGATGCAGGGAGGCGGCTTCCGGTCCCAGCAGAAGTACATGGTCGACGCCTCGTTCGCGTGCCAGGTCCGCCGCGGCCATGTAATCGGCCGCACCCAAAACCCACTCGCCGTCGCTGCGCGGCGTTGGGTACGGCACCAGGTGCGGCGTTTCGGCCGTGGCGGCCTGGTCCTCTGTAAAATCCGGTGAAGCAACGAGCAGGGGCTGACCGCGAAAGGCCGAGGATAGCGCGCGCAGCGTCGCGGCTGCGGCCTCGCTGGCCATCGACGGCAGACAGATCAGGCAGGGATGGCCGGCTGCCGAAACGACGGCACTGTCGGGAGCCGGGGAGTGAAGGTTTGACACCGTGGCCATCAACGCGCTCCTTGGGGATCGGGATCGGCGGCCGCCGGCTTCGCATCCATCGTCCCCAGCAGCTCCATGATGCCGTTGAGCGGGATGGGTAGCCAGGCCGGCCGATTATTCAACTCGTAGAGCAACTCATAAAACGCCTTCTCCAGCAGAAGGGCGGACAGCAGCTTCTGCGCCTGTCCAGCGGCCGGCACAAGCCCGGGCCGCGCCGCCACCGCCAGGCTGTACCCCGCCAGGAACCGCGCCGCGCTCGCCCGTTCCCAAAGCACGGCCCAGGGCCGCAGCGCATCGCCGTTTTCCGGCCGCCGTTGCGCATGGCGTCCCAACGCCGCTTGTGCCGCATAGCTGAACGACCGCAGCATGCCCGCCACATCGCGCAAAGGCGATTGTTTCTGCCGGCGTTCCTCCAGCGTTCGTGCCGGTTCGCCTTCAAAATCCACCAGCATGAAATCCGATCGCGAACGAAGCGTCTGGCCCAGGTGGTAGTCGCCGTGAATGCGAATGCGCTGCCCAAAACTGGCCGGATCCCCTTCCAGCCCGGTCAGCAGATGCGTGACGCGGGCGCGTGCTTGTAACAGCTCCTCTGCCAACGGACGGGCTTCCGCCGGCAGGCGGTCGAGCGCGCTCCTCAGGGCTTCCAACGCACCACTGGCCTGCCGGGCGATCCGCTCCCGCTCCGCCGCAAGGTCGTGTTGTGTGAAGCTTTCGGCGCTGAACGCCTCATTCTCCGTAGGTGTCGCCAGCGCCACATGCAGTTCCCCCGTGCGCCGCCCGAGCAATTGCGCCGCTTCCAGAAACAGGCCCGCCTGCTCTTCGAGCTCCGGGGGAATCTCCGGAATCTGTCCCATCGTGGGCAGAGCACCTTCATGCTTGGGCGGCGCGCAGTTCGACACCGCATCGAAAAATCGATCCAGCTCCTCCAGCGTCCACGCCCAGCCATCGCCTTCATTCGGTGCGAACGCCTGTAGAAAAGCAAGCGTCGTTCCATCATCGGTCCGATGCAGGTCGCCCAGGTACGCCGGAA
Organism: uncultured Acidobacteriaceae bacterium; assembly: GCA_964242195.1. Classification (GTDB taxonomy): domain Bacteria; phylum Acidobacteriota; class Terriglobia; order Terriglobales; family Acidobacteriaceae; genus Granulicella. The sequence continues at coordinate 20,615 of CAXTBI010000012.1, forward strand.
CGTTGGCGTATTTGCCCACGTCGGTGAGAAAGCGCGTGACCTCCACATCCGGGTTTTCCCCGGCACGCAGCCGGCGAAACAGCTTCAGAATCGCTTTTTCCCCGAACAGAATGCTTGTATTCGATTGCTCCACCGAACCCACGCGCGAGGGCAACTCCAGCAACTCCGCCCCATGGAACCCAGCCGCTTTGGTGGCGGAAAGGCTCGCCGCGGATTCCCCCAGGTTGATGGCTACCTCCGAGCCGCGCGCAATCATCGTCAGCAGCGCGGTCCGGAAGCTGGCCTTCGCGGAAGCATCGTAGAGCGTCACCGGAGCCGGCGACCGGTTCACCGTCGCGATCACGCTTCCGGGAGCCGTTTCGCGCAGGGCCTCGGCCTCCGCGCCCGTGGCCATCGCCAGGGGCAACTGGTACAGCTCGGAGGTGCCGTCCTCATAAATCACATTCACGTTGGACAACGCCGCTTCTTCCCCGGGCAGCGGCGTCACCGAGGCCATTTGCACCGCGCAAATGGTGCGCGACTTACCCCCGAACCAGCGGCGCTGTGCGATGTAGCCGGGCAGCACCTGCTCCAGCAACGCCTGGCCGGACTCGCTCAGAACGCGTCCCAACGCATTCATCGGCGCGGGCGTGGTCTCCCCCAGGCGCTCCAAAAGCACATCCGCGGGAAAGTCCACCACCGGTGCTTCGGGTGCCGCACCGCGTTCCTGCAACTCCAGCCAAAGAAAACTGTAGGGCGCCAGCGTCAACGGATACAAAGCCTTGCCGACCTCTGGAAATGGCACATAGCCCAGCATTTCCACGGGTTGCCGCCCACAAAATTTCCCCAGGTCCAACGCCGCCGGCTGTGCAAACCGCGACAGATTGGCCACGCACAACACGGTCTCGCAATGTCCGTCTTCGGCCCGGTAAGAACGCACATACGCCAGAATTTTCCGGTTCTCCGGATGCAGAAACTCCAGCGTCCCGCGGCCGAAGACATGAAACAGTTTGCGCAGCGCGATCATGTTGCGCGTCCAGTGCAGCAGCGACGAGGGATCCCCTTGCTGCGCCTCCACGTTGATTGCCTGGTACCCCCACACGGGGTCCATAATCACTGGAAAATACAGCTTCGCCGGCACAGCCTTGGAAAACCCGGCATTGCGGTCCGAATTCCACTGCATCGGTGTGCGCACACCGTTGCGATCGCCCAGGTAAATGTTGTCGCCCATGCCGATCTCGTCGCCGTAATACATAATCGGCGTTCCCGGAAAGCTGAGCAGAAGCGAATTCAGCAGCTCGATACGGCGGCGGTTGTTGTCCAGCAACGGCGCCAGGCGTCTTCGGATGCCGACGTTGATGCGCATGCGCGGATCCGCCGAATAGGCCATGTACATGTAATCGCGCTCTTCATCCGTCACCATTTCCAGCGTCAACTCATCGTGATTGCGCAGAAAAAGACCCCATTGGCAGCTGGGCGGAATCTCCGGCGTTTGCGCCATGATGTCCGTGATGGGCAGCCGATCCTCCTGCCGGATGGCCATGTAAATACGCGGCATCAGCGGAAAATGAAAGGCCATGTGGCACTCATCCGCGTCGCCGAAATATGGCCGCACATCCGCGGGCCACATGTTTGCCTCGGCTAAAATCAACCTGTTTTCATACTCCGCATCGATGACGGCGCGAATCGCCTTGATGCGGTCATGCGTCTCGGGCACGTTCTCGCAACTGGTCCCGTCGCGCTCCACAAGGTACGGAATGGCGTCCAGCCGCAGCGCATCGACGCCCATGTCCATCCAGAAACGCATCGCGTTCAAAACCTCTTCCATCACACGCGGATTGTCAAAATTCAGGTCCGGCTGGTGCGAAAAGAAACGGTGCCAGTAGTATTGCCCCGCCACCTCATCCCACGTCCAGTTCGACTTTTCCGTATCCGTGAAGATGATGCGCACGCCGTCGTACAGCTTGTCCGTATCGCTCCACACATACATCTCGCGTTCCGGTGAACCTTTGGGCGCCAGACGCGCGGCCTGGAACCACGGGTGCTGATCGCTCGAGTGGTTGATTACCAGCTCGATCATCACCTGCATGTTGCGTGCATGAGCCCCGTCCATGAACTGCCTGAAATCTTCAAGCGTTCCGTAGCTGGGATTTACGTTCAGGTAGTCGGCAATGTCGTACCCATCATCCCGCAGCGGCGAAGGGAAAAACGGCAGAATCCAAAGGCAGGTCACGCCCAGACTCTGCAGGTAGTCGAGCTTGGAAATCAGCCCTTGGAAGTCCCCGATCCCGTCCCCGTTCGAGTCCGCAAAGGCACGCACGTGCAACTCGTAAATAATTGCGTCCTTGTACCAAAGAGGATCTGTGGCGCTGCAGGGTTTCTTCACGCTTCGGTTAAACCTTTCGTTGTGTGCTTGGAGCGTTTGGATGCGGGTTGCCGCCGGTGCGATGGTCAGCGAATGTATTCTCAAAGACTACGCCGGATCGCGGCGAACGGGTGTGCGGGATGCGTTTGAAAACGATTGGCCTGATCGGCGGCATGAGTTGGGAAAGCTCGGCGGAGTATTACCGTCTGCTCAATGAAACGGTGCGCGCCCGTTTCGGCGGCCTCCATTCCGCGCCGTGCCTCCTGCTTTCCGTCGATTTCGACGAAATCGCGACCTTGCAGCGCGCCGGCGATTGGGCCGCGCTCACCGCCAAAATGACCGGTTGCGCCCAACGGCTTGAGGCCGCCGGCGCCGAGCTCCTGCTGATCTGCACCAACACCATGCATCGCATGGCCGAGGAAGTGCAGTCCGCCGTTTCGGTCCCGCTGGTGCACATCGCCGACGCCACGGCCGCGCGTGTGCACGCTGCCGGTCATCGGCGCGTCGGTCTGCTCGGCACCCTGTACACCATGGAGCAAGACTTCTACCGCGCGCGCCTGGCTCGCGATTTCGGCCTGGAAATTCTCATCCCCGAAGAAGCGGATCGCCAAAGCGTACACCATGTCATCTTTTCCGAGCTTTGCCTTGGGCAAACCCTCGACGCCTCGCGCCTCCTCTATCGTGAAATCATCGGCCGCCTTGTAGACCGCGGCGCCGAGGCCATCATCCTCGGATGCACCGAAATCATGCTTCTGCTCGGCCCCCAAGACTCTCCCGTGCCCCTGTTCGACACCACGGCCATTCACGTACAAGCCGCGCTGAAGGCAGCCACCGAGGCCTAACTCGGACGTCGCCTTCAGCCCGGGAGCAGGGCAGCCGAGCTAAGCCGTCGTTGTCGCAGGCTCCGCCCCATCCGCGAAGACCACCGTGGCCGCCGGTGCAATCACCCGCAGGATGTGCGCAGGCTGCGCCGGCGGCAGCGCCACATAGCACCATTCCTTCCAGGCGTAGCGCTCCCCGGTCAGCAGATCCTCCACTGTGAACGCGCTTCCCCAGGGAACCCCGATCCAGTCCAGCCGCAGCTGGATCCATGCCGTCTGCTCCGCTCTTGGATCGAGGTTCACCGCCACGATCACCGCATCGCTTCCGTCTGCGGTGGTCTTCGAATAGCACATCACCTGGTCGTTCTGCGTCCGATGAAAATGCAACCCCTCATTGGTCTGCAGCGCTTTGTGCTCCCGTCGAATTTTGTTCAACTGCGTCAACAAAGGGGCAATCGAGATCGGGTCCGTCCGGTCCCAGTGGCGGATCTGGTATTTCTCACTGTCCAGATACTCCTCTGAACCCTTCTTGCCGGCCGAAGGCTTGGCCGCACGGCCTTCGCACAACTCGTACGCCGGTCCATAGATCCCCCAGTTTGCACTCAGCGTAGCCGCCAGAATCGCCCGCGATTTGAAAACGGATTGCCGCTCCGCCGGGTCGGCCACCTGCAGCTGTTCATGCAAAATGTCCGGCGTATTCGGCCACACGTTGGGACGGAAAAAGTCCCGCACCGGCACATTGCAGATTTCCTCAAAATACGCTTCCAGATCCGCCTTGGTATTTCGCCACGTGAAGTAGGTGTACCCCTGCGTATACCCGCCTTTGGCCAGCGTGTACATCACATGCGGCCGTGTAAACGCCTCGGCAAGAAAAAGGACTTCCGGTGTGCTCGCATGGATCTCCGCAATGCACCATTCCCAGAACGGCAGCGCCTTGGTGTGCGGATTGTCCACACGGAACACCCGCACCCCGTGCTCGATCCAGAACTTGAACACACCGTGCAGACCTTGCCAAAGCCCGCGCCAATCCGCCGATTCAAAGTTGATCGGGTAGATATCCTGGTACTTCTTGGGCGGGTTTTCCGCATATTGAATTGTTCCATCCGGCCGCGTTTTAAACCAGTCCGGGTGTTCGCTTACCCATGGATGATCGGGCGAGCACTGAAACGCAATATCCAGCGCCAACTCCATCCCGTGCCCTTCCGCTGCGGCCACCAGGTCGGCAAAATCCTCCAACGTTCCCAGCTCCGGATGGATCGCCGTATGTCCACCCTCGGCCGCGCCGATCGCCCATGGGCTTCCCACATCCCCCGGCTCCGCCTTCACGTTGTTGTTCTTGCCCTTCCGAAACCCCACCCCGATCGGGTGAATGGGTGGCATGTACACGATGTCGAAACCCATGGCCGCAATTTCGGGCAACTGCGTTACCGCGTCCCGCAACGTTCCGTGCACGTCCTCACTCGGGCCGCAGGAGCGCGGAAACAGCTCATACCAGGCAGAAAACCGCGCCCGCTCCCGGTCCACCCAGATCGGCAACTCCGCACCGTATCGCGTGGCATGCTCCAGGTCGGGGTACCGCGCCGCCAGGGCAAGGATTTCGTCCTCCAGCGGCGCGTCGTAATACGGCCGCCGCTCCGCCGCCAGCTTGCGCAGGGCCTCCGCCCCGGCTTTCAGGCGCTTGGCATCCGCTCCCTTGGCCCGGCCCGCAGCCTCGTCCAGAAGTCCCGCTCCGATCAACAATTGCACAGGGATGTCCTGCGGTTCGGAGATCTGCTGTGTAGGCTCGCTCGGGTCCGGTTGCGCCGTCAGGCGCTTGCCCAGGTCTGCATTCCAGGTGTCGAAATGATCCACCCAACCTTCTACCGTGAAGGTCCAGGTTCCGGTCCGATCGACCGGAAACGTGGCGCCCCAAACATCGTTCGGCAATGCCGTAAACCGGGTCTCTCTCCACTTCTTCTCGGAACTGTGCCGGAACAGCAGCCGCGCCCCCACATGGTCGTGCCCATCGGAAAACACAGCCGCCGTCACCGTCACCCGGTCCCCAAGGACGCGCTTGGCGGGGTATCGTCCACCATTGACCTGCGGTTCGATTTCTTCGATCACTACCCGGCGACGGCCGTCATTCGGTTTCATGCAGTGCTCCTTCACTTTGGTGACCCCGGCTGCGGAGGGGGGACATGTGGGACATTTTGTTCCGGTCGAAAACCCTGCCCGGCGACCGTTCGCAGCCAGGACCGCATCTCACGCTGGAGTTGCGCTCAAAAAGGGGCCGAACCCACTCGGAGGGATGCACCCCGTCCCACCGTGGTTGTCGGCAATGCCGTAGCGGGCCTGAACGATGTACTTGAACGATGTACAAGGAGGACCCTTGCCAGAAGACTTTAGTAAATCGAAGCTGCCGCTCCATGCGGGGCGCATAGAAGATTACGCCATGATCGGGGATTTGCAAACCGCCGCCCTGGTCAGCATCACCGGCTCCATCGATTGGCTTTGCTGGCCGGATTTCGCCTCCGGGGCCTGTTTTGCCTCCCTGCTGGGAACCACGGAGAACGGCTTCTGGCGCATCGCTCCCAAAGCGAAAGTCAAAGAAGCCCGCCGACGCTACCGCGGCGATACCCTGATCCTGGAAACCACCTTCGTCACCTCCGACGGTGAAGTGCAAATGGTGGACTTCATGCCCCCGCGCGGCAAGCATTCCGATGTGATCCGCATGGTCCGCGGGGTCAAAGGCAAAGTGAAGATGAAGCTCGACCTGGTCCTGCGCTTCGATTACGGCCTTACCGTTCCCTGGGTCACCATGCAGGATACAGAGTTGCGCGCCATCGCCGGAGCCAACATGGTCGTCCTGCGCACGCAATGCGCCACCGGTTCGGCCCCGGTCCTCAAAGGCGAGCACCTGACGACCACATCGGAATGGACCGTGAAGGCGGGAGAAACCGTGTGCTTCACCCTCACCTACGGCAACTCCTCGGAGCCCTCTCCACCGCCAGTGGAGATTGATAGGGAATTGGCGAACACGAACGATTTCTGGAGCGAGTGGTCCGCGCGTTCACAATACAACGGACCCTACCGCGACCTTGTACAGCGCAGCCTGCTTACCCTGAAAGGCCTCACCTTCGATCCCACCGCCGGCATGGTTGCCGCGCCCACCGCGGGTTTGCCGGAAGGCATCGGCGGCGAACGCAACTGGGATTATCGCTATTGCTGGCTGCGCGATACGTCCTTCAGCCTCCTTGTCCTTATGCTCGCCGGCTATAAGGAGGAGGCGGTTCGTTGGCGCACCTGGCTTTTGCGCGCCATCGCGGGCTCTCCCGGCCAGTTGCAAACCCTGTATGGCATCCGCGGCGAACGCCGCCTGCAAGAGTGGAACGCGACCTGGCTGCCGGGGTATGAGCACTCCCTTCCCGTGCGCATCGGCAATGCCGCCTCCGGGCAGTTTCAGCTCGATGTCTATGGCGAAGTCAGCGTCGCGCTCGACCGCACACCGGAGGCGGACAAAGATCTTCGTGCGCCCTCCAGGGACCTCGAAACAGCCCTTGCGGATCACCTTTGCGAAATCTGGCAGCTGCCGGACGACGGCATCTGGGAGGTACGCGGTGGGCGCAAACACTTCGTCTACAGCAAGGTGATGGCCTGGGCCGCGTTCGATCGCACCATCAAGCATTTTGAAGCGGGCGGAGGGCATCCCCACCTCAGGCGATGGCGCAGGAATCGGGATAAATTGCGAAAGCAGATCCTGAGTAAGGGCTTCAACAAGAGAATGAATACCTTCACCCAGAGCTACGGCTCAAAGACGGTCGACGCCGCCGCACTCCGTCTCGTGCTTGTAGGCTTTCTCCCCGCCAGCGATCCGCGCATGAGGGGCACCATCGAGGCGATCGAAAAAAAACTCATGCCGCATGGCCTGGTTCTGCGTTACAACACAAGCAAGAGCGAGGACGGCTTGAAAGGCAGCGAAGGCGCGTTTCTGGCCTGCAGCTACTGGTTGGTCATCTGCCTGTATCTGCTTGGCCGCATACAGGATGCACACGCCCTGTTCGAGCGGCTGCTCGCTTTAAACAACGATGTCGGCTTGATCAGCGAAGAATACGATCCGTTGAAGAAACGCATGGTTGGCAACTTTCCGCAGGCGCTCACTCACCTCGGTCTTGTGCACGCCGCCTTTACCCTGTCCGGGCAATGGAAACCGCAACCCGCTCCCGAGTCCCGTTGACGGTCTCCCTAACTGGACAACCCTCTGCTTTCGGTAGGCCCTCTATCGAAAGCGGATGGCAAACAGCCGACGCGCAAAGCGAAGTAACGCGCACGAGGGTAGCAACGCGCACGAGGGCGGGACGAGCGCGGCCTCTGCACAGGGCCGCTCGTTCCGCAACATCTGTACCAAACGGAGTCAACATCCATGGCGCGAGTTCCTGGCTCAACCTACCGGTTGCAGCTGCACGAAAATTTCGGCTTCGATCAGGCAGCGGCAATCGCACCCTACCTGAAACAGCTTGGCATTACGCACGTTTACAGTTCGCCCTACCTGCAAGCGTCGCCGCACAGCATGCACGGCTATGACGTTGTCGATCATCGCAAGGTCAATGAAGAGTTGGGCGGCGCCGAAGCGCATGCCCGCTTCTGCAACACGCTCGGGGAAACCGGGCTTGGCCAGGTGCTGGACATCGTTCCAAACCACATGAGCCTGGGCCGGCAAAACCACTTCTGGTGGGACGTCCTGGAAAACGGCACAAACAGCCGTTATGCCGGTTTTTTCGATATCGATTGGCACTCCTCGGAAGAACGCCTGCGCGAAAAAGTGCTTGTTCCCATCCTTGGCGATCAGTACGGTCGCGTGCTGCGCGAAGGTGGCGTCAAAATCGCCCGGCACGGTTCGTGCTTCACCCTCGAGGCCTCCAGTCAGCCCCTTCCGCTCTCTCCAACAACCCTGCCGCAAATCCTGGCCCGGGCGGCTGACCGTGCCGGGAGCGACACCCTGCGTTTCCTTTCCGCAAGCTTCGCTCGTTTGCCTTCGGCAGAGGAATGGGACCGCTGGAAGCTGAATGCACGCGATCGCGACAAGCGTGTCCTCAACGGGTTGCTGGATCGCCTTTGCGCGGAAGAAGGCAATACATGCCGGCAAATCGACGCCGTTATCGAAGAAATGAACACCGATCCCGATGCGCTCGATAATTTGCTGAGCCAACAGAACTATCGGCTGGCATATTGGAAGACCGCCGATCAACAACTGGGCTACCGGCGATTTTTTGATGTCAACACCCTCATCGGTGTGCGCATGGAGCGCGAATACGTGTTCGAGGAGACCCATGCCCTCATCCTCAAATGGCTGCATGATGGCATTCTCGACGGTGTGCGCATCGATCATCCGGACGGTTTGCGCGATCCGCTGCAATATCTTCAGCGCCTTCGCCAGCATGCTCCCGAGGCTTGGATCATCGGCGAAAAAATTCTCGAACCGGGCGAGTGGCTTCGCGAAAACTGGCCCATCCAGGGCACCAGCGGCTATGACTTCATGAACCAGGCCATCGGCCTGCTGGTCAACGGCGATGGCCTGGTGCGCATGGGCGAACTCTACGGCGAGTACACCGGTGACGAGGAAACCTTTGCCGCCATCGCACACGACAAAAAGCTGAACGTGACGCAGGAAACCCTCGGTTCCGACGTAAACCGCTTGGCCACCATGTTCGTGGAAATCTGCGAGGAGAACCGCGATTTTCGCGACTTCACCCGTGCCGAAATACGCCGCGCCATTCGCGAGTTCGCCTCCTGCTTTTCCATCTACCGCACCTACATCGTCCCCAGTCGCAAAGAGGTCACCGGGGAAGATCTCGAGATCATTGGCCAGGCTGCCGAATGCGCCAAAGACAATCGTCTCGATATCGATGGACAGCTCTTCGACTTCATGCGCGACGTTTTACAAGGCAAAATTCCCGGCGACAAGGAAGCGCATTTCGTCCTTCGCTTTCAGCAATTCACCAGCCCGGTGATGGCAAAAGGTGTGGAAGACACGGCGTTTTATTGCTACAACCGCCTCCTCGCGCTCAACGAGGTAGGCGGCAATCCGTCCTGCAGCGGATTTTCGCTGGAGCAGTTTCATCTCTACAACAGCACGATGCAGCGTACCTTTCCCTCCACGATGACCACCCTCAGCACGCACGACACCAAGCGTGCCGACGACGTGCGCGCTCGCCTCGCTGTACTCAGCGAGGATCCCGATGCTTTTGCCGCTGCCGTCCGCCGCTGGCACAACATGACCGAAAGCTATCGCGGCAGGGAGGTCGATCCAGGTACCGAGTGGTTTCTTTTCCAAACCCTTATCGGTGCCTGGCCGCTCACCTTCGATCGCCTCAAAGCCTACATGCAAAAAGCCATGCGTGAGGCAAAAGTGCGGACCAGCTGGGTGGCCAACAATGCTGAGTTCGAAGATGAACTGAATACCTACATGGAAGCTCTTTTGAAGGACCGGGCCTTCCTGAAGGACCTGGAAAAGTTCGTGAACAGCATCCTCCATGCCGGCCGTGTCAACTCGCTTGTCCAGACCCTGCTGAAGCACACATCGCCGGGTGTTCCGGACATGTACCAGGGCGGGGAATTGTGGGATCTTTCGCTGGTCGATCCCGACAACCGCCGCCCGGTGGACTACGCGCAACGGTCGCAGTTTCTGCACGAACTCCGCGACCTCGATGCCGCGGGCATTCTGCAGCGCATGGAAGACGGCCTTCCCAAACTTTGGGTTGTGCAAGGGGCGTTGCGGCTGCGCAATGAACATCCGGCGTGGTTCGGACCCGAGGCTTCCTACCATCCCTTGTATGCCGACGGTGGCGACAGGGACCGCGTGATCGCGTACCTCCGCGGCGACGACGTCCTTACAGTAGCCCCGCGCTGGACGTTGAAGGGCGGCATCACCGACGCTACGCTCTCGCTCCCATCGGGAACGTGGACTGATCGCCTGAGCGGAAACACATACGAGGGCGACTCCTCCGTCGCTGCTTTGCTGCGGGATTTCCCCGTGGCTCTGCTTGTGCGCGCACAGTAGCCGCTGGACGGCATTCAACCCCTAAGGAGATCGAATCTGATGTACGAATTCAAAGTTTGGGCGCCCCGTGCGCAGAGTGTGCAGCTGAAGCTGGATGGACGTGCGCCGCTCCCCATGGACGGCCCCGATCAACCGGGCTGGTGGCATGTATCCGTGGAGGAGGCGGGCCCCGGGATCGACTACGCTTTCCTGCTCGACGGCTCGTCTTCACCCTTTCCCGATCCGCGCAGCTTGTGGCAACCCAAAGGCGTGCACGCGGCTTCAAGAACCTACGATCAAAATGCATTTGCGTGGACCGACGCGTACTGGCATACGCCACCGATCTCCAGCGCCATCCTGTATGAACTCCACATCGGCACCTTCACCAAGGAAGGGACGTTCGATTCCGCGATACAGCATCTGGATCACCTCGTGGAACTCGGCATTACCCATGTTGAAGTCATGCCGGTCAACGAATTTGCCGGTGGACGCGGTTGGGGCTACGACGGCGTGTTTCTCTTCGCCGTTTTCGAGCCGTACGGCGGCCCGGATGGTCTCAAGCGATTCGTCGATGCCTGCCATGCAAAAAATCTCGCCGTCGTGCTGGACGTGGTCTACAACCACTTCGGTCCGGTCGGCAACTACAACAACCAGTTCGGTCCATACCTGACAGACAAATACCACACCCCTTGGGGTGCCGCCGTAAACTTCAATGAAAGCGGAAGCGATGAGGTCCGCCGCTTCTTTCTGGACAACGCCCTCATGTGGCTGCGCGACTACCATTGCGACGGTTTGCGCCTCGACGCCACCCATGAATATATCGACCGCTCGGCCGTCCATTTCATGGAGCAAATGTCGACCGAGGTCGAGCGTCTCGGCACCATGTTGAACAAACGCTATGTGCTCATTGCCGAAAGCGATCTCAACGATCCCAAATTTGTTCGCCCACGCGAGGCCCACGGCTACGGCATGGATGCGCAATGGAGCGACGACTTCCACCATGCGCTTTTCACTCTGCTTTGGAACGATCCCGGCCGCGGCTACTACGACGATTTCGGCAGCATGGACGACCTTGTGAAATCGTTGCGCGGCGCCTTTGTCTACGATGGAAAGTACTCCAAATACCGTCACCACACGCATGGCCGCCCTGTAGACAATCTGTCCGCTCACCATTTCGTCGGCTACATCCAGAACCACGATCAGGTGGGCAATCGCGCTGCGGGGGAGCGGCTGGAGCATCTTGTCGGCCTCGACGCTTCCAAAGTCGCCATCGGCCTCACGCTCATGGCTCCCTTCATTCCCATGCTTTGGATGGGCGAAGAATTTGCCGCCTCCGCGCCGTTTCTCTACTTTGCCGATCACGAGGAAGAAGAGATGCGGCGTCTCGTTTCAGAAGGGCGCAAACGCGATTTTGCAGCCTTCGGTTGGGATGAAACCGAGGTGCCCGATCCTGAAACTGAAGACACGTTTCAACGCTCCAAAATGGATTGGGCAGAGGTCCATCAGGGCAAGCATGCCGAAATGCTGGGGTGGGTCAAAGACCTCATAAACTATCGCCGCTCCCACATGGATCTGAATGATGGCGATTTCGGGCACATGTCTGTGAACTGCAGCGGGGAAGGGAAAGTGCTCACGATGCAGCGCGGGCAGGTCCGCGTGATCCTGAATCTGGGCGAGTCCGTCACCCAAGCCCTGCTCTCGGGCGAACGCCTCAAGCTGGCATCCACGGACAATATCGTGGAAACCGCCGAACACGTGGAACTGCCGAAGATGAGCTTGGCCATTCTGCAGATTGTGTAGAGCTTCCGGCGTGCGAAAATCGCGATCCGCGCAGGTCGCATCCCGTTCCTTTCGGTTAGCATCTCGATGCAGGAGGCCCGTGTGTCGATCAAAAAAATCAGCAGCCGAGAGGTCTACCGCAACGCCTGGACGAGTGTTCGCGAAGACGTCATCGAACGATCCAACGGCCAACGCGGCGTGTACGGCGTGGTAGACAAGGATCCAGCCTGCATCATCCTTGCGATCGAACCTGCCGCAGGAGGCGATCTCATCTGGTTGGTGCGCCAGTTTCGCTACACGGTCAACGCCAGCTACTTCGAGCTGCCGCAGGGTGGCTGGGAACTCCCCGACGCCGACCCCGCAGAGATGGCCCGTGGCGAGCTCCGCGAAGAAACCGGGCTCCGTGCCGAACGTATGATTCCCCTCGCGTCGCTGTGGATCGGGTACGGTGTCATGCGCCAGCTGCATCATGTCTTTCTCGCGCAAGGCCTGACCGAAGGTGAAACGGATCGCGACGAAGAAGAGCACGATATGACGGTGCACCGTGTTCTCGTCGCCGAATTCGAGGCGATGTTACTCGACGGGCGCATCATGGATAACTGCACCGCCGCGGCATGGGGCATTTACCGCGTCTGGCGCGACAAACGGGCGTCCTGATCCATGACCTCCATTCGGCACAAGCGAGCGGTGTGGCTGCAGGCAGCCCTTGGTTGCACAACGGCTGTTGTCTGGATGGGATTGGCCGCCTGCCGCCATCGCTTCTGGTCCATCCAACCGAAACTCGCGGCAACCGGGCCGCTTGGCCACCGTCCCCGTGTAACCGCGATCATCCCCGCGCGCAACGAAGGGGAGCATCTTCGCCAATGCCTCGAATCCTTGTTGCATCAGGAGTTTCAGGGCGAGTGGAAGATCGTTCTGGTGAACGACAACAGCACCGACGCCACAGGCACGATTGCGCACGCTCTGGCAAAAGCAGATCCTCGTTTGCGGGTGGTCGACGGCAGTCCGCTGGCAGCCGGCTGGAGCGGCAAAATGTGGGCCGTGGCGCAGGGTCTAGCGCAGCCGGAAGCCTCCCAGGCCGACTACGTTCTGCTCACCGACGCCGACATCCTGCACGGCCCGCATCACCTCGCAGCCCTGGTTTACACGGCACTGCAGGGCAACTACGATCTCACCTCCGAGATGGTCCGCCTGCGTACGGAAAGCCTGCCTGAACGCGCACTCGTTCCGGCCTTTGTTTTCTTCTTCAGCATGCTGTATCCATTTCTTGCGGTTTCGGATTCACACCGCTCCATCGCCGCGGCCGCGGGCGGCACCATGCTCGTTTCCCGTGCCGCGCTGGAACGCATCGGCGGCGTCTCTCGTATCGGAAGCGCTTTGATCGACGATGTCGCCCTCGCCCGCGAGATCAAGCGTGGAGGTCATCGCATCTGGCTTGGGCACGCCGACCACGCGCTCAGCCTTCGGCAGTATCCTCATTTCACCGACATTTGGAACATGATTGCGCGTTCCGCTTACGTTCAGTTGGGCAAGTCGCCTATGGTTCTCGGCGGCACCGTCGCCGGCATGTCCCTGTTGTATGCCGTTCCCGTGGCGCTGGCGCTGGCCGGCCAAAAACACGCCCGCTGGTTGGGTCTTGCCAGTTGGGCCACGATGGCCGTGCTCTTTCAGCCCACACTTCGGCACTACGGCCGATCGTGGCTATGGGGACCGGCCCTGCCGTCCATCGCGGCCTTTTATCTGGCCGCCACGTTGGGTTCCGCGGTACGGCATCATCGCGGGCAGGGCGGCGGCTGGAAGGGGCGCGTGTATCCGCCGCGCAATGCGTTGCCATAGTGCCATCGGTCCTTAGCCCTCTCCGAGCTTCACCCGAAACGCAGCGATCTGTTCATGCGTGGAACCGAATCGATCTGCCCGCACATCGTCTGCATCGAAGGGGAACCGGTCCATCCACAGCGGCTCAAATCCTGGCGTCGCCAACATTTCAGGAGCCAACTCCGGGTTGGCGTATAGCAGGTACACCTCGCGCGGTTCAGCCGCAATCGCCGCTTGCAAATGCGCAAGGAACTGCTTCATCACGGGCCCCGCAAACGGATGGTAAAGAAACAACAGCAACGGACCGGCGGGAAAATCGAATCGCGTCGCATCCCCGACCACTACCCGCGCCGGCACATGCCCCTGTCTCCACTCCGCTTGAAACATCGCCAGGTTTGTCTCGGCAACAGAAGCCAATGCGGGCGCAAGCTCCACGCCCACAATTTCGCGAAACGGATGCCGCAATGCCAACAGCATTGCTCGGCCTTTGCCGCACCCAATATCCACAAAAGTAAATTGCTCCCATCGAAGATCCAGCCGCCCCAGCGCCGCGCTGAAGGCCGAAGGCGCCATCCCGTAATAGCCCGTCACCCAATACTGTGCACCCTGGGTATCCGGCGTGCGTCCACGATGGTCGAACAACGCTTCCCCGAAAATCAGGCCGGTGGTGTCCACACGGTAGCGCAGATCGAATGGATGCGGCCCCGTCTCGGGCCGAACTTTCCCAGGGTCGGGTCTGCGCAGCAGCTTGTACCAGAGCCGTTGCGCCACCATCTTGGCAAAGCCGCGCCAACCGCGGTTCGCGATCCATTGGCGAGCGCGTCGAAGGTAGGCTCTTCGTTGGGGCATTGTGCGGAAAGGGAACGGCAACTTGATCCTACGGCAAAACGCTGCACCCTTCAGAGGCGGCAGTGTTTTCGCCCATCCCGGGCAGTCACCCCGCTGTGCGAAGCGAAGGATCCGCTTGCGCTAATTCACAACTTTCGACCGCCGCGTCATGAAGTCCTGCAGCAGGTAATTCCCCAGTGTCTGCGGCGTCGTGAAGTACGCCTTGCCGCGGCACATGGCGCTCATCTTCTGCACAAACTGCACGAGCTGAAAATCATCGGCGAGCATAAACGTGTTGATCATGATGTTGGCGCGCTTGCATCGCCCAACCTCTTCCAGCGTTTCCGAAATCACGATCGGATCCAGCCCAAACGCATTCTTGTAAATGCGTCCATCCTCCAGCGTCAGTGCGGAAGGCTTGCCGTCCGTGATCATCACGATCTGCTTCATGTCCTTGCCGATGGCGCGCAAAATGCGTTGTGCAATGCGCAGCCCCTCCCGCGTGTTGGTGTAATGCGGTCCCACCTTCACGCGCGGCAGCTGTGAAATCGGAATCTCCTCGGCCGAATCATGAAACAGCACAAGGTTGATCTGGTCGCCTGGATACTGTGTACGAATCAGGTGCGCCAGCGCCATGGCGACGCGCTTGGCCGGCGTAAACCGGTCCTCTCCATACAGGATCATCGAATGCGAGCAGTCCAGCAGCACCACCGTGGCGCACGAGCTTTGAAAGTCGGCCTGTTGCACATGCAGATCGCTGTACTCAAGATTCAACGTGCCATCGCCGGCCGGCGCACCCTCGCGCGCAAACACGGAATTCAACGTCGCCGTGATATCCAGGTTCAGCGAGTCGCCAAACTCATACTGTTTTGACGAACCATTCGTCTCCACGCCCGCCGCCTCAAAACGCGTATCGTGCCGCCCCAGCGAGCTCTTTCCCAAAGGCCCCAGCAGATCGCGCAAAGCCTTGAACCCAAGAAAGTCCATGCCTTTGTCGGTCACCTCGAAGCGCGCGTTCTCACCCTCGCCATCACCCTTTTCGCCCTTTCCTTGGCCCGGTTCTTCGGCGTTCAGAAAAGCATCGTCCTTCATGCGCTGAATAATCTTCTCAACCAGCTCGACCTTGCCTTCTTCGGGCAGCTCTTCGTATTTCTCCTGCGCATCTTCGTCCAGCAGATCGCCCGCGTCGAGCGCCTGCCGCACCGCTTCGCGCAAATCCTCCATCGAGTTCTCGCCAGAGTTCTGGAACGGCGAAAATGGGTCCTGAAACCCGGAATCCAAAAAGAAATCGCTCAGCGCCTCCATCAAATCCTCGAGGTCGAAGCTCGTCGAAAGGTCGCCGGTGAACTTGGTATAACGCGTGAGCTTCATGCGGAAGTCCTCCCTTACAGCTTAGACCAGCTCAGACGTCTCATGCCCCCGCGGTCGCGCCCTTTCACCTCCATGCGCATCTCACTATGTCTGAGAAGGGCGGCCTCCGCACGGTGAGGGTTGCTGAACACACGCGATCGATCCAACCCCGTGAGGAGAAACGCATGAAAGCAATCGTCTGGCATGGTGTAGGCGACATCCGCCTCGAGAACGCAAGCGAGCCTAAAATCAAGAGCGACAACGACGCGATCGTCAGGATTACCGCATCCGCCATCTGCGGTACCGACCTGCATTTCATCCGCGGAACGTTTACCGGCATGAAATCCGGCCGCATCCTCGGCCATGAGGGCCTGGGCATCGTCGAAGCGGTCGGCAAGGCCGTCCGCAACTTTCGTCCTGGCGACCGCGTCCTCATCCCGTCCACGCTGGGTTGTGGAAGCTGCAACTACTGCCGCGCCGGCTTCTATTCGCAATGCAATCGCATCAACGAGGCCGGCCCACTCGGCGGCACCGTGTTTTTCGGCGGTCCTGAAACCGCCGGCGGCCTGGACGGCCTGCAGGCCGAGTACGCCCGCGTCCCCTATGCCGCCGTCAACCTCCTCCGTCTGCCGGAAGAAATCACCGACGACGCCGCGATCATGATGAGCGACATTCTTCCCACCAGCTACCAGGCCGCGGAAATGGCCGACATCCGTCCCGGAGACACGGTCGCAATCTTTGGTTGCGGCCCCGTCGGCATGATGGCCATCACCTGTGCGCAGCACATGAACGCCGGCCGCGTTTTCGCCATCGACCAGGTCCCCTCCCGCCTCGAACAAGCTCGCCTCCATGGTGCGGAGACCATCGACTTCAGCCGGGAAAACCCGGTGAAAGTGCTGCACGAACTCACCTTCGGCTCCGGCCCGGACCGCGTCATCGACGCCGTGGGCGTGGACGCCAGCTGCGCCAAGCACAACTCCTTCAAGCAGAAAAGCCAATACCAGCAGGAAATGAAAGACGTCGCTCCGGACGTGCGCAAGGCCGAAAAGGCGAAGTGGTGGATCGGCGGCGCACCTTCCCAAGTGTTGGAGTGGGGCGTCGAGTCCGTCGCCAAGGCTGGAACCATGTCGATCATCGGCGTTTACCCTCCGACCTTGAAAAGCTTTCCCATCGGCATGGCCATGAACAAAAACATCACCCTGCGCATGGGCAATTGCAACCACAGAAAATACCTTCCGCGCCTGGTCGAACTCGTTCGCAGCGGTGTAATCCGCCCGGAACAGTTCTTCACCCAGAAGGTACCCGTCGTTTCCGCCATTGACGCGTATCGGCACTTCGACAAGCACGAACATGGCTGGCTCAAGGTAAAACTTGAACCCGGCACCGCCGTCCTGTAGCCCTCGCAAGCGCTAGAGGCAGCGCAGGGGACAGCGGCGGCCCAAACGGCCGCCGTTCCTGCATCCGCCTCATGGCCGCTTCGCGCCCGCCGAAGGGAAGTGGTACACCACACCGGTGCTCACCGAGCCCGACCCCGCAGCTTTGGTCCCACCTCCGCCTCCACCCTCAAATTCGATCAGCCGCCAGTCCACGGTACGCGTCAGCCGCAAATCCACCCCGAGCCCTAACTCCAGGGCCCCGCTGGTGATGGTCTGCGGCCCCACAATGTTCGTCAACCGGGGCACGTGCGCGCTCACAAAGCCGCCGCCGACCTCCAGATACGGACGTAATGGAAATTTCACCGGAACCACGCCAAAGCGGGCCGACACAAAGCCTTTCACCCCGCCCGATGAACTTGCGCCGAAGCCCACATGCGCATCAAGGCCCGCCGTCAACCGGCTCTGAATCGGAAAGTTGTAAAAGCCACCGAACGTTCCGCCGACGTGGTCGGAACTGTACGCCAGATTGCCGCCATTCACGGTGTATCCGTAATTCGTCACGCTGAGCTCCCCGTACACGGACGTTTGGGCGGCAGCGGCGCGGACGCAGACTAGGGCAACAACAAGGGCAAAGGCACCGGAAAGTCGCATAGGCAAAGAGCAGTCCCCAAAGACTACCATCCACCCTCGTCTACCTCATCTCCCCCAAAAGTGTATGTACCGCCTCCAGTAGTTGAGCATCTCCGCCGGTTTCGGTCTCGCCCAACGGTCGCATCTTCTCCGTATCCACCGGCCGCGGGTGCATTTCCATGTCCTGCCCGCGCGTGTCCCTGATCCGATCCCCCGGCACCCGCACCTGCGATCCGTCGATCAGCCGTTGCGACCCCGTGAAGATGATCCAACCCGCCGTCGGCGTTCCCACCACCTTGCCCAGCCCCAGCGTGCGGTAGCCTTCCGTGAAATCCTCACCGTCGCTCAGCGTCGATTCGTTGGTCACCAGCACCGTCGGCAGCCCCAGCGCCCGTTGCCCCAGCGCTTGCCGCATGGGCGCGGTCTCCCCGTCGCGCGGCGTGCCCAACAGGTAGTTCCTGCGCGCAAACACGTCGATCACGCGCCCATTCACATACCCTCCGTTGTTGTTGCGCACATCCACCACCACGCCTTGCTTCCCCTGGTTCAGGACGTCCAGATCCACGTACAGCTGTGCCAGGTCGGCATCGCCCATGGCCGGGATGTGCACATACCCCAGCTTTCCGCCGGAAATCCTGTCCACATACGCTCGCCGGCTCTCCACCCAACCGCGGTACAGCAGCCCCGATTCCACCTGCACCGTCACCGGCCGCACCACCGCCTCATGCTTCTTCGCCGGGTCCCCGCCGGGCGCTACCGTCAACACCACGCGGTGGTTCGCTCCATCGATCAGCAGCGAATCCAGGTTCGTCGCCGGTGCAATCGCTTGCCCATTCACCGCCAGCAGCTGGTCCCCCACGTGCACCGAACCCTCGAGGGCCACCGGCCCCAGCGGCACAATCTCCCGAATCACGAGCTTGCCCCCATCCTCAAGCGGCGCGCGCTCGAATCGCACACCCAGCCGCCCCGTGCGCACCGCCGGCACCGACGGCTTCGCAATCCCCGAATGCGAGCTGTCCAACTCGCCAATCAGCAGGTTGATATCCCGCCGCAATTCGCCGCCCGTGCGCGCCCCTTCGATGTACGGCGTCCACTCCGTTTTCAGCGCCGGCCAGTCCGCGCCATTGAAGTCGCCGCGGAAAAATCGGTGATCCAGCGTCGCCCACGCCTCGTCGAAAACCACCATCTTTTCGCGTTCGAAATCCACTTCCATCGCCGCATTCAAGGGAATCGTCTTCGGCGTGCGGCTCTCGAGCGCTACCGACCGCACCGCCGACCCGCCCCCGCTCGCCCCAGGCGCCACCCGTGCGCTTTCCACGAAAAACAGCGTCTTCGAATCCGGACTGAACGCCAGATCCGCCTTTCCGCCATGCGTGTTGGTCAGCTGTCGCGGCACCGGCGGCTCCGCCGCTAACTCCTCCAGCGAAAACGTGTAAATGTTCTGCTCGCCCACCGCGTCGGCCAGGAACGCCAGCGTTTTTCCGTCCGGACTGATCACCGGGTACCGCACCCCAAGATCGCCCAGCGGCAAAAGCGTAAGCCGATCCCGAATCCCCTCAAACACAATCTTCGTCGGTTCGGCAGGCTTCTTCGCCTCCACCGCCGGTCGCCCAGCCCCCGGCCGCCCCGCCTCCGGCCGCGGCCCCGGCGTTTGCATCTCCGGCGCCGGCGGATTCGGCTCCTGCCCGGCGTCCTGCCCCGCTTCAAGCCCCACCGCAACCCTATCCGGCCGCCCCGGCCCGAACTCATCCCCCAGCGGCGTTTTCTCCTCGTTGGGCGTCAGCCGATTGCGTTCCCCCGGATTTTCCGGGCTGTCCGGCGCGCCCGGGGTCGACTGCTTCCGAAACAGGTCGCGAAACTGATCCTCGCGAAACTCGGGCACGTGCGGCACCAGGTCCACCCGCGCCAGCTCCGGCGTCTCCGCCCGCTGCGACGTATCGAACAGAATGTATTTCCCATCCGGTGCCCAGGCAATGTGCGATGCGTTCTGCCCGTTCGCCAGGAAAGTAATCTCCCGGCTCGCCGCCGCCCCGTCCGCCGGCGCAACCCACAGATTCGTAAACGCATTCGTCCCCGTCGGCACATACACCACCCAGCGCGAATCCGGCGACCACGCCATCGCACTGTCGTCGATTTCGCCCGTCGCCACCACCTTGTCCGCCCCCGTCGCCAGGGTCACAATGTGCAACTCCTTGCGATTGCGCAGGTACGCCAGCAGTTTGCCATCCGGCGAATACGTCGGCACAAGATCGATATCGGTCGCCGGATGCGGGCTATGTGCCACCGGGCGCTCGGCGTTCGTCATGAAGCTATACGCGTAGAGCTGCGATCCTCCATCGCGCTCCGACCGGTACACCACCTCGGTGGAATCGCCGTTCCAGCGCGGCTGCGACTCCTCCGCATCCGTGTGCGTCAGCCGGATGGCCTCGCCGCCCTCCTTTGCGCCGGCCGCGAAAATCTCCCCATGCCCGGACACCGCAAGCTTCTTGCCATCGGGCGAAAGCGCCAGCCCATTCCACGCCGTCACCGTCTGGTGCTCCACGCCCGGCCCGGAAGGCACACCACGCAGGGCAATGTCCACCTTTTCGGTTTTGCCGCTTCGGGCATCGGCTCGCCAGATCGCGAACCCCCGCTCAAACACCACCGTCCTGCCCTCGGCCCCCATCGATGGCCAAAGCAGCCGCCCGTCCGTGAAGTGCGTCAGCTGCCGTTCGCTCCCGGAGGCGAGGTCGGCCTCCCAAAGATTCTCGTGCCCCCGCCCGCCCGCGCCGGCCCCGCCCGGGACCTTGTCGGACATGAACAGCAGGCGGCGTCCATCCGCCGTCCACATCGGCCACGCGTGTTTCGCGTCCGCAGAGACCAGCTTGCGATACCCACCCTCCCCCGCCGTCGGTTTCAGCCAGATTTCCGTTTCGTCGATATGCGCATGCCCGTTCCGCCACCACTGCGCACTCGAAATCCCTTTCGCCACCAACGCAATTTGCTTCCCGTCCGGTGAAGGCGCGCTCTCAAACTCATTCAGGTAGCACTCATGCGACACCTCGGAAGGCGTTCCACCCGTCGCCCGCACCCGCAGAATGTCGCCCTGTCCACCCACGTCCATCGCGGACGACGTAAAGTACAGCCACTCCCCATCGCGCGACCACGCATCCAGGTTTGAAGGCGAATCCGAGTACGTGATCCGCTGCAGCTGTCCGGTCGCAAACGTCAGCACGTAAATATCCCCGCCCCCCGTACGGTTGGACACAAACGCCAACCGCTGGCCATCCGGCGAATACAGCGGCCGCGATTCCTCCGCCGGGTCCGAAATCAGCAGGTGCGCCTCTCCGCCCCCCGCCGGCACCGTCCATATATCCGACCCCGACACAAACGCGATCTCCCGCCCGTCCGGCGAAAGTGCCGGCTGCGACAAAGAGGGCAGGGGCGTGGCTTTTTGCGCATGAATCGGCTGAACGAGCGAAAGCGCCAGAAGCGGCAGCGGGGACGACAGCAAAAGGGCAGCGGCGAAGGATACGCGCAGGGGAAAGCCTCGGAAAGGGGATGATCTAGTGCATACGGATATACGGCAGGGAAAGACGCGTTTCCGAACAAGCAAACTCACCTGTACCATTCGGGCATCATATCGCGGCGTACCCATTACAAACCCCGCGGCAGAAACGGAACTCTAAAACCCTTATGAACGTCCTCCGGATCCCTAAAGCCTTGGCCTCCCTTATGCTCGCGTCGGCCCTTGCCGCGCCTTCCTTCACCCTCGCGCAAACCGCCGGGCAAGACATGCGCACCGCCGGCACCGACACCGGCCATGCGGCGACAGACACCGGCCACGCCGTCGCGCACACCACCAAAAAGGGCTATCGCAAGTCCAGGAGTGGCACCACCAAGGTCTACGACAAGACCAGGAACGGAACCGAAAAGGGGTACGACAAAACCAAGGAAGGCGGCGTCATCGCCACCGACAGAACCAAGGAAACCACCGTCAAGGGCTACGACAAAAGCAAGGAAGGCATCGAAAAGGTGTTTGGCGACAAACACGAAAAAGCCACAGCCGCCCATGACACACGCAAAAACGCCCGCATGAAGGCCAGGGACAACGCCGCCATCCGCAAGGACAAGGTCGAAGCCGACGCACCCCGCTAGACCTGCGACCTCTCAATCACGCAAGCCCCCAATCGTGCAAACCAAGCAGGCCCGGCGACATCGCCGGGCCTCTTGTTGCTTCGTTTTTTCTGTCATTCCCGAGTGGAATCTGCTTCTAGGCACTGCGTCCCAGGGCAACCTGTCATCTCGACCGCAGCAAACAGTCGTACCATTTGCGAAGTGGAGACCCCTGTACTTCGCCCGATGCTGCACTAAACGTCGCGACACCACGAACGAAACCAGGGACCCCTGCACCGACAGAAACAGCATGGGTGCGGAGCTGTCGATCAGGTGCAGACGTGCCGAAGGAAAGCG
Source organism: uncultured Acidobacteriaceae bacterium (assembly GCA_964242195.1). Taxonomy (GTDB): domain Bacteria; phylum Acidobacteriota; class Terriglobia; order Terriglobales; family Acidobacteriaceae; genus Granulicella. The sequence continues at coordinate 43,025 of CAXTBI010000012.1, forward strand.
CGAACGCACAAAGGCGGACAGTAATCCTGTTCCGGCACCCAGGTCCAGAATGCGGTCTGCACCTCCGGGAATGAGTGCAACGACCGTTGAGTACAATCGTTTGAAACAAGGAATCAGCCTCGCACGATCCGTCTCGTAGCCCTGTGCCGTGATGTCGAACACATCCATGCAGTGATCCGTACCTGGACCGCTCTAGTTGAACCCACGCCGCGTCCGGTTCGCCGACGTTTCCCGCTCGCGATCCCGCATACGTTCCGCCATCTGACCCGCATCCTCGTTGCGCCGTTTCTTCTCGCCGGCCGTAAACGTCCGTCCCTCCGACCGCGAAATCCGCTTGTGCGCCGTCATGCCTTCCAGCAGAAACTCCGCCGCGGAAACCGCAATTTCCGGCTCGGTCCATCGGTTCGTCTTCAAGGGCGTCAGTTTCTCCATCAGGCCTTGAATTTCCTTCAACTCCGTCAACACCTTTGCCGAAGGCTGCTTGTCGTTCAACTCCACCGTTCCGCCCAGGTTGAACCACTGCTCGATCTGCTGTGTGTTCGTGTCTGCAAAATAGCTGTCGTACACCGAGGCCACCGACTGCCGGATGATCTCGCGAATCACGATCTCGGATCCCCGCATCTCGCCCTCATACTCCAGCTCGATCTTGCCCGTGATGCCCGGCAGCGCAGCAATAATGTCGCCCACGCGCGGCACCACCATCGACTCGCCATGCAGCAGGGCACGGCGCTCCGCATTCGACACCACCAGCTCCATCGTCGAAATCGGCAGCCGTTGCGACACGCCCGATCGCTTGTCTACCTTTTTGTCCTCGCGGGCAGCAAACGCCACGCCCTCGACAATCTGGCGGATATAGTGCGGTATCTCGATGCTTTCAATTGTCGGCCCGCTCTGCCCCGGTGCGTCCGCATACGCCCGCGCCGTCCAGGCCTCCTGCTCCGTGATCGCAATCGCCTCGTCCATCGATTCCGGATAGTGCGTACGAATTTCAGAGCCGATGCGGTCCTTCAGCGGCGTCACAATCTTCCCGCGCGCCGTGTAATCCTCGGGGTTGGCCGAAAACACGATCGCCACATCCAGCTCCAGGCGCACCGGGTAGCCCTTGATCTGCACATCGCCCTCTTGCATGATGTTGAACAGGGCCACCTGGATCTTTCCCGCCAGGTCCGGAATTTCGTTGATCGCAAAAATGCCCCGATTGGCACGCGGCAACAGACCGTAGTGCATCGTCAGTTCCGAACCCAGCTCCTGCCCGGAACGCGCCGCCTTGATCGGGTCCACATCCCCAATCAGATCGGCGACCGTCACATCCGGCGTGGCCAGCTTCTCGATGTAGCGTTCCTCCGGCGACATCCACGCAATCGGCGTTTCGTCCCCCTTTTCGGCAATCAAATCCTTGGAAAACTTGCTCAGCGGCGCATAGGGGTTATCCCGCAACTCCGATCCAGCCACATACGGCACCCGCGGGTCCAGCAGCGTCGTCAACGAGCGCAGAATCCGGCTTTTCGCCTGTCCCCGCAGCCCCAGCAGAATAAAATTGTGCCGCGAAAGCACGGCATTCACTACCTGCGGCACCACCGTGTCGTCGTATCCCACGATGCCCGCGAACATCGATTCACCCTCTTCCGGACCGCCCGGCGCTACCGCCCGCAGCCGCGTGATCAGGTTGTCGCGCAACTCGTCTTTTACACTGCGCCCAACGCGCTCCGGCGTGAACTCGCTTCGGCGAAGAGCTCCCAGCGTCCGAGGAAGTGTGTCGGGAAGTTGGTTCGCGGGTGCCTTCTGCTCGTTCGGAATCGCCATGGTGAAAGTATAGATGCCGTGCCGGTTCATCCGGTGCGGCCGGGCGTCACCGCCTCCGTCGTACCGGAAAGACCCGCCGCTATGTTCGCCACTCTTCCATGGCTTCCTCCATCGCGCTCCTCCATCGCCCGCCGGCAAAGCCCCGTCCCCGCGCGCCCAACCATCCCTGCAGCTAAGATCCCCCGCAGCTAAGACTCCCGCAGCTAAGACTCCCGCGGCTAAGACTCCCGCAGCTAAGACTCCCGCAGCTAAGACTCCCGCAGCTAAGACTCCCGCAGCTAAGACTCCCGCAGCTAACACTCCCGCGGCTAGCTCAGATCCTCCAGCATCGCCTGCATCTCGCTCGCCGCATGGGTGTTGCCGGTGCGCCCGCATGCGTCCAGGCCCGCCCGCAGCCGCGCTTGTGCCGCCTCCGTCCGGCCCATCCTCAGCATCGTCTGCGCCGACATCTGGTACGCCGGCACATACTCCGGATCCCTCTCCGTAATCGCGCCAAACTCCCGCAGCGCCTCTTCATCCCGTCCCTCCCCGGCAAACGCCATCGCCAGACCATAACGCGCAAAACTGTCCCCCGGGTTTTGCAAAAGGATCTCGGAAAGCATCGCAATCTTATCCATCCCGCCTTGGATGCATCGGCAGCCCCGAACAAGATGCATCGGCAGCCCCGAACAAGATGCATCGGCAGCCCCGAACAAGATGCGTCGGCAGCCCCGAACAAGATGCATCGGCAGCCCCGAACAAGATGCGCCCGGGGCCCCGAACCCATGCCGCCAAAAAGGAAATGCCTCCAGGGCGCCCCGACCGTTAGAATGGGTCCATGAACGGGACCGTAATCAGCCGCAGCGTTACCGAGTCGCAGGCCGAGCGGAGCGAAATCATCTTCCCCAACGACGCCAACGCCATCGGCAATCTTTTCGGCGGGCGCCTCATGCAGTTCATCGACCTCGTCGGCGCCGTCGCCGCGTGCCGCCACGCGCGCTCCATCTGCGTCACCGCCAGCATGGACCACCTCGACTTTGTCGCCCCGGTCAAGGTCGGCGAACTCATCATCCTCCGGGCCAGCGTGAATCGCGCCTTCAAAACCTCCATGGAAATCGGCGTCAAAGCCATGGTCGAAGACGTCCTCGGCGGCCGCGGGATGCGTCACGTCGCCTCCGCCTACGTCACCTACGTGGCCGTCGACATGTTCGGCAAAAAAATCGATGTGCCCGCCGTTACCCCCGAAACCGTCCACCAGCGACGACGCTTCGAGGACGCCGCCAACCGCCGCGCCATGCGCACCGACGAAACCCTGCGCAAAAAAGAGCTGCGCGCCGCCATCGGCGACGTCTGGAACCTCTAACCGCCCATCAAGCTGAATCGACCTCAAACCCACCAACGCCGCCAGCGGCAACCGATCGAAAGCCTCTTCCCCGGGCAAAGGAATCTCACCCATGAGCCATACCGGACACGGCGGTCCACCCTCCAATGGACCGGGGTCCCAGCCCCAGGGCCCCCAACCGCAGGCCCTGCCCGGCATCGCCCACGTCGTCGCCGTCGGCTCCGGCAAAGGCGGGGTCGGCAAAACCACCGTCAGCGTCAACCTCGCCGTGGCCCTGTCCAAACTCGGCTACCGCGTCGGTCTGCTCGACGCCGATATCTACGGCCCCAACGTCCCCACCATGCTCGGCCGCACCCGCCAGCCGGACGTGCTCGAAGGCAATCGCATCGATCCCGTCGTCGCCCACGGGGTCAAATTCATTTCCATCGGCCTGCTTTCGCCCGGCGATAAGCCCCTGATGATGCGCGGCCCCATGCTCCACGGCATCATCAAGCAATTTCTGCAGCAGGTGGCCTGGGGCGAGCTCGACTTCCTCCTCATCGACCTCCCCCCCGGCACCGGCGATGTCGTCATCTCGCTCGTCCAGACCGTTCCCCTCAGCGGTGCCGTGGTCGTTTCCACCGGCTCCGGCGTCGCCTTGCAGGACGCCCGCAAAGCCCTCGAAATGTTCCATCAGGTCCACGTCGACATCCTCGGCCTGGTCGAAAACATGAGCCAGATGACCCTTCCCGACGGCACCGTCCTCGACGTTTTCGGCGCCGGCGGCACCGAGGCCACCGCCCGCCAGTACGGTCTGGAATTCCTTGGCTCCGTCGACCTGGATCCCCTGGTCCGCGAAGGCGGCGACCGTGGCTTGCCCGCCGCCCTCGCCGGCGAAGAAACCGCCCGCGGCCGCGAATTCACCGCGCTGGCCCGCAAAGTCGCCGCCCGCGCCCAGGCCACCGCCGCCCGCGACGAAGGCATGCTCGAAATCAGCTGATGCAAGCGGCGCTACCCGGCACCTCCACTTTGTCCTGGCGGTAAACCGGCGCCGTTGCCTTCCTTTCTGTCATTCCCGAAGGGAACCTGCTGTTGCTTCTCTTTCTGTCATTCCCGAAGGGAACCTTCTGTTGCCCTTCTTTCTGTCATTCCCGAAGGAAACCTGCTGTTGCTTCCTCT
>CAXTBI010000012.1:47406-69641 GCA_964242195.1 uncultured Acidobacteriaceae bacterium
GAAGGGAATCTGCTGTTGCTTCTCTGTCTGTCATTCCCGAAGGGAATCTGCTGTTTCATCCCGGGACAGAAGCTCTCCTCAGCAAACTGCGATACACCTCAAACCGCCCAACTCGCGATTCGTCCATTCCCAAAACGGGCACACCACCGTACCACCTGCAACCTTTCGTGAGTGCGAGACGCCCGCTTCCGTCTACTATTGAATCCATGGGCGCTGGCCTCACGACTCGGCAACGGGGCATCCTGATCGCCGTTGTGGAAAACTACATCGCCACCGGAGAGCCCGTCAGCTCCGGCGCCATCGCGCGCGCCCTCGGCACGGAAGGCGCCCCGGTCAGCTCGGCCACCGTGCGCAACGAAATGGCCCACCTCAGCGATACCGGCCTGCTCGAGCAGCCCCACACCTCCGCCGGCCGCGTTCCCTCGGCCCAGGCTTTCCGCCTTTATGTGCAAACGCTGGACGGCCGCGCGGCTTCCGGTCGTTCCGGCCATCCTTTTCGCCTCGGCGCGGAAGTTCAAACCGCAATCGACTCCCGCCTGGCCGGCGCCGCCGGCACCCAGGCCATGCTCGCCCGCACCTCGGCCGTGCTCGCCTCGCTTTCGAGCGGTGTCGGCCTGGCCATCGGTGCCCTGGTCGCCACCGATACCCTTGAGCACATCCATTTCACACGTCTGGCCGACCGTCGCGTTCTGGCTGTGGTCGTCGGCCACAGCGGTACCGTGCGCGACCGCGTTCTCGCCGTCGCCCAGGACCTCTCGACGGGTCAGCTGGAAAACGCGGCCAACTTCCTCAACGAGCACTTCCGCGGCTGGCATCTCGAACGCGTTCGTGCCGAATTGCTTCGTCGCATCGAATGCGAGCGCACCGCCTACCTGCGCATGATGGAGGCCGCCGAACAGCTTTGGACCGGCGCCATTCCCTCCTCCGCCACGCTCGAAGGCGAACGCTCCGTCTTCATCGAAGGCATGGCCAACCTCCTCGGCGGCAGGGACACCGCCTGGGGCGAAGATCGCGAACGCCTCCGTCAACTCCTGGTCGCGCTTGAAGCCAAACAACGTGTCGCCTCCCTTCTGGCCGCCTATATCGACGCCCGCCAGGAAAGCGTTCGCGTCGTTTTCGAGCTGGGCGAGCAGGCTCCCGAACTTGCCGGGCTCGTGCTCATCGCCGCCCCCGTCCGCCGCGCCGGGGAAGCCCTGGGCACCGTCGGCGTTCTGGGCCCCACCCGCATGGATTACGGCGTCACCATGGGAGCCGTTCGCTACGTCGCCGGCCTTTTTGACCGGGCGGCGAGCACTGCCGGGGGTTCCTGACATCTCAATCTTTGAGCTTGCCTGCCCCGGCCCTTGAGTCTGAAGGGCTCCGATCATCATCTATGTCGTTTGTGTATCGCCGACAAGGGTACGTACGCGGCCCGGTTCCAAACGGGTTCGGCAGCGAAAACGCGAAAGGTCGGGAAGATGGCGGACGAAAAACATGGCTTGGGCGACCGCTTCGTGCGCTGGGCGCGCATGGGCAACAATGACACTGAGGAACAATCGATGGAGAGGCCGGAAATGGATACACACGCAACAGGCGCTGCCGAAGGACACATCGGAGGACAGGACGTCGGGGAACCCGGAGACTTCGACGCTGCCTCGCCGGAGTCGGCCCAGCATGCACGGCTGGCAACCGAGCTGGAGCAGGCCCGCGGCGAACGCGATCTCCTGAGGGAGCGGCTGGCCCGCCTCCAGGCTGAGTTCGACAACGCCCGCAAGCGTGAAGTGAAAGAAAAGGGGGACGCTCGCGACTATGCCACCCAATCCGCCGTCGAACCTTTCCTTGCCGTGCTCGATAACTTCTCGCTTGCGCTCAAAGCCCAGGGTTCGATCGAGCAGCTGCGCTCCGGCGTGGAACTCATCGTCAAGCAGATGGATGAGGCGCTGCGCAACCTCAATGTGCAGGTCGTTGAAACCGTCGGATCGGCATTCGATCCGCATGTGCATGAAGCGCTGGGCAGCGTCGAAACACCGGAATTTCCAGACCACCAGGTGATTGAGGAGATCCGCCGCGGCTATAAGCTGCGTGACAAGCTTCTTCGCCCGGCCCTGGTCAAAATCGCAACCAACTCTGCGCAGCGGGACGCCTAGCCCGGCGCATTTTGCAACCACCTTCAGCCGGTCGCCTGCATCGCAGGGTCAGCCGGCAGCGAACAGCCTAAAATCAAGGGCAAGGCGACGATGGCGACAGGGACGATGAAGCGGGACTACTACGAAATTCTAAGTGTCGAGCGGACGGCGAACGACGGCGAAATTAAAGCCTCGTACCGCAAGCTGGCCATGACCTATCACCCCGATCGCAACCCCAACAACCCCCAGGCCGAAGAGAAGTTCAAAGAATGTTCTGAAGCCTATGCCGTTCTGAGCGACCCGGACAAGCGCGCCGCGTATGACCGCTTCGGTCACCAGGCCGTGGGTGGTGCCGGGGGCGGGGGTCCCTTCAGTGGCGGCGGTTTCCAACAGGGCGATCTCGGCGACATTTTTGGCGACCTGTTCGGCGAAATGTTCAACATGGGGGGGCAGCGCGGTGCCGGCGGCCGCGCCTCCCGCGCCCAGCGTGGCCGCGACCTGAAATTCGACATGACCCTCAGCTTCGAAGAAGCCGTGTTTGGCGTCGAACGCGAGATCAAGCTCAAACGCATGGAAACCTGCGAAATCTGCCAGGGATCTGGATCGGAAGGTGGAAAACAGCCCGAAACCTGCCAGCAATGCCAGGGGCGCGGCCAGATTCGTACCCAACAGGGCTTCTTTTCCGTCGCGCGTACCTGCCCCGTCTGCTCCGGCACCGGCCAGGTCATCCGCAATCCCTGCCGCACCTGCGGCGGCGACACCCGCGTCGCCAAGGAGCACACCCTGCTCGTCAAGGTGCCCGCGGGCGTCGAATCCGAAACCCGCATCCGCTACAGCGGGGAAGGGGATGCCGGTCGCTTCGGCGGTCCCGGCGGCGATCTCTACGTCGTTCTGGACGTAAAATCGCACGCCTTTTTTGAGCGCGATGGCGACGATCTCCATTGCGTGATGCCCATCAGCTTTCCCCAGGCCGCCCTTGGGACCGAACTCGAAATCAAGACGCTCGAAGGCGCCGACACAATCAAGGTTCCCGAGGGCACCCAGAGCGGTCGCGAATTCCGGCTCCGCGGCAAAGGCGTTCCACATCTGAGTTCGCACGGCAAAGGCGACCTGATCGTAGAAATTCGCGTGCAAACTCCCGACAAACTCACTCGCCAGCAGAAAGAACTTTTGGAACAGCTCGCCGAAACCATGAACGTCGATAACGTGCCGCAATCGCGCGGTTTCTTCGACAAAGTCAAGGAAATGTTCAGCTAGGCTGGTACGGCGTGGGTCCTCTCGACCGCGGCAAACAGTTCTATCGTTTGCGCAGTGGAGAGACCCCTGCCTTGCGTTCGTGGCAGCCGCGAATTTTGTGCATTCACCCTCACAGCAGCGCCGAACAGATCGCCAAGCCCGCCAGCGCTGCAGTCTCCGCCCGCAACACCCGCGGCCCGAGCGTCACCCGTTCCCACCCCTGGGCCTCAAACAGCGCAAACTCCTCCGGTGCCCACCCACCCTCGGGCCCGATCGCCAGCGCAAGCGCCCGACCACGCTCCGCCGCCGCGCCTGACGCCGCGCATGAGGTCGCGTCTGGAGTCCCGTCTGGGGTCGCATGGCGCGCCGCCAAAGCTCCAGCGAGCGTGTTTTCCTGTTCGTTCTCTGCCAGCAAAATCTTATGCGGCGCCGCAACCAGCCCCAGCGCTGCCCTCAGCGCCACCGGCTCATCCACCTCCGGCAGATCGCTCCGTCGCGACTGCTGCGCGGCTTCCCGCACAATCTTTCGCCAGCGCTCGACGCGCTTGGAAGCCGCAAGTCCAAGATGTTTTTCCGTCCGCCGGGCAATCACGGGTGTTATGCGCGCCGCCCCCAACTCCGTCGCCTTCTCCAGCCCCCACTCATAGGGATCGAACTTGAGGATGGCCAGCAGCAGGTGCACCGGCAGTGCCGCCTCTGCCTCCAACTCTTCACCCAGCGCAAACACCACCTCCCGCTCGGAGGCGGTCTGCACCGTGCCGCGCCGCAAAAATCCCCCCGCGAGCACGTCGAACACCTGCCCAGGCTCCGCGCGCAGCACCCGGGCCAGATGCGCCGCCGCATTGCCTGTCAGCGAAGCCGTCGCATCGGTCCACGTATCGGCAATCCATCGTCGTCGCGTCATCGCTCCATAGCATACGTCAGCACGCGATGATGTTCAGCGCCAGCCCTGCCAGGCTCGTCTCCTTGTACCGCGATTGCATGTCCAGCCCGGTCCGGTACATCGTCTCAATCACCTGATCCAGCGAAAGCTTGTGCGACCCCGTGTCATTCATCGCCAATCGAGCCGCGTTCACGGCCTTCACCGCACCCATCCCATTGCGTTCAATGCAGGGAATCTGCACCAGCCCCCCGATCGGATCGCAGGTCATGCCCAGGTTATGCTCCATCCCGATCTCGGCGGCGTGCTCAATCTGCGCATTGATCGCAGCGACCTGTTCGCGGCGTCGATCGCGAGGCAGGGACGCCTCCGGTACCGGCGATAACGCCGCCACCAACCCGCCCGCCGCCATGGAGCAAGCCACGCCGACCTCGCCCTGGCAACCCACCTCGGCACCCGAAATCGACGCATTTTCCTTGTACAAAATCCCGATCGCCGCCGCGGTCAGGAACAGGCGCAGCAGCCCCGCAAGCCGTTCCTCCTCGCTAAGCGCGGCCCCGGCGTAGTGCACAAAGTAGTAAGCGATTGCCGGAATCACCCCGGCAGCCCCGTTGGTCGGAGCGGTCACCACGCGTCCGCCGGCGGCGTTTTCCTCGTTCACGGCCATCGCCGCCATGGTCACCGCATCGAGCGGCGCCAGCGGGTCTCGCACCTTGCCCGCGGCATCCATCCCCGCCAACCGCCGAGCCAGCCCCGGCGCCCGCCGCCGCACACTCAACCCTCCCGGCAAAGTCCCTTCCGTCGCGATACCACGCTCCATGCATCCACGCATCACCGCCCACAGCGCCATCACCCTTTCCCTCACATCGCTGCCCGCATCCCGCACCGCCGCCGCATTCGCGGGCAGGGGCCGGCGAATCCCGGGCTGGCCCAGAAGAGCAATCTCATTGGCCAGCATGATCTCGTCGATGCCCAAGCCGTGGTGTGCCGCCGTCGCCAGCAACCCCTCCGCCGACCGGAACGGAAAGGGAACCGTCCGCGCGGTCGAACGCCCGGCCTCCGTCCCTTCCAGTTGCTTCCTAAACTGCTCGGCCGAAACAACAAATCCTCCGCCCACCGAGTAAAACACTTCCTCGGCCAGCACCGCACCGGCCCGGTCGGAAGCCGTAAAGCGCAAACCATTCGGATGCGTGGGCAACCCGGGTTCCGGGTACATCCGGTCGCGGTGCCACTGCAAATCGGTCTCCTCGCGGAACGGCACAGGCCAACGCTTCAGCAGGGTCAACTGCCCGCCCGCGCGAACCTCCGCGATGCGCTCCTCCACCCCCGCCGGGTCGACCGTCTCGGGCGCTTGCCCCAACAGCCCCAGCAACACCGCCCGATCCGTTCCGTGCCCCACGCCAGTCAATGCCAGCGAACCGTACAGATCCACCAGCACACGCCCCGTACGCCGCAGCAGATCTTCTTCCTGCAGCCGTTCCGCAAACGCCAGCGCCGCCCGCATCGGTCCCACGGTATGCGAGCTCGAGGGCCCGATCCCCACCTTGAACAACTCAAACAGACTCGTGTTCATCGCGCGGGCTCGCCCCCATGCCTTGATTGTAGGTGGGCGGCTGCGGAAGTGGTATGGGGTTGCCCTCCACCCCAGCGGTAGACTGACCGCACCTTCGGGCCATCGGTGTCCGCCCGCTGTTCGAAAACAGGTCACTTTTTACCGACTCTTCAGGATTGCGACACACATGCTCTTCAAAACACGATCGGCCGCGGTCTATGGCATCGACGCCCACATCATCGACGTGGAGGTCGACTTTTCCGGCGTAAAAACCCAGGAGGAAACCTTCGCCACCGTCGGTCTGCCCGATGCCGCCGTCCGCGAAAGCCGCGATCGTGTCCGCTCCGCCATCAAAAACTCCGGTTTCGACCTGCCGCCCACCCGCATTACCATCAATCTCGCCCCGGCCGATCTCAAAAAAGAGGGCTCCGGTTTCGATCTTCCCATCGCGGTCGGCATCCTCGGCGCCTATGGTGGACTCGCCATCAAGGAGGTCAGCGATTTCGTTCTGGTCGGCGAACTCGGTCTCGACGGCGGCCTGCGCGCGGTGCAGGGCATGCTGCCCATCGCCATCGCCGCCCGTGCCGCCGGCATCAGGAACCTGCTCATTCCCGCCACCAACGCCCGCGAGGCTGCCGTCGTCGAAGGCGTCAACGTCTATCCGGTGCGCAGCCTGCTTGAAGTCCGCGAGCTCCTCAACGCCGCCGCCACCGGCTCAATCGGCGCGACGCCGCTTCGTGTCGCCTCCCACGCCTTGCTGGCCGAAACGCAGGACGGCTTACCCGACTTCGCCGATGTTCGCGGCCAGGGAATGGCCAAACGCGCCCTCGAGGTCGCCGCCGCCGGTGGCCACAATATCCTTATGATCGGTCCGCCCGGCTCGGGCAAAACCATGCTGGCCAAGCGTTTACCGTCCATCCTCGCGCCTCTGCGCTTTGAGGAGGCCCTTGAGACCACAAAAATTCATTCCGTCGCGGGCATCCTCGACCGCGATCAGGGCCTCGTCACGCATCGGCCGTTTCGCGCCCCGCATCACACCATCTCCGATGCCGGCCTCATCGGCGGGGGCATGATCCCGCGTCCCGGCGAGGTCTCGCTTGCCCACAACGGTGTGCTTTTTCTCGACGAGTTGCCCGAGTTCCCCCGCAACGTTCTGGAAGTGCTGCGCCAGCCGCTCGAAGACGGTCACGTGACCATCGCGCGGGCCGCCATGAGCCTCACCTTTCCCGCACGTTTCATGCTCGCCGCCGCGATGAATCCCTGCCCGTGCGGCTACTTCAACGACAAAGGCCGCGATTGCCTCTGCACGCCGCCCATGATCCAGCGCTATATCAGCAAGGTCTCCGGACCGCTGATGGATCGGATCGACATCCACATTGAGGTGCCCGCAGTGCAGTACAAGGAGCTTCGCAGCGGTGCGCCGGCGGAAGCCTCCGCGTCCATCCGGGCGAGGGTTCTGGAGGCTCGCGAACGCCAGTACACCCGTTTTCTCGAAGCCGGCGCCCGCACGCCAGGTTCAAAATCGGCAGCCGGCCGCGCTGTTTTCTCCAATTCCCAGATGTCGACACCCCAGATCCGGCAACATTGCGAGTTGGCCTCGGAGGCCGAGCGCCTGCTGGAGCGCGCCATGGTGCAACAGGGGCTCAGCGCCCGCGCCCACGATCGCATCCTGAAGGTCGCCCGCACGGTGGCCGATCTCGAAGGTGCCGCTTCGATCGCCGTGAAACACATCGCCGAGGCCATTCAGTACCGCACGCTTGACCGCACGTCTTGGGCCAACTGACGGTAACCCCGTTGTATACCGAAAATGGTATCCGGCGGTCCAGGCAGGCAAAAAAGCATTGACCCGAAGCTCAGCAAGCGGTACCTTGCAAGAGTTGGGCAGAAATGCGGTCCCGCTGGGGGCCCTGAACGTTTGAGAGCCGGGCCAAAATTCGTATATCCGGCGGTTCAATGCTAAGTTTTCCGGATAAAGTGGGGCCGTGACACCGCAAATCCACCACTTTCCAACGAGAAGTTTCTTTGGAGACGCACCTTCGCGGAGACAGGCTGCGTCTAATCCCATAATTGGAATAGCGAACTTGTGTCGTATTTCGACGATTCACCCTTACTTTGAGGCACGCCTTTAGACGGCACCGGATTGTGGTACGCTTCCGGCCTTTCTTTACCCCTGAGGAGACACACCTATGCGCTCGGATTTGATTTTTGGAGCACTTACGCACGTGAACAATCGCTACCAGCTTTGCCAGCTCGCCTCCAAGGCGACCCGCAAACTACACAAGCCCAACACCCGCCTGCAAGACACCACAAACGATGTCCTGGAGCGCTTCAAGGACACGGTTCCCATGGGCGACCTACAGGACGCACCCGAGCAGGAAGAGATTTTGGCCGAGCGTCGCGCAGCATAAAGCTGCGCGGCCCTGCCGCTCTTTTTTCAGTTGGAGCCGATTCAAGGACGCACAACGGCGAAACCTCTGATAGGCTGCCTCCATCAAGCTTCACAGTCCTCACCACTGCCGCACACCGCTCCGCAAGCTTTCACATTCGCAAGCTTCTAATTCCGCGAGCTTCTCGCAAGCTTCCAGATCCGCAAGCTTCTTTGGTCCCCTCCGCTTCACCCTCCAGGCATGATCCATTCGGGATCCATTCGGGATCCATTCACGGACCCACTCCGGACCCCGCTCCCATCCCGCAAGGCGGTTCCCCCTTTCCTCCGTTCCCCTCTCCCCCCGTTCCACCCATCCAGAAAACCGAAAGAACACCCCGAATCACATGACCATCTCTGAATTGAAAGAAAAGAGCATCGCCGAACTCGGCAAGCTCGCGCGCGGACTTGAGATTGGTGGCACCAGCACATTGCGCAAGCAGGATCTTATCTTCAAGATCCTTCAGGCGCAGAGTGAAAAGGAAGGCCACATCTTTGCCGAAGGCGTGCTGGAAATCCTGCCCGACGGCTACGGCTTTCTCCGCTCCCCGGACTACAACTACCTGCCTGGCCCCGATGACATTTACGTTTCGCCGTCGCAGATTCGCAAGTTCGACCTGAAAACAGGCGACACGATCTCCGGCAACGTTCGCTCCCCGCATGAAGGCGAGAAATACTTCGCGCTGGTCAAGATCGAAGCCATCAACTTCGAGTCGCCCGAGGAAACTCGGAACAAAGTTCTATTCGACAACCTGACGCCCCTCTACCCGCAGGAACGCATCAAGATGGAAACCGTACGGGAAGGCATCTCCGGCCGCGTGCTCGATCTGTTGACCCCGGTCGGCAAGGGCCAGCGCGGACTCATCGTCGCTCCGCCGCGCACCGGCAAAACCGTGCTCATGCAGTCCATCGCGAACTCGGTCACGGCCAACCATCCCGAAGTTGTCCTCATCGTTCTGCTCATCGACGAGCGTCCGGAAGAGGTTACCGATATGCAGCGCAGCGTCAAAGGCGAGGTCATCAGCTCCACCTTTGACGAGCCGGCAGCACGCCACGTCCAGGTGGCCGAAATGGTCATCGAAAAAGCCAAGCGCCTTGTGGAGCACAAGCGCGACGTCGTGATCCTGCTCGATTCCATCACCCGCCTGGCCCGCGCGTACAACACCATCGTCCCGCCCTCCGGCAAGGTCCTCTCAGGCGGTGTCGATTCCAACGCGCTGCAACGCCCCAAGCGCTTCTTTGGCGCGGCGCGCAACATCGAAGAGGGCGGGTCGTTGACGATCATTGCGTCCGCGCTGGTTGAAACCGGTTCGCGCATGGACGAGGTGATCTTCGAAGAATTCAAGGGCACCGGCAACATGGAAGTGATCCTTGAACGCAAACTCGTCGACAAACGGGTCTTCCCGGCCATCGACATCCAGCGTTCCGGCACCCGAAAAGAAGAACTGCTCATCCCCAAGGATGAATTGCAGCGCACCTGGATCCTGCGCAAGGTGCTCAATCCGCTCTCTCCCGTCGAAGCCATGGAACTGCTCTCCGACAAGCTCGGCAAGACCCGCAACAACAGCGAATTCCTGCAGAACATGAACTCGCTCTGATTTCCCAGGCATGAAGAAGTGAAGCATCAGAGTGTCATCTGTGACCGAAGTGGAGACACCCCTGTATTTCGTCTGACCCCGCACAAACTGTCGCGCCACGACAAACGAAATGCAGGGCTCTCTTCACTCCGCAAGGGAAAAAACTGTCCCGTGGTCAGAAGACACGCCTCAACAATCCAGGCAGACTTACCGCTTGCGCTCCATCGGATGCGGCACCTTCACCCAGCGCATCCCCGCCGCCCGCGCCGCGTCCACGCCCAGGTCCGTATCCTCAAACACCAGGCAGTCCCTCGGCGCCACCTCCAGACGTTCCGCCGCGATCAGGTACGGCTCCGGATGCGGTTTAGCCAGGGTGTAATCCTCCGCGCACACCAGCGTCTCAAACCGATCCAGCAAATGCAGCTGCTCGAGCGACCGCCTCACCGACTCCCGACCACCCCCCGAAACGATCGCGAACGGCACTCGCCCATGCGCATCCTCAATGTGTTCCAGCACTTCGGCGACGGCCGTCAACTGCGGCAAGGCCTCGTGGAAGTACCGTTCCTTGATCGCTGCCGTTTCACTTACGGGAATCGTCAGGCCCTGTGCCTTGCTCAGGTCGGCCAAAATCTGATCCACCGGCTTGCCGCCCCAGGCGTAAAACAATTCCTCGGGAAACTCGCATCGCACCGCATCCAGCGCCCGCCGCCAAGCCAGGTAGTGCAGCGGCATGGAATCCACCACCGTTCCGTCGCAGTCGAAGAGGTACGCCTTGAACTCACCGGCGGGCAAGGGAAGCGTAAATTGTCGTGTGGCGAGAGGCGAGGCGGTTGAACTCATCCGTCCATTCTAGTCGCGGCAGCGTGGGCCCAGCCTCAGTACCCGTTCGCCATCAGGTACGCTCCGGTCAGCCACTCGGCTTCCGGTGCCACATCGGCCTTTAGCCTGCCCGCCCGTTGCGCATACTTTAAAAGCACATCGGTTTCAAGATTGACCGAAGCTCCGGCCCGCAGCGTGTGCAAATGCGTGCTGCGGTAGGTGTGCGGGATCACGGCGATTTCGATCGGCATCCTTCCCCCCGCCTCTGGAGAGTGAACCGCCGCCACGGTCAGGCTAATGCCGTCCACGGTGATTGAGCCTTGCGGGATCACGTCGCCCGCCAGCACTTCGGGCAAAGAAAGGGTCATCCGCCAATCCGCCGTAGCGGGATCCGGCCCCAAGGCCACGAGCGAAACGAGCTGTCCCGTTCCATCCACATGCCCCTGCACCACATGCCCGCCCAATGGCGCGCCCGCCGGTGTCGGCAGCTCCAGGTTTACGATCGAGCCCACGCGTAGCGCACCCAACGTCGTCCGCGCAACCGTCTCCGCCGCCAGATCGGCCGCGAAGTTCGTGCTTTCCGCCCCCCCGGACGAGGCGGACGGAATCGCCGTCAGGCAAACGCCGTTCACGGCAATGCTGTCCCCCGCTTTCCAACGCCCCGCAAGCTCGGGCGCGGAGAACACCATGCGCAGGGCGCCTCCCGTGCTCTCCGTCAAAACAACCTTCCCCGTGGTTTGGACCAGACCGGTAAACATCCCTCTAGCGTACCGCGTTCCCGCACTGAAAGGCTGCTCTACACTCCCGCCCAGGGGTCGTGCAGGTATCCGCTCACGCGAACATCCTCCCCGGTTCCATGCGGAAAGTTCTTCCACGCAACCGACTGCAGCCGCCCAACCAACTCCTCGGGCGAGGGTCCATCCTCGGCAAACGGCACAGCACCATCCCCCATCGGCTCCGGCCCCCGGTACAGCACCGCTCGGTCCACCAGCCCCGCACGCAACATGCTCCCGTTCAAGGCCGACCCAGCCTCCAGCAGCACACTGCGCATGTCTCGTTCGGCTAAAACGGCCAACGCCGCCGCCAGGTCCAGACGCCCCCCCACGGAAGCTATCCGAACCACCTCGACCCCGGCCCGCCGCAACGCCGCCGCAAGCTCTTCCGGCGCATCCTGCCCGGCCAGCAGCAAAACATCCTCTCGCGCGCCGCGTACCAGCGTTGCATCGGCAGGCGTGCGCAATTGCCGATCCAGCACCACGCGCAGCAGCGGCCTTCGCCGCGGCCGTCCCGTGCGGTCGCTCAGCTTCGGATCGTCCGCCAGCATCGTCCCCACGCCGGTCAGCAGGGCGTCGGAGGCGTGCCGCAACGCCTGCACGTCGGCTCGCGCGGCCGGCGCCGTAATCCAGTGGGGTGCAACCGCGGAACGCAAGAAAGACGGTGGCGCCAATCGGCCATCGGCCGAAATCGCCGCCTTCAACGTGACAAACGGACGCCCGTGCTGAATCGAAAAGGCAAATCCATCGTTCAGCCGCCGCGCCGCCCCGGCCACGGCCGATCCGGCGTCGGCCAGGGCGACATCTACCCCGGCAGCCCGCATCTTCCTCAGCCCGTCTCCTCGTACTTTCGGATTCGGGTCGACTGTCGCGGCCACACAACGGGCGATGCCGGCGCTGGCCAGCGCCTCCGCGCAGGGCCCGGTGCGTCCGTGGTGCGAACAGGGTTCCAGGGTGACAAACGCCGTTGCACCCCGGGCGTCCTGCCCCCGGGAAGCCGCATCGTTCAGCGCTGCTATCTCGGCGTGATCGCGCCGGTCGTACCGGTGCGCCCCTTCGCCGATCACCCGCCCCCCCTGGACCAGCACGCAGCCGACGGCGGGGTTGGGCGACGCAAACGACGCCGCTGCCCCGGCAAGCTCTAACGCGCGACGTAGGAAGTGTTCATCCGCAGACAGGAGGCACATGAAGTTTCAGAGTAAACGGAGCCGCCTGCCGACCGCGCCAACTCACGACGATCCGGGAAGCGGATCGCGGAGGTAGGCACCGAAGCCTGAAACGTATTGGCTTCCGTCGAGTGAACGCCGGCAGGGTGGTGGCCGAAAGAAAGCAGCAGGGACACAAACGCCAGAAAGAGTTGATGCATGGGAGGATCGCCTTTACCCGATCGGGAAGCTTCGGGCAAGCCAAGAATGACCCACTCCCAGTAGCAAAGGAGATACCTCGAAAGCGTCGTGCTCCGAACGGGGGATCGAGCCGGTACCCCCAGCGGCGGACAAGCCCGTTGTCAGCGGCATTACCTTCGTGCGACATTCCCAATATGGGCCGCCAAAATGCCCCTCACGCGAGCAGGGAATCGACGAAACTTTGCGCATCGAACGGCAAAATATCGTCCAGCTTCTCGCCCACCCCGGCGTACCGCACCGGCAGTCCCAATTCATGCGCAATGGCCACCACGATGCCGCCCTTGGCCGTGCCGTCGAGCTTTGTCAACACAATCCCGGTCACCTTCGCCGCCTCGGTAAACAGCCGCGCCTGTTGCATCCCGTTCTGGCCGGTCGTCGCGTCGATCACCAGCAGGGTCTGGTGCGGCGATCCGGGCACCAGCCGCTCGGACGTGCGCCGCATTTTGTCCAGCTCCTTCATCAGGTCCGTCTTGGTGTGCAACCGGCCGGCCGTGTCCACCAGGACCACATCCGTACCGCGCGCCTTGGCCGAAGCCAGCGCATCGTACAGCGCCGCCGAGGGGTCCCCACCCTGCCGGGTCTTGATCAGGTCCACGCCCGAGCGCTGCGACCATACCTCCAGTTGTTCGATCGCCGCCGCCCGAAACGTATCCGCCGCGCACAGCAAAACGGACCGTCCTTCGCGCCGGTAAAGCGCTGAAAGTTTGCCGCTGGTGGTCGTTTTGCCCGTCCCGTTCACCCCGACCATCATGATCACCTCGGGACCGCTCGGCGGTTGCACGGAGGCCACCGCCACGCCCTCCAGGATGCGCCGGATTTCAGCCTTTAGCAGCCGCTTCAGCTCCGCCCCGTCGGCGATGCCGTGCCGCAGCGCCCGCTCCCGCAATCGGCCGATGATCTCATCCGTCGTCGAAGCCCCGATATCCGAGGCCAGCAACGCGAATTCCAGGTCGTCGAGCGAGGCCTCATCGACCTCCCGCGTCAAGGCGACAACGGAGGCGATCGACGTCGAAAGCGACTCGCGCGTCCGCGTGACCGCCTGGCGCATCCGGTCGAAAAAACTGCCTCGGCGTACGTCTTCCGCCTCGGTGGTCTCGACCGCGGCTTCCGTCGGCTCGGCCTCCTCCTTTACCGGTTCCTGCGCCTTGTTGCGATTCCCAAAGAGCGAAAATGCCATGGCTTCAGTGTACGTCCGTCCGATCTGCGCCCCCGGGACGGTCGCCGGTCGCCTCCGTTCCCCCGCCGTTTCCCAGAGCCCGGCAACAGAAAGAGTCCGGCAACAGAAAGAGTCCGGCAACCGAAAGAGCCCGGCGTCAACCGGGCCCTCCTACCCCTTGCAGAAGCGTGGGAGCCGTTTTCCTGATCTGCGTTAGCGGTGCCCCCCGTCGTTGTGCCCGCCGTCGAAATGGCCGCCCGCATCGTTATGCCCCCCACCGAAATTGCCGCCGTGGGACTGCTCATACCCCCCGTGGAAACCTTCGTGGTGGCCTTCGCCGTAAGGTCCATGAAAATCGTTGCCGTGGAAGTCGTTGAAGTGATTGTCTGGCGCACGGTAGCCGCCGTGATCCGGAAACCGCCCGTTATAGCCGTAGCGCGGATCGAACGAATGGTTTACTGGTCCATAAAACCCGCGTGGCCCGTGAAACCAGGGGCCCGCCCCGAAAAAGGCGCCGTTGTTAAACCACTGCGGTCCGTAGTACCCATACGGGGCGCAGTTGTACGGCGCGTACCCGTAGTAGCCATAGGGGCATGCCGGTTCCGGACCACCGATATTCACCCCAAAGGAAATCTGCGCCTTCGCGCTGGCCGGGGCCACCATCGAAAGACCGACTGCCGCCGCAGCCGTAAACAAAGCCACTTTCAGAGAACGTACGTGCATCGCAACACCTCTCCCCGTAAGAATGCAGTTTCGGGGCGAAAGTTGCGCCGTGCCTCTGCCGCAAAGGTGTTACGGCGTTTGTGGACGGCGCGGCCCGGCACGGCGGTCTCGCCTGGGAGGAACCGGCTTCTTCAGTTGTGCCGCCTCCGGCCGATCGCGTTTGCGTTCCACCTTTTTGCCCGCGGCCGCACGATTCAGCGCCTGCACCTCGCCGCCCGTCAACTCGCGAAACCCACCCGGCGGCACATCCAGCGTCAGTGCCCCATACGCGATGCGGCGAATCTTCTCCACGTGGTGCCCGACCTCCTCAAACATCTTGCGCAGCTGCCGGTTCTTGCCCTCCAGCAACGTCACTTCAAACCATGGATTGTCACCGCCGCGAGCCTGTTCAATCCTTGCCGGCTGCGTCAGCACACGGTCCCGCCGACCGGAGCGAACCTCGTTCAGCCGCCCCCGGTCGATCATCACCCCGTGCCGCAACTGATCGATTGCCGAGGCCGTCGGCTGGCCTGAAACCTTCACCAGGTACGTCTTCTCCACGCCCGCGCTGGCCTTCGAGAGCTTGTTGGCCAACTCCCCATCGTTGGTCATCAGCAGCAAACCTTCGCTCAGGTAATCCAGCCGCCCCACCGGGTAAAGCCGCGGCAGTTTCGAATGCTCCCCGGTCACCTTTTTCTGGCTTTCCTGCCCCAACAGCCGGGCCACCGTCGGCCGCCCTTCCGGGTCGTCCAGTGTCGTCACATAGCCGCGCGGCTTGTTCAGCATGAAGTACCGCTGCGGCTCGGGCGCCCCCAGCAGCTTGCCGTCCACCCGGATATGGTCCCCGAGCGGATCGGCCCGTGTGCCCAACTCCGTCACCACCGCGCCGTTCACCTGCACACGGCCTTCGGCAATGATCAGTTCGGCGGCCCGGCGACTGGAAACGCCTGCCTGGGCAAGGATCTTTTGTAGCCGTTCGCCGCGCGGGGCGTCCTGCTCTCCCTCGGTCGTTGCCGGCGAGCCCTGCTTCTTTTGCGGAATGGTCATATCTAAGCTTCCCATGAAATCTTCAAATTGCCTTTACGAAGAGCCGGTACGCCCGGGCTTACACCGCAGGGAACAAGTTTCGCCCAAAGCGAAACACCTCGGGGTAGCAGCCCCGAGGTGATCTCAACGTAAAGGAGGTGAGGCCAGATGCGACCCTTACGGGTTCGCTATCGGCGGTTTTCATTGCAGATCCCGGGAGAAATACTCCTACTTCTGCTATTGAAAGCCTGTGAGGTGCTACTGAATCTAGTGCACTTCTAACCACAGGGCCTCTGAGCGGTTACCGCCGTTCAGGGGCTCTAACACGAGCGGAACATACCCACCCCGTCAACGTTACTTTCAGACATCGCCCGCGTCTTGTCAACGCTTTTCTACGCAACCGGCTTTCAAAGCAAGGTAGGCTGTCTCCGGCTTACGCCAGCCCGGTCGATTGCGCCTGTTCCTGTGCATGGTAGCTCGAACGCACCAGCGGCCCGGATTCCACGTGCCGAAAACCCATGCCCATCGCCTCATGCTTCAAAAACGCAAACTCCTCGGGCGTATAGAACCGGCTCATCGGCAGGTGGTCCCGCGAAGGCCGCAGGTACTGCCCCACCGTCAGGATGTCTACCTTGCGGTCCGCCAGATCCCGAAAAACTCCCAGCAGCTCGTGCATCTCCTCGCCCATTCCGACGATAATGCCCGTCTTGGTCACGATCGGCCCCTCCCGATGCGCCCCCGATTCCTCCTTCGCCGCTTCCAGAAACCGCAGCGAGCGCTCGTACCGTCCGCCCGACTTCGCCACACGGTACAGCCGCGGAACCGTCTCGATGTTGTGATTCAGAATCTCCGGCCGCGCCTCCAGCACAAGGCGTCGTGCCTCGTCCACCCCTTGAAAGTCGGGCGTCAGCACCTCGACCTGGCACCCGGGCGCCTGCTTGCGAATTTCCTCAATCACGGAAACAAACGCCCTCGCCGCGCCCATGTTGTCGTCATCGCGGTTCACGCTTGTGATCACCGCATGCTTCAGCCCCAGCGAGGCCACCGCGTAGGCCACACGCGCGGGTTCCCCGTGATCGATCGGCGCCGGTTTCCCTTTGGGCACCGCACAAAAACCGCATCGCCGCGTGCACAGGTTGCCCAACATCATGAACGTTGCGGTTTTTCCGTTCCAGCACTCGCCGATATTGGGGCAATGCGCACTTTCGCAAACCGTATGCAGGTGCAGATCGCGGGTCAGCTTCTTCAACGCATGAAACGTTTCGCCCACCGGCGCACGCGCCTTCAGCCAGCTTGGTTTGGCCACCGGCTTACGCGGGCTCAGGTCGATTTGCACAAGAGGTTCGGTCTGGAGCAGCGGTGCCATGCTCCTTTGATTGTAGACCGCGGCGAAGCTGCCCTCCATCCCACCTTTGCGCACGAGTCCGCCGCCTCAACGCAGGCGGTCGCGCACCTCGGGCCGGCTCAGGTACAGAAAAAACACCAGCGCAAATAGCCCCTGAACAATAAAGGGTGCCCGATGAGCCGCATGGTAGCCGTAAAAAAAGCCCGCCGCCATCAGAACGCATCCCGCCGTCACAATCGCCCATCCCCAGCGCCGCAGCCGCAGCAGCCCAAACACCCCCACCACCAGCAGCGTACACAGGCTCAGGATCGTATACTTCGCCGCACCCGCCCCAAACGTGTTCCGCATCGCGGCAAACACGTTCAACAGCCCCAGCAGCAGGAGATACATACACAGCATCGCCACCCCCGGCAGCATGCCCGTTGCTTCCCCGGCCGGGATCCCCGGCAGGTGGCGCGCCCGGAATCCGCTATCCGTCGCCGGCGCGGCCGTGGGGTCTTCAAATCGGCTTGGGGTCTCGTCAGGCATAGGGCTGATCCAGGGGCAGCGGGGCAACAGGCGTGGGGGCTACACGGTATGCAGATACGCCAGCAAGGCCGCCAGGCTTTCCGCATCGATATCCGGCTGCGCGGGCATCAGGCCATGGCCATGCAACACCGTTCCCGCCACGGTTTCGTCGTTGGCCGGCGCACCCGAAGGCAGATATTCGTGCTGAAACACACCTCGCAGCGAGGGCCCGTTCCGCGGTTGCGACACCCGCTCATAATGGCACGGTGCGCAGCGCGTCTGAAACACCCGGTACCCGTCCGCCTGTTGCGCCGTCAGCTGATTCAACGGCACGGCCGGCTTCAACGACTTGCACCCCGCCAGCAGCCAAACTCCGCTCGCCAGCATCCCCCGTGCGCCCATCCGTACGCCGCTCCGTGCGCCCATCCTCACTTCGCCGACTCCTTGAAAATCCCCTCGGCCAGGGCATTCTGCACCTTCGCCTCATCGCGCAGGATCTCGAAATACGCGCTCTTCAACAGCTGCGATCGGCTCTCATGCAGCTGTTGCCGAATCGCTTGCTGCACCCGCGGATCGTTCAGGTCGCGCTGCCCGGCCTGCGCCTTTTCAAGCAGACGAAGCACCATGTACCCTCCAATCCGGTGCGGATCGGTTGCGTCCGGAAAGGGAATGATCTCTGTATTCTGCCCCGCCTTCAACTTGCCCACTGCCGCAAACAGCGCTGGGTTGGACTTCAACTGCGACTCCGAAATCAGCCCCATGTCGCCTCCATTCGAGGCCGTTTGCGCGTTCTCCGAAAAGTTCATCGCGATGGTTCCAAAATCGTCCCCGGCATCCAGCCGGTTCTTCAGCGTTTCGATCTTTTTGCGCGCCTCGGCCTCCGTGCCCGCTTTGGAATTCTGCAGATTGCCCGCATTCGGCCCGGGGGTTCCCGAAACAATAATCTGCGCCAGGTGGTACGTCGTTTCCGGCAGGTTGAACTCCGCCTTGTGCGCGTTGTAATACGAACTCACATCCGCGTCCGTCACCGTGATCTTGGAATTGATCTCCTTGTTCAGCAGCTTCTCAAATGTCAGCGACCGCCGCAGGTTGTGCCGCAGGGAATCCAGCGTCAGATTCTTGGCCTTCATCTGCGCATTGAATTGATCTTCCGTGTACGGCGCCTTCATCTCCTGCAGCTTCGCATCCACCTCGGCATCGGTGGCCACCAGCCCCAGTTTCGCCGCCCTCTGCTCGGCGATCTCCTCCACGATCAACTCATGCACAATGTTCAGCTTCAGCGACTCGGACTGCTCGGCCGAGGGCTGCCCCTGCCCATTGCTCTGCAACTGCGCCGCATACACCTTGTCCACATCGGCTCGCGCAATCGGCTTGCCGTTCACCGTGGCGACCACATCGCTGCCCATGTGCTTGTGGCAGCCCGCGGGCACCAGGGTCAGGCCCAGGCACGTTGCCGAAATCAAAAGGGCCTTGCGCATATGGTCGAATGCCCTCCGTGAGCGATCTGAGTTCGTGGCGTGTGCTTCAATCCCCGCGCGCACTTCCTCCAGTCTATCGAAACTGAAGCGAAACCGCGCCGATGCGTCCGCCAGGCCAGCGCAGGGACACGCGGCCGTCGTTACGGCTTAGGGCCGTGCCGCCTCAATGCCCGGGGCTTTCAGGAAAACGCACAGCCCCGCCCCGGCCAGCGCCAGCACCGCAATCGCATACAGCCCACCGCTGAACCCGTGCGTCAGGTCGCGCAGCCGGCCAGTCAGAAACGGCCCCAGGAACCCACCCACGCCGCCCACCATCGTAATGACCGCCACACCGCCCGCCGCCGCCCGTCCACCCAGCACCCGCGTCGGCAGCGTCCAAAACGGCCCCATGATGCTCCAATAGCCCATCGCCGCCAGGCTCATCGCCCCCAGCGCGGCGGCGAAGCTGTGCGTCGTTCCAGCCCATCCAAACCCCAGCGCACTCAGTACCAGGCAGCCCGCGATGTGCCCGCGCCGCTCGCCTGTCCGGTCGCTCGACCATCCGATGAACACCGTAAACAGCGCCGCCGCGATGTACGGCAACGTCGCATACCGCGCAATCAGGCTCGCCGCCCCCGCCGCCGACTTCCCCCCATGCGCCCCCGCGCCGCCCAGAAGAAAATTGTTCAGGATCAACGGCATCCACAGATTCACCGTGTAAACCCCGATCTGATCCAGAAAGAACACGCCCGCCAGCACCCAGACCATCGGCGTCCTGAACGCATCCCCAAGCGAGTGCCGCTCCGTGGCGCCACCGGCCCGCCGATCGCGCTCCAGTTCGCCCTCCAGCCACACCTTCTCCTCCGCACTCAGCCAGGACGCCTCGTCCGGCTTGTCCTTCAATATCCGATATACGGAAAATCCCATCAGAAAGGCCGGGGCGCCTTCCACCAGAAACAGCCATTGCCACCCATGCAGATGGCCGCGCCCTTCCAGCTTCAGCAGCGCACTGGCAAGCGGCGCTCCCACCACGCCGGCAATCGATGTTGCCGTCATAAAAATCGCGACCGCCTTGGCCCGCTCCCGCGAGGAAAACCAGAACGTCAGATACAGGATCATCCCCGGAAAGAACCCGGCCTCTGCCACACCCAGCAGAAAGCGCATGATCTCAAAACTATGCCCGCCCCGCACAAACATCATCGCGGTCGCGACCACGCCCCAGCTGATCATGATGCGCGCAATCCAACGCCGCGGCCCAAACTTCGTCAGCAGCAGATTGCTCGGCAAATCGAAGCTCGCCGACCCCAAAAAAAACAGCCCCGCCCCCAGCCCATACACCGTATCGCTCAGGCGGAGATCACGCTTCATTTCCAGCGCCGCAAACCCCACATTCACACGGTCCAGATACGCCAGGATATACAGCAGAAAGATGTAGGGAATAAGGTGCCAACTGATCTTGCGAAAAACCTTGGCACCATCCACGGTCGCGGCGTTGGCTGGGGCGGGCATGCAATCCATGAGATCGATGGTATGCGCGCCAATCGACCTTTGTTGTCATTCCCGCAAGGAATCTGCTTTCCTCAAGAGCGCCACAAATCCCAACCAGCCCGCCCACAAACTCTACAGCCCGCCCAGCTTCACCACCCGTGCACTGCTGATAGCCTCCATCGCACGGAGCTGCTCCAACACCCCACCTAGCGCCGCGTCCGTTGCCTCCGACGCATCCAGCTGCACAAGGGCAACGGCGCGCAACCCGCCTTCGCCCGCCTCGGCCCGCTTGCGTCCAAGCGCGAAATTGGCGATATTCAACCCCGCTTCGCCCAGCACCGTTCCGATCTTTCCAATCACCCCCGGAACATCGTTATTGCGCAACACCAGCAGCGTCCCCGCCAGTTCCGCCTCCACATCAATGTCGTCATAGCGCACCAGCCGCGCCGAGCTCCGGTGCAGCACCGTGCCCGTCACCGCCGAATCCCCCGTCGCCGTGTGCGCCACCAGCCGCAGCGTCGCCCCCGTGCCCCCCGGCACATATTCGCGCTTGTTTTCCTCCAGCCGTATGCCGCGTTCCGTCGCCGCGGCCGCCGCATTGATGCGGTTCACACCCTCGAATCCACTCGCACCATGCAGCAGTCCCGCAATCGCCGCATTGCGCAGCAGATCGGTCTTCAACTGCGCAATGCGTCCGCCGTAATCCAGCGTCAGGCTCTCAATATTGCCCCCGCCTTCCGATCCCATCGCATCGGCCAGAAAGATCCCCAGCCGCGCCGCCATCTCAACGTACGGCGAAACCTCGGCATACTCCTCTTCGCTCAACGAAGCCGCATTCACCGCATTCTGCACGACGCCCAGCTTCAGGTAATCGCGCACCTGGTTGGCCAGCTGTATGCCGATAGCCTCCTGCGCCTCATCCGTAGCACCCGCAATGTGCGGGCTCAGCAAAACATTCTCAATCTCAAAATAGGGCGAATCCTTCAGCGGCTCCTTCCGAAACACATCCAGCGCCGCCCCCGCCACATGGCCGCTCCGCAACGCCTCAGCCAGCGCCTCGTCCACGATCAACTCGCCGCGCGCGCAATTCACAATCCGCACCCCCGGCTTGGTGATCGCCAGCGACATCTTGTTGATCAACCCTTCCGTCTGCGGCGTCAGCCCCACATGCAACGAAAGGTAATCGCTCTCTTCAAACAACTCTTCGATCGACACCAGCGCAATATCGTTTTCCCGCGCAATCACCGGCGCAATGAACGGGTCATAGCCGATCAGCTGCATCCCAAACGCCTTCGCCCGCCGCGCCACTTCCAGCCCAATGCGCCCGCACCCCACAATGCCCAGCGTCTTGCCGCGCAGCTCCGTCCCCTGCAACGTTTTCTTGTCCCACTTGCCCGCATGGGTGCTCGCGTTCGCGCGCGGAATGGCCCGCGCCATCGCCACCATCAGCCCCAGCGTCAGCTCCGCCACCGCCACCGCGTTCGCCCCCGGCGTATTCATCACCACAATGCCGCGCCGCGTCGCCTCCGCCGTGTCGATGTTGTCCACACCCACACCCGCACGCCCAATCAGCCGCAGCTTCGGCGCATGCGCCAGCAGCGCCGCATCCGCCTGCACCGCAGACCGCACAATCAGGGCATCCGCCTCGGCCAGTGCCGCCGGCAAACCACCCGCCGGAATCTGATCCGCAGACACCACATCCCACCCCGGCTCACCCTTCAAAATAGCCAACGTAGCAGGCGAAACCTTTTCAGCAATAACAATCTTCAAGTGAAAGCTCC
>CAXTBI010000013.1:0-66627 GCA_964242195.1 uncultured Acidobacteriaceae bacterium
CAGGCCTGGCTGAGGCTGCGCTTCGGCAATTACACCTGAAGGTAAAATGGTCTAGGTTGTGGATTCGGTGTGGGCAGCGCACATCGTGTCGAAAGGACATGGTTGCGTAGGCTGGCCTCCTCTGCGCATCGTACGCTGCAGCCGCTGCATCTTTTAGCTGTGGCCCGCCTTTCCAGCCCGCAATACCGCGCTGCGCTGGGCATCGTGCAAGCCTTGCTTGCCGAGCGCCGTGAGGCGTATTTCGCCGGTGGCTGCGTGCGCGATTTGCTGCTGGGAGTGAAGCCGAAAGACTTTGACGTGACCACGGCCGCAACGCCGGAGCAGGTGATGCGGCTGTTTTCGCGAACCGAGGCGGTCGGTGCACATTTCGGCGTGGTGTTGGTGATCGATGAGATTGAGGGCGAGCGCGTCGCAACCGAGGTGGCGACATTTCGCTCCGATGGGGTCTACAGCGATGGCCGCCGGCCCGATGCGGTCACGTTTTCGAGCGACCCGCGTGAGGATGTGCTGCGGCGCGACTTCACCGTGAATGGGTTGCTGCTGGATGCCGTGCGCTTTGAGGCGGGCGATGCCGTCGAGGACTGCGTTCTGGACTTTGCCCAGGGCCGCGCGGATCTGGAGGCAAAGGTGCTACGCGCCATCGGGGATCCGGTGCGGCGCTTTACGGAGGACAAGCTGCGAACCCTGCGCGGGGTGCGGTTCGCTGCTCGGCTTGGGTTTGCGCTTGAGCCGGAGACGATGCGCGCCATGCAGAAGTTGGCGCCGGAGATCGCGCACATTTCACCCGAGCGCATTCGCGATGAGCTGACGAAAATTCTGACCGAAGGCGCCGCGCATCGTGGGTTCGAGTTGCTGGACCAAAGCGGTTTGCTCGCCGTTCTGCTGCCCGAGGTTGCGCGCATGAAGGGTTGCGAGCAACCGCCGGCCTATCATCCCGAGGGCGACGTTTGGGTGCACACGCTGATGCTGCTCGATCACCTGCCCCCTGGCGCGAGCGCGACGTTGGCGTGGGGCATGCTGCTGCACGATGTGGGAAAGCCACCGACGTTTACGCCGCCGAACCCCGACAAGCCCGGCGATCGCATCCGCTTCAATGGTCATGCGGAAATTGGCGTCGCCGTTGCGCGCGCGATCCTGAACCGGTTGCGTTTTTCCAATGACGACAGCGCGCAAATCCTGGAACTCGTGAAGCACCACATGCAGTTTGGGGACGTGCCGAAGATGAAGCGGTCCACGCTGAAACGCTTTCTGCGCATGCCTCGTTTTGAAGAGCATATGGCCCTGCATTTCGCTGACGTCATGAGTTCGCATGGCATGCTGGGGCCCTTCGAAGCGGCAACGCAGGCCCTGGCCGAAATGGGGGAGGAGCAGATTCGGCCCGCGCCCCTGATCACCGGCGCCGATCTGATCCAGGCAGGGTATCGCCCGGGACCGCATTTCAAAGAGATGCTGACAACGGCTGAAGACGCGCAGCTCGAGGGTTGGGTGGAGGACCGCGAGGCGTCGCTGGCGTTGGTTCAATCGAAGTTTGGAGCGCCGGAACCACGATGATCGAAAAAGCGAATTCGCCAACGCGGGCAGCAACACGACAAAATGCGGATGTGCTCGTGATCGGTGCGGGAATCGCGGGTTTGGCGGCCGCGCGGGTGCTGGCTGAGCGCGGGCTCCGTGTGATTGTGGTGGAAGCGCGTGACCGTGTGGGCGGGCGAATCTACACGGAATCCGTCGGAGACGGCGTGCTGGTGGAGCATGGGGCGGAGTTTGTTCACGGTCGTGCGCCCGAGCTTTGGTCGCTGCTCGAAGAAGCTGGGCTGCAGACGATTGAACGAAGCGGAACCACCCTGCGTGAAGCGGAGCGCGGCGGGGGAATGACGGAAGCGGAAGATGGCGAGGACGATTTTTTCGACGCGTTGGACCCACTCGCTGAACCCTCGGAGGAAGACGCAGGAGAGGACATCACATTCGCAGAATGGCTGCACAAGAGCGATCTTCCCCCAGGCCAGCGTGAGGCGCTGACCGGGTACGTCGAAGGATTCAATGCGGCCGATGCGCGTCGGATCAGTGCGCGTTCGCTGGGCCTGCAGCAGGCGGCGGAGGATGCGGCCGAAGGCGATCGAGCGTGGCATTTGCCGGCGGGCTACGCGCGATTGCCGGAATACCTGGCCGAAGAGGTGGAGGCTGCCGGAGGGGAAATCCTGCTCGGACGACCGGTAGATGCGATCCGTTGGCGCCCCGGCGAAGTCATTGTCAGTGGCAAGGCGGGCGATTTGCGTGCGCCGCGTTGCGTGATCACGCTGCCCCTGGGCGTGCTGCAGGCCGCGAACTCGAGCGAGCCGTTCAGTGTCCGCATTGAACCGGAGCCGAGGCCGCTCTTTGAAGCGCGTCGCCTGGCCATGGGTCACGTCCTGCGCTTCACGATGGTGTTTCGGGAACGCTGGTGGACGCAGCTCCGATCGACCTCTCAACTGAGCCACGAAGCTCTCGGAACAGCCAGCTTCTTCTTCACATCCAAGCGGTTGCCGCCGGTGTGGTGGACGCGCCATCCGGAACCGGAAGCGCTGCCCACCCTGGTCGGTTGGGCAGGCGGTCCGCGGTGCGAGCCTTTGCGCGGAAAGCCGGCCGCGGCGCTGGGGGAGATGGCTTGCCATCAGCTTGCCGAGGTGTTCGGCATCGCGGACGATGCCATTCGCGCAGCACTGGTCAGCACCGAGACGTATGACTGGAGCGCCGACCCGTACGCGCTGGGATCGTACAGCTACGTTCCGGCGTTGGCGCTGGAAGCAAGCGCGGCGATGTGCGAACCCGTCGCCGACACGCTTTTTTTCGCGGGCGAACACACCGATACGACAGGCAATTGGGGGACGGTACACGCAGCGTTGCGCAGCGGTTTGCGAGCCGCCACACAAGTCGAAAGAGCCTCGAATCCATGAGAAAAGGCCACCGGGTTCGACCGGTGGCCCGTGTGCCTCGGCTACATTGCCGACAGCGGTTCTACATTGCCGACATTGGTACCCCGAGACGGTCCTTCCACGGGTCGATGACGATCTTGGTCACGCCATCCTGCTTCTTGGCCCAAATATTGTACATCTCCGGCGTTTCTTCTATGCCGATGCGATGCGAGATCAGGAAGCTGGGATCGATCTCCTTGTTTTCGATGCGCTTCAACAGCGGTGCAAGATATTTCTGCATGTGTGTTTGGCCCATGGCCATCTTGATGCCTTTACCGAACGCCGCGCCGAAGTTCACCTTGTCCAGCACGCCGCCGTACACGCCCGGGATCGAGAGCGTGCCGCCCTTGCGAATGGCCTGGAAGGCCTGCCGCAGCACAAACGGGCGATCGGTTTCAAGCATCAACATCTGCTCCACTTTGTCGTATAGACCGACGGCGGTGTTGGAGTGCGCTTCCATGCCGACGGCGTCGATGCACACATCGGGCCCCATGCCGCCGGTGAAGTCGCGCAGGGCCTCGACAATGGTGATGTCTTTATCGGTGTAGTCAATGGTCGTGGCGCCGCAATATTCGCGAGCCAGACGCAAGCGCTCCGGAAAGCGATCGATGACAATGACGCGCTCGGCGCCGAGCATGTAGGCCGAGGCAATGGCGAACAATCCCACGGGACCACAACCCCAGACCGCAACCGTGTCGCCGGGCTTGATGTTGCCATTTTCCGCGCCCATATAGCCGGTTGGGAAGATGTCGGAAAGGAAGAGCACCTTTTCGTCTTCGAGGTCGGACTCGATCTTGATCGGGCCTACATCGGCGTGCGGTACGCGCACATATTGCGCTTGTCCTCCGGCATAGCCTCCGTAGATGTGCGAGTAGCCGTAAAGCGCGGAGCCGGAGTAGCCGTACATCGTTTCCGCAACCTGTGCGTTTGGATTGGTGTTGTCGCAAAGGCTCCACAGATCGGTTTTGCAGAAGAAGCAGTTGCCGCAAGCGATCGTGAAGGGAACGACGACGCGGTCGCCGCGCTTCAGATTTTTCACCTCCGGGCCGACTTCTTCCACGATGCCCATGAACTCATGACCGAGGATGTCGCCGGATTCCATGGTGGGGATGTAACCGTCGTACAAATGCAGATCCGAACCGCAGATGGCGGTGCGGGTTACGCGCAAAATTGCATCGTGCGGATTGACGATCTTGGGATCGGGCACTTGGAGTACCTCGATTTTGCGTGTGCCCATCCAGCAAACAGCTTTCATGGTGCCCTCCGAAAAGGTTAGGTGTCGAACAGGGTCAGCGCCTTCGCTCACCCGCAATAAAGCTGATCCTTCGCTTTGCCCAGGGTCGACGAGACGTAGTGTTGACTTCCGACCCGGGCGCTTAGGAAATTTTGGTGGTGGAAGCAACCGCGTGCGGGAGGTTGCTTGTGCCCGGAGGCGTGGGGTTGTTTTCGCCGTAGAGCCGTGCCTTCAGCGAGCCTGAAAATCCGCGCGGGCCGTGTGGATTGGCCACAACCGTTGGAATTTCCCCCGACTCGGCGAGCTCCTTGAAATGCCGAAGGTCTTCAATGACGATTTGCCGCGGTGTGCGCTTACTGAGCGCCGCGGCTGCAATGGTGAGCCGGCCCCCGGGAACCACCTGGTTTTCCTTCAGAATCACCACCGTGCCCCGTCCGCCGGGCGCCTCCTGGAAAGTGACTTCGCCATTCTCTTCAACTTTGGCATCCACGGAGCGCCATGCGATGCGCTGGTTCGGCACATCCTCGTAAATTTCCGAGTCATAGGTCAGACGTGGCCCGTTGACATCCTCAGGATTGCCAAAGGTCCATGTACTGCGTGTCCCGGATTTGGGCTCGACCGAAACAACATATTCCTGGAATTTCGGGGCATTGGTGACGTCCCGCCAAAGTTTGTACAGGTGCTCGCGTGAAGCGTTGATGGTTTGCTGTGTGTGGGCGCGCATCTCGCCGTTTTCTACGTCCTGCGGCAAGGGAACGAAGTGCCCACCCTTTCCCGCACCGGCGGGGAAAACGGGCAAACGAGTAGTGTCCAGAATTTCCGGCATAAAGCAACTCTCCAAGTGAGGGCTGGAACGCCCATATCTTCGCAAGATTCAAACTTTGGGATGGCTGCGTGGAGCGGCGTGATGCCTGCGCCCGTGCGTGTGTGCGCGACAGGTTTGCCGGGGTGAAACGATGTTGCACAAGGTCATGCGTCCACGCACATAGAGGGTGGCCAGCATTGCCTGGGCGAAGGACGGTGCGGGGTGTGAGCGGTAGGCGTGTACACGTCTGTGTATCATGCGGGCAGGCGGTGCGGTTGCTTGGAATTGGAGTTCGAGTTGGGATGAGGACAAAGCCGGAACCAACCCACCAGGCACCGTGTTTCGCTTTTGGCAGCCGCCGAGATCTTTCAAGCGAGATCGTGGAGCGGATCGACGACCGGGAACCTTGACGGCAGCGCCCCAGCTCAACCCTGGGCCAGGTTTGCGGCGAGCATGGCTTCGATCGCTGGATTGACCTGGTTCGAAGCGAACTCCGCGGCGACGCGGATGCCGTTCATGATGGCGCGTTCATTGGACGATCCGTGCCCCACGATGCAGACACCGCGCACCCCCAGCAGGGGTGCGCCGCCGTACTCACTGTAGTCGAAACGCTTTTTGAACAGCCCAAAAGCCTTTCGGCTCAGAAGGGCGCCAACCTGCGCGGTGACCGTGGATTTCAGGCTTTCCCGCAAGGTGGAACTCACCAGCTTTACCAGGCCCTCGCTGGTTTTCAAGGCCACATTTCCCACAAAGCCGTCGGTAACGATGACGTCCGCGCGACCGTTGTACAGATCGCGGCCTTCTACATTGCCGATAAAATTCAACCCCAGTGTGCGCAATCGCGGTAGCGCCTCATGCGTGAGCGCATTGCCCTTGGAGTCTTCTTCGCCGATTGAAAGCAGCCCTACACGAGGGTTTGGAATGCGCAGGACGCTCCGTGCATACATGTGGCCCATCACGGCAAATTGCAGGAGGTTTTCCGCGCTGCAATCCACATTGGCGCCGACGTCCAAAAGCACACAGGGAGTGCCGGTGCTGGTTGGCAGAATCGTCGCAAGGGCAGGACGATCCACGCCCGCCAATGAACCGAGCACCATCTTGGCGGTGGCCATTGCGGCACCGGTGTTGCCGGCGGTGACAAAGCCCGCACCGCGGCCTTCGCGAACCGCTTTCAGGCCCACGCGCATGGAGGAATCGCGCTTGGAGCGAACCGCTAGCGCGGCCTTATCGTCCATGCTGATCCACTCGGAAGCTTGCTGGATGAAGATCGGCAGCTTCGGTGTTTTTGGAGTCCGCGTGCCGGGCAGGTGCAACGGGTCTTTGCCGCGCGTGGCTTTCAAGCACTCACGCAACCGGGGGCGCAGGGCATCCTCTGGACCGACCAGATGCACGCGCACATCCAAGGTGCGGCAGGCAAGGATCGCGCCCCGGATTTCGGGGTCGGGTGCCTTGTCCGAGCCCATGGCATCGAGAAAAATATCGATCGGCATCACGTACGCGGGCGGGCTCGGGAGGTAAGGCAAGGGTGCGGGAGAAAGCAGATACGGGGCCGGGGATTTCCGACGGCAACGTCTCGGCAAAGCTCAGATCGTACATTGCCGGCAGAAGGGAAATCGGACGTCGGACCCACCGCTGATTGAGCTCCCCGGAGATCGGAAACTAGGCTGCATCCTTCACGGCAAGAACCGCCCGGCCCTTGTATTCGCCGCACTTCTTGCATGCACGATGGGGAAGCTTGCGCTCGCCGCAGTTCGTGCAAACGGAAACGCCCATGGGCGTGAGGAAATCGTGGGAGCGACGCTTGGCGGTACGCTGCTTGCTGTGGCGCCGTTTTGGATTCGGCATGGTGAACCTCTCAAGAAAACTTGGATGTGCCGTTCGTCGCGCGCACACAGGCAACGCAGAACGGATGCAACAAACAGCGGGCGATGCTTAGGCTTTGCCTGTGCTGAAGGCGGCCAGCGCACCCCAACGAGGGTCTCCGGTCGTTTCCACGCAATCGCATTGCTCTGCGTTGCGATCAGTCCCGCAGTGCGGACAAAGCCCTTTGCAGGCCTCCTGACAAAGAACTCGTCCGGGCAGGGTCAGAAGCACCTGCTCACGCACAACATCCTCCAGCGGAAGGCCGCTCTTGTCATAATACCCGATTTCCGTCTCGTCTTCCGAGATGGCGTGCTCGCCGGGCTCGGCATCGACATCGCCCGGGCGAAAGATCAGGTCGAAGCGCGTCGCAAGCGGGGTCGACACCGCCGCCAGGCAGCGCGCGCACAGGAGTTCGAAGTTCCCGGCCAGGTTCGCGCGTACACGGATGTCCTGCACCGTCTGCTTGTGCCCGCGATGCTCAACCAGTAGTTCCGCCTGTCCGTCCACGGCCAGCGGACCCAGTTGGCGTACATCCGGAGTATAGGAAATCGTGCCTTCCCGAAGCTGCACATGGAGGGGAAGCGGTTCATCGACAAGCAGGGCCGGCTGAATGACCATATCCTCATTTTCTCATGTTTTGGCCTTTGCTTTGGGCCCTGGCTTTCGGGGGAAGAGGAGCGCCGCTTGGCGGGGCAGCCGATCGGCGTTCAGGCAAACAGGCGTATGGCGGCAACGCCCGCCGCTCCGGCCTGGAGACAGGCTTCCATGTTCGCCGCCGTAACGCCACCCAACGCCAGAACCGGGGTGGAACCGGCCGTGAGGCACGCCTGCCGCAGAAGATCCACACCTTTGCCCTCCACGACGACCGCACCGCCGACACGCTTTTCATAAACGGGGCCGAAGAGGATGAAATCGGCACCGTTTGCCTGCGCGGCAGCTACCTCGGCCAGGGTGTGGCAGCTGAGACTGACCACGCTCTCCGGCCTTCCGGCGCCGGCAAACACCGATTTAACCTGCACTGGGGTCAGGGCTCCGGGGGCGGCAGGGAGATGGACGCCATCCGCCCCTGCCGCCACGGCAATGTCCGGCCGACCGTTCACCAGCAGGCGCGGCCGCGGTGAGCCCCCATTCGTCGCCCCGATCCCCTCGCGCAAGAACCGTGCCGCAGCCCTGGCCAGGGCGAACAGGTCGGCTGCTTTCAGGTCCTTTTCTCGCAACTGCACGAAATCCACCCCATCAACAGCCCATTGCCGCAGCTGGGCTTCCAGCCGCAACCGCCGGTCCGCCGGAGCGTCCAATCGGAACGGAGAGAGATCCGTGATGGCGCATCGAAGGGGGCGTTGCGACGGTAACACCATCCTGTGAGCCTCCACCCCCACACCGTAGCATTCGCGGATGGCGCGAGGGGGTCTATGATAGGCAATGGCATTACCGAACAAACGCCTGCGACCAAACCTGCGTGGACCTAACGGTCTGCCCTTCCAAGCCGAGGAGAGCCAAACCGAACCGCTATGGGAACTGTGTACGATCTGATCGTTATCGGATCCGGCCCCGCTGGGCAGCGCGCCGCAATCTATGCGGCCAAGCACGGCAAACGCGTTGCCTTGGTGGAAATGCGTGAGGTGGTCGGCGGTGCCTGCATCAATACAGGCACGATCCCCTCAAAGACCATGCGCGAAGCGGTGCTGCATCTTTCCGGTTACAACTATAAGTCCATCTACGGCATGAATTACCGGGTGAAGGAACGCATCACCATGGCGGACCTCGCCTTCCGCGTGCAACATGTGATCAAAACCGAGATCGATGTCACCGACGCGCAGCTTTCGCGCAACAACGTGGAAATGCTGACCGGCACGGCGAGCTTTGAAGATGCGAACCACATCCGTGTGACGAATTCCAAGGGCTCGACCGTGTACGAAGCCAAAAACATCGTAATCGGCACGGGCACCAAGCCGGCGACTTCGCCGAAGGTGCCGATCAATGGCACCACCATCATCAACTCGGACCTGGTGCTGAACCTGAACGCCCTTCCGAAAACGATGATCATCGTCGGCGGCGGCGTGATCGGTGTGGAGTATTGCTGCATGTTTGCCGCCCTGGGCGTGCGTGTGACGCTGATCGAACGGCGCCCCCGGCTGCTGGAATTTGCCGATCAGGAGATCATTGAAGCGCTCAGCTACCACCTTCGCGATGCGCGTGTGACCATGCGTTTGAACGAAGAGGTGGATTCCGTGGAAGCGGCGCCGGACGGCTCTGTGATCGCGCACCTGGAATCGAAGAAGAAGCTTCAGGGCGATGCCTTGCTCTACTC
Source organism: uncultured Acidobacteriaceae bacterium (assembly GCA_964242195.1). GTDB lineage: Bacteria > Acidobacteriota > Terriglobia > Terriglobales > Acidobacteriaceae > Granulicella. The sequence continues at coordinate 9,162 of CAXTBI010000013.1, forward strand.
CGTTGGTCGCCAGGGCAATGTGGATGAACTGAACCTCTCGGCCATCGGTGTGGACTCCGACAGTCGCGGCCGCATCCCCGTCGACAAGGACTTTCGCACCAAGTGTCCGAACGTGTTTGCGGTGGGCGATGTTATCGGCTTTCCATCACTGGCTTCGGTTTCGATGGAGCAGGGCCGCATTGCGGCGGCGCGATCGTTTGGCGATGAAACCATCGTTTCCAATCCGAGCTTCTACCCTTACGGCATCTGGACCATTCCCGAGATCAGCTTTCTGGGCAAAACGGAAGAGCAGCTGACCGAAGAGGATGTGCCCTACGAAGTGGGCGTGGCCTATTACCGCGAGATCGCCCGCGGGCAGATACGCGGCGACACCACCGGTCGCCTGAAGCTGATCTTTCACCGTGAAACGCATGCCCTGCTGGGTGTGCACATTATCGGCGAAGGCGCGAGTGAGCTGGTGCATATCGGCCAGGCGGTGATGGCGCTGGGCGGCAAGCTGGATTACTTCGTCGAAACGGTTTTCAATTACCCTACGTTGGCCGAGTGCTACAAGGTCGCGGCGTTCAACGGTCTGAACCGGGTGGCCAAGTTCGATTAGGGCTGAAACGGGGGCTGAGCGGACCCAAACGGTCAGCACTGTCCCAACCCGGCACAGAAATCCTGTTCTATCACCCAAAAGGCGGGCGCTCCAGCGTTCGCCTTTGTCATTCCTGTTGACGCGGGTGCCCTTCTCAGGCTACTTTCACACCACGCTGATTCACCGGCATGCCTGTCCCGTGGACGGCTGCTTCTCAGTGTCGCTCACGAGGGAGTATGGGAGGCAACGATGTTGGCCATGGACCTAAAGCTGGGGGGAGAACAGGGTACCGGTGGCACAAGAACGGTCGGGGTCGTGGTGGCGGAGCGTCTCTACGCGGCTCTCCTGGTGGATGGCGTTCTTTCTGGCCCGTTGCAGACCTTTCCCGAGGTGAACGAACCGCAGGATGCGGAAGACAACGTGCTTACGGAGTTCCATACCGAGGCCCTGGTGTTGGCAGTTTGCGAGCTGACGCTGCGGGTTGCGGGGCCATATAAAAAGTCCGTGACCGCGGTGGGCCTGGCGCTGCCCGGCCTGGTGCGCAACGGCGTGGTGGAAGATGCGCCCAATCTGCCGCAGCTGAAGGGCGCGCGCGTGGCCGAGTTGCTTGCCCATCACCTCGCACAGCAAGGGCTGCATGCGCCCGTGGTCGTTTCCAACGATGCGGACGCGATGGCAGCGGGCCTGGCCGCGCAGTACGGCAAGCTGGATAGGCGCATCCGCGTTTGGACGCTGGGAACGGGCATCGGCTACGGCACATACCCCATGACGGACGATGTATGGGAGGGCGGCCATACGACGGTGAGCCTGGACGAGCGCGAAAATTATTGTGGGTGTGGCGGCAAGGGACACCTGGAAGGCATCATGGGCCACCGTGCGATGCGTCTGCGCTTTCTCGATATGGAGCCGGAGGAGGTCTTCGCCGCCGCCACCCGCCGCAACGATCCCGATGCGCGTTGTGTGGAGTTCCGCAATCTGTGGCATCGCGCCCTGGCGGCCGCCACGGCTTCCAGCATTCACACCACCGGTGCAGGCAAATTCTTTTTCACCGGCTATAACATCCGCTTTCTGGACCTGAATTTGCTGCGCCAGTATCTGCATGACATGGTGAAGATGAGCCCGTTGCAGGCGTATCAGCTGGAAAGCGTTACGGATGACCAGACGACGCGGGCAACCGGGGCCGCCGTGGTAGCCGAGCAGGTCAACAGTCGCTGTTAGGCCGGGTATAGGCTCATAGCCAGGTGGGCTCATCTCGACCGGAACGCGAATCGCGTGGTGGAGCGATCTTCACTCGGGGCTGATGGCCCTATTGCTGACACTTTGGGCAATATACGGTAGTCCGACCGCCCACGATGATCTTTCTGAGTGGAGCTGCGCAGTCGCGGCAGGCTTCCCCCGCGCGGCCGTACACCTTGTGTTCTAGCTGGAAGAACCCTCGCACGCCCGATGCATCCACATAGTCCGAAACAGACGATCCGCCCATCTCGATGGCGCGCGCCAGCACACTTTGCAGGGCTGCATGCAGGCGGTCGAGTTGAGCGCGGGTAAGCCTTCCGGCGGCCCGGCGAGGACGCACCCCGGCACGAAACAGGCTTTCATCGGCATAGATGTTGCCGATGCCATGCAGAATGGACTGGTTCAGAAGAGCGGCCTTGATCGCCAGCTTGCGCCCGCGAAACAGGTGTGCAAACTCGGTGGAACCGATCGTGGTGGGCTCGGCGCCGGGGCCGCCGTAGCCTTCGCCCGACTCCGGATGGAGATGCACAATGCTGAGCCGGCCGAACCGGCGCGGGTCGACAAAGCGGAGCTCGCGGCCACCGGAAAGGGAAAGCACGGCATGTGTGTGCGGCGGCCAGGGGACCTCGGGCGTCGACACCAGCAGCCGCCCCGTCATGCCCAGATGCACAAGCAATTGCGCCCCCGGCAGCAAGTCCGCCACCACCGTTTTTCCGACGCGCCGGACGCCGTCGATACGCGAACCGGTGAGTGTTTCGATCAGCTCATGCACCGGTGTCTTGAATGTCTGAGGTTTGCCGCTGGTCCAAACGCGTTCGATTCGCTGACCCGCCACGCGGGCGTGCACGCCCTTGGCAACGGTTTCCACCTCGGGCAGCTCGGGCATGTGTGATGGATGCTTTGGCTGCGGCCGCGATGCTTCGCATCCCTCGGACACTCGCGAAGCTGCTTCCACGGTTTCTCAAGGGAAGCCATCGTTTGACGCCCGCTGGCATCAGTTAAAAGGGGGGACACGTTTGCCGCGGACGCAAGGCCCGCCTTTGCCCCCAAGGGAGACCGATCGTATGTCCCGCAACCGCACACCCCGTAGCCGCAACACATCCAGCCGAACAACATCGAGCCGCAGTTGGCGGATCATCAAGCTGCGACAGCTCTGGCGTGTTGTGCGTGAATCGCACGCCAACCCTTTACAGGGTGAGCCTCAACTCCCGCCGGTGCTGCCGCCGGGTGCGTCGGCCATTACTTTTATCGGGCATTCCTCATTTTTGCTGCAGTTAGGCGGCCTTGGTCTGCTGGTGGATCCGGTGTTTGCCACGCGGCTGATCCTGATGCGGCGTCAGCGTCGGGCGGGGGTGCGGGTGGCCGATCTGCCACGGATTGACGCGGTTCTGCTGTCGCACGCGCATATGGATCACCTGAACCGGCCGTCGCTGCGGGCGGTTGCGCGGGAAATGCGTCGGCGCGGGCTGCCGGCGCCCGTAGCCATCGTCCCCAACGGCGTGACCGACCTCGTGGCCGGTCTTGGCTTTCGGGAGGTGCGGGAGCTGCGCTGGTGGGAGGAGACCACCCTCGGCGACATGAGGATCGCCGCCACGCCAAGCAAGCATTGGGGCGCGCGGATGTTCAAGGACACGCACCGTGGGTTCGGCGGCTACGTCCTTGCCGCGCCGGGAGCGCCGGTGGTGTTTCACTCGGGGGATACGGCGTACGCGGACATTTTCCAGGAGGTCGGTGCCCGGCTGCAACCGGAAATCGCGCTTCTGCCGATTGGAGCGTATTTTCCGGACAGCTACCGAACGGTGCACACGTCGCCGGAAGAGGCTTTGCAGATCTGTGAGGACGTGGGCGCGCGGTTGATGGTGCCGATGCACTACAACACGTTCCGGCTGGGGCGTGAGCCGTTTACAGAGCCGTTACCGCGATTGCTGGCGTCGGCGGAGCGGTTGGGCATGCGAGACCGGGTGCATCCGCTGGCCGAGGGAGAGAGTTTACTCTTCGGTGCGGGGGCAAGTGTCCAATCCAGGTCGGTCAAAGTTCCTGTGCTGGCATGATTTTTCAACGCGATGGTTGCTTGCTCCGCCATGGGTCCGCTTTCCTCCGCGCACAACGCGCACGCCGGTGAAAGATCCTATTCCTGCGAGAAGAAGATGGAACGATGTCGACCCTTGACCTTGTTTGGCTACCGAGTGTCTAAAATCGCGCTGCCTGCCTCCGCATGCTTAGCGCCATCGCTTCCAACGCCCGTTCCGGATTCCCCTCTGGGGGAGCGACACCCATTTTCCCGGCCATTTCCGCTGCAATTCCGTGTGCCATCGCCGTGCGCACATCGACTGGGAGATCGAGGGCACGGGCGAAAAAGGCTTCCATCACGACGAGATCGTGGGCGGATAGGCGAGCGATCCTGTCGGCGGGGAAGGGGTTTGCGGTTTCCGCGACGACGCTCCAGGGTTTGGACGGAGCGAAGAAGTTTCCCGTCCCGTTTCCGCCGGTGTGGAGCAGCGGCTGGACCTCCGGGCGGTCGTGGATGACGAGGGTGCCGGCGGCAAGGTCGCCCAGCCGCTTGTTGCGTTTGTTGGCCAGCATGGTGACGACGCCGGCCAGGTAAAGGCTGGGGAGGTAGTCGATGACCCGGAGCAGGTTGCGCGCGAGACTTTCAAACGGTGTGATCCCGCGACCGGAATCTTTGATGACCCGCAGCTGCAATGCGCGTTTGCCGGGGGTCTGGCCCCGCCAGAGGGCTTCGAATAACGCAAAATAGCCCCAAAACAGCAGGAACCCTGCAAAGATCATGACGGCGACGAACCATTTGCCGGCGAGGGAGCCGGCGTTCCGGTGCGTTCCAAGCGCGGCGGAAACAGCGGCAAACAAAAGCGCAACGACCAGGACGACGCCGATCTGCAGCAGGGTATCGAGTAGAAGGGCGACGAAGCGGCTCCCGATGCCGGCGACGGGAAAGGTGAGCGCTACCTGCTCGGGGGTGTCGATGCTAAGCTGATCGGCAAAGCCCAGGCGCGCGAAACCGGTGCGGTCGGTGGACTCCGGGGTGGGGCGAAACGCACCGGGGCGAGGCAGGGCGGGTGTTTCGAAGGGTTGGGAGTGCGATGCCGCGTCGCGTTGGGAGTGCGACTCAGCGTCGCGCTGGGTGTGCGACTCAGCGTCGCGCTGGGTGTGCGACTCAGCGTCGCTGTGCCCCGGGTAGTTCCAACGTTTATCTTTTCCTTGAAGGTCGCTCATGATTACGCATCTCTGGATCGATCTTCGCAAGGGTAACTGGAACCGGTTGGAAGATCTGCTCGCGGCGGCGGAAAAAAGCGGCGTGAAGCGGCTTTCTGCGGCGGAGTTGCGCGATCTTGGCCTGCTGTACCGTCAGGCTGCGGCGGATTTGTCGGGTGTGCGCGCCGATCGCACCTCGCGCACGCTTGAGGCGTACCTGAACCGGCTGGTGGGGCGGGCCCACAACCTGGTTTATACCGGGCGGCGGTTGTCCTTCGGAAGCCTATGGACGTTCATGGCCCATGGGTACCCGCGGTTGCTGCGGCGGATGCTGCCGTACATTGCCCTGGCAACGGCGGTGTTCTTGCTCACCCTGGGGCTGGGTGCCCTGATCCAGATCCTGCGGCCGGACTTTGCCGCGCTTTGGCTGGGGTCGGCCATGATGGACAAAATCAATCATCGCCAGATGTGGACCGACGCCGTTCTGAGCATAAAGCCGCAGGCGGCCTCGGGCATCATGACCAACAACATGAGCGTTTGTTTTCTCACCTTTGCGTCGGGGATCACGGCCGGTCTGGGAACCCTGTATCTCCTGTTTAACAACGGTTTGCAGATAGGAACGGTGCTGGCCTGCTGTGCGCAGCATCGCATGGCGGGCAGTCTGCTGGCGTTTATGGTGTCGCATGGAGCGCTGGAAATTCCGTCGATCATGCTGGCCGGGGCGGCGGGCTTGCGGATCGGCGCGGGAATCCTGTTTCCGGGTCAGCTGCGACGGCGCGACGCCCTGGCCAGGGCGGGTACGGAGGCGGTGCAGCTGGTTTCCATGACCATTCCCTTGCTGATCGTGGCAGGAAGCTTTGAGGCGTTTCTTTCGCCGACCCAGGCGCCGGTCGCTCTGAAATGCGCTGTGGGTGCGGTGTTGTTTACTGCCCTGTGTGTGTGGTGGGGCGAGGGTGGACGACGGTTGCAGCGGGAACCGTCGTGATTTGTGCCGAATGCCAGCCGTGGAGGTTGACCGACCCTGCGATTACCACAAAAATCGTGGTACGGTCGTAACGTATGTGATGCAGCCAACACATACTGCAAAATTTGCATCGCATTTTCATGTTGCTTAGGGTGAGGGGCCATCTGCAGCCCGTCGTTCGAGTGATCAACAACAACCAAATTCCAAGGACGGGAAGTCCTTACGAATCCAAGGCATGTCTTTGTGCACGATCCGCAAACCTTCCAGCTTTGGCCCGGCCCGATCGACGAGGAACGACCATGCTCAAGCCGCAGATCTTTCAACAAGCGAATGTTGCCATACGGAACCTCCCCTATACCGTTCTGCAAGAAAGCCTGCGGGATTCTATCGATAGCGGTGGCGTTCTCGGAAGCGGACAGCTGGTCTGGACAGAAAGCTCCTTCACGGTGCGTCCCCGTCCGTGCTCGGCCATAGCGTTTGTGGATGGTATCGGCATGGTCTGCGTCGATCCGAGATGGTTGACCGCGCCGCGGGATGTAAGTTCGGCTTCATAAGCTCGCATTCACAGCAGGCCCCGGGACTTTACCTGGAGGTATTCGCTCACGGCGCGTATCCCCAATTCCCCGGCGGACGCTTCGACGATATGAACGCCGCTTCGCTCCAGCAGGGCGATCGATGCCCGGCGGCGCTCGATCATCTCCGTGGCAGCCGCGGCGTGAAACATGGCCTCTGCCGTGGAGGGGAGAGCGGAGGCGAGGGCGTGAAGTTCGGGGTGTTCCAGAAGCACAAGGACGACCAGGTGCAATCTTGCGAGCGCGGCGGCGGCGAGCACCAGTTCAGGCCGACCGGCGGTGTCGGGCAGCTCCGTGATCCAGACGATCAGGCCCCGGCGGCGTCTCATTGGCTTCAGGCGAGCCACGGCGAGCCATGGGTCGCTTTCGGCGGCCTCGCTGCGTGTGCCGCTGAGCAGATCGATCAGTAGGCGCAGGTGGGCCGGTCCGGACCCGGGAAGTAAAAGCTGCTGAATGGTGGTGCCATAGGCCATCATGCCGAGTTTGTCGCCGGTCTGGCTGACGACCTGGGCGAGCATGACCGCGGCGGTGGTGGCTGCATCCAGCTGCGTCACCGTAAGGCGGTAGTCTTCGTCAAGCTCGGCTTCGGTTGGATGAGCGAACTGCGGCCGGTCGCCGCGGCGCAGGTGAAGCGCGGTGCGGGAAAGCCGGCCGGCGTTGAGCACAACCCAGACCTGTTGCGAGCGTTCCGCCATAAACTGCCGGGTGACCGTGCGTCCTCGGCGGGCGGTGGCCGTCCAGCTGATGGCACGAAGTTCATCGCCAGGTTGGTAGTCGCGCAGGGATTCGAACTCGCGCCCGCCGCCGCGAAGACGCAGCTGGCGACGTTGGCGTTCGGTTTGACGAGCGCGCATGAGGAAGAAGTCATCGTCGCCGCGTGGCTGCTCGTAGGCGGGGAACACGCGGACGTGTTGCGGCAAGGAAGGTCCTGCCGCGGCTCCCGCGATGGGAGCAATCGTCAGTTCCGCTGCAGCCCAGCGCTCGGCGAGCGCAAGTGCGCCGCGGTAGCGCAGATAAACGCGTCGCAGGGCAAACTCGCCTCGCTCGCGGGGCCAGACGGTGAGTTGAAAGGTGGAGGGTTCGCGTGGAAAAACCTGAATTCGATGGGTTTCGGGATAGCCGACGAGCGCCGGGTGAAGATCGTCGATAACCCGGCAATCGAGCAGACTGTCGGCCTGGAGAGTGACCGAAACCTCAATGCGAGTGGGCACGCCGAGTTGTGGTGAGTCCAGAAAGTGACGGTTCACCGTTATCTGCCGCGGGCTGGGCAAGCGCATCGCATCCCAGGCGACCAAGAGCAGCAAAAGAACGTCCCAGGCAGCCATACACCAGATCGCGTGAGGGTGCCAGAAGGCCGGCAAGGCCAGAACGGTGCCGGAGACGAGGAGCGCCAGCGCGCGGGGAGTGAGGCCGAAGCCGAACAGGCGACCCGTGCGCCCCAGGGGACGCGCGGTGCCGCGGGCCGGAGGCGGAATCAGCGTGCGCATGGTGGTTTCGTGGTGGATAGGGGCCAGGAGACTTCAGAGCGAATGGTGGGATGTCGTAGGATAGGGCTGGCCGACCGCACGCAAAACGTTCTTTCTGAGGAGCCTTTTGGGATGAGAACTGCCCTCCGGCGGCTGCCCTGCCTTTCCTCTGCGCTCTCCACGCTCCCTTGCCATGCCTGCACCGTTTGCCAGTCGGCGACGGGCGAGCAGGTTCGTGCGGGGTTGTTTAACGGCCACTTTCTGCACACGCTGGGGGTGGTGATCGCACCATTTCCGGTATTCGCCGTGACCCTCTGGATGTTCGCTGCAAAATTTCCGGAGATCCGGATTGAGGCTGAGCGAAGCAACAAAACGGCTGAGCCGAAGCGGTATTCCGGCCCGCTTGAGGCCGTTCGTTGAGCGCCGCAAGGCAAGCGGGCGGGACCATTGGCGCCGAACGTACGCGGCCCCTGTTTCTTGCCGGCACGGTGCTGGGCATCGGTATGGGCGGCTTTGTGGACGGCATCCTGTTTCATCAAATCCTGCAGCTGCACAACATGCTTTCCAACTGGGTGATTCGCGATTCGCTGGTGCATGAGCAGATCAACATGGTTTGGGACGGCTTCTTCCACGCGTTTACCTGGATGGGCGTTGCCGTGGGGCTGGTTCTGCTGTGGCGCGCGGTTACGCGACCGGGCGTGCTGCTTTCGGGTAAGGCCCTTTGGGGCGCCATTTTGTTCGGCTGGGGCCTGTTCAATCTGGTGGAGGGCACGATCGATCACGAGATTCTGCAGGTGCACCATGTGTACCAGAACGGCAATCACGTTCTTTGGGACATGGTCTTTTTGTTCGCCGGGCTGATCTTTCTGGTGACGGGCTGGGCGGTGGGGAAGCAGGGATTTCGCGAATCGGCGCGAACCGAGGGGAACGCTTAGGGTCATTTGGGAACCGGCGTGGCCCCCAGCACCTCGCGTATGACGCGATCGGGCTCGAGGCCTTCGAGTTCGGCTTCGGGCCGAAGAATTAAGCGGTGCCGCAGCACGGGAACGGCGGCTGCCTTGACGTCGTCCGGCACGACGAAGCCCCGGCCGTCACGGGCGGCCAGAGCCTTCGCGATCAGCAACAGCGCGGTGCCGGCGCGGGGGCTGGCACCGAGCGAGATCGCCGGCCAATCGCGGGTACGGCGCACGATGCTGAGCAGGTACTCGAAAAGGGCGGGTTCCACGCCCACGGCGCGGATTTCGCGACGAGCCTGGGCCAGCAGATCGGCCGGTACGGGCTCAATTGAAGCATCGGCCAGGCCAGATGGGTCGGACGCGGCGTGATGGCGTTCAAGGATCGAGCGCTCCTCGTCGAGGGTGGGGTAACCGACGCGAATTTTCAGCAGAAAGCGATCGAGTTGCGCTTCGGGAAGGGGATAGGTGCCCTCAAATTCGACCGGGTTCTGTGTGGCGAACACGGTGAAGAAGGGATCGAGCAGGTGGCGTGTGCCGTCGGCGGTGACCTGGCGCTCCTCCATGGATTCGAGCAGGGCGGCCTGGGTTCGCGGGGGCATGCGGTTGACTTCGTCGGCGAGCAGGAACTGGGTGAAGACGGGCCCGGGATGGAACCGGAACTCCGCCGGGCGGTCGCCAAAGGGAGGCGAAAAGACGGTGGTGCCGAGAATGTCGGCGGGCATCATGTCCGGGGTGCCCTGGATTCGGCGGAAATCGAGACCGAGAAAGCGGGCGAGGGTCTTGACTGCCAGCGTTTTGGCCACCCCGGGTACACCTTCGACCAGGGCGTGGCCGCCGCAGAGCACCGTGGCCAGCGCTTCACGCACGGTCGCTTCCTGGCCGGAAATTACACGGCCAATCTCCGCCGCGCCGCGCCGGAAGAGCTCCTCGGCGGCGGAGATGCCGGTTGCGGCGTCCGTTTTGATTGCGTCCCTCTCCCAACCTGTACCGAAACTTTCCAACATTCCCTCTGCTCCGATTTCCGATGCTTGTTCTGCGTTTCGTTTCATCTGCTTTTCTGAACAAGGGCCAGGGTACAACCTGGGCTGCGTTCAAGGTGACAACTCGAGGCGCGACTATACACTTCCATCGCATCCAGCCGACTACATCCAAAATCCAAAATCCAAAATCGACGTCGCCTAGTGCATGGCTGTAGCTTTCTCCTGTGTGCGGGACGGGACCGGGATATCGGCGGCTTTTGGGTGCGCGACCGTTGTCAACCTTTGGATATCGTGGCCGAGGGCGCGGACCAGGGCAAGGGCGGACCGGGGTCGGAGAGGCGTGTCGGCCGTTTCGGCGGCTCCGCGGAGATGGTCGGCAACGGCGGTCCAATCGCCCCCGAAGCGGGTGGCAAGGATCCTGGCCACTTCCTCCGGGTGCTCTTCGGCCGCGCGTGGAGGAACGCCCGCATCACGGATGAGGGCGCGTCCGAGACGGCGTTTTGCGGCGGAGGTGGCAACACCGGTGGCACCGGCCCGCTCGTAGAGGTCGCCCATACTCACGGCAAACTCCACCGGCGAGGACCGCGGGACCGAAACAGGGAGGCGGACGGGACCGCGGCGGCGGCTAAAGGAAAACACAAGCAGAACGAAAATGAGGGCAGCCTGCGCGAGCAGAGAGAAAAGGGGAAGCCCGGCGGCAGCGGTCCATTTGGAGCGAACGGGTTGTTGCAAGGATTCGTCAAAGAGGACGCGGCGGTCTTCGCCGAGACTGGCCAGCAGCAGCTTGAGATCGGCGTCATTGCGCAGTTCGGCATTGGTGAGCGGAGAGGCGGAACTCCACCAGACCGCGTCGCCGGCCCCAACCGGAAGGCGAACGACGACAGCATCGGGGCCACAACGTTGCTCAATGCGCGCCGTCGGAAGCTCGGCAGACCAGGTGGCGACGTCTGCTATTTCCACCTTGCCGGCGGCCGCGAGGGGGCCAGGGCCTTCGGGCTGTGTGTAGCAAAGTGCGCCAAAACGGCGGCTCTGAGCCGTGGCACCGCCTGGAATCAGAAGCGCCCCGCTCGGGCCTGTGGCGAGCAAACGTCCGCCGCTTTGCAGGAAAGCACGAATCGATGAGGCGAGACGATCTTTCTCCAAAGCCGAGTACAAGGGCTGGGCGAGAACAAGGGTGGTATGCGCGGCGGTGCCGGGAGGAAGATCCTCGAGTGGCTGCTCCCAGCGGGCGACGGGCCGGCCCAAGGCTTCGAGCATGAGAAAAGCGGCCTTCGCGCCACCCGGGGCGGTGTTGTAGGTGGACGGGCGAGGATCGTCCGTCGCCGTCGAGGGGGCAAGCAGACTGACCGCGACGATCAGAAGGAGGACGGTGCCGGCCACAAGAAAGAAGAGGCGCCGGTCGGCTTTGCGGAGAGAGGGAGTCATGTCGCGGCGCCTGTCGGCAGCGGAGAGATCGGCGAGACACTGGAAGCGCGAGCCGGGACGCCGTTTTCAGACGAGCGTTCAAGGGAGCTTGCCCCGATCGTGGCCAGGTCTTGCTTTGCGGACTGGACCTGGGCGGCGGTGGGCTCGGCGGAACCGTACCAGGTTCGCTCGAAGCGCCCGGTCAGATCTCGCAAGGCCTGCTGCGTCGCCGAATTTGACCGGAGCAGGCGGACGTACTCGCGCGGGGTACGGGTGGGGTTGGGGCTCCATGCTTTCCGGGTTTCGAGTGAGGTGATTGCGGCCCAGTACAGGCAGTGAATCGTCTCGCGACCCTGCCCGGCAGCCTCGGCCGCCGCAGCTTCCCGCAGCCAATCCGTGCTCGAACGCCCGGCTCCGGTGGTAACGGGAGCGCCCCCGGCCAGCGAAATCCGCAATGACTGGCGAGCCAGGCTGCGGCGAACGAAAAACAACAGGCTGGCCGCAGCGAAACCGAAGCACAGCCACTCGATCGAAGATGCGATCCAGGGATTGCGCGCGCCGACCCGGCCTGCGCCCGTGAATATGCGCAGGAACCAGTCCTGGAGCCGGGCGAGTTGCCGATCCAGCCAGGTGGGACCGCTGTCGGTTAGAAACTCATCCCGGGCGAGCACACGGGCGGCGGCGGCATGGGCTTCAGGCAGTCTCGCCGCCGGCGTGAGGTTGGCCCCCGCAGCGGAAGTCTGGGCGGACAACTCGGCCAGGTGTGCGGCGGCCGCACCCATGGTTGCGGAGCGTTCGGTGGAGGAGGCTTTTGCGGCCTTGTCGAGGGCGTCATGCAGCCACTGCCAATCGGCGTGAAAGCCGGGGACGGCGTTTTCTCCGCGAACCTGCGCCTCGGCGGGCAAGCTTCGGCCGTCACAAGCGGTGGGACTTGCACGGCAGGCGGAGACAAGCTGCTCGGCAGCGGAAACTTGTGCCCGAAAGGCGCTCAGCGGGATTTCCGGTGGAGCCGCGCTCGCGTTCGGGCAGAGCGTCAGCAGTAGGACGAGCCCGGCGGCTGCCTGAACATTACCCAAGCGAGGTGAACTCCTCTGACGCCGGTGGAGGCATGGGTGGGGCGGCAGCGGCGGAAGTCCCTTGGGTTCCGGGAATTTCCCGGATGTCGATGGAGGAACGGCTGCCTTCGAGCAGCAATTGCAGATCGAGGGCCTCCTTGCGGACACGCTCGTCGAAGTAAAGCAGGGTGAGACCGATGAGACCGACGGGCGCCACCACGGTATGCCCCACAAAGGAGATCAGCAGGGTGATTGCCTGGGCGATGTAGTGCTCCTGTTTGGGAGCCATCAGCATGAAATACGAGGCAGGCGATTCGAGCACCGCAACCACCATGTACAGGACCGCGGTGATGAGGAGAACCATGAAAATCCGCCCCTTGGTGCCGGCCGCGAGCACTTTGCTGCGCCGCATGGCTTCCCGGACGGTCAGCCTTTCTATCATCGCGGCCGGAATGGCAAGGCAGTTGCGCAGATAGAGAACGAAGCCGGCAGGCCAGCCAACGATCACGGCAAGAACGACAAGGATACCGCCGATGATGCCAAGGGCGCCGTTTGCGACTCGCATTCCATAGGCGTTGAGAAGCGCGCCAACGACGATGGTCAGCGCAAAAATCCAGATCATACTGCCGGCTTGCCAAAGCCCGATGCCGATCCAGCGGTACCAGCGCCTGAAGGCGACGCCAAGGGCCTGCTTTGCGCCCGCGGGCTGATTGAGATAGACCTCGCTCAAGGCCAGCGTGGTGGCGGCGTTGGCAATGGCGGCTACCAGAATAAAGGCAATGGCGGCGATCCATGTGCCAAGCTGCGCTCCGAGAATTCCGTGCAGCGCGACGATGGGCGGGACCGTGCCCGGTGAACTCACCGCCAGCCGGCGCATCATGGTGTGCGAGGTAGCGAGCGAGATCGCCTGGACCACCACCTGCACGCTGGCGGAGACGGCAGTGATGCCCGCAAAGAGCCAGAAATGGGAGCGGTAGAGGGCAAAGGTGCGGTCCAGGATTTCCCCAAGGGAGAGCGGGCGAAGCTCATAAAGCGCCGCGGTGCGCTGGGCGGCATCCTTTGCATCGGGCCGGCCAGGCTCATCTCGGCCGACGCCGTGTTCGGGACGCAACCAAGCGCTGTCGCCGCCTTGGCCGGCGGGTCGAGTTTGCGTTTCGTTCCGGTTTACGTTCTCAGTTTCGAACGCCATGGGTCCATCTCCCGCCAGCCCGGCTGCCGAGGCAAGCGGACGCTGGATGGGGGCATGGTAGCACCGCGGAGCACCTGGAGTCGGGAGAATTGCAGAAGTGAACGTCGGTGAGGGGCGGCGTTCCCGTTTTGGGAATTTCCGCTCCCTTGACACGGGGTCCAAGGCGGAGGGGGGTCCGCTTTCAAAGCCATGTTGTGTCTCGTTTCGGTACACTTTTTCGCGTGTACGTACCACAAACGGGGGTGTCGGCCCGCTTTGACGTACCGGGCAGCGCAGCAATCCAGTAGACTCGTTTTTGGATGAGGGAGAGCATGACGGAACTGCCTATCCGTACGGAGATCTTCGGCCGATCTCGCTCCCAACCCTGAGAAGAACTTGATTCTTCGAGAGAACGCAATAGAGAACACATGAGTCCCATGCTGCTGTTCAACGACACGCCAAGTGTTTCCATTCCGGTCAACGTAAGCTCGGACATCGGTCCGCGCGGAGAAAGCTCGCTGCCTCGCATCCTGGTCGTGGATGACGAACGCTTGATTGCCGACACGATTGTTCAGATTCTGAACCGAAACGGCTTTGTTGCGGAGGCGGCGTATTCCGGATTGCACGCCATTGATCTGTCGAAGCTGTATTGTCCGGAGCTTGTGCTGTCGGACGTCATGATGCCGCACGTGGATGGTGTGGAAGCCGCAATCGCGATTCGGGAACATTGCCCGGATACGCGCATCGTTTTGTTTTCAGGGCAGGCCGCCACGGTGGAAATCCTGGCACGCGCCCGTGAGCGCGGCTTCGATTTTGAACTGCTGCCCAAGCCGATTCACCCCACGCAGCTGATCAAGCACCTGCGTTCGTGAGGCCCACCCTCCGGCGGCCCGGCGTGCAAGATGCCGAAAGGGATCGGAGATCCAAAGGCGACTGCACCGCGGGAGCGCCCCTGCGCGCGGCGAAACTGCCGATAGAATTGAGGATGAAATGCCCATCACCCTGCCGATCGCGATTTACTACGAGCAACCGCACTGGTTCAAGCCCCTGTTTGCCGAGTTGGAACGCCGAGGGACGCCCTTTGTTAAGCTTTTTGCGCCGGATCACTTCTACGACCCGGCGGATGAGCCGGAGTTGAAGTATTCGCTGGTCTTCAATCGCATGAGCCCATCGGCCTGGAACCGCGATCACGGGGACGGCATTTTTTATACGCTTGGCTTTTTGGAGCATCTCGAGAGCCGCGGTGTACGGGTGATCAATGGGGTGAAGGCGTTTCAATCGGAACTTTCGAAGGCAAAACAGTTGGTGCTGCAGGATGCTTTAGGCAAGCCCTATCCGAAGTCCCGAGTCATTCATCGGCCGGTGCAGGCGCTTGCCGCGGCAAAAGGTCTGCGTTGGCCGATTGTGGTGAAACCGAATATAGGCGGCTCCGGGGCAGGGGTGAAGCGATTTGACGGGATGTCGCAGTTGCAGCACGCGGCCGAGCAGCCGGCCAGCTCGCCCGAGGCGCTGCAGTTTGGTCTGGATTCGACGGCCCTGGTGCAGGAGTTTATCCCGGCGCAGGATGCGCACATTGTGCGGGTAGAAGTGCTGAACGGCAAATTCCTGTATGCCATCAAGGTGCACATCACAGGCGAGACCTTCGATCTTTGCCC
Source organism: uncultured Acidobacteriaceae bacterium (assembly GCA_964242195.1). Lineage (GTDB taxonomy): Bacteria > Acidobacteriota > Terriglobia > Terriglobales > Acidobacteriaceae > Granulicella. The sequence continues at coordinate 24,408 of CAXTBI010000013.1, forward strand.
GGCGGACATTTGCCGGACCGCGGCGGGAACGGACCTGAACCGGGCGGCGTGTGCGATCGATGCGCCGAAATCGGGGATCACGGTCGAGGGGTACCTGCCGCCGGCGGATGCGATCGCCGACGTCGAAGAAATCCTAAAGCACTCCGGCATCGACATCGGTGGGGTGGAATACATTACCGATGCACGGGACGGCCAGCGATACTATTACGACACCAATGCGCTCTCGAACTTTGTTGCCGATGGAGCGAACGTGGTCGGTTTTGACCCGTTTGCAAAACTGGTGGACTGGCTGGAGGCCGAGGCTGGATTGGAGCAGTCCGTGTTTACCGGAAAATCGCCGGGGGAGCAGCGGGCGATGACCGCCGATCTTGGTAGCTGAAGGTAAAGGTTAAAGAAGCGAAACCGGTTTTGCCGGCGTGGTCAATGAAGCGGAAAATGAAGTCCTGGGCCAGGAAATGCCTGGACGAAGTCGTCAATCAGTGCACGGGAATCGAGTCAGATGTTGTTGCAGCAGATTGTTCTTGAGTTGGATGGTGAATTACTTCGCTTGAAGTCCCTGCGGGATATTGTGGCCGGGTTGGCCAGGTCGCCGTCGATCGTTCCCATTCTCGGCTTCGAGTTAAACCGGTTGCACGAAGCCGACGCGGTGGCCCCTGCCGTAACCGCACAGCCGATCGGGCCAGAGGTAGCCGCCTTAACCACCCCCGTCGCGCGATTGGCGCGTGGACGGGGCCGACCGCGCAAAGCGTCCGCTGGCGCAAATGGTCGTTCGGCTAAGGATGACGCGCCGACCGAGCGGTCCCCGAGGGTGTACCGAACCGGCAGGCGTGCGCAACCGACGGCCTTGAGCAAGGCGGCGCAGGTCGGACCGGTGGTGATATCGGCGGCCGCGCTGGCACGGGAACGGGAAACCCGTGGAGCCGCAAAGGCGGCCTCGCCCCAACGAAGGCTGCCCGAGATGCCGCCGGAAGTACGCCCGGAGGCCTTCGCGCGGGAGTTGGCGGCACGCTGGCTCAGTTCCCCGCATAAGGGGTAATCGGGACGGTACGAGAGCGGCGCTACATCGCATGTCCTGCCTGGGAACGGGCGACATGGCGGCGTGGTTCAACATCCTACGGTTGTGCTGCTCCATGCCGGAGCATGCGGAACATAGGAACAGGCCTTGCAGTGGGAAGTGACTACCAAACAAAGGTGTATGTGGTGGATGACGAAGGCGCCATCGCCTCCACCCTTTGCACCATTCTTCAAAAAGCCGGTTTTGCAGCAAAGGCGTTCTCCCAACCGCGGGATCTTCTGAGCTGCGCTGCGGCGGAGTCTCCGGATATTGTGCTGTCCGATGTGATGATGCCGCAAATGAACGGGCTCGACCTGTCGTTGCGTTTGGGGATGGATCATCCCGCTTGCAAGGTTGTGCTTTTCTCCGGGCACGCGGACACCTTTGAGCTGCTGGAAGCGGCACGGGAGCATGGGTACGAATTCGAGGTGCTGGCGAAGCCGGTGCATCCGGTCGAGTTGGTGCAGCGGCTGCGCGAACTGGCGGACGACGGGCGAAAAACCCCGGTTCTGACGCCTGGCTGAAGTTGTTCCGCAAGGACTTTGCACACACTTCTTTAATGGTCGGTGACGGGGGAAGGGAACTGGAGGCCGCCGGCATCTGGAAGGCGGTTTTCTCCACGGTCGAGGCGCAGTGGAGAACCTGCACCGAGGTCGCGGTCATAGATTTCGCCGTAGTTGCCGACCGCCTGGACAACATTTGCGGTCCAGTGTGGATCGAGGCCGAGCAGGGCGCCTGTGCCGAAACGTTGGCCGAGGAAGGCCTGCACCTCCGAGCCGTAGATTTGAGGCTGGGCAGCGGTGAGTTGTGCGTGCACATTGGCCTGGGTGAGGCCGAGTTGTTCGGCCGTCAGCAAGGCGTTCAAGGTCCAGTTCACGATGGCCGCGAGGCGGGGATCGCCGGTGGTAGCGGCTGCGAGAGGATCGTGGCGAATCAGTTGCGGCAGGATGGTGTAGACCGCCGCGCGGGGGCCGACGATGGCGCGGATGTTGGCGAGTGAGGACACGTCGCCCGAGATGGCATCGCAGTTGCCGGTAAAGAAGGCGGCTTCCATTTCGCCGGCTTCGGAGAACGGGTACCAGATGTAGGCGATCCCGTGTTTGGCGGCGTAGAAGTGCAGGCCGGCCTCGGCGTCGGAGCCGGTGAGGAAGCAGACTTTTTTGCCGGCCAGATCGAGCGGTGAGTGGACGGTGGGGTCCTTCGGCAACAAAAATCCCTGGCCGTCGAAGAAGACAGGTTGTGAGAAGGTGAGGTCTCTGGCGGTGTTGGCCACGGTGGGGCTCGCGGACGCCAGCAGGTCGATTTCGCCGGTGAGCAGGGCGCGGGTGGCGGCCGGTTCGTCGGGGTAGTTTTTTACGACGAGATGCGCGCCGGGGCCGAGCAGCGCAACGGCGACAGCCTTGCAGAAATCGATGTCAAAGGCCGCGCGGTTGCCGTGATCTTCGGCGCGAGAATAGTCCTCTTCTTCTTTGGAGACGCCGCAGGTGAGTAAGTGTGTGTTGTGAATGCGGTCCAGCACAGGGTGCGGTAGCGGCGGCGGCAGGGGGGCAGCGGCGGGCTTGGGCGAAGCGGCAATGGGCTGGGGAGCCTGGGCCAGGAGCACGGCCGACGGAGCAAACAGGAGGCACAGCAGGAGAGCGAGGGGCCGCCGGGAAGGGAAGGGGCGAAACATGCGCGTGCGGGGCTCCAGAGACTGAGAATTGTGTGTAAGTTGGTGAAAATGCATCGGCAGGGAAGCCGGTTGGCTTTCCCTGCCGATGGCTGCCGGTGCGGCCCGAAATGCAGATTCCCTTCGGGAATGACAGCAAAAGGGGAGATTTGGCACAAGGAACCACTTTCCAACCAGGCTTTACGGTGTCCAGTTTCCGGAGGTGGGAATGCCCGGCGCGGAACCCGGCCGCGGGTTGAAGTCGACCGGGACGGGGTTGGGTCTGCCGGTGTCGGTGGGTGTGATTCCCAGGGTGGAGCAGCCATTGTTGTTGAGCTGCGGCAGGTTCATGTAGAACGAGGTCGGCAGGGTGGCGAAGCTGGCAGGAAGGACGGGCGCGCTGCCGGTCAGGCGGTTGTTGTCGAAGGCCGAAAGCATGTTGCCCACGTTGGGCACACCGTCATCGGCCGGCCCGAGGTAGGGCTGCTTCATGTTGGTCTGGCCCTTCGCGCGCGCCGCCGCTTCATCCGGCAGATCGGCCAGTGGCTTCAGGCCGTACAGCATGTCGATGAATTTGATGACGGAGCTGTGCTCATCGGCCTCGTGGGCGACGGCGTGCACCTCGCCGAAGGGGGAGATCACGATCGTCGGGATGCGCGGTCCCTGGTCGAGCGCGTCACCGTAGGGGTCGAACGAGCGCACGATCTCGGGGGCGTGATCGTAGAGGCCATCCGTCTCGTCGTACGTGATGATGATGGCGCTTTGCGACCAGTACGGACTGTTGGCGATGGCGTTGACTTCCTGCGCCACGAGGGCGCTGGCGATCTGCACATCGGAGTAGCCGGGGTGATCGTCGTTGCCGTAAAAAACGGTACGCAGCGCCGGGTTGGGATCGACCGGGCTCAGACCCTGGAGATTGTTATAGCCGCCGCGCAGGTAGAACACGCCACCCGCGGCGGGCAGGGCTTTGTTGCCGATCGCGGTAAAGAAGTCGCCCAGGCCGTGCATGTGCGCGCTGACCTGGGGATTGTTGGAAACGTAGCCGAAATACTGTGGACCGTTGTGGTGCGGGATGTAGTCGGCGTGCGTGGCCTTGGCCGTCGTGTCGGTGTTTTCGTGGTTGTAGCCCTGCTGGTACCAGCCCCAGTTGGTGGGTTTTACACCGTCACCGGCAATCTCCAGGATGTCCTTTTCAACATCGGTGAGATCGGTCAGCGGCTGCTTGTCGGTGGCTACCGTGGAGAAGATGTTCGAGCCCATGAAGGAGAGCGGAAGCGACGCAAACGTCAGGTTGATCATGGGATTGGCCGCGGGCGGGTTGGCCGGCTGGCCGCTGCCGTAGATGTCCAGTTGCGAGCCCCAGTACGGGTCGCCGTCCGAGACGACCGGCACGCCATTGCCACTCACGGATTTGCCATAGTTCATCGTGCTTTGCTGCGGATGCTTGACCCATTGCGTTTCGCCGGACTGACCGGCGACCATGGCGATGGCGTTGGGTGTGGAGGCCGAAAGCACGGTCTGGTGAAAGTTGTCGAACAGGGTGAAACGGTCGGCGTAGTTCCACAGGACGGGCGCGGTATTGCAATCGACGTAGCCCATGACCAGCTCGCCCATCTGCTTCTTGGCGAGGGTCGGGATGGCGCTGGGCTTGCCGTTGGTCACCGTTACGCCTTCCTCGGTGGTGGCATAGCCGTCATTCAGGGTGGCGCCGTTCGGCTGCAGGTTGATCTTGGTCTGGTAAGCGGTGTGCGAGTGGTTGACCGAATCCGTATCGGCCGGGTAGATCGGCACGGTGGCGCCAGTGCCCGTGGCTGTCACGGAAAGCGGGATGCGAAAGGGCGAGATCGTGCCCAGCGTGCCGTCGGTGTTGACGATGGTTTGGACGAAGCCGGGTGTTTGCGCGGCTGGCTGCGAGAACAAGCCATTGGCGCCGGGGTAGGTGCCGAAATAGAAGTCGAAGGAGCGATTTTCCTGAAACAGGACGAACACGTATTTGATGTTCTGCTTGATCAGCGCCATCTTTTGGGCGTCGGTCAGGGTGGACTCTGCCGAGACCGGAATGGTGTAGGCCGCCACCGCCGCACTCGAGGGTGGAGCGATGGTGAGAGGTGCGCCCGTTTGGGCGAGACCCATCTGGGGTCGCCCGAAAGAGCACAGGGTCAGCAGGGCAAACGCCGCACTCGAATTCTTTGTCATAGGGGATCTCCTGGAGTTAGCGCACGTATCGGCCCGTGTACGAAAAGGGGACACTGCTGTTCGGATTGCAACCCAGGCCGATGAATGTGCTGTGAACAGAGCGAAAAGATCGTGAAGTGGACGGACGTCGGCTGTGTATACGACGAAATTTCCAGGTTTAACCTCCCTGACACAAAAGTCCGGTAGTTTGCAAGACATCTCTGAAGGAGCACCCACCCATGCGTCCCTTGCTCACCGCGTTTGCTGCCTCGCTGCTCATTTCCGGTGTTTCGGCCTACGCCGATACCGTGTACACCCTTGCGACCCAGGATGGTACCGGAAGCTACGGTACCGTAACCATCGACTCCACGACGGGCACCGTGTCCGGCCTGAGCACGACGCAAACCGTGAATGGAACCGCCGTGACCTTTAACGGTGTGGCGACTTCGCAGTCCTACAATGCTGCGCTGGACCTGTACCAGGCCAATTTCATCGCTGCCGGCGACCAGTTGCAACTCGATCTGCCTGTGTCCTCGCTGACGGGGTACACCCCGGCCAACAGCTCTTTATGCAGCCTGGCGTCGTTTGCTTGCGACTACCAGATCAACCTTTATGCGGGTTTGGCCTCGGTGGCGGGCCCGGTGAGTTTTGAGGTGGGGAACCTGGTTTCATCGCCGGATACGGCCGTCACTCCGGAGCCTTCCTCGATCGCGCTGCTGGGTACAGGTCTGCTCGGGATGGCTGGCGTGGCTCGCCGGCGATTCACGCGTGGCGCCTGAGTCGCGACGCGCACTCACGAGTAGGCTAAGGAGATGCGTTACGGCTTTTGGCTCCCGGTTTTCGGCGGTTGGCTTCGCAATATCGACGATGAGAGCACCCCCGCGACCTGGGAGTACGCCCGGGACCTGTGCGTTGGGGCTGAGGCGCTGGGCTACGACCTGGCGCTGATCGCCGAGCTGAATCTGAACGACATCAAGGGTCCCGAAGCGCCCTCGCTCGACGCCTGGACGACAGCGGCGGCGCTGGCGGCGGTGACCCGCACGCTGGAGCTGATGGTGGCGGTGCGGCCGACGTTTCACAATCCCGCCCTGCTGGCCAAGCAGGCAGCCAACATCGACCGGATCAGCGCAACGGCGAGCGGGGGCCGGCTAACTCTGAACGTGGTGAGCTCGTGGTGGCGCGACGAGGCGTTGATGTACGGCATCCCGTTTGACGAGCACGATGACCGCTATGCGCGCACCTCGGAGTGGATGGATGTTCTGGATGCGTGCTGGGGCGGGCAGGGCGCGACGCACGAAGGACGCTTCTACAAAATGGAGCGCAACCTGCTGAGCCCGAAGCCGATCGCGGCGCGTGGGTACTCGGGGGCCGCGGGGTTTTCAGGTGAGGGCTACCCCGCGGGACGGCCCACGATCTATGCGGGTGGGGAGTCGGAAACGGCCAAGAACCTGATCGCGGCCAAGTGCGACGCCTACCTGATGCACGGCGACGATCCGCGCACGATTGCGGCAAAGGTGGACGACATGCGGGCGCGCCGGGCGAAGCATCCGCACCTGCCGCCGATGACCTTCGGTGTGACCGGGTACTGCGTTGTGCGGGATTCGGAAGCCGAGGCGGAACGCGAGGTGGAGCGGATTACGGCGGCGCCGGATGGGTCGCAATCGCCCGCGGGCTTTGCGAATTTCCTGCAGTGGACGACAGGGTCGAAGCTCGAGAAAAAACTCAGCTTGCGGGATTATTCGGTGTCGAACCGGGGGTTGTCGTCGGGGCTGATCGGAACGCCGGAGACAGTGGCGCAGCGGCTGGCGGATTTCGAAGGTGCGGGGTGCTCCCTTGTTCTGTTGCAAAGCTCACCGCAGCGGGAAGAGATGGAACGTTTTGCGCGGCAGGTCATGCGGCGGTAGAGCCTGGTCGCGGGACTGTGCGCTCGCGGGTTAGTGAGCGATTTGTCTGCGGCGGAGTGGAAACAAACTTGTCATCCTGAGCAACCCCAAGGACCTATCATCAGGCGGCGGTGGCTTCGGCTTTGAGGCGTTCGGCTGTGTCGTGGGCGATGAGCGCATCGACCGTGGGTTGCAATTGGCCTTCCATCACCATCGCGAGTTGGTGGTTGGTGAGGCCGATGCGGTGATCGGTCAGGCGGTTCTGCGGGAAGTTGTAGGTGCGAATTTTCTCCGAGCGATCGCCGGAGCCGATCTGGGATTTGCGGGCGGCGGCCTGCAGTTGATGGAGTCGTTCCTGCTCGACCTCGTAGAGGCGGGACCGCAGGACGCGCATGGCTTTTTCGCGATTCTTGATCTGCGACTTCTCATCCTGGCAGCTCACCACTGTATTGGTGGGCAGATGCGTGATGCGGATAGCCGAATAGGTGGTGTTGACCGACTGGCCGCCGGGGCCGGAGGAGCAGAAGGTATCGACGCGGAGGTCCTTGTTTTCGATCTTGACGTCGACGTCTTCGGCCTCGGGCAGGACGGCCACGGTGATGGCCGAGGTGTGGACGCGGCCCTGGGTTTCGGTGGCGGGGACGCGCTGTACGCGATGCACGCCGGACTCATACTTCATTTGCGAGTAGACCTTGTCGCCTTCGAAGATGGCAGTTACGTCCTTCAATCCGCCGACGTCGGAGGGGGATTCGGAGAGAATTTCGACTTTCCAGCGGTGCTGTTCGGCGAAGCGGAGGTACATGCGGAAGACCTCGGCGGCAAACAGCGAGGCCTCGTCGCCCCCGGTGGCGGCGCGGACCTCGATGACGATGTTTTTGTCATCGTTGGGGTCCTTGGGCAGAAGCATGACCTTGAGTGCCTCTTCGGCCTCGACCCGGCGAGGCTCCAGGTCGGCGAGTTCTTCGCGTGCCATGGTGGCGATTTCGGGGTCGTCCTCGGCGGCCATCAGGCGAGCCTCGGCAATCGAGGCCTGGAGACGACGGTAGCCGCGGAACGCGTCGACGATGGGCTGGAGGTCGCGATGCTGCTTGGCCACCGTCTGAAACTTCTTCTGGTCGGCGAGCAGGGCGGAGTCGGAAAGCTGGCGGCCGAGCTCTTCGTAGCGGGCTTCGGTCTGGTCTAGGCGGTCAAACATGGCGGAGGGCTCCTGGGCGTGCGGCCCGGTGCGGTGTAGCGAAAATGGGGAGAAATGAGCGGGGCGATTGGAGACTGCGGCGCAGGCCCGGCTATAGGAAGCAGGCGCGGCCCGCACCGTGGCGAAAGCTCGCGGGGGCAGGGGGTGCGGCCGAGTTCGTGCTGTGGAATCGCATCCGTTCTTTCGATGGTACCGCGCCCGGAACGGATTCGCCGATGCAAGTGGGACCGACGCAGCCCCGATTGTGGTACAGGTGTAACTCGGGTGTGTTTAGCAACAGAGCGCGAGATGCCCACACAAAGAAGGTAGTGGATGGCCCTTTTCAACGAAGTCGCAACCCTTGCCGAAGCTTTGGCGGGAGAAGGCAGCCGGCTGAAAAAGCGCGCCGCAATTGCCGAGGCCGTGGCACGATTGGCAGGCCGGGGTCCTGGGTCCGTGGACGAAAGTGCGTCAGCGAACGGCGATCCGGAGTCCGCTTCGGGCCTCCATCGCAGAGAAGTGGAGCAGGCGGGCCGGTTTTGCCTGTACCTGGCGGGGCAGCCGTTTCCGGAAGCCGATGAGCGGCGGTTGAATGCGGGCGGCGCGATTTTATCCAAGGCGCTCAAGGCGGTGTCGGGGGCCACGGATGCGGCGATGACCGCAGCGTACCGCCGACATGGGGATCTTGGCGCTTCGGCATTCGATCTGCTCGTGGCGCCGTATGGCCGTGCGCCGGGCAGTTCCACCATCACTTTAGACGAGACCGCGGAGGCGTTCGACGCCATGGCGGTTGCGCGCACAACAGCGGCGCGAGCGGCGACCGTCGAGGCCCTGCTGCGGCGGGCGACGGCGCTCGAGGCCAAATATCTGCTGAAGTTGATGCTGGGCGACATGCGCATTGGCGTGAAACAGAGCCTGATCGAGGAGGGCATTGCGGTCGCGACCGGCAGTGCCGTCGAGGCGGTTCGGCATGCGGTGATGCTTGAAGCCGATCTGCAAAAGGCAGTGTCACGGGCGTTCCAGGGAACCCTGGCCGCGGCGCATCTGCGGCTGTTTCATCCCTTGGGTTTTATGCTGGCATCGCCGGTGGAATCGCCGGAGGAGGCCGTGGAGCGGTTTACGGCCAAGCCGGCCAGGGTGGCCAAGCTGAAGCCCATAAAGACAAAACGGGGGAAAAAAGCTGGGGGCACGATCGTCGATACCGTACCGGTCGATGCGGCGGAGGCTGGGTACGCCGAGGATGTTGAGGCCGAGGCCGCGGGAGTTGGCGCGGATGGGGCCGAGAGCGACCTCACCCTTTCCGATGAAGCTGGAAAGGATGGGGCACCCGATTCAGTTGCGGATGGGGGTGCGCCTGGCGGAATCCATGCCTTTCTTGAGGACAAATTCGACGGCATTCGGGCACAGGTGCACTTTGGCGACCCTGCGCAGCCGGGGCGGGTGGCGGTGTATTCGCGCTCGCGTGAGGACGTTACCGGGAGCTTTCCGGAAATAGCCGAGGCGTTTTCCGGGGTTCGCGCCTCTCCAGACGGGGCTATTCTCGATGGCGAAATCCTGGGTTGGGATCTGGCGAGCGACCGGGCGCTGCCGTTTGCCGTGTTGGGCCAGCGGATTGGGCGGAAACGTGTCCCAGACGATCTGCGAAGGGCGGTTCCGGCTGTGTTTATGGCCTTCGACCTGATGTACGCGGGTGGCGAGTTGCTGCTGCCGAAAGCTCTCGCCGAGCGCCGCGAACGACTCGAGCGAGTCGTGGCCGAAGCCTTGCCGCGAACGCTTGCGCCGTTGGCGGTGGAGGGTCTCAGTGGTCCACAGGGCAGCCTTTTCGGAAAGGATGCATCAGGGCGTGTAGCTGCGGGCGTGCAGCGGCTGTTGCTTTCACGGGCGCAGCGGGTGGAGAGTGCGGAGGCGGTGGACCAGGGATACCGCGACGCGCGGGCTCGGTCCAATGAAGGCGTGATGCTGAAGGCCGCGGGCTCGGCCTACCTGCCGGGGCGCCGCGGGCTGGCGTGGCTGAAGCTGAAGCGCGAGCTGGCGACGCTGGACGTGGTGATCACCGGAGCGGAATACGGCTCGGGCAAGCGGGCGCAGCTGCTCAGCGATTACACCTTCGCCGTGCGTGGTCCCGGCGGCGAGCTTTTGAACCTGGGAAAGGCCTATCAAGGGGTAACCGATGCCGAAATCGACGAACTGACCCAGTGGTTGAAGGCCCATACCCTGGAGGATTTTGGGCACTTCCGCACGGTGGAGCCGCTTCGCATCGTCGAGGTGGCCTTCAATAACATCATGCGTTCGGACCGGCACGCGAGCGGGTTCGCGCTGCGCTTTCCGAGGATTTTAAGGCTGCGGGACGACAAGCCTTTAACGGAAATCGATACGCTGGCGCGGGTGGAAGAGGTGTACGCGTCGCAACCGGACAAGCCGGAGGACACCGGGGAGAACTGAGTCGATCCGGGACAGGGTCAGCGCGATATGACGCAAATGTTGCAAAGGCACGCTCGGCCCCGTGCAGACATTGGGCGGAGTTTGGAGTAATATCTATTTAGCGAATGAGGGTTGCCAAAGGTCATTTGCGCCTCCTCATTGAGCCTCACGCATAACCCTCCTTACGAGCATTCACGAGCAACACAGACCCACTTTGGAGTCTTCAGCTTGAAATTACGTTCGCGTTCTACCTGGGCCCTTTCTTCCGCCTTCGCCTCCCTCTCCAGCCTGCGCAAGGCTTCTTCCAGGATTTTTTCGGTGACCGCCCTCGGCCTGGCGAGCGTTCTGGCTTTTGGCGTCGCTGCCGGCGTCCATGCGGAAGCCCAAAACGCTCCTTCGGTGCTTGCGCTTCCCCCCGGCACCCCGGCGCCGGCTGGGATACCCCATCCTTCTACGCAACCGTATGAGTTGCATTTGCACCACCTGCACACGGGCGAGACCATCGACGTGGTATACCGCATCGGCGATCGCTACATCCCAAGCGCGATTGCGCAGCTGAACCATTTTCTACGCGACCATCGCACCCAGGATTCCAGCCATTACGACCCGCGCGAGTTCGACGTGCTGCACAACGTCCTGATTCGGTTGGGACGGCAAAACAGTGTGATCGACGTCGTTTGCGGCTACCGGACACCGTGGTCGAACAATTTCCTGCGGACTCGTTCGGCGAGCACCGGCGTGGCGCAGCACTCGCAACACATGCTGGCCAAAGCCATCGACATCCGTGTGCCGGGCGTGACGACCAGCCGATTGCGCGACGCGGCGATGAGCCTGGGCGCGGGAGGAGTGGGGTATTACCCGGTAAGCCAGTTTGTGCATGTGGACGTGGGTCCGGTGCGGCATTGGAGCTTCGGCGGTCGAGGCGAGTAGCCGCGCCGAGTTTGGAATGTAGCGGCGCGGGCTTCGGCCTGCGCCGCTATGTTGTGGAGCGCTCGGTCGCCGTAAGAGGACTGCAAGGATTGGGAGCTAGGTGAATCAGATTGATTCGGCGGGAAAGGCCTCGGTGCTGGCGGTGGGAGAGATCTTGTGGGATCTTCTGCCGTCCGGACCCCGCCTGGGTGGGGCCATGGCCAATTTCGCGCTGGGCTGCGCGCGGCTGGGGCGAGCGTCCCGGCTAATTTCTTGCGTTGGTGACGACCCTCGTGGTGCGGAGGCCCTCCTTTTGCTGGAATCGGCGCGGACGGCTGGGGGTGAGGCGCCGTTGGACATGGCCTTGATCCAGCGCGCCCCCGGCGTGCCGACAGGGGTCGTCGATGTGATCCTGGGACGGGATGGCCGGCCTTTGTATGAAATCGCAATGCCGGCGGCATGGGACGCGATCGAGTTAACCGTTGAGGCGCAGGCGGCGAGCGCGGCCGCGCAGGCGATCTGCTTCGGTACCCTGGCGCAACGGGCCGAACCGTCGCGCTCCACGGTGCGTGCGCTGGTGGAGGGTACGCCGCGGCAGTGTCTGCGGGTACTCGATGTGAACGTGCGTGCGCCTTTTTTCTCCGAGGAAGTGCTGCGCTGGTCGATGGAGCATGCGACGGCTGCCAAGATCTCGGACGAGGAGCTCGATACAGTCTCCCGCGCGAGCCATGGCCCAGGATGTCCTGGCGAATTCGAGGGTGCGGCGACGTCGGGAGCGGTCGAGATGTGCGGCCGCGCGCTTTTGGAGAAGTATCCCAACCTGCGCGTGTTGGCCATAACCATGGGATCGCATGGAAGCCTTCTGCTGACGCGCGAGGAGGTCGACTACCACAAAGGCTTCGCGGTTGCGGTGCAGGATACGGTCGGCGCGGGGGACGCTTTTACTGCCGGGTTTGTTCACGCCTGGCTGTCCGGCGGGTCGCTCCAGGCTTCCAATGAGGTGGGGAATTTATGTGGAAGCTTCGTCGCGAGTGAGAAAGGTGCCATGCCCGCGTTTCCACCCGCGCTGTTGCAAAGGGTAGCGGAGCGATTGGAGCAGTTCTCCTAACGCTGTGTCGCTGGGAAAGCTGCGCGGTTTGGCGTGGCATTGCTGCCATTGCAGCCCAGCCGTAGACTGGTGAATGAAAGCTGATGACTTCTTCCTCGCCGCGATATCGGATGCCCCGTGCTTTGCTCGCCCTGACCGGTTGCGTCACTCTTCTTTGTGCGGACGGCATGGCACAAGGGAAGGCCGAGAAGAAGGTTGCCGGAGCTCGCTTGTTCGTCTCCAGTGGATGCGCGCATTGCCATGGCCCGGCAGGCCAAGGAACGGATTCCGGACCCTCGCTGCGCGATGTACATCGCAAGCTGAAGAAGCCGCAGATTGAGACGCAGATCGTTGCTGGCGGCGGGGGAATGCCAGCCTTCGGGAAGGCGCTCGATCCGGAGCAGGTGGAGTCGCTGGTTATCTTTTTGCGAGCGAAAACCTGGATCGTGCCTTCGCCGGAGCAGCCTTCGTCGGAACCGACGGCGGCAGGAAAGTAAACGAACAGCGATCCCTCTCCGAGCGTAGCATGGCTGGCATGAGTGAACCAGGATCGATCCTTCGTGCGGAGCTGGAACGTGAGGTCAGGCTGCTCCAGGAGCGTGAACGTGGATTGCGCTACCTGTCACAATCGAAATGCTGCACGTTGCGACCGGAAGCCGAACGGGAACTGGACCGGGTGCGGGCGGAGATTTCCTCCACGTTCGAACAGATGCGCAGTCTCCAAAGCAACGCGTAGGACTCACTCACCCAGCATCAGCGGAGCAATTCGAGCTGCGCTGAGGGGAGCTTCGGAGGCTGCCCGCAGCGGAATCGACGGCATCACGACTTGGCGTGGTGAGCGGTCAGGGCGGCACGCACCTTCTCCACCTTCGTGCCGTGAACGCGAATGGCCTCATGCAGCTGCTCGCCCGTCACACCGAACTCTTTGGACCAATGCGCAATCTCTCCGGATACCTTGGGGTTGATCTCTTCTTTTCCATGCGCGTGGGGCGGGGTGTGGGCTGGGGTGTTGCTGGACATCTCGTCGGTCATGCTAGGGTCCCTTCATTTCTTGCGGAAAATTCCACCGATCTTGCATAGACTACGACGTTTGCGTGATGCACTGCACCTTCGCGAGTTTATAAGGTGTGCTCAGGGGTCGACGGCTCGCGTTGACCGGTCCGAGGCGGCCTGTCCGGCACGGATTGCGGTTGGGCCTGTGGGCCGAAGACCTCGATCCCTGGTTTGCGGTCTCCGAAAGGAGAGGGCTCGTGAGGGGAGGCACCATGTTGGAAGCAGTCCCAAGCCGGGCGGAGGATCAGGTGTACGCGCCGCATGTGCTGGCGCGAGTGGCCGTTCTGATTCCCTGCTACAACGAAGAAGCGACCATCTACGGGGTGGTGCGGGACTTCGCGGAGGCGCTGCCCGGCGCCATGATCTACGTGTATGACAACAACTCCACGGACCGCACCGTTGCGTTGGCCAGGCAGGCAGGCGCGATCGTCAGGCAGGAGACCCTGCAGGGCAAAGGCCATGTGATTCGGCGCATGTTTTCCGACGTGGACGCGGACGCTTATGTGCTGGTGGACGGCGACGCCACCTATGAGCCGGCCAGCGCGGCGGTGATGATCGACACGCTCCTGAATGGCGGTCTGGATATGGTGACGGGGACGCGGGTGACGGGCATTCGAGCGGCGTACCGGCCGGGGCATCGTTTGGGAAACACTCTGCTAACCTCGATCGTGACCCATGTGTTCGGCAATCGCATCACCGATATGCTCTCGGGCTACCGCGTGTTCAGCCGCCGTTTTGTGCGCAGCTTTCCGGCGCTGAGTTCCGGCTTTGAGACGGAAACCGAGTTCACCATTCATGCACTCGAGCTGCAAATGCCGTTGGGGGAACTGGAAACGCCGTACAAGGATCGGCCGGCGGGCAGCACATCCAAACTGAACACCTATCGCGACGGCATGCGGATCCTGTTTACGATCGTGAATCTGGTGCGGGACCAGCGACCGCTGCAGTTCTTTGCCGTGCTGTTCGCGCTGTTTGTTTTGCTGGGCGTGGGCCTGAGCGTGCCCATTCTGGTGGAATTCAATCGGTCTCACACGGTTCCACGCTTTCCCACGGCCATACTCTCGACGGGCCTGATCCTGGTAGCCGTGCTGATGCTGGTTTGCGGCCTCGTGCTGGACTCTGTCTCGCGCGGGCGCAAGGAACTCAAGCGCATGCTGTATTTGTCTGTGCCGCGGTTTTAGTTGAGTATCGATCCGGCAGACATTGTTCCCATCGTTTGATTCCTGGAACGTGCGCCCGGGAGCTCCTGTCCGGGGGGAGGGGCGTCATCGTCGTAGGGGTGTACCCGAGCTTCGAGGCGCTGCTGCGTGCGATGGCGTTTGCGCGATGTGACAACGGTCCCTTACCAAGCGCATCACAAGGAGAACGGCGATCGTGGCACGGCCGCACCCACACCCTTCAGGAGATCCCATGCCGCTCGGAACCATTGCCCTGCATCAGATTGAGACCAGATTGCCCAAGGTGATCAGCCCATCGACCCACGGCGTTATCGACTATAGCCATGCGGCTTTTTTCGCCACCGTGGCCGCCGTTTGCTGGAAGAGAAACAGACCCGCCGCTTTGGCTGCCGCCGGCACCTCCGCGCTTGTGCTGCTGCAAAGCCTTTTTACCGACTACAAGCCCGGAGTCAAGCGGGTAATTCCGTTCGCGGTGCATGGGCAGATGGACGCTGGATTCGCTGCACTTTCCTGGGGCATTCCCAGGCTGTTCGGCTTCAGCGGGACCAAAGCCGCAAATGTCTTTCGCGCCAACGCCTTTGTCGAAGCCACGGTGGTGGGCCTTACGGATTTCAGCAGTGAGCGCGCCCGCGCCGAGGAAATGGTTTAGCTTCCAAGCCTTTTGAGGGCTTGTTCCCGGTTGGATCCCCTGGGCGTCCCCACCCTTTCCGATACCCGGAAAGGGTGAGGTACCCGGTTCAGTGATTTCCAGATCGGCTAGAAATCGAGCCGTAGAGCTACCTGGCCCGTGCGATTGCCCGCGTTTTCCGCGGTTGTGGGGAAGGTGAGTTGGCCGAAGGTCGATGCGTTGTCGATCTGGGTGGCGGGTGGGGCGAAGTTTGTGTGATTGAGCACATTCGTAAAGGTGGATTCGAAGCGCAGGTTGAGTCGGTCCGTCAGGGGCATGGTCTTGGCAAGGCCGAGCGAAACGGCGGTGGTGCCGGGGCCTTGCAGGATGCCCACGCCGGCGTTGCCGAAACGGCCCGCACCGACGGGTGTGGGGGCGAAAGCGGCGAGGTTGAAGTAACGTGCGCGCGACTGGCCGGCATAGAAGTTTGAGGACACAACATCTGGACGCGCATAGGCTCCGCGGTTGGTGACGTTGGTGTTGGATTGGTCGGCACCGGGGCTGATGCTGGGTGTGAGCCACGGACCGGTTTCAAGGAGGGTGATCGAATTGAGGTCCCAACCACCGACCAGCTTGCCGACCCAGTTACTTTTGTTGAAGAACTGGCGGTTTTGGCCTACGGGAAGCTGGTACACGCCGGTGAGCAGAAAGCGGTGGCGGCGTGTGCCTTCCTGATTGCCGTAGTCGCGAGCGATATTGAAGCGGTCCGCGATCGGGATGCCGTAGTTGACTTCGCCGGCGAAGCCGCTGGGATTGTCGCCCTGGTTGTCGGCGAGATTTTTGGCCCAGGTGTAATTGGCGTCGAAGTAGAGGCCGTGAGCCATGCGGTGCGACGCCTCCATCTCAAGCGCCTGGTAGTCGGCAGTGCCGGCGTTGAAGGTGCTGTAGAGCGTGGACCAGTTCTGGTAGGGAGCGCGTTTGTCGACGAAGGTGCCGGCGGTAGCTCCGGTGTTGTAAGGGATGGTGCTGGCGGGAATCTGATTGAGGTCCTCGGTGATGCTGAGGCGGTAGGTATGCATGCCGACATAGCTGACACGCAGGGAGTTGTTGGTGCTGAGCTGGCGCTCGACGGTGAGGCTCCACTGCTCGGATTGCGGATCGCGGAAACGCGGATCGACGCCCTGGTCGAGGCCGCCACCACCATAGACGACGCCGGTGCTGGGCGGTGCGGTGTTCGGGAACTGGATGAGCGGCGCAGCGGCCGTGCCGCTGTTGGTGTAGACGTGGAGGTTGGAGGTGGGATTGCCGCTGTTGTTGAAGGAAAGCGGACCCAGGTTGGTAATAGTGTAAATTCCGAACCCGCCGCGGATTACCGTGCCCGTGTTGTTGAAGGGACGGTACGCGAAGGCGACGCGGGGCTGGTAATTGCCCAGATAGGTCTGGCGGAGGCCTTGCGGCAGGTGCGCCTGGCTGGCCGTGATGTAGTTGGTACAGGCCCCGGGCTGATGCAGGTTGCAGGCGTTAAAGGATTGTTGAAAGGCCAGGTTGGAGGACGTGATGTTTTGCTGTTGCAGGTAGGCCGCCAGCTCGTCGGGCACAACGATGGAGTTGGTGTACTGGTCGAAGTTGGCGAGATTGCCACCGTCTTCGCGGAACGAGGGCAGTACCTGCCAGCGCAGGCCGAAATTAAGTGTGAGCTGGTTGCTTATCTGAAACTCATCCTGCGCAAAAGCGCTGTACTGATTGGCCGTTCCACCTACATCCGGGCTGGACACGGCGAAGTAGAGGGTTGTGGGGGCACCGATGAGGAAGTCGCCAAAGGCGTTTCCGGTGAAGGTGGGCTGGAAGTTGAAGTTGCCGAAGTCGTCGGAAGCGTATTCCGGGGCGAAGCTTTCCAGATCGAAATAGCGGAGGTGGCGATAGTCAACTCCGGCTTTCAAGGTGTGCTTGCCGAGGACGTAGGTGACGTTGTCGGAGATCTGGGTGGTGCGCGATTGGGTAAGCCCGGCTTTGTCGCGGCCTATGGGCGTGAAACCCGTGCCCGCGTTGAAGTTGAAAGTGGGAAAGGCATGCGTCAGCGGGTGCTGACTGATGTTGACGCCGGTAAGGTCCAGCTGTTGCAGTGCCTGTGCGCCTTCGATGGCAAAGTTGACCTGGGTGTTCACGTCGGTGAAGCCGTAGCGGGCCTCGTTGAGCAGATGCGGCGTGATGGTGAAGGTGTCGGAGACGAGCAGGCTGCGGTTATGGATGCTGTCGACATCGTTGGGAAGAAGCGGATTGGCGAACTGGGACGAGATGTTTTTTCGGCTGAAGCGTGCGTAAAGGAGATTGCGGCTGCCGAAGTTCTGATCGAGGCGAAGGTCGGCGCCGTCGGTGCGCGAGGGCGTGGGCTGGAAATTTTCGTAGTTATAGCTGGAGTTGCCCGAGACGTTCGGCAGCGGGTAGTAGCCAAGCAGCGCTTTCGCGGTCGGGTTGATTGCGGCCGGTGCGATGATCACCGGCGGGGTGCAGACGCCCGGGTTCGTGCACGGCGGCGTGAGATCGGTCAGGTCGCCGCTGCGGTCCGCAAGCGAGGGCACAAGGAACTGCTGCAGGGTGGCAGTGGAGCGACGGTTGCCCTCGTAGTCGAAAAAGAAGAAGGTTTTCTTGTTGGCACCGTAGATGTGCGGAATGATGACGGGGCCGCCGAGCGAACCGCCAAAGGTGTTGAAGTGCTTGGGGAGCTTGCCGACGAAGCCATAGGGGTCGGCATCGAGGGCGTTATTCTGCAGATATTCGAAAAGGCTGCCGTGGATCTGATTGGTTCCGCTTTTGGTCGTAAAGGTGACGTCGCCGACCTGGGAAAACTCGGCGCTGTTGTTGAAGGCAGTGACCTTCACAGCCGCGATGCCTTCCTGAGAGGGGTAGGCATCCTGCAATGCGCCATTCTGGCGAACGTTGGCCGTGGAGATGCCGTCGACGGAGAAGTTCACCATGGAGGAGCTGGCGCCGCCAAGAGCGATATACCCGGCACTATCCTGCTGAACATTGGCAGAAAGCGCCAGCGCGCCGAGGGGACTGGTTGTGCTGGCGCGATTATTGAGCGGCAGCTGGGTGATCATGGCGTTGTTTTTGGAGTCGGAAAGGGTGGCGTCTTCCGTGTTGATTTGTTCGGCGGCACCGCTGACCTGGACGGTGGTGGTGTCCGCGGAAACCGACAGCGTCGCGGTGACGCGCAGCGCCTGGCGAGCTTCCAGGACCAAACCCGTGAGGTCGGTTGTGGAGAAGCCTGGGTGCGACACGGTGACGGCATATCGACCGGGAGGAAGATTCTCAAAGGCGAACGCGCCGGAGGCATCGCTTGTGGCGGTGCGCGTGGTGCTCTGATCGAGCGAGCGAAGCTGTGCAGTGGCATCCGGGATCGCGGCACCGGTTGAGTCAGCGGCGGTCACCCGTATGGTGCCAAACGTGGATTGCCCGCGCGAACCGGCGCAAAGGGCAAAGCAGCAAACACAGAGCAGGGCAAACAATCGTGCAAAGGCCTTCATAGGCATACGTTTCGTCCGATCCTTGGTGGACAAGGCTCAGTAGAACGGGTATGCCCATAAAAAGGCTATTGTGAAGTTGTAAAGAATGCGTAAAGGGGCCAACCGGGTGAGCTGTTCGGGAGAAAGCAGGTGAGTCGGTGCGCTGCACTTCGGTCGACCATCCCGGCCTTCAGCGGAGTAGACCCCACTCATCGCACGATGAGACTGTGCGATGAGTGGGGTACCCGTCTCGAGGACTGCGTGAGCACATGGCGGACACCCGGCTTAGGGTTTCGTTGTTTTCTGCCGGATGTCCCCGTCTTACAAGGTGGCGACTTAGAAGGAAAAGCGACCGCCGAACTCCCCTGTGAACGCGCGCGGGATGATGTTGCTGCTCGGATTGACAAAGCCAAGTGGCGTAAGGGCCGTTGTCCCCGGGGCGTAGGAGGAGATGTTGCCGTTGTAGTTACCACCGTAGTTCGCCCGGTTGACTAAGTTGAAACCCTGAAAAGAACAGGTTTACGTTGTAACGGTCTTTGATGACGATGGTTTTTCCGACACGTGCGTCCAGCTGCACAAAGGCCAGCCCGCGCAGCTCATCGAAGTTGGTTTCGACACAGGAGCCGGCCGCGAGACAGCTTTTGTAGAAGGTGCCGACGCTGCCGCTGGCTTTCGCAGCCTGATAGAAGTTGACGAGATTGGCGACCGTGGGTTTCTGCCCGACGAAGTAGGCGGCGTGCGGGTTGCTGCGGCCTGAACCGATTCCCCAAAGGTCGCTGGTGGACTCGACGGTGTCGCCGTTCGCGGAGTACACGGGACGCGCCGTACCCGCTTGCAGGATGGGTGAGATCTCGATACGGAATGGCAGCGTGAAGGTGCCCGCCGCGGTGACATGGTGCTGCTCATCGTTGGGAGCGCGACCGTAGTCAGCGTGCCGGAACTGCCCAAGGAAAGGATTGGTGGCGGTATTGCGGAAGGCAGCGGGATTTCCCTCAAAGGCCAGCGCCGTGCCGTAGGTGTAGTTCACGGTGGAGCTCACGCGCTTGTTTATTTTGGCGCGGTAGCTGACGTTGAGGGCGTCGTAGTAGGACCGCCCGATGGCGGCCTCCAGCCCGATGCGTCCCAGCACCGGCACGCCCGCTGCGGCAAAGGCTGGGGAAAAGGGGCGTGTTTTCGTGGAGAAGTATTGGATGGGGTTCAGGTTGACGGTTTTATCCTCATGCAGACCGCGGGCCTGCACATAGTCCATCTCGAGCACGGAGTCCTTCGTCAGGGCGATCTGCAGACCCGCGTTGAATTGCTGCGTCAAGGGATTGCGGAAGCCTGGATCCATGAGCCGCCCCACGGCACCCGGAGTTAGGTTGTGGCTCGCAGGTGGAATCACGGGTGCCGGATCGACGCCGTAGCGGTACTTACTGAGCACAGTATTCGTCCCGGGGACGGTTTGTGTGCAGGACGTGTCGCTGGGGCCGGCGCAAGCGATGCTGTAGGTAGCCGCAAACACGGTGTTGTTGGCCTGCTGAATCATGAACAGGGGTATATTTTCGAACGTTTGTCCGTAGTAGAGCCCATAGCCGCCGCGCAGTACCAAGCGGCTATTGCCGAAGACGTCGACAGAAAACCCGACCCGGGGACTTATGTCGAGCGTGTCGCTTTTCGGCAACCCGGTGTAACTGCCGCCGATGTAGCCGAGATTCGGGAGATAGCCCACACCATACTCATTGGCACGAAATGTCGGGACCGTAGATACGCCGGTCGCGGCAGCGGCAATTAGTTCCTGGTGGGTGCGACTATTGGCCTGCACGTCGCCACCATAGGTGCCCATGTCGCGATCGTAACGCAGACCGAGATTCAGCAGCACTCGCCGCGTAGCACGCCAGTCGTCCTGCACATAAATGCCGAGCATATTGGGGGAGAGGTTAAAGCTGGGATCACCGGAGGTGGCCGTCGAGCTCTGGATAACACCGGGGCTGGAAAAGCCGCTGGGGTACAGCTTGGGATTGAGCAGATTGGCGGCCGTGTCGAAGAAGTCGAACTCGGGCGTGGGATTGCTCTCAAAGAAACCGCCGACCTGCGGCTCATAGATGAAGTCGGCACCTGCCGTG
Organism: uncultured Acidobacteriaceae bacterium; assembly: GCA_964242195.1. Classification (GTDB taxonomy): domain Bacteria; phylum Acidobacteriota; class Terriglobia; order Terriglobales; family Acidobacteriaceae; genus Granulicella. Next base: position 45,208 of record CAXTBI010000013.1, read on the forward strand.
AAGGTGTGTTTGCCGAAGCTGTACGCAACATCGTCTCGAAACTGGAACTTGTGCTGGCTGGACTTTTGCGGAACATTTGGGTTTGTGCCGAAGCTTACGCCATCCGGGAAGGTGAAATACGGGAGGCGGACCGCGGAATCGATAAGGTTGTTCCAGTACTGGAAACCGGTCGTGAAGTTGTTCACCAGGTGTGGGCTGAGAACGGAACTCAAGGTGAAATTGGTAAGTATGAGGTCGTTGAGGGTGTAGTTGCCCTCGGTAGCATCGACCTGGTTGGTGGATTGATCGTTCAGGCTCTTGTTATCCTGCGCCGAGTAGCTGAAGTAGGCACGTTCCTTCCCGCTGAACTGGTGGTCGATCCGGCCGTTGTAACGTTTTTCGTCAAAGGGGGTAGGGACGGTGGTCTGAGGCTGGGCGCCGAGGGGCACGGCCAGAGTCAGCTCCGCAAAACTCCTGGCATCCACGCTCAAGCTGGACCGCTCCCGCACGCCTTCATAAGCAAAAAAGCCGAAATCCTTATTCTTGCGAATGGGCCCGCCAATGGAGCCGCCGTACTGTTGACGGCTGTAGGCCGGCTTCGGATTGCCTGCCGCGACGTCGAGCGCATTTCGTTTCTGGATGGCGTCGCTGCGGAAAAATCCATACAGCGATCCGTGGAATTGGTTGGTGCCGGATTTGGTGATTACATTGAGTGCGGCACCCTCACTGCGACCGTTTTCCGCGGAAAAGCGCGCCGTGCTGATCTTGAATTCTTCCACAGCTTCCAGCGGCAGCTGCATGACCGCGCCGCCCACCGTGTTGTCCTTGTTATCGATGCCGTTCACGGTGGTGTTGGTATTACGCCCGCTGGAACCGTTCACCGCGTAAACGGCATAACGATTCTTGGTCGGATCATAACTATCGACGAGCTTGACGCCGGGCGCCAGGATGGCAAGATTAGCGAAATCCCTGCCATTGATCGGCAGGCTTTCCACCTGTTGCGGCGTGACGTTGGTGGAGCTGCCCGTCTCCTCGACATTCACGAGTTGATTGGTGGTTGCGACCTCGATCGTGGTGCCAACGCTGCCTGCCTGCAACGGCAGGTTCGCGGTCAGGGTCAAACCCACCTGAAGAGAAAGCGCTTGCGTGTCCGAGGGGCTGAAACCGGCAGCCTCTGCGTGCACGACATAGGACCCAGGGGGCAGCAGGTCAAAGCGGTACTCGCCCGATCCATTCGTGGTGGTTTTCCGCTGGGCGTTGGTGCCCTTGTTGGTCGCGGTAATGACGGCACCGGGAATCGCCGCGCCTGTGGCGTCGGAAACAACCCCGACCACAGCACCGTCGGCGGTAGCCTGGGCAAAGGCCATGCCCGTCGCCAGCAAAGGAAGCGACACTGCCAATACACCATGAAACAAACGCATAGATCTCCATCGTCTTGCGCCAGGGGCGCGCGACCGCTCAAGAAGGGTAATTGCGAGGCAACAGACCGGAACAGCTTTTATGTAAAGTTTCCCTACTGTACATGAAGGCGCAATCAGTGAGGTCTGTGAGAGGTCGAAGTGTGCTTTCGTCTGAATGAGGCGGCAGGTCCGCGCAAGGCGGCAGAATTCGCGCAATCGGCGAAAGTGGATCAGCCCTGCGGTTAGGCAGCTTGTGGCTACTTGGGAGAAGGCAAGTCAGTCGTTCGCTGCGCTCCATTCCGGCTCTTCGGCAAAGTGGTACCCACCCATCGCAAGATTAGGCTTTGCGATGGATGGAGCACCCGTTCGTTGCTCGAAATAGCATGGGTAGACCACCCGTCACCCATCTGTGATGCCCTCGCGTAGTTTGGAACAACAAGCTACAACGGATGTCGAGTAGAACCTAGAGGCAGCGTGATTCTAGGCCCGTGTTGCAGACTCAATATGACGCTCTGTGCTTCAATCAAGAACTCGGGCGGGAGCCGAGCTGCTCTGGCTAAGTACTCGGTGCACAGGAGTGCAAATTTACCTGCTTGTCGGTTTTCAATAGACAGAAAGGCTGCAAATTCCATCTGCTCCTCGCCTAAATAACTAAACGCAATTTCTCTAAGGATCAAGGGAACCATACTGACTTGCATCGGCGCATCTAGGAAGCTTCGTGCGAGCTGTAGGAATCCGTCCCAATTTGGAAGTGTGAGGGATCGATCGGGATCAAGAGCCGGAGCAGTAATCATCCTCTTTAACGAATTCAGATGCTCGTAATTTTCTTTTCCACTATAAAGCAAGAAGAGTAGTGCTTCTGAAAGCTGTTCCCGATTAGCAGGTTGAAGATAGAGGCTAAATAGACGACTGACAAGCCGGGCGAGTGCTTGTGCGAAAAGGGCACCCAGGTCAAAGAAAATGGCCCAATGTTCTCTCTTTCCGGGATCAAGCTCGGGTCGATGTTTCGCGAGCTCAACTATAGTCTTTCGGCAAGCCTCAGCCTCGCTTTGACACATCCAGAAGCCACTCTTTGCGAATGTGATTGCGTCCGTCAGTTTGGGATACCGTTGAGGAATTGAGAAGTACGCGTCCCATCTATCAATATCGGCGACACTGGCGCGATCATACTGGTTACGTGATTGCAGCATCACAGTCCGATACAAGGAAAACTCATCTTCAGTCAATAGAGTGACCTTCTGCTGAGCGGCCATATAACGATGGTCCGGTTCTATACTTGGACGAGCAAACAAGCACATGCCGTGTGCCGCGTCGAAATGATCCATTACACCACGCAACCAGAAGAATCGGCTGATTGGTGATTCCTTTTTCCGAGTTTTGCAGTCGATTAAAAGGTAATGAAAACCATCGAACTGGTTCGGGATGCACGCAAGTACATCGATGTCCGTCAAGGCTCTGGCCGAACTCGCTGTAGTAACTGGGGCGATGAGGTCCAACTCCAGCTGCGGAAACCAGCGCTTCTGAACTGCATATAAAAGCGCATCCGCCTTTTGCTTTCTGTCCTGCATCATCTTGTGAGCCCCATAAACACCAACTCAAGCTGATGTCGCTGCTCCTCGCTAAGCGAGACCGGCTTGTTTTCCCGGAGCTTTGCCCCGGCGACTAACGATTCGACGTAGGTTTGATCTTCCTGCAGCGCACGTCGAGCTTCATCATCCACGGTCATGCCCTGTGTTGTATTGCCTGTCACGAGCGAATAAGCGATGTCGAGCGCCTCGATGTTTTCCGGCGTGTCCGTGACATGGAACTCGCAGAAGCCGGCTGAGGTGCGAACCAGAGTACCCACTCTGAGGTGGGTCAAATTGTGGTATTGTTGCATCGCTTCGGTAGTTGCGGCGAGCTTTTTCTTAGTCCTGAGAGCATCGATGACTGCTTTAGGCGACCGGATTGCGTACCGCGCAGGAAGCAGTTGGCCCTGCCGGACAGCTGCAACGATTGCCATCGCCTTCTCGTAAATATCTCTTTTTGTGGGGCTAAGAGCAGAACCGGCTGGCGTAGGAGTAAACATGAAATAGTTTTCTCCGGCGTGAGATGTTTTGATCATGGGAGGCTTAACGGCCCCATCTTTCGCTAACTGCTTCAGGAGAGCAACTTGGTCGGGTTCTACCGAGATACCGCCGATCTGAGCAGCTGCCTCTATTCTGGATAGAGGCCATCCCTGCGCGTTTTTAATAGCGTGCATGACTTGTGCTACAGATGTCGCGCCGCTTTTCGCTACGACATCGGCAAACACATCCGCATTCTCTGAAAAGTATGCTGGATTCAATAGTATGTCTCGTCCGCGCATACGTTTTGAAATGAGAAAACTTCCCTCTACGCCGATCTGGACTGACCTCGTGAACAGTTGGCTCTCCGCCCCGGTCTTTGAACGAAGAGTGTCAAGGTTATCTGGAGACTTCGCCAGGCGGTCAACCAAATGTAGTGCCATCTGCTCATGTTCGTTGAACGTACGTTCAGACGAGCTGAACTCGCCGAGTTGAGCATAGAGATCGTCATAATAGGGGACAGTGGGTAGAACACCTTTGATCGTCTTACCTTCGGTCAACAATCTTACAAACTCGACTTCCGCTAGCAATGTAATGACACGTGATACCGCCAACGAATGGATGTCGAGAAAATGGCTGCAGACAAGTTTAAGTACAGCAAAGTCGATTAGAGGAAGTCCTCGAATCTGAAGGGCAACTCGTACAGCCATGCCGATTTCTGAAAGGGTCTCAAACTCCGGAACATTCCGTGTCCCAAGGCTGGTCTGGATTTCGTTGCAGCGAGCGACGATAATCGAAGAACTCGGGGGATCCGGTTTACTTGCCATTTATTCTGATGCCTTCGTGTTGAGATTTAGCAGGAGCGTGCGAACTTTCAGAAACCCACGCATTTGCGCGATTTTGCCGCGCTAACAGTGGTGGTCGCTACTGCAGCAGCGTGCCGCCTTCGCCAACGGTAGGTTTGGGGTCTTCTGGGGGGATTACCATAGCGGCGGCTACCTTGTCGCCGGTGTCCAGGTCGAGGAGTTTTACGCCCATGGTGGCGCGGCCGGCGGCGCGGACCTGTTTGGTGTCGATGCGGATGATTTTGCCGAATTGGGAAATGACCATCATTTCGGTGGTGTCGTCGACTAGCTGGATGCCGGTGACTTTGCCGATTTTGGGGGTGGTGCGCATGTTGATGACGCCTTTGCCGCCGCGCGACTGGAGGCGGTAGGCGTCGACGTCGGTGCGTTTGCCGAAGCCGTTTTCCGAGACGGTGAGGATGAGGCAGGGGGGGAGGCCGAGTTCTTTGTCGAGCTTTTCGAGTTTTTCGATGGCTTCGGGGTCGATTTCGGGGGCGTTAGAGCCGAGGATCTCCTGGCCGTCTGGGGCAGAGATGCGCTTGGCCACGTCCGACAGGCTTGGCGCGCCGAATGCAGGGGTCTCTCCGCTACGGCCCACGGCTTCCGGCCGAGATGACGATTCATCGAGGGGGGTGACGGGGAGGACGAGGCCGGTTTCGTCGAGGACGGCTTCGGCCTTGGCAGTGAGGCCTTTTTGGGCGGCGAGGGCGAGGCGGATGCGGTTGCGGGCCTCGTTGGAGGGGGTGACGGCGGCACCGATGACGAAGTCGCCTTTTTTCAGCGAGATGCCGCGGTTACCGAAGGCCGGACGACCCATCGCGCGGAGGTCGCGCTCGTCGAAACGGATGGCCATGCCGTCGTGGGTGGCGAGGAAGATGACCTGTTCGCCGTCGGTGAGGCGGGCGGTGATGAGCTCGTCGTCCTTATCGATGCCGATGGAGATGATGCCGCGGGCCATGACATTGGAGAAGTCGCGGAGGGCAGTTTTTTTGACGGTGCCGTTGCGGGTGGCGAACAGCACGAAGCGGCTGTCCTGGGTGAGATCGCGGACGGGCAGGATGGTGACGACCCGTTCGCCGGGCTGGAGATCGACGAGCGAGGCCATCGCTTTGCCCTTGCCGGCGGCGCCGATGTCGGGGATCTCGTAGACTTTGAGCCAATAGACGCGGCCTGTGTTGGTGAAGCAGAGCAGATAAGCGTGGGTGCTATCGATGATGAGTTGCGCGACGAAGTCTTCTTCGCGGGTCTTCATGCCGAGGCGGCCGGTGCCGCCGCGTTTTTGCTGCCGGTAGATGCTGATGGGCGTGCGCTTGAGGTAGCCGGTGTTCGAAACGGTGACGGCGACCTGTTCGTCGGCGATGAGGTCTTCGAGGGTGAGCTCGTTGGCTTCGTCGATGATGACGGTGCGGCGCACGTCGCCGTATTTGTCGCGGACGTCTTCGAGTTCTTTCTGGATGACGGAGCGGAGTTTTTTTTCGGAGGCGAGAATGGATTCGAACTCGGCGATGTTGTCGCGGACGGCGCGGAGTTCGTTGAGGAGCTCGTCGATGGAGAGCTGGGTGAGGCGATAGAGCTGAAGTTCGAGGATCGCGTCGATCTGCTTGTAGCTCAGAATCAGCGTGCCGGCTGCGGCGGCGGCGTTGTTGGCCGTGAGCTGCGCGGAGATGCTGCCGCCGGTGAGATCGATGGCGTATTTGCCGGGGTCGAGCGTGATGCCGGCGATTTGGCTGCCGCGGAGCGAGATGGTGCGATTGGAGAAGAAGGCGAAGAGGTTTTCGCGGGCGTCGGCGCGGGAGGTCGATTGGCGGATGACGCGGATGACGGTGTCGAGGTGGTCGAGCGCGATCTGGTAGCCGAGCAGGATGTGCTCGCGGTCGCGCGCCTTGCCGAGGAGGAAGGCGGTGCGGCGGCGCACGACATCGATGCGGTGATCGATAAAGGCGTGGATCGCGTGGTGCAGCGGGAGTTCCTTGGGCTGGCCGTTGAGGACGGCCAGAAAAATCATGGAGAAGGACTCCTGCATCTGGGTGTTTTTGTAGAGCTGGTTTAGGACAATTTCGTGCTGTGCGCCGCGCTTGAGCTCGATGACGATGCGCATGCCGTCGCGGTCGGATTCATCGCGAACGTCGGAGATGTCGTCGACAATTTTCTCGTTGACGATTTCGGCGATGCGCTTGATGAGATTGGACTTATTGACCTGGTAGGGGATCTCGGTGACGATAATGGCCTGGCGGCCGCCGGTGATCTGCTCGAGCCCGCATTTGGCGCGCATCATGAAGCGGCCGCGGCCGGTGTTGTAGGTTTGCGCGAGGTTGCCGCGGCCGTAAAGGAAGCCGCCGGTGGGGAAGTCGGGACCTTTGACATGCTCGAGCACAAGGGCGAGGTCGTGGGTGGTGTCCTGGGGCGACTTGGTGAGCAGCGCGATGGTGGCGTTGAGGACTTCGGTGAGGTTGTGCGGCGGGATGTTGGTTGCCATACCGACGGCGATCCCCGTGCTGCCGTTCACGATGAGGTTGGGAATACGGGCGGGCAGGACGGACGGCTCGAAGGTGGATTCGTCGTAATTGGGGACGAAGTCGACGGTGTCGGAATCGATGTCGGCGAGCATTTCGGAAGACAGGCGGGTCAGGCGCGACTCGGTGTAGCGCATGGCCGCGGGTGGGTCGCCGTCTACGGAGCCGAAGTTGCCCTGGCCATCGACCAGGGGGTAGCGCAGCGAAAAGGGCTGCGCGAGGCGGACCATGGTGTCATAGATGGCGGCATCGCCGTGGGGATGGTAGTTGCCCATGACGTGGCCGACGACTTTGGCCGACTTGGTGTACTTTTTGTTGAATTGCAGCCCCATTTCCTGCATGCCGTAGAGCACGCGGCGATGGACGGGCTTGAGGCCGTCGCGGGCGTCGGGCAGGGCGCGGCCGATAATGACCGACATCGAGTAGTCGAGGTACGAGCGGCGCATCTCGTCGTCGATGTTGATGGGCAGCATTAGGAGGGCGCCGGGGCCTGTCGGCGCGCTTGGGCCATCGCCTCCCGAGCCGCCGGGGGGCGGGTTGTTGGAGTTGGCGTCCTGGGCGGAGGGGGTGATGTTGTCGTCGGGGCCGAGCGGGAGTTGGTTCTGATCGTCTGGCATTGTCAGTTCTGATTATAGGTGACCGGGTTGGTTTCGGATGTCGAGGATGACCTGGGTTCCCGAGTGCTGATACCAGCAAAACAAATGAGGCGCCCGAAAGGCGCCTCATTTGTCTGATTCGGGGTTGCAGTTAGAACTCGAACTTGGCCCAGAGGACGAGCGTACGCTGGTTATTGCCAATCGACGGGCTGTACGAACGAGATGGTTGCAGGAAACCGCCCGCACCCGCATCGAGAACATCTGTATCACCGACGATCAGGTCGTTGTGATTGGCGATATTCTGGGCCTCAGCGCGCAGGATGAAAGTCCCACGTTCGCGGAAGCCGAAACCCTTCTCCAGGGAGAGATTGTTGGTTGTGTTGCCGGGCTGCAAGTAACTGTTGCGACCAATCTCTTGTGAAAGGTAGGCATTGTTGGGGAAGTACGGAACCAGGAAGTGAACGGCACTTGCCGAGACCGGAACCAGGGCGCCAGATCCATTGAGGGCTGTGGCGGCATCGTAGAACGTACCGCGTGTGCCCCCGACGAAGTGACCGTCGATGCCCACCGATTGGAGAGATGCGGACTTGTTTACCACGATGGGACGGTCGTTCGCTGTGTTGCCATCCCCGTTGATGTCAAATCCGCTGGTGTTGTACGACACGTAGTTGCCACTCTGAAGCTGCGTCACACCGCCGAGAGTCCAATGCCGGGTGAGAACATTCTCGATGAGATTAAGTGCCTTGTTGTCCGAGTGCGCACCGGGAATCTGATAGACGTAAGACACCGAAAAGAACTGGCGATGGTCGAAATCGGAATTGCCGTAGTTCTGGTGGATACCGCCATTAGGGCTTAGATTGTTGCTGTAGCTGGTGGTAGCACCGGCAACGGTGAAGATCTCGGAAGCGTCATCCAGGTCCTTGCTGTATTCGTAATTGGCGCGAACCAGCAGTCCGTGTTTGAAGTTATGCGTTCCGCTAATTTCCAGCCCGTTGTAGTTGGAGTCAGCGTAGTTGCCGCGGAGATTGATTGCTCCGCGCGAGGTGTTCAAACGGGTACCAGTGAGACCGTTGAAGTAGTTGAACTGTTGGTTCGCAAACTCTTTCAGTGCGCGAGTGCCGACGTACCGGATGCCAAGGGTGATCGTTCCGGGCATCTCGCGTTCGACGCCCAGGTTGTACTGGTATGTGAGCGGATTGACAAGATTGCTGTCTTCGCTTAACACCGAGGAGAAAGGGCTCAACACGGGGCTGAGCAATGCAATTTGGCCACTCGCGTTGGTCAATCCATTCCCGGTCGTGACCTCGGCTGTATCGGCTACAGAAACGGGTGAGCTTTGGGTTGAATTCACGAGGATATTGGAGAAGGTGCTGTCATAGAAAATGCCGAAACCGCCACGGATTGAAGTTTTGCCGTCGCCGAGGAAGCCAAGGACATTATGCGGCGAGTAGGCGAAGCCGAAACGCGGCGCGATGTTGTTGTAATCCTTGTGAATCGGAACGACGGTGTTGATGGGTGCAAAAACGTTGTAGGGGTTGACGCCGGGGTACTTAAGACTGTTTTCCGGGTTCGAGAGATAGTCATAGCGAATGCCCAGGTTGAGCGTCAGATCAGCGTTGACCTTGATATCGTCCTGAGCAAAAAATCCATTACGCCACCCATGCGAGTCCGCGCGGGTTTGACCGAAAGTCTTGGTGGCCGTACCGGAGGGGCCAAGTTGATTTTGCAGAAAGTTTCCGATAGAGGTGACGCCTGAACCGCCAGCCACAAAGTTCAGAGTGCCAAGGGCGTTTTGCGAGACGAGGTCGATCTCGATGAGGCGACCAATATCGGCGCCGATGCTCAATGACTGGCGTCCGAGGGTATAACGGACGGTGTCTTGAAACTGATACAGATCTTCGTCACGGCCCTGCGGAAAGTTCTGGTTGGGCCCAAGACTCGGGAAGGTGAGCGATCCCGCAGTGGTGGTTCCGGATAGCTTTGCAAAGGTTAGGGTCGGAAGACTGTTGAGCGGGTTGGCTATCGTGGAGGCTTCAGGTGAGAAGGCGAACGCGATGCGGGCTTCGGAAACGCGGAACTCGTTCAGCAGCTTGGGGCCGAAGATGTGACGCCACTGTCCTTCGGCAAGCTCACTGGGACCCCCGTATTGTGTATCGAAGCCGGCAAGAGCATTGGGATTATTAAAGAAGTCGGGGGAGAGTGAATTCCGGTCGTGCAAGTACCGGAAAGAAAAGTTGTCCCTGTCCCAGGGGTTGTAGTCGATGCGATACATCCATTGCGTGTCCGGCATGCTTTCAGGAGCATTGGGACGCTGGAAGCCAGCAAAGGAGACCACGCAGCCCGTGGTCGGGCAGCCCGGGAGAGCGCCCACGTTCTGGGTGATCGGTGTGCCGGAGGCCGAGCCGTACTGAATGTCTTGCGTGAGATACGCCCCGTTGCTCAGGTATTGATCGAGTGTCTTTACCTGCGCGGAAGGCGCGCCGGTGATGGTCTGAAGCGTGGCGTAACCGGCACTGTCCGGAAGGAGATTCACGCCGGGCTGTTCCTGACCGTAATACCGCTGCCACTCGCCGGCACCGAAGGCAAAGAGCTTGTTCTTCAGGATGGGGCCGCCGGCGGTGAAGCCAAAGCTGTGCTGGTCAAAGCGCGTCTTGGTGAACTCGGAGCCGCGGAACTGGCCGGGAACCGAATTCAGTCCAGAGCCGGTATAGCGCTCGAAGGCTGTTCCGTGAAACTGGTTGGTACCAGATTTGGTGACAAGGTTGAGGATGCCGCCACCGCCGCGTCCGTACTCGGCCGATGCGGAGTTGGTGAAGACGGTCACGGCGTCGAAGATGTCCGGGATCTGAGGCTGAAAAGCCTGGCCGGCGATGCCGACGTCGTTGATCTCCTGACCGTCCATGAGGAAGTTGTTGTCACGCGGACGGGCTCCGTTCACCTGGATGTTGATGCCATTCGAGAATGCACCGGCTCCGTTGCTAACCGGCTGAACGCCGGGAACCGTGAGGGCAAGCTCGACGGGGTTGAGCGAAAAAACGGGGAGCTTGTCGAGTTCTTCGGCGGTAACTGTCCCGGATAGGACGCCGTTTTCTGTATTGACGGTGGCTTGACTAGCCTCCACGGTTACTTCCGTGGAAGCACCGCCGACGGACAACGGGATGTCGTAGGAGGTGACGACGGATGGCTGTACCGAAATGTCTTTGACTACGAAGGTAGTAAAGCCCGGGGCCGTCGTCGATATGGTGTAGCGGCCTGGACTGATGGCATCCACGCGATAAGCGCCGTCCGATCCGGAGGTAACGGTGCGTTTTTCGCCAGTGGACTGGTTTGTAGCGGTGATGGAGGCCGCGCCAACGACGGCGCCCGTGAAGTCGCGGGCGATTCCGGCGAGCGTTCCTTGGCTGGTCTGCGCAAAAGCGGCACCGGTGATTCCGGCAGAGATTGTCAGCAACAAGCCTGCGGTAGCTCGCCGCGAGGATACCAGATACATGCAGTTCTCCAAGAGAAGATGCTGTCGTGCATGCACGTGTAGGGCCAAAGGTATCTTGACGCATCGTCACGACTTAAGGTGTGCAACGCACCAAGTACTCCGCGGTCCCTATGACAATTAGAAGGATGCACCCGAAAATGATATGAACGCCTGCTGCAATTGGAAGCGCCGGAGTGGAATCCGGCGCCTTTGTGTAACGGTTGTGAGACAGCTACCAGACGCGGCAGCCGCCGTTTTCGGGCATCATGGGTTGGCCTGGGTGGCAGCCGAAGGCTTTGCCGAATTCGGCGAAGTTTTGGACTGTGCCTTTGACGCGCCATTCGCCGGAGCTGTGGGGGTCGGTTTTGGCTCGGTTTACGGCGGATTGTTCGGTTTGGTTTTCGCACCAGACCTGGCCGAAGCTGATGAAGAAGCGTTGGGCCGGGGTGTAGCCTTCCTTTTCCGCGGTGGACGAGGCGTTTTGGGCGGCGAGGGTGTTCATGAGGGCCTGGTAGGCGATGCGGATGCCGCCGTTGTCGGCGGTGTTTTCGCCGAGGGTGAGATGGCCGTTTTCGTTCTGGCCGGGGGCTACCTGGAAGCCGTCGTACTCCTTGGCCTCGCATTCGGTGCGGTCCTTGAATTTGGCGAGGTCTTCGGGGGTCCACCAGACGCGGACATTGCCGTGGAGGTCGTATTTGGAGCCCTGGTCGTCGAAGCCATGGGTCATTTCGTGGCCGATGACGACGCCGATGCCCCCGAAGTTGACGGCCGGATCCTTCGAGAAGTCGTAGAAGGGCGGCTGGAGGATGCCGGCGGGAAAGTTGATGTCGTTCATGGACGGGGAGTAGTAGGCGTTGACGGTGGGCGGGGTCATGCCCCATTCGGTTTCGTCGACGGGTTTGCCGAGTTTGGCGAGATTGCGATTGCGCTCGAAGACGGAGGCGCGTTCGAGGTTGCCGACGAGGTCGTCGCGTTTGACGGCGAGGGCGCTGTAGTCGCGCCAGGTGTTGGGGTAGCCGATTTTGTCACGGATGGCGGCAAGTTTGAGTTCGGCCTGGGCCTTGGTGTCGGGGCTCATCCAGGGCAGCTGTTGGATGTCCTGGCCGAGCGCTTTCTCAAGCGCGGCGACGAGCTTTTCCATGTTGGCCTTGGCGTCGGGCGGGAAGTTTTCGCGGACCCAGTCCTGGCCGACGGCTTCGCCGAGAGCGCGGTCGGTGACCCCGGTGCAGCGTTTCCAGCGGGGCTGCTCTTCCTGCTGGCCGTTCAGAGTTTTGTTGAAGAAGTCGAAGTTGGTGTCGACGAAGTTCTGCGAAAGGTAAGGCGCGGCGCTGTGGATGGCGTGCCAGCGGAGGTAGCTTTTCCAGGCCTCGACGGACTCGGTGGCGAGCTCGGTGTTGACGGTCTTGTCGAAATCGGGCGACATCACGTTGAGGGTGGGGGTGGCGCCGACGCCGATGCCATCGAGATAGAGCTTCCAGTTGTAGTCGGGGGTCAGTTTGCTGAGTTCGGCCACGGTCATGATGTGGTAGCGCTTGGCGGGGTCGCGCATTTCGACGCGGTCCATGGAGCCTTTGGCGAGCGCGGTTTCGATGGTCATGACGGCCTTGGCTTCGGCTTCGGCGTCGACCGGCAGGTCGCCGAGCAGTTCGAAGGTGGATTTCATGTTGGCCAGGTAGCCGTCGCGCAGTTTGGCAAAGCGGGGCGCAGGGTTCAGGTAATAGTCGCGGTCGGGGAGGGTGAGGCCGCCCTGGCCGGTGGTGAGGATTTGCTGGGTGGAGTCTTTTTGGTCCTGGGTGACGCCGACGCCAAGCAGTTCGGAGCCGCCGAAACGTTTGGAGAGCTCGACGTTGAGAGCGGCGAGGTCCTTTGTGCTCTTGAGGGTGTCGATGGCGCGGAGTTCGGGTTGGATGGGCGCGGCGCCGAGTTTGTCGACGGCGGCGACGTTCATGCAAGAGGCGAAAAAGTTGCCGTACTTGGTTTGTAGCGGCGTTTTGGGGGCGTCCGCGGCCTTTTGGAGGTCGGTATAGAGGAGATAGTTGTTGCGTTCGCCGAGCTCGTTGAAGCGGCCGTAGCGGGCGTACTGGGCGGTGAGGGGGTTCGCTTTATTCCAGTTGCCGCAGGCGTATTGGTAGAAGTCGTCGCAGGGATTGACCGATTTGTCGATCGCGGATAAGTCAAGCGAGACGGGGTTTTTCGGGGCTTTCGGGGCTGCGGCGGCTGTGTCGGGAGCGAAGGAGACGGCGATGGCGCCCGTGGGATCCTGCAAGCGGGATTGCGGGAGATCCTGGGCCAGGCTGCGGGCCGGGGCACAAAGCGGGGCAGCCAAAGCAAGCAGGCAGGCAGGGAGAAAAGAACGCATGGGACTCCTTGGGAGCGGCTTTGTGGTGCGATGTGGTATTACCGGAAGGATAACGGAAATCGGCGCGGACGTGAATGCGGTGTGACGATGGGCGGGAGGAGGCCGGGAGATGGGAAGCGGAGAGGCTTGTGTTTCGTCCGTTGTGTCGTTGGACGATTCGGAGCGCTGGGCGGAATACAAGGGGTCTCTCCGCTTCGGCTTCGCCTCCGGTCGAGATGACGGCTTTTGTACCGTGGGAATGCTGTTAAGACGGCAAACGCAAGAGACAACGCGGATTCCCTGCGGAAAATGAGCGGGACGAGCTTTAGGAAGGTCTGATCAGTCCTCGAAGCGATGTGTGGCCCCGAAAGGAACGCAGATTCCCTACGGGAATGACAACAAACGGGGGCCATGTCATTGGTGCCCGGAGTGGATGTCCTGGAGCGGGGCGAGCTTAGAAGATTTTCATGTGGATGGTGAGGTATTTTTTGGGGTCGGTACGGAGCATGGTGGCGAGTTCGGAGGCGTTTTTCAGGAGGATGTTGAGGTTGTTGTAGGCCTCCTGGTTGGTGACGAGTTGGCCGACGGTGCCCCTGCCGCTGTTTACGCCGGCTAGGACGGTGTCGAGCTGGGTGACGGTGTCGTTCAGCTTGTCGGCCATGGCCTGGTCCTTGAAAAGCAGACCCACGGAGCCCTTCCCGGCGTCGACCCCGGCGAGCAGGTTGTTCGTGCGGGTGAGGCTTTGATTGAGATTGTTGTAGAGGGTGTCGTCGGTGAGGAGTTTGCCGGCGGTGCCTTTGCCTGAGTTCAGGTTCATGGTCAGGGTGTCGAGGCGGGCGGCTGCGTCGTTCAGGCGGTTGTAGAGGGTGTTGTCGGTGAGGAGTTTGCCGGCGGAACCGCGACCGCTGTTGAGCCCGGCGGTGAGGCGGTGGAGTTCGGCGACGGTGGCGTTGGCCTCGTTATAGAGGGCCGGGTCGGTAAGGAGCTTGCCGGCGGAACCCTTCCCCGCGGACAAATTATCGAGTACGCCATTGAGCCGGGTGATGGTGGTGGTGAGCTGAGCAAGGGTGCCCTGGCCGGACTTCATGAAGTTGGTGAGTGACGGGAGCTCCTTGGTTTTGAACTCCTGACCGTCGGCGATTTCGGGGCCGGTGGCCGATTCGCTGTCGAGTTCGACGACGGTGTCGCCGATGACGCCGGCGGTGGAGAGTGCGGCCAGGGTATCGGTGTGGAGGCGGTCCCGGAAGCGGTCATTGAGTTTAAGGCTGACCTCCACCGGGGTGGAGCGGCGGGTGGAGTCGTCGGTGAGGCGGACGCGGGAGACCTCGCCGATGGGAACGCCTTCGAGGGTGACGGGAGCCCCGACCTTGATCCCTTGGGAGTTGGGGAAGTAAACGCGGGCACCGAATTTTTTCTCAAAGGCGGTGACGCCGGAAGCGCCCGTCAGCAGAAACAGGAAAGCGACAAGAAGAGCAAGGGAAACGAGCACAAGAATGCCGACCTTGAGCTGTGACCACCGGACTTCCTGCTGACTGGGCATGCCATTCCTCTGCGGCGTTTTGTGACCGTTCGTTGTTCATCGTAACAGTCCGAGGACGGTGTTTTTGCTTGTGCGGCGTGCCGGGATCAGGGGCGTTCGGCGCGCTCGGCGATGACCACGGCCATGGCCAAGCCGCGGGTGTGGGTGAGGCTGAGGGAAAGGCGGGTGATGCCGAGCGCGGCGGCGATTTCGGCGGCGCGCCCGTGGAGGCGAAGTTCGGGCGCGCGGCCGGGCAGGCGATGCACCTCGAACTCGCGCCAGCCGACGCCGCGGCTGATACCCGTGCCGAGCGCCTTGGCACCGGCTTCCTTGGCGGCAAAGCGAGCGGCCAGGCTTTCGGCGCTCGATTTACGAGCCTGGCAATACGCGATTTCGGCGGGGGTGTAGATCCGATGGAGGAATGGCTCGCCGAAGCGGCGGACGCTGCCTTCGATGCGTTCGACTTCGATGAGATCTGTGCCGATGCCGACGATCATTGGCGTCCTCCGCGATGGATTGAACCCTCCCCAGTGTACTTCCGGGCCGGATGAATGGCGGGTAGGGATCGAGTGAAGATCGGCCCAAATTGGGACAGTGCTGATGCCTGGGCGGAGATGGCCGATGAAGGGGATGTGAGCTATTTAGGACTGATCGCCGACCTCGTTTCCACGCTGCAACAGGCACGTCAAACGGTGAGCACCGTTTCCGTACGAGCCGATACCGGAGGGAGCCGCTCCGAAATGCGCGGGCTGCTACAAAGGGCACTGGCCGGGTGCGGCTGCGGTGCGCTGCTGTTTACCGAAACGGAAACGCGGTTGAACTTGTGCTTCGACGTGCCGGCGGAGGAGGCGGCAGTCGTTTATTGGCGGCTGGTGGAGGCAGGGATGGAGTTCGACGGGGAGAGTCACCGCGAGTTGACGCGTTTGTGTACCGTGCAGAGCCACAGCGCGGAGATATTTTTCCTGGAAAGGCCATGTACGATGCGGCTGGAACTTAGGTTTCGGGGGGAGCGGAGGCGTGGGGCGGTGTTGCCGGCGGCGGGCGTGGCGTGAGCGAAAACTATTCTTATGCAGGGCAGGGGGGGGCGAGCCTCTGCCGGGGGAATGGGCCTCCCTGGGGCGGGGCAGGGGCTATGCGGTAAACTGGGAGGCGCGCCATGCCCATTATCGTAGCCAGTCAGCTCGGAAAGATTTATCGCACGGGCAAGCTTGAAGTGCCGGCACTGCGGGATGCCACGTTCTCTGTCGAACCAGGCGAGTTTCTGGCCATTGTGGGGCCTTCGGGATCGGGCAAATCGACGCTGTTTTATATTCTGGGCGGCCTGACCTCGGCGACGGCGGGTTCCCTGACGGTAAGCGGGCAGGATTTTTCGCGGCTGAGCGACGCCGAGCGGACGAGCTTCCGAAAGCGGCACATCGGGTTCGTCTTTCAGCGCTTCAACCTGCTGCCGACGCTTACGGCGCGGGGCAATATTGAACTGGCGCACACCATTGCCGACACAGGGAAGCCCTTCGACACGGAGTTGCTGGATCACCTCGCCGGCTTGCTGAAGATCAAGGGGCGGCTGGATCATCGGCCCAATGAACTTTCGGGCGGCGAGCAGCAGCGGATCGCGATTGCACGGGCGCTGATCACGCGGCCGTCGATCGTGCTGGCCGATGAGCCCACGGGCAACCTGGATACGGAGAACTCGGAAAGCGTCTTGACGATGCTGCGGGAGTCGGGTCGGGCGCTGAACCAGACGGTGCTGATGATTACGCACAATCCCGAAGCAGCGGCGATCTCCGACCGGATTCTGCAAATGCGCGATGGGCGCACGGTGGGCATCACCGCCGGGCAGGGACGCTACCTGACGACTGCCGAACGGTAACCCCGAACGGGTGTGCCGGCGACGAAGCGCAGCATGGGCTGACCCCGGGTCGATGCGCGAAGTGTATACCCCAAGTTGTTGTCTTGACACGCGAAAGTGGAATGCCCTCACCCCGGGCTTGGAGGTAGGGTCAGCGCATGCGTTGGCGAATTGCTGGGCTTGGAGGTGTGTTGCTGATCGCGGCCCTGGTGGGGGTGCAGCGACCGGTGATGGCTGCTGGATTTGCGGCCGATCCCCAAAGGGCACCGCCGACCGAGGCGCGCGGTGAAACCTCCACCGAGCCGCTGGACCTGAATACCGCCGCGGCCGAGCAGTTGCGAGCCCTTCCCGGCATGGGGGAGACCTATGCGCGGCGGATTGTGGAAGGCAGGCCGTATACCGCGAAAAATCAGCTGGTCACACGTGGAGTCCTGCCGGCAGGTGCGTATCAGGCGATTCGGGATCATGTTGTAGCCCGCCGCCTATCCGGGACGCCTTCCGTTGATGCGGTGAAAGCCGGTCCATAGGCAGCGCACAAATCAGAGTCCGCATGGGGCGACGGAGGCTACGAGCGAGCTGCCATCCCGCTGTTTTGTAAAGGCTTACAAACATTCCGGGAAGACTCGCCGGAAATTTGCCCAAGTAACATTACGTACGTTACTATCACGCCAGCAAACAAGAGCTAGCCCCGTCGGCCGGGAGTCTCCAGGCCGGCGGGGCTGATTTTTTTCTGCAACTTCTGTGGCAATGGAGCCGATGTCCGCCGCGCCGGTGGAGGGATTCGGCATAGACTACCGATGAAGCTCGAGGGCGTTGTCCCGTGGGCTATTCCGTTATGTTTACGTTTCTCAAGCCCCTGTTTCAGCGTCGGCCCATGATCTCCCTCCCAGGGGCTGCGGCGCTATGGGCGAGCAGCCTGGGGCTTACCGGTTGCAGCAATATGACGCCGAACTCCACGGAAGCGCAGGTACGCTTTGCGGACATCTCCGCGGATGCGCCGGCGTTGGACGTGTACTTGAATGGGACGGGCGCGGCGTACAACCTGGGGTACGCGACGTACAGTTCCTACCTGCCGGTGGAGGCGGGGGCGTACCAGTTCAGCGCCAATCGAGCCAATACCGGAAAGGCACTTACGGGTGGACGGGCAAACTTGCTGAGCGGCCACCAGTACACGGCCGTGGTGGGGAATCGGCTTGGCGAGTTACGCGAGCACATTTATCCCGACGTTGTGCCGGCGCCCATAGCGGGAACAATTGCCGTGCGCATTTTGAATGAGGTAGAAGGCGGACCGGTAGATGTGTACCTGGTGTTGAACGCCTCTCTGCTGGCTTCAGCAGCGCCGGCGGCGACGAACCTGGCCTACGCGACCAATGCGGGGTACCTGCGGGTGCCTGCCAACGCGAGTTACGCGATCTTTGTAGCACCGGCGGGGTCGGCGCCGACCGGCGGGGCCGTGAAGGTGAGTGGCGTGAGCGTGAGTGGCGGCTCGGGGACGGCCCGTACGCTGATCCTGACCGAGGCGGCGAAGGAGGGCAAGGGATTGTACGGGGTTGTGCTGGAGGATTTGGATTTGCCCTGAGTTTTGTCCCTGCGTTGCGGAGTTTCTTGGCGCGCCGGGCGATATCGAGGGGTTTCTCCGCTTCGGTGGAGATGACGTTTCGGGGTGTGGTTGCGAAAGGAAGCGGGCTCTTGAGAAACCAAGGCTCGAGGCATTGCCTCCGAGCCTTTGGTTTCTTTATGGGGCGGTTGCGGTTAATAACGGTACTGGTCGGTCTTGTAGGGGCCTTCGACAGGAACGCCGATGTAGTCGGCCTGTTTTTTCGAAAGTGTGGTGAGCTTGACGCCAATTTTCTCGAGATGCAGCCGGGCTACTTCTTCGTCGAGCTTTTTGGGTAGGACGTAGACGCCGATTTTGTAGGTATCACGGTTGGCCCAAAGGTCCATTTGCGCCAGGGTCTGGTTGCTGAAGCTGTTGGACATCACGAAGCTGGGGTGGCCGGTGGCGCAGCCCAGGTTGACGAGACGGCCTTCGGCGAGGATGAAAATGGAATTTCCATTGGGAAAGGTGTAGTAGTCCACCTGGGGCTTGATGTTGAGGTGCTTGACGTCCGGGGCGGATTGGAGCTCGGCCATTTGAATTTCGTTGTCGAAATGGCCGATATTGCAGACGATGGCCTGGTCCTTCATCTGCGCCATGTGCTCGAAGGTGATGATGTCGAGGTTGCCGGTGCAGGTGACATAGATGTCGGCGCGCCCGAGAGTTTCTTCCAGGGTGGTGACTTCGAAGCCTTCCATCGCGGCTTGCAGGGCGTTGATGGGGTCGATTTCGGTGACGATGACACGTGCGCCCATGCCACGGAGGGAGTGGGCCGAACCCTTGCCCACATCGCCATAGCCGCAGATGACGGCGACCTTGCCGCCCATCATGACATCGGTAGCGCGCTTGATGCCGTCCGCGAGCGATTCTTTGCAACCGTAGAGGTTGTCGAATTTCGATTTGGTCACCGAATCGTTGACGTTAATGGCGGGGACGAGGAGTTTGCCCGCTTCCAGCATTTTGTAAAGACGATGCACGCCGGTGGTGGTCTCTTCGGAGACGCCGCGCCATTCCCGGGCGACCCTGTGCCAGCGCTGCGGATCTTCGGCAAGGGTTTCGCGAAGGAGGTCCTTGATGATTTCTTCTTCAACCGAACTTTGGGGGCCGTCGACGAAGCTGCGGTCGCCGTTTTCGAGCTCGTAGCCTTTGTGGATCAGCAGGGTAACGTCCCCGCCGTCATCCACGACCATCTGCGGGCCCAGGCCGCCGCCAAACTGCAGCGCTTGATCGGTGCACCACCAGTATTCCTGAAGGGTTTCGCCTTTCCAGGCAAAAACGGGAACGCCGGTAACGGCGATAGCGGCGGCGGCGTGGTCCTGCGTTGAAAAGATATTGCAGGAAGCCCAGCGTACTTTGGCCCCGAGATCGACGAGAGTTTCGATCAGGACGGCGGTCTGGATGGTCATGTGGAGCGAGCCGGTGATGCGGACACCCCGCAGCGGTTTGGCGGGCGCGTACTTGCGGCGGATGCTCATCAGGCCGGGCATTTCCTGCTCGGCGACGGTGATTTCCTTGCGGCCCCAGTCGGCAAGCTTGATGTCCGCTACCTTGTACCCAAGTCCAGTTGCCGTCCCCTGCTCCAACACCGCTGTCGCCATGATTTCTCCTTTAGATCTGCCTTTTCAGGATACCAAAGCGATTCCGGTCCTGTCCGAAAATTACCGGGAGATGTCCGCGGGAGCAGGGGAAGTACGACGGCATGCAACCGGCCGCGCGAAAGGCGTACCGCATGACCCGAATGGGGCATAGGTAGGGAGCAAGCAACGGCGCTGGACAGGAGGCGGGTTGAGTCCGCAGGATGAAAAGCATGAGTCGGCGCGTTTTATGGATGGTGCTTGCGGGGGCGTCCCTGCTGCTGGCCGGTTGCGGCGATCTGGGCGAGGTTGTCGCCCTGCACACGGTTGCGGACGGGCTGCGGGAAGCGCTGCCGCCGGTCTCCGCAGATTTCTTCGCTTCCTGCGAGCGGCGAGCAAGGATTGCGGCGGAAATGGGGGCGGGGAATCCGGGGAGCGAAGCTGCCGGGCCGGGTGCGACCGCGACGGGGATGCCGGGCGCGGCGGCGACGGGGCTTTGTGCGCCGTCGGAGGCGGTGGGGGCGCAGCTGGGGGCAGACGAGTCGGTGCTGGTGGCGTATCTGGAGGCGTTGAGCCGGCTGGGTTCGGGCGCCGCATTCACGTACGGGAAGGCACTCGGGGCGAACCTCTTGCAGGTGAACAGCTTGGCGGTGTCTCCAGGAATGAACGAAGCGGTGGCGGGCGATGCCCAGAGAGCCGGTGTTGCCGCGCTGACCCTGACGGTGAAGCTGGCCGATTTGGCCACGCAGCACATCCGGGTCCGGGATGCCCGACGCATTGTGATGGAGGCCAACCCCGGGGTTCAGGCGCTGACGGCGGCGCTGTACGCGGCCGGCGATGTCGATTACAGCCTCCTGCTCGAGAATGAGAAGGGCCTTTTGGTGGCGTACTACGAAGGCCCCATCGCGGCGGCGGGCCCAGGCGATCGGCTGACCTCCATGCTGGTGCAACGTCAATATGACGGCGATCTCCAACGCTGGCGACGGCGGCGGGCCGCGGCGGCGGCCTATGGCGTGGTCATGCAGCAAATCGGGGTGCTGCATGCGGACCTGGCGCAAGCGGCGCGGGACAGTGCCGGGTTCCCCGCGCGGGTACAGGCGCTGGCACCCGAGGTCAGCCGGCTGAACGATGCGATCGCTTCGCTGCAGACCGAAGAGCGGATGGACGGGGAGGCACGGTGATGGCGAATCTGTCGGGGGAGCAGCTGCGGGGCGTCGCACAGGCGCTGCACGATGTCGGCGTGGCGATCGGGCAAGTGCGGCTGAACGCGATCCGCGCGGGCCGAAGCCTGGGCGATCCGGAGATCGCGCAGCTGCTGACGCAGGGGATTTCGTTGCTGAACCTGAGCTCGTCGTTCGCGGTAGAGGCGGCGCAGGTGTCGCTGAACGATGTAGCCGGCGCGGTGAACGGCATCCGGGCGGCGACCGAGGCGGCCGAGGGTGCGCTGGCGGGGCTGGGAGCCCTGGACAAGGCGATCCGGGTGGGTGGAAGCGTGATCGCGCTGGGCAGCTCTGTGTTTACGGGGGATGCGCAAGGGATTGAGCATGCGGCCGAGGCGGTTTTGGCGGCGGCCAGGAGCTAGAGCCGTTTGCGTGGCGGGGCAACCGGGATGAATCTTGCGTTTGGCTGCTACAACGAGAAAGGGGGGATCTGCTGGGCAGATCCCCCCTCTTTCGCGTTGCACTTGGTTATTGCG
>CAXTBI010000014.1:0-65661 GCA_964242195.1 uncultured Acidobacteriaceae bacterium
GGCCGGATGTTCGCCGCGCGTGCGGCAGAAATCGTACACCGGGCAATGCAGGCAGAGCGGACCGCGCGGGAGGCAGAGGGTCGCGCCCAGCTCCATCATGGCCTGGTTGTGGTCGCCGGGCGGATTCGACTTACCGCGCCGCGCCGCCGCGGGGGGAACCAGGTCCCCGGCGGCGCGCAGCAGGAACGTGTGATTCGCGGCTGTCGGTTCCGCCGGCCGGCCCAGCAGGCGCAGCAGAACCCGCTCCACATTGCCGTCGAGCACGGCGATGCTTTGCCCAAAGGCGATGGAGGCGATGGCCGCGGCGGTGTACTCCCCCACGCCGGGCAGGGTGCGAAGCTCAGCTGCGCTCTCCGGCAGGCGCCCACGGAGTTCGCGCACGACAAACTGTGCCCCGCGATGCAGCATGCGGGCGCGCCGGTAGTAGCCCAGGCCGCTCCAAAGGGCAAGCACGGCGTCTTCCGGGGCCGCCGCGAGATCGGCGAGAGTCGGAAAGCGGCGCAGGAATTCGCTGTAGCGGTCGATGACGGTGGCCACACGCGTTTGCTGCAGCATGATTTCGGAAAGCCAGGTGCCGTAGGGATGGCGGACGCCGCGCCAGGGCAGATCGCGCGCATGCTGCCGATACCAGGCCGACAAGGCCTTGCGAAACGGCTCGGGCGGGAGCGCCGCAGCGGGGTCGACGACGATCTCCTGTGGTAAGCCCCGGCGCACAGCCCCCATCTTACGCAGGAGAGCCCCCTTCGCAAGCTACTGACAAGATTGAGGCAGGAACGGTCTCGGATGCCTCGTTGGTAGGACACCGGCTGCTTGCTATCGCGATACGACTTGCAGGAACCGATGTTTTGCCATTTACGTGCTGCTTTTAAGGAAGAACTGACCGGCTCCAAAGCAGATCTCCCCAAATTACCGAGCCTACATAGATGAAGCAGGCAACTGCCGCTACCCACAAACCCACCCTCGCCGCTGCTATTCCAGCCGTGCCGCCCAGCAGGATCTGGGCTACTCCGAAACGTGGATCTCCTCCGACGAAACGCCACCTACGCTGGTTAACACGCTGCCGCAGCAATGGGTACCGGCCTACGGCAATCGCGACCAAGCCAAACGCAAGACCGGTACGAAGACTTAGGAGCGCGACCATGATCAGAAGAGGAATCAGAAAGATCGCGTCCTGCAGGAGCAGCAGCTTCCACCCGGAAATCGGCAGCAGGCGATAGCGCAACAGGGATCGCCCCTCATCCAGGCTGAACATGCGTTGGGCAACCGTGCTCATGGCGATACCCACGAAAAGCGCCAGAATCGGAAACGCTTCGGGCTGTGGCGATCGGCCAAACACCCGATAGAGTGTTCCGCTCAGCGCGATAAGAAGTGCAGCCCAGAAGTCCAGGGTTCCTGTTAGTTCGCGCCACATTCCCTTGGCGATTCCGCTCCTGAAAGACTCCCCCCAGCCGCCCAGTTTTACAGACTTCCTTGACGTAAACGATAGACGGCCAATCGCGAATACGGCCACGTGGACCGCCAGGCCCAGCAGAACGAAAGCAAGAGCAATGGCCAAGCCCATCCATAGAAAAAGACTCACGAACAAGACGAGGAACAGCGGGTTCAGCACAAAGCTGATCGAGCTGAGCCATAACCGTTGTGTGTCCGTTAGTGGCCATGAAGCAACACGCCCGGCGGGTAACCTGTGCTGCGTGTCGACGGAAAATGTAACAAGCAGAGGTGCAAGCAAGACGAGCTGGAACAGAAGCGTGCTCCAGAACGCATCCCGTGGCCTTCCACTTTCTGCGCTTCCCGACATGAGGAACAGAATGCAAAAAAGAAGGTTATTGAAACGCAGAGCAGAAAAGCTGCTCAGTTCCTTGGACATCAGCTGCTTCAGCAAGGAAAGGAGGGCTAGGACTTGAGCCACTCCGGCACCTCCGGCTGCTTTTGGCCAATGATGCTGAAGTACACCTCTGCAACTGTGTGGCCCGCCAGCGAAGGGCAGAAGTCCGATGCGATTCGTCCCTCGTGAAGGATCACCACCCTGTTGGCTAACGCCTGCACCACTGACAAGATGTGGGAGGTGAGCAGAAGGGTAGCGCCATCGCTGGCCAGCTCCCTAAGCAGCAGCTGGATCACACGAGAGGAGCTGGGATCGATACCTTCAAACGGCTCGTCGAGTAGCAGGACGCTGGGTTTGGGCAGCAAGGCCAGGGCCAACGCTGTTTTTTTCCTCATACCAAACGAACAGTCGCGTGCAAGCGTGTGCCGTCCCTGCTCCAGGTCAAGCAGGTGTAGCAGGTCTACTGACCGCGCCTTTGTCTCGTCGTGAGTAAGTCCGTAGATTGGCCCGATAGCCATGAGGTTCTCGCCAACGGTCAGAGATTCAAACAGGCCCAGCCCCTCGGGGAGGACACCGAGCATTCGCCGAATTCCAACTGCCTGCTCACCGAAAGTCAAAGCCGCCGACAAGCACCGATCCGCTATCTGGCTTCTCAAGCCCCGAAAGCAAGCGGAGTAGCGTCGACTTTCCGGCTCCATTCGCTCCCAGTAGGGCGCAGATTCCGGGTTCTACAACGAGGTCTAAACCCCGGAGAACGGGTTGGGAAGCGTACATCTTCGTGGCGGCTCTACACTCGATCACAAGAAGGTTTCTTTCCTACCAGATTCACCATAGCAAATGTCGTGTTCCGGCCCGGTGCAGAAATCCGCAGGTGCTTGTTCGGTCAAAACGCGCAGGCGGGGTTGCAGGCTATCGAGATACACGAGAACACCAGGCGGCGCATTCAGGCGTTTCGGAGGATTTCGACACGGTCTGCATCGCATCCGCTCGCCCGCCGTTCACTTGCACTTTGTGCAAGCTCGTCTTGCAATCGGTGAGGCACAACGCGAACGACGATCCAGCCGTCCATAGCTGCGTGGTGTGTGAGCAAAACGACCAGGATGTGCTCCCCGCGTCCTGCCGAACGAAGCGGGGTGCCGATTTCGCATCGCCTGTCCGTTTTGCTGAGCCACTAAAAGGCCAAGAACCCGCCATAACAGCAAGTCCCCTGGCATTCAGCCTTCGTACGATGAAGCCTTAAGACGTGCAAGGAGATTGCCATGGGCAAGACCAGGATCGACGTTCACACACATCTGATTCCGCCCTTCTGGGCCGATGAACTGAAAACGCATGGAGGCGATCCCTCCGGCTGGGGGTCGCCCAGCTGGTCGTCAGAGGCTCTGCTGCGCTTCATGGATGAGGAAGGGATCGCCGTCTCCATGCTGTCGCTCACCGCGCCCGGCGTGGAGGGTTGGAAGGGTGCCGCCCGGATCGATATGGCCCGTCGCGTCAATGATTATGGTGCGAGCCTGGTCCGCGAAACTCCCACCCGCTTCGGATACCTGGCGACACTTCCGCTGCCCGATGTGGAAGCTGCGCTGGCAGAGCTGGCCCGCGCCTATGACGATTTGCACACCGACGGCATTGTGCTCCACAGCAATTTCGATGGGATCTACCTTGCCGATTCGCGCTTCGACCCCATCTGGGCCGAGTTGGACCGCCGCTCCGCGACCGTTTTCATCCATCCCACCATGCCGCCCATGGCCGCTCTGCCTGGGGTACCGGGACCGCTACTGGACTACCCCGCGGACACGACTCGGTGCGCGCTCGACCTCGTCCTCAAGGGACACCGGCACCGCTTCGCTTCGACCAAGCTAATTCTTTCGCATGGCGGCGGTTTCTTGCCCTACGTCTCCACTCGGATCGCCGAACTCAGCGCATCGCTGGCGCATGGCCGTTCCCCCGAGCAGTTTTTGACAGACCTACGCAGCTTCCACTTTGACACAGCCCTTGTGGCCCCAAGCGGACTGCCTAGTCTTTTGAGTTTCGTATCGACGGACCACATCCTGTTCGGCACGGATTACCCTTACGCTTCGGAAAAGGTCTGCAAGACATTCACAGCAAACCTGGACGGCACGACGGAGTTGACGACGGCGGATTTGGAAACGGTGAACCGCGGTGGAACCCTTTTATTCCGCCGACTCCGGGACCTTGCCTAAAATTCCCGGCATACCGGCCGAGGTTGCATATGCAGTCCGCAATGTGAGAACTTGACTGCGTTCCCCTTTCCCCCGGTCTCCCGGGCACGGCGCCAAGCCGGGAGCAATACGAATAGCCGAGTGGAAGGTTGTCGACGACCTCTTTTCCCGATTATCAGGTAATTCGGTTATCAGGTAATTCGGTTATTCGTGTAACACACCACAGGTCTCAGAGATAAATTCGGCCGGCCCTAAACACGCCGGCAAAGGCCCGGTTCTTCTATGTGGAATCTCTCGATCAGTTACCGTTTTCGATGTAGGTTTGCTAACCCGTACGTTGAGGTGCAGCATGGTTTCCAAGAAGGTAAAAACTGTTGATTTAAGGATTCGTCCCGAAGATATGCGTATCTTCGCCGCAATTGGAAACGCGCGCACGCTTACGGAGGCGTCGGAAGCGCTTAAGATACCGTTGTTCACTGCCAGTCGTGCCCTGAAACGGATTGAAAGTGCGGCAAAGCTTACACTTCTGCGTCGGGATGAATCCGGTCTGCATTTGACCGAGGTGGGACGGCAGTACATGGAAGCGTGTCAAACCGCTCTGCACGCACACCATGCCGCGACGGAGGTGCTGCTCGCACGCCAGGCAGAGCCGGAGGGGGTGTTACATGTGTTAACGCCTTTGGTCTTTGTTCAAAACGTTCTCTCGCACGTTCTCTGTGACTTTCTGGACGCCTTTCCCAAGATGAGGGTCAAGGTATCTCTGTATTCCGGCTCACAGCAAGAACCCAATGCGAATCACGACGTCTTTATGAAGTACGGAATGCCGAAAGATTCTCGCTACCAGATGAAGGTGTTTGCGCCCATACGACAGGGGTTGTTTGCCAGCCCACGGTATCTGGCCAACCATCCTGGGCCGACGCACCCGGACGATATTCAGAACCACGAATGCATCGGGTATACCGACAGCGACCAGCGTGAGTATTGGAAGTTCTGGCAAAAGGGCGAGTATCTTTCCGTCCTCCCGAAGTTCCGCATCAGTGTGTCCGATCCGCGCTCTTTGACCCGGATGGTGATCGGTTGTGCCGGCATCTCGGTCCTGCCGCTTTGGCTTGCACGGAGACACGTGGAAGCAGGCAACCTGGTCCAGCTCCTCGCCGACTGGACCTTGAATCCGATACCGTTTTGTGCCTTATACAACGGGCCTGCGCGGGCTGCGTCGAAAGAGGGCGCTTTTTTGGGCTTCCTGGGTTCCGTGATGGGAACACCGAAAGACCCAAGGTGTGCCGGGGCCGATCCGAAGGAATTGTTCGTCCAAGGCGCCCTGGAGATGGAACGCGAAGCGCCCTCTCCCGAAAGCCTAGTCGGGCAGGTTCACCAGGAAATCGGGAAATACGGCCCTATGTAGAAGGACGGGACCATGCGCCCGTAACCCTTCGGCATGGCAGCGACAGCGCAACGTAGATTTCGTTCGGGAATAGCAACAAAAACTCAGATGGAACCGAGGTTTTCCATGGCGACGCCTGGCAGGCGGGTCCAGAGGGCGGCTGAGCGCATGAGGCTGGGGCGCAGGTGGGCGAGGCCGGTGAGCAGCGACCTGGAGGACGGCCAAAGGAGGGCTCGGGAGACGGCGGTGGCGCGGGCCACCTGGCCGCGCAGAGCCCGGTGTAGGGTGGCTTGGAAAACCTCGCTGGACTCGTTTGCAAGCAGGCTGCGGGCGGCGCGGAGGCCGGTGTAGAGGGCGATGGACATTCCGTCGCCGGTGAAGGAAGGAATGACGGCGGCCTGGTCGCCGACTGCCCACAGGCCCTCGCCGGGAGCGTGGCGGCGCACAAAGCCGTAGGGGATGGAAGCGGCGGCGAGGGGTTTGGGAAGCAGGGGTTCAGCCCCTTCCAGGCGTCGGCGGGCATGCGCGGAGGACGCCGTGACCTCCGCCAGCAGCCCCGCCCAGCCGCCCATCTGGGCCGCCAGTTGGGCCAGGTGCCGGCGCGTGACCAGGCAGCAGAGATTGGCGTCCGCGCCCACCGTTTGCAGGCCGGTGTAGCCCCCGGGGTGAAGAAGCAACTCCACATTTCCTTTGAGCGCGGCCGCTTGTTGCGGTTGCAGGCGAAGGTACATTTTGAGTGCAACAAGATCGTTTTGCGGGCCCGGCGGACGCGGAAAGCCACGCAGGTCATGCTTGCCGGTGGCAAGGATGACGTCCGGTGCGGCGAGCTCGCGACCGTCGCCGAGGCTCGCCCGCCACTCTCTTTTTTCCCGCACCAGAGAGTCTACGCTTACCCCTTGCAGAACATGGGCACCGGCGGCAGCCGCGGCGGCGAGCAAGGCAGCGTCCAGGCAACGGCGGCTGAGCGACATGGCCGGGAAGGGCAGCGATGTGCGCGCCGTTCGTCGGGAGTCGCAAAGGCGCACACCGGTGATGGGCGAGGCGCCGAGGGCGGCGAGGTCGATGCCCAGGGTTTGGAGCAGGCCGAGGGCTTCGGCGCTTAGAAACTCGCCGCAGACCTTGTTTTTTGCTTCGTGTTCGCGCTCGACCAGCGTGACGCGACGACCGGCGCGCGCCAGGCAGATGGCGGCGGCCGGCCCTGCCAGGCCCCCACCCAGGACGAGGACCTCCGGCGATGGCCCCGCCTGGGGATGAGCAACGGTCCACTCCGGCATGGGCGATTGCGGGCTCAATGGATCCTCGAAAGGCAAAGCCGGCCGGGTGCGGACTGGTCGAAGCGAACGACACCGGAGGGGATGCCGGCTTCCGAGAGCAGGCGAAGCCAATCGTCCTTGTGGAAGCCACGACGGATGGAAACCAGGCCGTCGTGGCGCACCGAGGGATGCCAACGGAGGGCGCGGGAAAGAAGTGCAAAGGCGCGATACGACCGGGCGCTGCGCCGCACGTCGTTGATCGACCAGCCGACGGAGGCGGTGGCCTCCATCCAGCGCAGAAACCGGACGATTTCCCCATCGCGCATGTGGTGGGTCACAAGGGTGCTGAGGATCACATCCTGTCCCTGCGCCCCGGGGGTGGTCAGCGCGTCGCCGGTGAGCCAGGCTGCCGGCCCGCTCCAGGTACCAGGGGGGTAGCCGGCGGTCAATTCCGCGGCGGCGCGGGCGGCCATGGGGTGCAGATCGATGCCGGTCAACCTCACGGCCAATCCCAGTTTCTTCGCGTTCTGGCCGAACCGCCGTAGCCCCGTCCCACTGCCATAGCCGACTTCCAGCACACGCAGGCGTTGGGGGTAGTGCCGGGCGGCAATCCCTTTCAGAAAAAGACGGGTTGGGCGATACCCCAGGGTCCAGCGATTTACACGGTCGAGCTCCCGCAGGCAATCGCGAAATTCCTCATAGGGGCAGTCCCCATCCATCCACTCCGGCAGGTCGGGCGGGTCGACGCGGGTGGTGAAGTCGATAGCCGAAGCTTTAGGGAGATCGGCGGGCCTAGGCAGCATGGAAAAGCATGGTCTCCGCAGTCAACCCGGGCCCGAAGCTCATGGCGCAACCCCGCTCACCCGGCTGCGCCTCAGCCATCAGGCGTTGCAGCACGAACATAACGGTGGCCGAACTCATGTTGCCGAACTGCTCAAGGACTTCGCGGGAACAGCGCAGGGCGGCCGGTTCGAGACCAAGCCCGCGTTCCACAGCGTCGAGAACGCTTTTGCCGCCCGGATGCACACCCCAAAGGGCGATGTCGTCCTTGGCGAGCGAGCCGAGAACCTCCCTTCCGCCGCCCTCCAGCGCTTTTCCGATCGCGCCCGGGACCTGGCCGCTGAGCAGCATGTCAAAGCCCACGCCGCCGATGCGCCAGGTGATCAGATCGCGGGTGGTGGGGATCAGAACCGCGCGAAAGCTGTCCAGGGCGAAGCCGGTGGGCTGGGCGGAGATGAGGCTGGCCGCGCATCCATCGGCAAATACCAGAAAGCTGAGCACCTGCTCCAGGTCGGCGGTTTCCTGCAGATGGAGCGTGCAGAGTTCGAGATTGACCATCAGGACGCGGGCATCGGGCTCGGAGCGGACGATGTGGCGGGCGGTTTTCAGACCGTTGATGGCCGCATAGCAGCCCATGAAGCCGATCATTGTGCGCTCAACATCGGACCGCAGGCCGAGGTGCTCCACCGCCTGGAAGTCCAGCCCCGGGGCGTACAGGCCCGTGCAGGTGGTGATGACCACATGGGTGATTGCCGTGCGTTCCGTTTCGCTCAGCTTCAGGTTGTCCAGCGCGCGGCGCATCAGGATCGGGGCGAACCGCTCATACACGCCCATGCGCTCGGCGGTATGCGGGAAGTCGCCGGTGGAGTAGAACTCGTGGGCATTGATGTGGAACTCGGTCGAGGCCTCATTGGGAGTCAGCACGGAATAGCGGTGCGCAATACCGGCACGGCCGGACATGCGGTTGAACAGAGCCCGTACGCGGGGCTCGGCCCTGGCGGCGAGCAGGGCGTCCGCAAACGCCACAAAGGCATTGTGCACATCGTGGTCGGGCACGGCTGTGGCAATGCGGTTCAGGAAGACCTCGTTCAATGCAGCTGCCTCCGGCCAATGCTTTCCCGTATAAGATGCCGAATCGGTGGTAGCTGCTCGCTTCCCATTGCGGGAGCCGTTTCAAGCTCGCTGCGCTTGCGCCACGCAAGTAGGCGAAAGCCTTCCGCGCTCCCCCGGAGCAAGCGAACTTTGCCGGGTTTGGCCGATCTGTCCGACCTGGCAGATCTGGCGAATTTAGCGGGCGGTACACTCAGATTGAGGGTACCGAACAGCAGCGGGGTGCCCTCGGGGCGCGCGAGCAATTTATGGCAATGGAACGAAAAGACGCTCTCCGCATGGCCCTGGCTTCGCTTTGGGCCAACAAATTGCGGACGGTGTTGACGCTGCTGGGCGTGGTCATCGGGGTGGCGAGCGTAATCGCGGTGGTGACCCTGGTGAATGGGGCCAATCGCTATGTGGCCACAAAGGTCGCGAGTTTCGGCGCCGACGTGTTTACGGTGAGCCAGATGCCCACCCTTGTGACCAACTACGATGACTATCTTCGCTACACCAAGCGCAAGGTGATGGGCCTGCCGGAGTACCATGCCGTGCAGGCCGGGTGCCGCTCCTGCGCGATGGTGGGCGCGAGTGAAACGACGGCTGGAACGGTGGTGGTCGGACGGCAGTCTTCAACGGGATCGCAGGTGCGCGGCTACACGGCGCTGATGCCCGACATGCTGAGCCTGAACCTGACCGAGGGCCGCGCCTTTACGCAGGTGGAGGAAGATCACGCGGCCCATGTGGCCATGATCGGGACCGACATCGAGGAACATTTGCTGGGGGACGCGGACCCGATCGGGCGCGAGATCCGGGTGGATGGCGTGCCCTATACCGTCATCGGGCTGGGGGAGAAAAAGGGCAAGACGCTGGGGATAAGCCAGGATGACTGGGTGGCGATCCCGTTGACGGCCTTTCAACGTACCTATGGAACGGCGAAATCCATTGCCATCGCGGTGAAAGGCGGCAACGGTGCGGCGCAGGAGAATGCGATGGACGAAACGCGCGTTCTGCTGCGTTCCGAACGCCACGATCGACCCGGCATGGAAGACAGCTTTGCGCTTGAAACCAGCAATGGCCTGGTCTCGCTTTGGGGGCAGATTTCGGGCTCGTTTGAGCTGGTGGCTGTTTCGATCGCGGCCATTTCGCTGGTGGTGGGCGGCATCGTGATTATGAACATCATGCTGGTTTCAGTAACGGAGCGGACCCGCGAGATCGGTGTGCGGAAAGCGCTGGGCGCGAGCCGGGGCGATGTTTTGCTGCAATTTCTAATGGAGTCGGCCATTATGGCGTTGCTGGGTGGAGCCATTGGTGTGCTGGTGGGCGTGGGCGGCGCGGAAGCAGTCACGATCGCGCTGGATTTTCCATCGAGCGTAGCGCTTTGGAGCGTGTTTGCCGGTTTGGGCGTGGCCATCGGCGTGGGTGTTTTCTTTGGCGTGTACCCAGCGCGCAAGGCGGCGGAGCTGGACCCCATCGTCGCGCTGCGGTCGGAGTTTTAGCCGTGGCGACCGGGGGCGCATCGCAGCAACGCGAGGCCGTGATCATGGCGCTGGACACGTTGCGTGCCAACAAATTGCGTTCGGGGTTGACCATTCTGGGCATCGTGATCGGTGTCATCACCGTGATCGCGATTTCGTCGGTGATCAACGGGCTGAACAATTCGGTTTCGGCGCTGGTGGAGCAGTTCGGCACCAACGTACTCTGGGTCGCGCGTCTGCCGCCTATCACGCTGCGGCCCACGGCGGAGATGCTGGCGCGTAAGCAGCTTAGCTACGACGACATGCTGGCCATCGGCAAGCTGCCGCACGTTGTGGCGGCGGGGGCCAACCTGCGCTACCAGAACATGAAATTTAATACGGGGCTGGCCACGGCCAAGTATGGCAATCGCAAGGCCGAGCACCTCACGCTGACCGGCGACAGCGTTTCAAACGGCGACGTGTACGAGGAAAAAATCGTCTACGGACGATACTTCACGGCGTCCGACCAGGAGCGGCATGCGGATGTGGCGATCCTGGGCCACGACACCGCCGAAGACCTGTTCGGCGAGGCCGATCCGACCGGAAAGGAAATCACGGTGGAAGGGCGATCCTTTCTCGTGATCGGCACCATGGATAAGCGCAAGTCGGCCTTCGGTGTGGGCAAAAATCCCGAAGACAACATGGTCTATATGCCGATTACCACGTTCCACAAGCTGCACCCGGAGGTACTGGAATACTGGATCAGCGCGCGGTTCGACGATCAGAAAAACAAGCCGCTGGTCGAGGATGAAATTCGCGAACTGCTGCGCCGGCGCCGCAAGGTCGCCAACTCCGCGGAGGACAATTTCGCGGTGTTTGGGCCGGATTCGATTACCAAGCTCTGGTCGCAGATCACGGGCAGCCTGTTTTTGCTGATGCTCGGCCTGAGCGCGGTAGGCCTGATGGTGGGCGGCGTGGGCGTGATGAACATCATGCTGGTCTCGGTGACGGAGCGGACCCGCGAGATCGGCATTCGGAAGGCCATCGGCGCCACGCGCGGGACGATCCTGCTGCAGTTCACCGTAGAGGCCGTGGTGTTGTGCGCGGTGGGCGGTGTGCTCGGCGTGGCCGTCGGGTCGTTGATTGCGTTCGGGCTGCATTTTCTGATGAGTTCGCAGGTAAGCGTGGTTTGGATTTCGGCGGCGTTCCTTTCCTCCTGCGCGATCGGTCTGGTGTTCGGGATCTACCCGGCATGGAAAGCCTCAACGCTGGACCCGATCGACGCCCTGCGGTATGAATAGGGTTCGGGCCGTCTTTGAACGAGGCAGCCTCCGGGCAGGCGCAGGGTCGCTCCGATTTGACTACACTGGACTGCGGTGAACTCTCTTCTCTCCGCGCTGCCCCTTTTCACCGCGCTGCTTACCCTCTGCGGCATCGGCTATAGCCTGCTTGCGCTTTGGGGTTTGCACGCTTTTCAGAGGCGGGTGAAGGCGCAGCGCCAAGCGACGGGTGCCACCGCGGCCATGCCGGGAGTGTCCGTGCTGAAGCCCTTGCGCGGCGCCGACCCACGTATGTATGCGGGCTTCGTCAGCCATTGCACGCAACGGTACGACGGGCCGTTTGAGTTGATTTTCGGTGTGGGCGCGTTCGCGGACACGGCCACGGCGGAGGTCACCCGGCTGCAGGCCGAGTACAGCGACGTCGCGATTTCCTTGATTGAGTGCACAGTGCGATTAGGCAGCAACGGCAAAGTTTCCTCACTCGCACAGATGCTGCCGCATGCGCGTTACGAGCACGTGGTGGTGAACGATTCCGATATTCTGGTGGGGCCGGAGTACCTGCAGCATGTCCTGTCGCCGTTTGCCGTCGAAGCGGACGCTCCGGCGGTGAAACGCGCCCTGGGTTTGATCACCGTGCCGTACATCGGGCAGGCTTCGGCGACGGTGTATTCGCGGCTGGAAGCCCTGGGCATCGCCACGGATTTCATCCCCGGCGTGCTGGCGGCGCGGGTGCTCGAAGGCGGCTTGCATTTTGGGCTTGGGTCCACGCTGGCCACGACAAAAGCAGCGCTCCGGGCGATCGGTGGGTTTGAGGCCCTGGCCGATCAACTCGCCGATGATTACGAATTGGGAGCACGGTTGCACAGAGCCGGCTATCGCGTGGAACTGGTGCCGGAGGTGGTGGCCACCAGCATTCCCGCGTATACGTTGCGCGGCTTTGCGGATCATCAGCTGCGCTGGTCACGATCCACCCGCGATTCGCGCCGGGCGGGCTACTTTGGGCTGCTGTTTACCTATGTGCTGCCCTGGGCCGTGTTCACGGTCATCGCGAGTGGAGGGGAGCTTTGGAGCGTTTCGCTGCTTTCAATGGCGGTCCTGGCGCGCATCGCCGTGGCCTTATCTGTGGGTGTGGGTTTGCTGCACGATGCGCAGGTGTTGCGCGACCTTTTCCTTTTGCCGGTGCGCGATCTGTTTGGAATATTCTTTTGGGCGTGGAGTTATGCCGGGGACACGGTGGTGTGGCGCGGGGAGCGGCTGCGGCTGCATCGTGGCACCCTGGAGAAACCCTAGGGTTCGGTATGTCGAAGATCAGCTTTGCAGCTCATACGGGTCGCGGGGATCATTGGGTCCGCGCAGGCGATCCTCGATATCGTCCAGCTTGTCGGTGAGCGAGTGCAGCTTCCGTGAAAGGGACTGAATTTCGGATTCGGCCCGCCGGTTCACGTCGAAATCAAGTTCGGATCGTAAACGGTCTTTGGCGTCCTGACGGTTCTGGCTCATCATGATCACCGGCGCCTGGATGGAGGCCAGCATGGAAAGAAAAAGGTTCAGCAGAATGAAGGGGTACGGATCCCATGCCTTTCCTTTCAGCGCGACATTGATAAGGGTGTAGACCGTGAGCACAATGCCGAACAGGATGATGAATTTCCAGGAGCCGCCAAACCACGCGACGCGGTCCGCCATGCGTTCCCCAAAGGTTTCCTGTTCGTCGAACAGTTCATTTGCGTTGCGCTGGGAGCGCTGCCTCACGAGGCCTTGCGTAAAGTGGATTTCGCGAGCAACGACGGTGAGCAGATCCAGGCCGGCGAGGGGCTTGCGCTGAAACAGGTTGGTTAAATCATTGCGGTCGACCTCGACGCAGGCGGTGGGTTCCATGGCGACGGCCGTGGTCTGGTGCGGCGCGTCGTCGAGCATGGAGGCAAAGCCGAAAAAGTCACCGTGCTTGGGCTCGGCAAACAGGACCTCCTGCCCATCCTCGTCGATGGAGGTAACGCGCACACAACCGGACGTTACGATGAAGGCACGCGCGGCGGTTTCCCCAGCCTTATAGATTCTCTGTTTAGCGGCGAAATCGCGCATTTCTACCTGCTGCGCGAGAACGGCGAGTTCCTCGTCGTCAAGCAGGGAAAACAGCGGCACATGTCGAAGCTCTTTCGGATCACAGGGCATAGGGATCACGGGGCATCGGTTTGGAGGCACCGGCAAGCTCATGATACCTGTCGTCGGGGCAACTGGTACCCTAGAGAACCGAGGAGGATGCAGCTCTCAGCTCATGTTCCGTCCCTTTTTGAGATGCCCATGCCGACTTCGATCATTCGCGCGCAGCAGGTGGAGAAATTTTACGATCAACCGAGTGCCAACCGCATCCAGGTGATCGCGCCGACGGATTTATCCATTGCCAGCGGGCAGATTGTAGCTCTGCTCGGCCCTTCCGGTTCAGGAAAATCCACGCTGCTGCGAATGCTTACGGGACTTTCCGTGCCCTCCGCCGGTGAGGTGTTCTGGCACGAAAAGCCGATGTCGGGCGCGGACGTGAATGTGTCCATCGTGTTCCAAAGTTTCGCGCTTTTTCCGTGGCTGACGGTGCGGGAGAATGTGGAGGCGCCGCTGAAAGCCCGGGGCATGAACGCGGACGAGCGCAAACGCCGTACGGGAGCCATCCTGGAAACGGTGGGTCTTTACGGCTTCCAGGGTGCATACCCGAAGGAGCTTTCAGGCGGTATGCGCCAGCGCGTGGGCTTTGCGCGCGCCTTGGTGGTTGAGCCCGAAGTGCTGTTCATGGACGAACCGTTTTCGGCGCTCGATGTGCTCACGGCCGATCATCTGCGGGGCGAGTTGCTGGACCTTTGGCAGAAGAAAACCATTCCCACGCAAGCCATTTTTCTGGTGACGCACAACATTGAGGAGGCCGTGCTGCTGGCCGACCGCATCATTGTTCTGGGCCGCAATCCCGGCAGGATTCGGACCGACTTCAACGTCGGCCTGGGACTGCATCGCAATCGCAAGAGCCCGGCCTTTGTGCAACTGGTGGATTACATTTACAAGGTGTTGACCGAACCGGAGGTGCTGCCGCCCGCGCTTCCGCAGACCGCGGACCCTGCGCAAACAGCGCCGCATGCGGCTTACCAGATGCTGCCGCACGCGCGTGCCGGCGGTGTGGCGGGGCTGCTGGAGATGATCGACGACCACGGCGGCCGGTATGACGTTCCTCGTCTTGCCGACGACCTTTCGTTTGAGATCGATCATCTGCTGCCGATTCTTGATGCGGCGCAGTTGCTGGGCTTTCTGGACGTGAAGGAAGGGGCGGCCGCGATCACGGAAGCGGGGGCAGCGTATGCCAGGGCGGAAGGCGTGCCGCGGCGGGAGATCTTTCGCCAGGCGGCCGTGGAACACATTCTTCTGATTCGCCAGATTTTAAAGGCGATTGAAGCGAAAAAGGACCACAGCGTTCCCGAGGATTTCTTCCACGACATGCTGGATGAGCAGTTCAGCGAGGAAGAGACTATGCGCCAGCTTGAGACCGCCGTGAGTTGGGGCCGGTATGCGCAGCTGTTTGATTTCGACGCGACGCGACGGCGCTTTGTCCAGATTGAGCCCGCGGCGGAAGGGGCTTCGTGATGCATTCCCCTGGCCGCTCCCAGTTCACGCGCGAGCGCGAGAACCTGGGCCGCACGCAGGCCCTCGTCGGCAACTGGCCTGTGATCATGGACGTGTGCGTGGCCTCCATCGGTCTCGCTTTTTTCTACGCCATTTTGCGCATCGCCCACTACTGGGCAGGGCAGGCCCAGCCGCAGATTACGATTTCGCTTAGCCCCCGCGCGTTGCCGCTGTATGCGTTTTACTCATTGGTGCGAGTCGGTCTGGCCTACGTTTTGAGTCTGTTTTTTGCGGTCGGCTATGGGTACCTGGCCGCGCACAGCCGCCGGCTGGAGCCCCTCATGGTTGCCGGTCTCGACATCTGCCAATCCATTCCGGTGCTGAGCTTTTTGCCCGGGGTCATGCTGGCGATGGTTGCCCTGTTTCCGACGCGGCAGGTCGGCGTGGAGTTGGGCGCGATCCTGCTGATTTTCACCGGCGAGGTTTGGAACATGGCGTTCAGCTTTTACTCGTCGCTGAAAAGCATTCCGCGTGAACTGAACGAGGCGGCGACGGTGTACGGGTTTTCGCGTTGGCAGCGCCTGTGGCAACTGGAGCTTCCCTATGGCGCGATCGGCCTGGTGTGGAATTCGATGGTTTCCGTCGCCGGTGGATGGTTTTTCCTGATGGCCTGCGAGATGTTTGTTTTGGGAACACGCGATTTTCGCTTGCCTGGGCTGGGTTCGTACCTTCAAACCGCCGCCAGCCGAAGCGATACCGGCGCCATTCTGATGGGTCTGGGCGTGATGATCGCGTTGATTGTTGCGATCGATCAGATGGTGTGGCGACCGGCGATTGCCTGGAGCGACAAATTCAAGTTTGAGCAGGTGGAGAGCACCGCGCGAACGCGCTCGCCCCTGCTGCATTTGTTCACACACTCGGCCGCGCTTGAAAATCTTCGTTGCCATACGGTTGTGCCCCTTTCCGAAACGATTTATCACTCCCTGGCGGAGCGGCATCGACGAAGCATCGGTCTCGGAGCGAGCGGACGGGAGAAGGGGCGGGTTGCGTGGATACGCTGGATGGCGCTGCTGCTGCTGGCCGTGGGTGTCGTCTACCTTGCCTCCCAGGCGCTGGTTTTGCTGCGCGAGGTGCATACGCCGCAGGTGCGTGCCGTGCTGCGTGGGGCCGGGGCGACTTTTCTGCGGGTGAATGTTGCGTTGCTGATTGCCGCGGCATGGACGATCCCTGCCGGCGTGGCCATCGGTTTCAATCCGCGCCTGGCGCGCATTGCGCAACCCTTGGCACAGATTGCTGCGTCCGTTCCCGCAACCGCGTTATTCCCCATTCTTCTGCTCGGCCTGATTCGGCTGGGTGGCGGCATGGGCATCGCGTCCATTCTGCTGATGCTGTTGGGAACGCAGTGGTACATCCTGTTCAACGTCATTGCCGGAGCGATGGCGATACCCTCCGATCTGCGCGAGGTATCCCAGCTATTTCATTTTTCGAAAGTCCAGCGCTGGCGCACCGTGATTCTGCCTGGGATTTTCCCCTTCCTCATTACAGGCATGGTGACCGCCTCGGGAGGCGCGTGGAATGCGAGCATTGTCGCGGAATATTTCCACCTCAGAAATCAGACCATGCAGACAGTGGGGCTGGGCGCACAGATCAGCGCGGCCACGGACAGCGGGCAATTCCAGTTGTTGCTGCTCTCCACCATTGTGATGGCGTCCATGGTGGTTACCATCAACCGGGTGGTGTGGCGGCCGTTGTACCGGCTGGCGGAGACGCGTTACAAGCTGGAGGGATAGAACAGATGCCGGCCAGAAGCTTTTTGGGCGACGGCCGCGACGGTAAAGTTGAACGGTTGTAATTTCTGCAGAACGGCTCCGGCGGGCGGCCAGAAGCAGCTTCCGATGGCATCTGACAGAAATGGCATTTTTCGATTGGGTGTTAGGCAAGCCGTTGTCCTCGAATGAGGATGGGGAAGAGCGCGTCGGCGTGGTTGCCGGGGTTTCGAACTTCGGGCTCGACGCGCTGGGCTCGGCGGCGTACGGTCCGGAAGCCGCGCTGACGGTGTTGATTCCCGCAGCCGCGGCCGGTATCGCCTATGTGCTGCCGATCAGCCTGGTCATCATTGTTCTTCTGCTTGTCGTGTTTTTCAGCTATCGCCAAACCATTGCGGCTTACCCGAATGGCGGAGGCTCGTACACGGTGGCCAGTGAAAATCTGGGCAGTCGATGGGGCCTGCTCGCGGCGGCTGCCCTGATGCTGGACTACCTGCTCGATGTCGGTGTCGGCATTTCGACCGGAGTCGGCGCGCTTGTGTCGGCGGTGCCGAAGCTGGGTTCGCATACGCTGGGCCTGTGCCTGTTGATCCTGGGGATTTTGACTTTAATCAGTCTTCGCGGTGTGCGTGACAGCGGCCTGATCTACACCGGACCAACCTACCTTTTTATCGTTTGCCTGTTAGGTGTGCTGATCTGGGGTGTGGCGAAAGCTCTGCTGGGCGGTGGACATCCGCACGCCGTCGTTCCGCCGCCACTGCCCTCCGCGCATGCCGTCAGTGCCGTTGGCGCATGGATGCTGATCCGCGCTTTTGCGAGCGGATGCACCGCGCTGACCGGCGTGGAAGCGGTAAGCAACGGCGTACGCGCCTTTAAACAGCCGAACACGCAGGTGGCCCGCCGCACCCTGGCGATCATTGTTACGCTGCTTGCGCTGTTTCTCGCCGGCATCGGCTACCTCACCCGCGCGTACGGCATCATGGCCACACAGCCGGGCACGCCGGAGTACCAAAGCCTGCTTTCCATGATCACGGCTGCCGTGGCCGGAAAAGGAGTGGTGTACTACGTTACGATTGCGTCGATTCTGCTGATGCTTTCGCTTTCAGCCAACACGGCGTTTGCGGATTTCCCACGCCTTTGCCGGGCCATTGCAGAAGATGGCTATCTGCCGCATTTCTTTGCCTTGCGCGGACGGCGACTGATCTACTCTGAGGGCGTACTGATGCTGGCCTTCCTGTCCGCC
Source organism: uncultured Acidobacteriaceae bacterium (assembly GCA_964242195.1). Lineage (GTDB taxonomy): Bacteria > Acidobacteriota > Terriglobia > Terriglobales > Acidobacteriaceae > Granulicella. The sequence goes on from CAXTBI010000014.1 coordinate 17,852, forward strand.
ATCATTCTCACAATTTTCGGCGGCGTCACGGACCGGCTTATCCCTCTGTTTGCAATTGGCGCGTTCCTGGCCTTTACGCTTTCCCAGGCAGGCATGGTTGCGCATTGGAAGCGGAGCGATGACAAGCGCGCTCGGCTTTACATGACTATCAATGGCGTCGGCGCGGTCGCCACGGGATGCACGGTGACCGTGGTTCTGGTTGCCAAGTTCGTCGAAGGCGCATGGATCACGGTGCTTATGATTCCGTTGGTCATTGTCTTGATGCGGGCCGTTCATCGGCACTACACCCGGGTGGCGAAACTTACCAAAATTACGGGTTTGACGCTCCAACCCACCCCCACGCCGTTGGCCATCGTTCCCGTAGCCCATTGGGACCGGCCGTCCCTGGAGGCTCTGCGCTTTGCGACCTCACTCACCCGCGACGTGCAGGTTGTGCACATTCAATCGGAGGAGGACAACGGGGAGAAATCAGAACGGTGGCAAGGCGATCTGGATGCCGCGTCCCAGGCTTGCGGTGTGCCGGCCCCGCGCGTCTTCACTGTACCCTCTCCCTATCGCATGGTCACCACGCCCATTCTGAAATTCGTTTTGAAAACGGAAGCAGAGACGCCGGATCGGCAAATCGCCGTGATCGTACCGGAGTTGGTCGCCGACCGATGGTGGGAGTACCTGTTGCATAATCACCGCTCGACGGTGCTGAAGGCCCTGCTTTTGCTCGAAGGGAACCGGCGCATCGTGGTGATCAATGTGCCGTGGTACCTCTCCGACGCCAAGGAGGTGCGGCCGAACGCTACATAGGGCAATCATCCGCAGGCGCCGGCTTCACGGCAAGGCTGATCGCCGCCGGTCCCTCCGGGCGATTGCGACAAATCCGAGAATAGGTCAACGCCGTCGACCGCAGAGGAAGGCCTAGTATGGTGCGAGTGGGCGCTCTGCCGGGGGACGTGAGACATTCTAAGCAGTTCAACATCTAAGCGGTACGAAGGGAGTCAAACGATGCAAATTGCAATGGTGGGGTTGGGCAGAATGGGTGCGAACATGGTCCGTCGGCTTATCGGCGATGGGCACAGTTGCGTGGTGTACGACCATAGCCCGGACGCGGTGAAAGCTTTGGCGAAAGACGGGGCGGTACCCTCCTCTTCGCTCAAGGAGATGGTAAGCAAATTGCAAAAACCCCGGGCCGTGTGGCTGATGGTGCCGGCAGGTGTGGTTGACAAGACATTGGAGGAGTTGCAGCCACTTCTGGAAGCGGGCGATATCATCATCGACGGCGGCAACTCGTACTATGTCGACGATCTTCGCCGATCCGCGGAGGTTGCGAAGGCGCAGTTGACGTGGATGGACGTGGGAACCAGTGGCGGCGTGCATGGTCTCGAACGCGGGTATTGCCTGATGATCGGAGGCGCCGATGCCGCGGTGAAGTACCTCGACCCGATCTTCAAGACCCTGGCTCCGGGTGTAGGTTCGATCGAAAGAACACCGGGACGCGAAAAGGCGGCGAGCACGACCGCGGAAAGCGGCTATCTCCATTGCGGACCCGCGGGTGCGGGGCATTTCGTCAAGATGGTGCATAACGGCATTGAGTACGGCATCATGGCGGCCTACGCGGAAGGTCTCAACATCCTGAAGCATGCAAACATCGGCAACACGCAGCAGAGCATGGATGCGGAGACCGCGCCCATGCGCGAGCCGGATCACTACAAGTTCGATCTGCCGATCCCGGAAGTTGCCGAAGTGTGGCGACGGGGTAGCGTGATCGCGTCCTGGCTGCTGGATTTGACGGCGACCGCTCTGGTGGAATCTCCCGATCTCGAGGGGTATAGCGGACGGGTTTCAGACTCGGGCGAAGGACGGTGGACAACCATTGCCGCTATCGACGTTGGTGTTCCGGCAGACGTGCTAAGCGCGGCGCTCTTTTCGCGATTCACTTCGCAGTCAAACGCCGTCTATGCAAACAAATTGCTTTCCGCTATGCGGTACCAGTTTGGCGGCCATAAAGAGAAGGAAGGCGCGTAAGACATTCGGCACAAGGAGCAACACAGGGAGTGGCCCCGCCTCATCGTCCAGGGTGATCGTCCGTACGAGGGGGCAGGGGCCAGCGCCTCCAATGGGGCTGCTCACTGTGTAGAAAGACCAGGTGGGCTCGCCAGGTAAGACTTTGGCTGGTAACCGGCAGGCCAGGTCCCGCGAGTCCAGAGCGTGTGCTGACAACGAGCCTGCATGTCGGAACATCTTCCGACGGAGGCCTGCCCCTGTCGGGCGATGCGTGTGCCTGACGTGCACCGAGACACTCGGTCATGCGCTCAAACCGAAAGCAACTTGATTTGCCTGGAGCGCACGTAGCTTCAATGCAATCGGTTGCACCGCCCAACTACTTCGCCGGCGAGGTCCATTTGCAACCCGTGCAACCTTTATTGGCTATACGCTACACCTGTCGAGCCGATTTCCGCTTTGATCGAAGCGACTCGCGGTCCGGGAGTGCACCATGCCAGAACAGCTTCGAGCGGAAATACCGAATTTCGAATCGCGGGTAGAAAGGGTCAACGGCCAGGATCTGCACTTTTGGATCGGCGGAGACCCCCGGGGAAAACCCGTGCTGCTTTGGCATGGGTTTCTCGGCACCAGCTACTCCTGGCATCACGTATTGCCGCTGCTGGCCAAAGCCGGTTACTTCGCTTTGGCTCCAGACATGCGCGGGTATGGCGACTCGTCCAAACCGGAGGGCAACGCCGGGTATGACGGAAAAACGTTGGCCGATGATTTTCGCCTGCTGACGCAGCAGATCGGCTTCGGAGCCGGAAGTCCGCTGCTCGTGATCGCTCACGATATGGGGGCTCCACCAGCCCTGCTTTGGGCGGCACATCACCCCGATGAGATTGCCGGCCTGATGTACATCGAAGCGCCGGTTATGCTTTCCGGCGTACTTTCCAAGATCATCACCTATACGCCTGAAGCCATGAAGAACGGATCCATGTGGTGGTGGATTCTGCCCCTGGCCAAGGATGTGCCGCAGCGTCTCCTGGTTGGCAACGAGCGAGCTTTTCTGACGTGGTTCTATGAATTTGAAACAGCCGATCCGAGCGCGTTTCCACCCGAAGTCGTCAACGAATACCTGCGCACCTTCGCTGGTACGGAAGGCGTGCTCGGGGCCTTGGGTGTGTACCGCACGGCCTTTGACACCATCGCGCTTACCGAACCGCTCACGGCAAGCAAGGTGAAGGTGCCTATTGCTGCCTATGGAGGAGATAAATCGCTGGGCAGCAACGTCCAGGCGATGATCGAGATGGTTGCGGAGGACGTGACAGGCGGTGTGGTTGCCAACTGCGGTCACTTCTTACCGGAAGAGGCTCCGGAGCAACTGCTGAAGCATTTTGAGGAGCTTGCATCGAGGGTAGCCAGCCATACATGACGAATGCTGGCCGCAATGCTGTACGCAGCGGTGGCCGCAGTGTCCGAGAGGAGAATACATATGGCAGAGAGCACCGGTATCTACTCGCGGCCCGATACGGGTCTTCCCCCCGACGATCTGCAACGACCGCTCCGTGTGGCGAAGCCCAACACGGATCAAAGCATGCAACATCTGGGCATTGTCGGCGATACCTACACGACCCTCGTTACAGGTGACGATACCAATGGGCGTTTTTGCCTGGTCGACATGCATATCCCTCCTGGCGGCGGTCCCCCACCTCATCGTCACGACTTCGAGGAGACCTTTATCGTGCTGGAAGGTGAACTTGAGTTGACTTTCCGCGGAAACAAAATGACGGCCGCGGGAGGAACTACGATTAACATTCCTTCCAACGCACCCCACCAGTTTCACAACAGTTCCACCGAGCCAGTGCGCGCGCTGTTGCTATGTTCTCCGGCCGGACAGGAAAATTTCTTTGCGCGCGTGGGCATTGCCGTCGCCACCCGCACAACACCGCCACCGGCCGGCGAGAAAGAGGCGCAGGCGAAGCTGATGACCAAACTTGCGCCGCACTACCGAACCGAGATGCTGAAGCATGCTTGAAGCACGCAATGTGACGCATCGCCCATTTCTGCGGAATTGTAAGACTGCAATAGAATAGAGCTTTATGCGATCTGCTCGGACGATCTGTATCTCACTCGAAGATGTGCTCGCGGGTATCCACGCTGGCCATGCTCGGCGCAACTTTTCAGGGCACTGCCTTCATTTTGGCGATGTACGCCTGACTGCAAATCGGATAGGCCGCACCTCATGATGTGAACCGCTTGCATTCTAACTTTACACTTTTGTGTGCTTGAAAATTGGAGGCCGTTCGTGATGCGGAAAGAATATATCGAGTGCCCAGAGATGTCCAACAAAACCATCGAGACCATACGTTTCTACAAAGTCAACGAGGAAGGAATAGAGATGCAGATCAATTTGACCGACGGAACCGTTTTCTCATGTTCCTTTTGTAATAAGCCCGTGTTCGAAGCGAGGTTGTTACGGACGCAGGGTAACGCACCCGAGGTTCTCCAGAGCTACGAACTCGACTAGGGAAGGTTTCCATGGTCCCCTCCAACTCCTCACCGTCAAGCGGACCTTCGGCTTTCGGATGTTAGTCAAGGTTTCGCTGGCGGAATCCCTTCACACGTTGTGGCAATCGACGCGCAGAACGAGGCGATGGCTCGTCGTTCCGTCGCCGTCATCTTCGACAGGAAATACCGCGTGACGGCGTCGGCATGAACCGGGTCGGCCACTTTTCGAGCGCGCTCTCCCCCCGCCGTGATCCTCACAACGATGGCCCCACCCCCGAGCTCCGAACGCTTTACGAGGCCACGCCTTTCCATGCGTGTGAGGTGATGAGACAGCCGTGTCCTGTCCCAGCGCATCGCATCGCAAAGCTCCTGTTGACGTAAGGCCTTCCCCTCGGCCTCGGCAAGCCTCGACAGAATGCCATGGTCGGCACCCGATAACCCTGCCGCCGCCATCAGGTCCCGTTCGATCGCAGCATGGATTGTTTCGGCACTGCGCCGGAAATTTCGCCAAAGTTGACGGTCGGGAGCCGATAGCACTGCCATGGCCCAAGGCTATCGTATTAGATGTTGACATGTCAACATAGAAGGGGCATGATGGTAAAAACGTCAACACTGCAAGGAGAAAGCGAAATGTCAGCCACGGTAACGAACGGGGAGCAACCGGAGGAGTGCACGACTCCGAAACCGGCGAAGCAGGTCGAGGTCACGCCCGGAAATATACACAATCTGGGCCTGCCGTTTGTTGTGCAGAACCAGTCTGGATTCAATTTCTGGGATATCAAGACAGGCGATTACTTTGTGGAACTGGAAGGGCAATATTACGGTTGGGACAGTTCCACGGTGCAGGTTACCGCCATGGGTCCAGGCCAGGGGCCGCCGATGCACACGCATCCCGTCGAGGAAATCTTTGTCCTGGTGGAAGGCGAATGTGCTTTTGCCATAGGCGCGACCATTTCCCATATGAAAGCGCCGGCGATTGTGCGCGTTCCGCCCCATACGCCCCACAGTCCGACCTCGCTCGGTCCGGGACGCAATGTTATGGTGGATTTTTTTCCGTCCAGCCAACCCGGCGCGGCTCCCGTCGATGCCACGGACCCATTCGCGTACATGAAGGTTGGAGGAGGAAACGAGCGCCAGGCCATGATCCAGAATTTCAAGAAGATCCTCGCCGACTTCGACACCGACGGAGACGGGAAGTTATCGAAGGAGGAAGCACCCTTGATGCTGCGGGACTCTTTTGGGAGATATGATTCCGATCATGACGGCTTCATCACCTTGGAGGATGCAGAGAGTTGGGATTAATTGATGTTGTGAGTGTCTTCTGAGAGGGTGCATAACTAACCTTTCCAGAACCGAGAGGGTTAGATTGTGATTCTTGTTCGCTGGGGATTCAGAGTGCAACCGGCGTTCGTTCCGTTCGAGAATGTGCCATGTATCGGCACTTCTCGAACCTGCCCGAAGCGATTTGCGGACGTCGTGTGCCCGCTTTCAGTGTTGAGGAAAAAGAGATCGCCGGCGATCGAGCACCCGGGGCTTGTTCCTCCAGGGCTGCAGGTCTGGCCCGGACGTGTCATTGCGCACCGCCCTCACAAGTGGTAGAATCTTGGCCATGGCGGTAGTCTTCTACCGAAGCTCTGGAGGCCAACACCGCCCAGCCCCCTGGATGTTCTGACTTTAGAATGTCTCCTGTCAAGAACGAGATTTCTAACGGATCCAGGGCAAAGACCTGTCGGAGCTCGTCGGCGTCCTCGACCGCCATCAGCTATCACCGAGCCACTTTGCTGCTGATGAAACAGGTGTCTGATGAACGTAAACAGATCCCGCAAAGTTCATGCGAATTTGCGTCCCGAGGACATGCGTGTCTTTGTTGCAATTGGGTGTGCGCGAACCCTGACAGAAGCTGCAGACCAACTCTTGATGCCGCTCTTTACCGTCAGTCGGGCGCTTAAGAGAATTGAAGCTACCTCCCAGGTTGTGCTTATCCGGCGAGATGGTTCCGGGCTGTGCCTGACTGAGCTTGGACACGAATATCTGCGGGCTTGCCAAAGTGCTTTACAGGCACATCAAAGTGCGGTCGACGTGCTGCTTTCGCGCGATACAGAACCGCACGGCGTATTAGAGGTCGCGGCTCCCGTGACTTTCGTGCAAGAGGTACTTTCCAGCCTGCTGATTCGATTCCTGGAGTTCTATCCCAGGGTTCGGGTGAACCTGTCTTTATCCTCCGATTTAAATCAGGAGCCGAGAGCTTCGCACGACATTTTTTTCAAAGTGGGGATGCCGACCGATTCACGGCATCTCATGAAGCTATTCCCATCGATACGCCAAGGCCTGTACGCAAGTCCGAAGTATATCGCGGCTCATCCCGAACTAATTCATCCGCTGGACCTGGAACAACACAGTTGTCTGGGTCTGGCCCCCGGCGGCAGCCAGGCGACATGGAACCTTTCGCGTGCGAACGAGCGGTTCTCGATCCGGTCCAACGCTCGGATCACCGTGGCGGATCCGGCGACGTTATTCCGGCTGGCCGTTGGCTCTGCAGGCATCACGATTTTGCCGCGCTGGATTGCGCAGCAGCACGTCAACACGGGAGGTTTGGTGGAGGTTTTCCAGGATTGGATTGTGGAGCCGGCAGTGTTCTGCGCTTTGTATAACGGACGTTTGCGTGCCGCCTCCAAGGAGGGTGCTTTCTTGAACTTCTTGTCGTCGATCCTGGGCGGGGCCAACGATCCGAGATGCCGAGGCGTGAATCCGGAGGCTTACTTCGTTCACAACTCATCCACTGCGAAGATTCTGCAAAGCTCTGCGCTGAGCCTGAGCCAGGCTCCCGGACGGACTGCCGTTTCAGCGCCCTCGTCTCGCATTGGCCTCCAGGCCCTTTGAAGGCCCGCCGGCGAATCATACGTTCAGACATCCTAAGTCTGGTGTGCGATTCGCCGGCTGTCTTTCGCCGACCTGTTTGCGATTGGAGAGCTCGGCATGCGGCCCCGTTACGAGGTAAGGCCCGCTACCCACCCCGCGACAGGCGACACGCTTGCCGAACGCGGAAACAGGTTCGTCATAAGTTCTTCGTGAAGGCTCATGATCGGGTCGGCACAGGCGTCGGCCAGGATTGTAAGGTTGTAGTCGCGATCCGCGGCTTCGGAGAAAGTAGAAAGAACCACACCGCTGGTCGTGACCCCGGCGATGACTAAATCCGTTATGCCCTGCGAGCGCAGGATCGTTTCGAGGTTGTTGCCGCAGAAGGCGCTGAAGCGATCCTTGGGAACGACGATTTCATTAGGATGAGGCTCGAAAGCCGGGACCAGGTGAGAGGCGCCGGGTGGAAGCATATTCTTCGCCTTGACGAGTGCGAAGGCCTTGTTCCGAGGTGATACATCGAGGTAGCCGGGCTCAAAGGTCACCCTACTGAAAAGCACCAGCATTCCGGCCTTTCTCGCGGCCGCAAGGGCAGCAGCGGCCCGCTGCACGGCTTCCTTGGCGTAGGGCAGATCGGCAATCCCCACCTGACAGTCACAAATCATCAGCACAGTCTTTTTTAGATCGGGCATCTTTCGATTCTCCTTTTGGGACTCAGCGAACATACTTTCGGAAAGTGCCATGGCGCTAACACCGGCCACGCTTCCATAAAGAAATTCTCGGCGGTTTAAAAGATGGGCCGGAGCGGACGTATGTACGGCATTTACAGGGCGGATGTGGTGCATGTGCTCACTCCTCTGTAGCTGCCTTTCGGATGCAGAAGGGTGGGCGAGGACCTCCGTAGGAACGCTATCCTCTCGTTTCGTGGGATGAGGGGGGTAAGTCGACAACCATCATGAAAAGACTTAGGTAATTTCACGGCCGTATGCTGACCGTCCGGGTAACTACCTCACGACCGAGCCCGACTCTTTAGACATCGCTCCTAGAAGGATGCACGTATACGCTGTCGAATATGGCTAGCACCCAGGGCAAAGCTTTCTTGCAGATGAAGCAAGGATCGTCCTCATGTTCGTTTATGTTGGGTAATAAATCTGCGACGCTCTGCGCAATCCTTGTTTGCAACGTGTGCAAGCGACAACCGCTGTAAGCTAGCGTTCGTTAGCTCGCCTGCTCCACAAGCGTTCGGTATACACACAAGTTCGACCTGGAGCGTTCTTCATCGCCGTACTTACAAAGGACCTCGTGAGGATAGAAAGTTATGACAACCCAAGGGAATAAGCAGGGAAAGGTCGCGGTAGTCACTGGAGCGGCCATGGGCATTGGGCAAGCGTATGCAAAGCGGCTTGCCGAAGATGGGGCGGATATCGCGATCGCCGATATCGTGCCGGCGACGGAAACGGAGGACATCATTCGCGCGCTGGGGCGAAAGGTGAAGACGATGCATTGCGATGTCAGGGTAGAGAGCGATGTGAAAGCCTTTGCGGCCTGTGTGGAGCAGGAGTTCGGCCGTTGCGACATTCTTGTCAACAATGCGGGCATTTACCCCTACATCTCTTTCGACGACATGACGTTCGAGCAGTGGAAAGAGGTGCTTAGCACGGATCTCGACGGGCCGTTCCTAGTGTCCAAGTACATTGTGCCGATGATGCGGCGGCAGAAATACGGCCGCATCATGAACGTCGCTTCGGCCGAAGTCTGGACCATTGCGAAAAACAACCTTCACTACATTTCAGCCAAGATGGGCGTGATTGGATTCACGCGCGCCCTGGCGAATGAGGTCGGGGAGGATGGGATCACGGTGAACGCCATCGCTCCGGGCATCACCGACACCAAGACGGTGGAGCGCGACGCCTTGGAGTATCTGACCACCATTCCCCAGATGCAGGTGATCAAGCGCCCAGCGCAGCCGGTCGACATGGCCAATGTGATGTCGTTTCTTACATCGGATGATGCGCAGTTTATGACAGGCCAGGTGCTGATCAACGACGGCGGATACGCGCGGGTGTGATTCGCGTCGTGGAAGCCGAAGGTGCCAGCGAACAAGGAGGGGTCGACGTGACGATCATGAAACCTGCGGACATCCGGTGCGGCCGCAGGCTCATCTACAGGTCGGCCCCCGCGCTTTTGGGTGCGTATTTGACGATGGCGGGGTGGGCTCCGCTGCATGCCCAGAACGGACGAACACCGGCTGCCTCCTCCGCGCCCATGGAGGACTCCGGCCGGAAACCGCAGCCCGGCTTTGTGCTTCCGAAGTGGCGGGAAGATCTGGCGCGGAAAGGAATCACCGTGAATATCGAGGATATTTACGATTTCCAGGGCAACCCCGCGGGTGGAAGGACGCAGATGGGCACGGTCTTTGGAAGGTCGACCGGTGTGATGAATCTCGATCTGCAGAAGCTGCTCTCGTGGAGGGGAGCGAGCGTGTTGGTGAGCGGCGTTTTTCAAACCGGTTCGGACCTTGCGACGACATACATCGGTTCATGGGATTTCACGAGCTCGGTCGCCGGAACGCATTCCCTGCGCTTCAACGAGTATTACCTTCAGCAAAAGCTGTGGCACAACAAGGTGACGCTGCGGATGGGGCAGATTGCGGCGCAGAACGAATTCGACAACCAGGCCATCGGTGCTGACGACCAGGCGGCTGCGTTCAAAACGTGGGTGAACAACTCGCTGTGTTGCAACGTGCCGACGACGATCCAGATGTTTGCGTCGTTTGCTCCCGCCGGCAAACCGGGTTTTTACGTGCGAGGCGATCCGGGGAAACATATTTTTTACAAGGTGGCTGTGCTTTCATCGCCGCATAGCCCCTTTGTCGGGGATCCGAGCGGCATTCGCTTCGATCTGCGCAACGCGCCCGACGAGGCAACCACGCTCGGGTACTTCCTGGGAGGCGAAACCTCGGCGCACCCCGGCGTGTACAAAATCGGGCAGGTGCACAACTTCGGTCACTTCGCCAGCTTCCCTACGAACAGAGTGTCCCACGGCAACGACGAATTTTACACGGATATTGGGCAGGCACTTTGGCGACGCAAGGTGGGCGGCCACTACACCCATCAGGGGATCGATTTCGAGTTCAGCCTGAGCGCGACGCCGCGCCGCCTGAATGTAAACGATTGGGAAACACTCGGTGGCGTACGGTTTGTCGGTCTGGTCCCGAAGCGGCCGGCCGACATCGCCGCCATCGGGGCGATCAATGCCCATTTCAGTCGAGATTACAGTGAGACGCTGCAGCGGATGGGACAGCCCGGGCGAGCGTCGCAGACCACCATGGAAGCGGGCTACAAATTCGTGATACGACGTTGGATCAGCATATGGCCGGACTTCCAATACATATGGAAACCGAGTGGAGACAAGCGCCTGGGCGACGCGCCTGTGCTGGCGCTTCGGCTTATTGTTGACCATTAGCGTTGCCCCGTGTCGACCTCCTCCAAAGCAAGTGGGGTTTGCACTGCACGCAATCGACTTACATGGGGAGCTGACCTAGTCTCGAAGTCAGACTGATGGCGCGTACTGGCAAAGTGCGTCGGCACAAAACCTGGAAAGCCGAACGGTACAAAACAGAGGAGATGACCTATGAGCACCCTTGAGCAGGGCCAAATCAAACCGCAAGATGTGAACGCAACGGCGCACAGGCCAACAGTACTGGCCGTGGGTGCGAGCGGTAAATTTGCGGGGCTGGTTGTCCCGGCTCTGGTGAAGCGCGGAGCCAAGGTCCGTGGTCTGGTGAGGGACAGCAAGGAAGCGGAGATAGTCCGCCAACACGGTGCCGCAGAGGTCGCGGTGGCCGATCTTCGCGACCGGGCGAGCATGGATGCCGCTCTCCGAGGTGTTGATTCGGTGTTTTACATCGCGCCGGCTTTTATGCCCAATGAGGCGGAGGTCGGGCAGCGTGTCGTCGAGGCTGCCAAGCAGGCCGGCGTGCGACGTTTTGTGTTTTCCTCGGTGATCGATCCGATCCTGAGCCGGTTGAGCAATCATGCCGCCAAGGGACCTGTCGAGGAGGCGATTCTGGCCTCCGACATGGAGTACAGCTTTCTGCAACCGGCGATGTTTTTGCAGAACTATGCCGAAAGTTGGCCGGAAGTGGTCAAGAGCGGCGTCCTCGCCGAACCATGGTCGACCGAGACCCGTTTCTCTCGTGTGGACTTTCGCGATGTGGCGGAAGTGGCCGCGTTGGCGCTTACGGGGGATCGGCTGCTGTACGGCACGTTTGAACTGGCGGCGGAAACTCCAAGGAATCGAGTCGAGGTCGCTGCGATTATTGGCGAAGTATTGGGTCGCGAGATCAAGGCCGAAGTGTTGAAGCCGAACCCCCCGGTTCGCGGTGCCTCCGACCCGCAGCAGGCAGCGATGAAACCCATGCTGGAGTGGTATGACAAGCACGGCTTGATGGGCAACGCCGTAACGCTTGAAGCCGTTCTGGGACGCTCGCCCAGAACCATGAGGTCGTACTTCGAGGAGCTTGCGTCCATGCCGGAGAGGCCGGCGAAGGCGCCCGTTCCAGCGACCGGAAATGGACTTCTGCACTAGCTCACGGGGAAGGCCATCGGGGGCATGTACAAGCACGATGTAGAACCGAAGGTTTCGCTTCATCCCGCGCGGGAACGCCGATCTCCCGCGCGGCAACCATACCGAAGGGTTTCCGGCTTGTTCAGCAACGGTCAACACGCTCGACGACAACCGCTGCTTGCCGCAGGAGCAACGCTATGTTCGGCGCTCGCGGTGCATACGTCTGCGCAGGTGGGGACAGGGCGGCTTGGGGCAGGGTCTCTGCCTTCGGCTCCGTCCGCTCAGCTTGGATCTGCCGGGGGTGGCGTTCGCGGCGCGGCGCCGTACGTTGCCGACCTGCGGCGTATGCCGCGGGTGTACACGCCCACGAACGAGTCCCATGTGTACCCCCTTTTTGAGTTGATCGACATAGCGGAGCAACAGAATCCGAGCGGACATGCCGCCTGGGAGCAGGTGAAGGAGCAAGCCGCCGCTGTAGGGGTCGCGCGCAGCACACTGTTCCCGTCGCTTTCTCTGAACGCCCCGGTAACGGAACGACGGGAGTTTCTGGTTTTCCCCGACGCGGATGCCAAGGTACTGGGAGGGGCCGCCTTGCGAGAGGATGACACGACCGTCAATCCGGTGGTGGCCTTGAGCTATCTGCTTTTCGATGCTGGCAACACGCGCGCCGGTATCGAAACAGCGGCGACGAACCTGTTTGTAACGGGGGCATCCCTGACCGGCACGCAGGAACAGATTGCGCTGGATGTGACGCGTTTTTACTACCGAGTCGTCAGCGGCAAGGGCCTGGTCACGTCCGCCCGTGCTTCTTTGAAAGATGCGCAAGAGATTGAACAGCAGGTGCAGGCGCGCATGGAGCAGGGCTTGGCCACACTGCCGAATTTCCTGAGCACCAAAGCGCAACGGCAACAGGCGGAGTACAACCTTGAAAATGCGATCGGTGCCGAGCAGGTGGCGGAATCCGATCTGGCCAGAACCGTGGGCCTGAATCCAGCGCTGGCCCTGCAAGTGAAGGACCTGGCGCACATGCCGCAGCGCAGCGAGCTGGAAAATTCAGCGGAGCAACTGATCGGCAAAGCGCTGGTGCAACGGCCCGACCTGCTGGAGGCAGTGGGACGCATCCGTGCGGCCGACCAGTCTATCAAAGCCGCACGGGCGGCCCTGTTTCCCACCCTGACCGTCACGGCGCAGGCTGGGCAGGATTTCCTCTGGACCACGTCGAGCGCCGGCCCCGCGCCATTTGTGCACCAGGTGAACTGGCAGGGAGAATTTTCGTTTACCTGGAGCATTCTCGATGGGGGCCGGCGGCGGTATCAGATCGTGGAAGCGGAGGAACAAAAGCGCATCGCGCAGGCGCAGCTCCAATCGGCCCAGGACCTTGCCGCCAACCAGGTGTGGTCGAACTATATCAATGCCAAGGTCGCGTTCCGCCGCCTGGAGATTTCTCAGGATCTGCTCATTGCGTCGCAGGCCTCCTACGATGCCGCGCAGGAGTCGTTCACGCTTGGGCTCGAGACCTATACCGATTTGTTTAACGCCGAGCAGACATTGGCGCAGTCACGGAATGAGCAGGTGCAAGCGGCGTCCGAAGTGATGACCGACCTTGCGCAATTGGCGTATTCCACTGGCGATTTACTTGGATCACGGTTCCTGAAGGCGAATAGAAATGCAAAGTAAACAGTGGATCGTCGTGTTCGCGCCCGCCCTGCTTCTTTGCGGTTGCTCGCGCTCGCCTTCGGTCGACGTTCTCGGATCCTACTTCCCAGCCTGGATTGTGTGCTGCCTGATCGGAATTGTGCTTGCCGTGGCGACGCACTTTCTTTTGCTTCGCATCAAGATTGAGCCGGCAATTCCGCTCAAAACAATCGTGTATCCCTGTGCGGCCGCGGCTTATACGTTTCTGGCGTGGATTGTTTTGTACAGCTAATTTCTTTTTCCTTCTTCAGTGAGGCTCGATGGCGGAGACTTCCAAGACGCAGTTAATCGTAGGGCGCATCCTTGCCGTGGCGATCGTTGTCGCGGCGATTGTGCTGGGGTGCATTGCGCTTTGGGATACAAACCTCAGTCCACGGACCGATGATGCCAATGTGGTGGCAAACTACATCGGTATCGCCCCTGACGTGAACGGGCGAATCATCTCTCTGCCGATTCGCGACAATCAACTGGTTCACAAGGGAGATTTGTTGTACGAGATAGACCCAAGACCGTATGAATACCAGTTGCAGCAAGCGATCTCAGAAAAACATCATCTCGAGCAGCAGATGATCGACGAACGAAGGGGCATTGCGGCGCAGATGCTCAACGCGAAAATCACGACGGTGGGCCAGAAAACGTTCGCGGAATCGGTAAATGGTCAGCAGGCCAATGCGATGGCGACACAGAAAGTCATCCTAAGCCAGGAAGCTACCGTGAAGAGCACAGAGGCTCAATACCGCCTCGCCGAGGACACGCTGGCGAGGACCGAACCTCTGCTTGCGCGCCACTTCGTCACGGCGCAACAAATCGATCAGTTGAGAACCAACCTCAGAGCGGCGCAGGAGAGTGTTGCGCAGGCTCAAACCACATTGGATGCGGACCGTGCAAGGTTCCTGCAAGCGCAGGCCGAAGTGAAACAGGCCGCGGTAGGGGGCGAACAGCAGAAGCTAAGAGCGCAGCAAGCCGTACTCGACATCGGGCGTTTGCAGACGTTGCAATCGCAGATGTTGGCAAGAGAAGCGCAGGTCCGATCGGCTGCTTACGACCTCGAGCGTTGCCGTGTTTATGCACCGTTTGACGCGCGCGTCACAGGTCTCACCATCGCCGCGGGGCAGTACGCCAGGACGGGTGGCCAGGTTTTCACCTTGATCGATACGACCGCCTGGTGGGTGCTGGGCAATTACAAGGAGACGCAACTGCGGCATCTGGCGCCGGGCATGCCGGCTGAAGTGTATGTGCTCGATCACCCGGACATTCGCTTCCATGGAGTGGTGGAAAGCGTGGGGTTTGGTGTGATGCCGGAGGACATTACCGCAGCGCAGGGCGGAGGCCTGCCGGAGACGACACGGACCCTGAACTGGGTACGTCTGGCGCAGCGTTTTCCGGTACGCATCCGGGTCTTGAATCCGTCCCCTGAATTCTTCCGACTGGGTGCATCCGCGACGACCATTGTTCGGAGCCAAGGGGGCCCCGTTCCCATTCCCGCCGATCCCGGCATTTACAACCGAGCAATTTACGAGAGTCCCCATGGCAACGGCCAGTCAGCCGCTCACTAAGACACCGTTCGAGCTCGACGCCGCCGTGCTGGGTTTTTTTCGGCGCGAGTTTGCGCACACGCCCGGCCGGATCAACTCGGCCGCGCGGGCCGCCGTCTCCGCGTCCATCATGGTGCTGATCGGGGAGGCGAGCCGTAGCCACGAGCTGTTCGTTGCCGTGTTCGTTCCACTGCTCATTCCCCGGGATACACCGCAACAGACCTGGGCTGCCACCAAGGGCATCATCACCATCGCGTGGACGGCATGCATTGTGTCGATCGTGCTGTTGCTCGCGACCATCGATTTACCCGGGGCTCGCGTGTTGGCTCTGACCGCCGCCATTTTCGTGTGCATGATCTTGTCCAGAGGTCTGCACAAACCTCCGATCGCGGCGCTTGGTCCCGTGATTGCGACGTTAACTCTTGTTCAGCCGGATAACATTTTTAACGCTGAGCATGCCGTCACAACCGGTATGTGGGTGGCCCTGATGATGAGCAGCGGCTGCCTGGTCGCCACTGCCGTTGATTTCCTTTTTCCGCATCCGGGGCCGCGGCAGAACATCACCGCAGGGATCGTGAAGCATTTGCAGGCAGCGGCAGCGGTGCTGAAGAAATGCAGCGGCGCAGACCTGAGCCGCGAAGAGCAGCAAGCTTTGCAGAGCCAGGGAACATTAGCCCTCGCCGGGACGGGCAGCTTACGCAAGCTGCTCCCTGCCTTGTCCACACAGCTTTCTGTGGACACAGCGTACGTACAGCGATTGAGCGCCGTCCTCCATGGCCTTGATCTCTTATCCGATCAGGCCGTGCAGCTCTCCAGCCAAGGCGCTTCTTACTTCAGCGAGGAGCAGAAGGAATCCGCGGGCGAATTGTCACAGGGCACCATGGCCTTGGCTGAGGCGATACAGCACAGCTCAACGGCAAGCCGCGATCGGAATCAGGCTTTGGATTCCTCCGGGGACGCAATCGGTGACAGAGGCCCCGGCCAACTTCTAGCCGACATGGGATTGCAGCTCCAGGACCTTTGGGGTGTTTGGTGCAGCCAGATCACTCCATCCAACCACGCCACAGACACGGCAAACGCGAAGCCTGCAGAGGCCAGTCCAAAGCCGGGGCCCTTTGTGACGCCCGACGATTTTCGGTTCGCGATCAAAGTGACCTTGGCCTCCATGATCTGCTATCTCGTGTACAACGGGGTGTCGTGGCAAGGGATCAGCACCTCTGTCCTGACCTGTTTTTTGACCGCGGATTCGACCATTGGCGGAACTTTCCGAAAGCTCACATTGCGCCTCTCCGGTGTTCTCGTGGGCGGCCTGCTGTTCGGCATGGGCGGCATCGCGCTGGTTCTTTCACACATGGACAACGTCGTT
The DNA here is from genome assembly GCA_964242195.1 of uncultured Acidobacteriaceae bacterium. Taxonomy (GTDB): domain Bacteria; phylum Acidobacteriota; class Terriglobia; order Terriglobales; family Acidobacteriaceae; genus Granulicella. Next base: position 34,358 of record CAXTBI010000014.1, read on the forward strand.
GAACTGCTTTTATATATCGCCGTCGTGTTCTTTACGGCGGGATGGATCACCAAGGGAAGCCCGAAAGTTTCCTACGCCGGCTCACAGATCGGCATCTCGTTCGGGCTTGTTGCGCTTTTTACATCGGTAATTCCCGACCAGATAGTAGAGGCTCGCGACCGCCTCGTGGGTGTGCTGCTTGGAACCATTGTGATGTGGTTTGTCTTCACGAGGATCTGGCCGATCGACACACAGGCGCAACAAAAGCATACGATCGCCGGCCTCATTCGAAAGGCGAGTGAGTTAATTCTGCTGGCGGTGGATGATTCATCGACCGAGATCAGAAGCGCCAAAGCGACGGAGCTCCGTGCCTCCATCAACCAGGGCCTTACGCAAGCCGGGGATCAGGCCGACCTTTCGATCTACGAATCGAAGAGTAAAAGTGCCCAGCAATCGGCCTTGCGAAAGTGCCTTGCAAGCACGCGAAACTTGTTGACTCTTGAACTGGCTCAGGTAGGTTTATCGATCCGGTCGGCGCACGAGGCCGACCCGCGAGATCCCGGCAGAAAGGCCGAACGAACGACTGCGAAATCCTTGTGCGCCATAGCCGAGCGGATGGAAAAAGGCGAGCTTCCGCCGGGGGCGCAGGAGGAAGACGAACACGCGGATCAGTCCCCCCAACACCGGACAGTAAGCGATTCCGGTGACACCGAGCACAACACGTCTGAACCGCACCAAGCAGTCGTCGCCGCCAACATGCACATCCGAAAACGGAGACGCGACTTGATTGAGGACCTCTCCCAAGCGGTAGAAAACGTAACTTTGTCGACTCGTTGATTTCACCCTGGAGCGTCCGGCTCCCCGGTGAGATGAACGTAACTTCTTGAAGCATGTTACCTGGAGGAAATGATGAATGCCCACGTTCTCTACATAATTGCACGCTGTCTGGTCGCGGTGATGTTCCTGATGTCTTGCATTTCAAAGGTAAGCGGACGAAAGAAAGCGATCGCTTTGATGCAGGCTCACCATATTCCCTTGGCGCCCCTAGGGCTACTCGGCTCCGCCGCTCTGGAGATCGTGGCAGCAATCTGTCTGCCATGGGGATGGATCGTGATTCCGCTCGGTTGGCTGCTGGTCTTCTATGTTCTTGCGGCCACAGTAGCCGTTCCGGTGCAGGATATTGTCACAAACAAGGGCCGGGCAGAAGGTTTGCAACTTCTCGGATCGAACCTCGCGATCATCGGCGGCCTTATCGCTCTTATCGCCTGCGCGGTAGCGGGTCTATAGGTTGCGATACGGATGAGGGGTCATCCGAGAAACCTTTCAACCACCACGAACCACCACGAACAACAACCAGCCAAAGCAGGAGAGAGAAATGCCACCTAGCACCGAACAGCTCTTTATCGACCACGCAGGTATGGCGGTTCCTGACCTCGATGCCACCATCGAGTGGTATGGGCGTGTCTTCGATTTCAAAGTAACGCAACGTTTTGGAACGCCGGCGTTCAAGGCAGCGTTTATCGAGCGTGAGGGGGGCCGCTTGGAAATTTTTCAGGCCACTCCGACCCCACCGCCGACTCCCGTGAAGCCCCTCACTTCAGCAGATCTAACTCCCACGATGTTGAAGTTAGGGTACACTCACGTGGCGTTTGGCGTTCCGGATGTGGACGCAGCCTGGGAATTGGCTGTGTCCCGCGGAGCTACCCCCGTCAATCCTCCGAGCACGCAACCAGGCGGCACCCGCTTCGGACATATCAGCGACTTAAATCAGAACGTGATCGAACTGATTCACACCGCGCCCTCGCCCCCGGCAAACTGAACTGCGACACGGCTTGTCACTGCGTCGTCGCCTGCTTTCGCACTTCCTCAGCAATGTATCCAGCTATGTATTCCTTGAATGGAGCCTGAAATGCCCATACCCGACGGAAAAGTCGCCCCTCCTTACGTCCCCACGCTCAGCCATAAGCTCTTCGCTGTTTTGACCCGAGTTGTTGTCAGCCAGGCTGAAGCCGAACCTCACAAAGCCGACCACATTGCCTATGTGACAAGCCTGGAAGCCGAGGGAAAGGTATTCGGCTCGGGCCCGTTTCCGGTGAAGGATGAGGGCATCGACTTGGGCCTCATCATCGTTCGGGCAGGTTCGCTCGAAGAAGCCGAGAGCTTGATGAAAGTGGAACCCATGACCGCCAGGGGCCTCAGCGCCTACGAAATACACGAGTGGGACCTAGTCATAGGGCACATCCCCGTCACTCTGAACGTATCCACGGGCAGTTTTACGTTCTAGCTTGTACAAGCAGGTCCTACGCAAGCTGCCTTTAGCCGCTGCTCGCCGCAACACAAAACGCCCGCCTCTCGAGTCGTAACCGGGCTTCCAACAAGTTTGTCGCTCTTAGAAAGCAATGGAGGATCAATGCCAACCTTACCCCTCAATGTGTTGCAGCAGTCTGAACGTCTAAGCAAACAACGGTGGTTGCTGGATTTGATGATTCAACTCGCCGGTCCGGAGTGGGACCAGGATCGGATCAGCTACTACACTGGCGCCTGTGGTGCCAGCTCGGCCGGCGAGTTCCAGGGCCTCAAACCGCTGATCAAGAAATATGACGATCTATCCCGGGTATTTGCGCAGGCTGCCCGTGGCCAGGAGCTGGCCGCTCGCGAAGCGCTCGGCAGAAAGCACAAGGTAACCGCGCGTAATCACTTCTTCATCGCCTCGATCATGTATGGCGCGGCGCAATGGTCCATCGCTGCCAACACGGAGTTCAATCTGCTGCTCGCCCGTAAGAAGCGCGAATGTTATGACCAATTTGTGCCTCTCTCGGCGTGGCATGTGGAGCGGGTAGAGTTGCCGTTCGACGGCAAGAAGGTGAGTGCCTATCTGCATCTTCCGCCAGACTTTGAGAAAGGGCAGCGGGTGCCCTGTGTTGTCGACACCGCCGGCATGGACGGATTCAAGGAGATGGTGGTTGCACTCGAAGGCGATCCACTGCTGTCGCGCGGTTTTGCGGTTCTGGCCATCGACGTCCCGGGTCAGGGCGAGTCCCTTACCAGTGAAGTTTGGTGGGACCACAAAACGTTTCCTCAACTCGCGCCAACGGTTTTCGAGTACTGCAAAGGTCGCCCCGAGATAGATCCCAGCAAAATCTACGTGATGGGGAACAGCTATGGAAGCTACTGGGCTTCACTGCTCGCTGCCTCTGAACCGCGCTTCGCGGCATGCGGCGTTCTGATGACCTGCTTCGAGCCGGGTGGGTTTTCCATGATGGACACCGCCAGCCCAACCTTTCGGCTGCGTCAGATGTACATGACCAACATCCATGACGAGGCGGCATTTGATGCTTATTGCAAAACGATCAACAACGATGCGCTAATTGCCGGGCTTCGCTGTCCCTATGTTGTATGTGCGGGTGAGGACGACCAGCTGAGCGATATCGCGGAGACTTATCACTATATGAACGCGGTAAGGGCGCCGAAGACCTTGGTTCTGTACCAGGGTGAAAACCATGGGTTGCATTCGCGTCCCTCCGGCCAGATGGGCCCCGAAGCGTTTACCTTCGTGGCGGATTGGCTTCTGGATCGGGCTACCGGAGTGAAGGCCGAATCTCTACGTATCGTCGTGAATATGCAGGGCAAGACAGCGGTGACCCCGTGGACGGGTACGCTGAGCTACCAGACTGGCTGGCCCAATCCGTTCAGCTCTTTCGACTAACTTTGTGCACCGTTTGCCGTCACTTGCCATGTGTCCACGAATGCTCCGGTGCAAGGCGATTCAGTGATCGCCTTGCACTTTGTTAGCCCTACGTTTGCTATGCAGCCGCACCTATTCCACTCGAAGGCTACGCGTTTTCGGGCGTTGTGCGAGGGCTCCTCTGCGGTTGGCTTGTCACATCCAAAGCTTCCGAGAGTGTGCATCGCATCTGCTCCAGCAGGGTGTCTGCCCTTGCTTGGTTGAGCGAATCCGTGGACTTCAACTCAGGCATCGAAAGCTCTTTCGAAACTTCTTTCAACTTGCGCATGGTTGCCCCGGAAGAGCACGTCCGACTTCGCGTAGGCTTCAGCTCCAGGATGTCCCCTTCAACCGCGGTCATGTCGCGTAGAAACACTTCAAAGAGCAACTGCGTGATTTGCTGGATTACCGGCAGACGCCGTTTGTGAGCAGTCTGTGTCATCGTTTTCTCAAATGCGCGCAACTCCGTATTGAGTTGCAGAAGTTGCAGGGCTTTGCCGAAGGCTGATCGTATTTTGATGAGTTCCTTCAGCTTGTCTTCCGCACTGCAGGGGGCATCGCGCAAAGGGCAGATTCTTTCCAGTGCGCCGAGCGCGCCCACGACGGCCTCGTTCATCTTGGAACTTGTGCGAACGGGCTTGATCTGGTCGGAAATAAGCCACATCATGCAAACGCCCAAGATCACAGCGACAACGCGATTGCGCGCTTCCGTGAGGGAATTTGGGGTGGTTGTTCCTGTGAGCGTTGCAAGAAAAAAGCAGTAAGAGAGCTGGCGTCCGGCATAGGAGAGCTTATAGCTGCCGAGGAACACATACCCTCCGGCAAGGGTCATCGCGGCGACAACGACGGTCAGGCCGGCAATGCTCGACAGATGTGGCAACACGAAGCAAATCGCGCCGATAGCGCAGATGCCGGCCAGCGTATCCCCGATCAAACGAAGCACCTGCTTCTGACGCTCCATGCCGAGCGAATCTTCGGTTGTGATGATACATGTGGTCACGCTGGCGCTGATTTGTGGCCAATCCACCCCGGTGTATATGCCATAGCAGAGCGTCGCCGCAAGCGTTGTTTTGAGCGCACTGAACAAGTTGTCTTTGTTCTTCAGGGCACCGGGCTTCAAAAAGCCGGCTTTAGCTTTTTCTCCATGACCTTCCGGGAGAGTACGCTCGCCACGCAGGACAGCTGCCAGCGTCTCCACGGTCGCGGTCAGGGCCGCCACTGGCTCCGAAAGCTCTTCGTCCGGCGGATAAGAGACGCGGGCCGGTGGATCTCCTTTGCGAATAACGTTTTGGAGATCTCGAAGTTGAGATTCGATAGCGCGAAGGGCAACCTTGTCTGCGGCGGAAAGACCTTTGCTGCAGCGCATGGAAAACCACAGTGCCTGATCGATCAGCGCGGTCATCGCTTCGATCGCGCCACTGAGGCGTACGGACACAAATTTCAAACGATCGTTTCGCTTGGCCGCATCCGCGAGGAGCGCTTTGGAAGCCGCGTTGCCGGCGAGAGAAAGCTTCTGCAGTTGCTTCTGGCCCGCCTTCGGTGAGCGCTCGTCCGTATGCGCGCTGAGCGTTTCAAGGATCGCCTCAAGGGACGCGGCCATGCTGTCCTGCCATTGCTGCAGCGGTCTCTTGATCGAGACGATGTATTGCACAAGGACCGTACTCGACGCCCCCACCATGATGGTCAGGACAAAGCTGAGATTGCCGGAGACAATCGATGCGGCGGTTTCGCTCGAATCCCATGAACGGACGAAATTCGCTCCGAACAGCGCCATCACAAGCCATGGTTGTGAAATCTGCGCCGCCTGGATCAAGTAGACGCCGACAAATGTGATCAGTGTTTGCGCGACAAACCGCACGGGAGGCGATCCACCGAGCACGTTCATCACAAACAGCATGTACAGCACCGACATTGCACAGGTCACCACCAGCATCAGCAGGGTCGTGACGTTTTTTTTCACGCTTCCTTGCGTGAGGAAGAACGGAATGTAGAGACCAAGTCCGATGTCCTTCAGACCGAAAGCCATATCGATCCACAGCGCAAGCAGCACCGAGGCGACGAGGCGCAACATAACGGCATAGCGACCCGGTGAGGGCTTAAGCTCTTCCCGGAGAAAGGTCCACACCGCATGCAGGCGGTTTTGCGGGGCCGATCCCGCACCAAGTTGTACCGTACTTGTGGCCATGTGAGATCTCGGAACAAGGTCTTTGCAGCGGTCAGTCGTGCACGGAAACTTCGGCCGTCGTTCCGATGAGCAGCAGACGCGGGTCACGCGGCTGAATGTGAATGCGCACTGGATAGCGCGCAGCGAGACGCACCCAATCCAAAGATCGTTCCACTGTCGGCAGACTACCCGGCGTACCGGGAATGCCGCCCACGTCGGAGCTGTCCGACGAGATGACGCCGGTGCTGATATTTTCCACAACGCCAGGCAGCGTATGGTGCGGATCCGTCATCAGGACAACGTCGGCCCGCATGCCAGGCCGTATGAAGCGGAGTTGCCCTTCGCCGTAATCGGCACGGACGTACCAGGAGTTCTCGTCGATCAACGTAAACATCGCCGTGCCCGGTTTCGCATATTCGCCTCGCGCTATGTTCATCGAGGTGACGCAACCGTCGAAGGGAGCGTAGACCTTCGTCCAGCTGAGGTTGAGTCGAGCCTGGTCTACAGAGGCCTGGTACGAGGGCCGCTGCGAGACGAGAGTGCCAAGGACAGGAATTTCGTTTCTGGATTTGCGCAATTGATCCCTGGATTGAATCAAGCTGACGGCATCCTGCACCTGACTTGTCGCCGCGCTACTCTGTCTGGCTTGGTCGGCACGCACCTGCGCCTCGGCGCTCCGAACGGATTCGGCCGCACTCTTCTGATTGGTTTGGAGCTTGTCGAAATCTTCCCGCGAAACATAGTTGCGCGCAGCGAGTGGCGCATTGCGCTCCAAAGTCAAATCGGCCAACAGCAGATTTTCTCGCGCCGTCGCGAGCGAAGCGCGCGCTTGTGCCAGAGTGTCCGCCGCTTCGCGTGTGGTATCTCCGCCCTTCAGTTCATTCAGGCGGCTATTTTCTACAGTGCCCTTGGTTGCCTGCACCTGGTCCACGGAGGCGCGTATCGATCTCTTTTCCTGCACGATGTCTTGTTCGAGCTTGGCCTGGTTCGACAGCGCGGATTGCAGGCTGTACTGGTACGGTCGCGGGTCGATCTCTACAAGAAGCTGACCGGCGGGTACGCAATCGTTGTCGCGTACATTCAAGGAGATGATGCGTCCGTCCACTTCGGGTGCCATGCCGATGTAGTGTGCGCCCAGGCTGCCGTCCTGCGTGCGCGGATTGTAGGTCATGCGAATCCAGGTGAACACGACACTCACGATGGTGATCAGCACGATGAGGGCGCCAACGGCACGGCCGAGCAGGCGGCGTCTCTTTACCGATGCTTCTTCGGACTGCTTTCCCGCCAATTTGTCCACAAACTTGTCTTCGCTCACCGAGCCCTCCTTCTTACGAAATCAGCAGCCAGATCAGGCAGGATACGGCGACGGTGACGCACAGGTAAATCAGCGGCAACGGGCCCACATACGGTTCTATCTTGAAGCGAAGAAAAAGACTCCTGAAGACGAAGGCGGCCGCAACTCCCACAATCATGCATAGCAGCCAAACCGGGAAGTAGGAGCCGAGCACGTCTACGACATGCGATCCGCCGCAACCGGCGAGCGACGCGCACAAGCTCAATCCGAGCCATCCCGTCCTCAATAAATGATCCACACGCCCTGTCGAACACTTCAAGGTTTCCCTCCTGCAGAACGCGGAATCATGGGTCCGAACGAAAGCAACTGTCCGGTACTGTAAGCAAGTTTGGCTGCAAGCTGCAAGGTGTTCGTGCGCGCCGACGTGAAGGCGCTCTCGGCTTGCGCAAGCGTGGCCTCTGCAGAGGTGAGTGGCACTTCATTTCCCAACCCATGGACTTCGCTTATCTTGGCCGCGTCGAAGTATTCACGGGAGGCGAGAAGTGCGGCCTCGGCGGCTTTCTGTTCACTCAACGCCGCTTCAATATCGGTATAGCTTTGCCATACCTGTCCTTGCACATCGAGTGTCAGCTGATCGAGGTGAATCTGCGACTGGCGCACCTGCGATGCTGCCAAACGTACATTGGCGCGCTTGGCACCGGCCGTGAAAATGTCCCACGTTAGATTGGCCGCGACAACATAGGTATTACCGTTCGTGTCCGGGGTGCTGGCCGCCGCCAAGGCGTTGCCCGAGGTTGCCGTCGAACTCGTGCTGTGTGTGTATTGCTCCTGCGCCGTGATCGAGACGCTTGGGAACAGACCCGCGTGCGCGTTCTTTTCTTTCTGTTGCGCGGCCTTGATCTGATCCATCGCTTCGCGCAACTCCGGGCGCCGCTGGGTCGCCGTCTTCACCAGTTCTTCCACCGAAGCTTCTACCCACCGTGTGTCGACATCCTCCCCCAGAGCAGGAACGTCGAAGGCCTGCTCCGGCTTCAGGTTCACCTCGGCGGCCAAAGCGATTCTTGCCTGCTGCAGCTTCGCTTTTGCGCTGACCAGGCTCGCGTAGGACGATAGCGCCTGTGCCCTGACCTGGTCCCGCTTGATCACCGAAACCAGACCGTGCTCGTAGGACTGATCCGTAGACTCTCGCTGCACCTTGGATGAAGCGTAGTTGACGTCTGCGGACCGATACGCCTCTTTGGCCGCGATCAGCGCGTAGTAGTCCTGCGAAATGGTTAGTGCCACACCCTGCTCCGTCGCGGTTGCCTCTTCGTTCGTTGCCGCCTGAGTTTCTTTGGCCCCTCGATAGTTCGCCAGGTTGGCTCCAAAATCGATAGGCGTCCAGGTAAGCTTTACGGCCGGCTCCACAGTGGTGCTGTTCAGCTTCACGACGCCCTCCGACGAGATGTTGGGAGGCAAACCAAAAAGCAGATCGCCCCGTAGGGCAACGGCTGTGATGGCGATGGTCGGAAACAAGGGGCTGCGAGCAATCACCGCTTCATCGGCGGCCTGCTTGCGACTTTCCCACGCTGCGCGGGTTTGCGGGTTGGTTCGCTCGCCCAAGTCGATCAACTGCGGCAGAGTGTAGATGGCCGCTGTACCTGCAATCGGCACCTGCGGAATCGGTGTGCGCGGTACTGTTGTCCGTTCGCTCGCGGTTTGCTCCACAAGGGTGCCCGGGGCACCCGCCTGTGCGTACGACCGCGACCCCGAAACAGCAAGCAACAATAACGTGGTCAAACCGAAGGGAGTGTGAACGGCCCGCCGCGGGGACCCTGTGCGGCCACCGCAGCGCGCCGCTCTGATCGCCCGCGCGTTACGGTTGTGAACCGCGACGCCGCACCTTTGCTCTCGTTCGCTCTCCGTATGCATCCAGCAATCCTGTGCTGCTTCGATTTACTTCTTGGCTTCATTCGCTGCTTTTGGTCAACGGTGAACCTTTGCCGTCCGCGTTCCGCCGAGGAACGTCCCATGGCGGGAAATTGGCACCGCTCACGCTTTCGGCGCGGATCCTCGACCGTTGCCGTTCAATCAAGCTCAGCAGATTGGCGACGGAACTCGCCTTTTCGTAGAAAGCGTCCGCAACGACGCCGGGAGGAATTTCCGTGCCGGAGTATGCGCTGCTCATCGCGATCAGCGGAATCGCCGGAAACGTTTTGCGAACTTCCGAGAGGAAATCGAACCCCGACATTCCGGCCATGTAGAGATCCGATAAAATGATGTCCGGCAACGCACTCCGTAACTCGTCCAGCCCGGAAAGACCGTCGTGGGCCGATCGAACGAGGTACCCACATTGGGTAAGGATGGTAGACATAAGGAGCCGCAACTGCGGATCGTCTTCTACCAAAAGAAGATTAGCTTTGTGCTTAGACATGAGTGCCTCGACGGAATACTCGACGGAATAGTGATGTGTCGGAGGGACCGGAACGAAAATCCGGGGCCGGTCCTGGGTAGACATGGCTGCAAATGCATGGCCCGTCGCCACTATTTCGGATGACGACACTCCCCCAGGTGCTGGGATAAGAATGCACGGGAAAGCCGTTAAATGTAAGGTCAGTCGCTGCAAGCTACTGTTGCAGCCGGAGCAAGGCTCGATCTGAGCCTATCTGCTCGCATGCCGCAGAGGCCACATCTCAAACCGATCGAGCATCGCGCCGACGCAAAAGCCTTGTTGCCGAATCCGATTTTGTTGCCTGGAGCGTTGTGAAGGCCGCTCTCAATTCATCGGCGCCGATGTGAAACGGGCCGTTGCGACAATGTACTATGGGGCAGCGGCAGGTCCCCCGTAAAGCACCTATGAGGGAACAGTTTGTTTGAGTTGGGGAAAGGCGGTTACGCGTAACTTCGCGGCCGCGTATGGGATCAAGGAAAGCGTCTCCGCGGGGGCGTCACTCACGACCGGACTCGGCGGCAAAGGCGCAGCCACGCCATCTTCCGAAAGCCATGTATTGAGTCGCCTGCCCGAGACCTGCAACGCGACACCCGCGCCCTCCGCCGTAAAGGGCCGGGAGCCCACGGGTGATTCCACGACCCGCAACATCGGTGCACTCCGTTCATCGGCAGCCAGAGCATAATTCCACTCGCGTGAAGGAAACACCTGCCAATCGGCGGTCAACCCACGGTCGCGCAGCTTCAACCAGACCCCTGCCAGATCGAGAGAAAACACCAGGGGACCACGCTCCAACGCGATGGATCGGTTGAACCAGCGGGAAACCCGCGGCTCCATCGGAAGCTTTACTTCGACAACGTCCCCGGGCTGCCACATCCGCTCCACGTGAGCATAGGATCCAGGCGCGCACGATGCGCCGGCATCCCCGCCGTTCACGAGCACCGTCGCCCCTCGCGTCCAGCCCGGGATGCGAAACGAAAGCGGAAAGCGCATCGCGGCCTCCGGTGTGACGACGATACGAATCGTGTCGCGAAAGGGGTAGTCGGTTGACTCCGCCAATTGCACGTTGCGGTTGCGCACCTTCGTCGTTACCACGCACGGCGAGTACAACGTGGCTACCAGGCCGTCATCCGGACTCCGCATCCACAGGCCCGTCACGAATTTCGGCCAGCCCTGATGAAAGTTTGCCGTACAGCAACCGAAGTTCGGTTCCAGCCCGTAAAGGTTCGACTCGGGACCGTTGGTCGTCCATGGCTTTGAGTTCAGGCCCACCTGCACCTGGTTGGGCTGCTGATCGTACTGGTGTGCCCACATATCGTCGGTGAACGTTGCGCAAAGGGCGTTGAACGTGATCTTTTCCAATTGGTCGGCGATCTTCGTATCGCCAAAAGTCGCCAGCGCGACCTCCATGGAAAACATGGTCTCGACGACCGTGCACAGTTCCGTGCCATGGCTCGGATCCAGTCCTGCCAGGTGTTCGTCGCAGGAAAACATGCCGCTGGGCATCCCGTGGTACTTGTCCAATGTGGAGCTCATGCGAAAGTAGTTGGCGCGCTCGTTCGCATCGCCGGAAAGGCGGTATTGCACCGCTGCCGCCTTCAGCGCTTGCCCGTTGTTGACGCCATGCGTCTGCATGCCTTCCGGCTTGTTACCGCCCGTTGCCGCCGCGCTCAGAAATGCGCGCGTGGTTGTTCCGGTGTATTTGAAATCCGCGAACGAAGCGACCCAATCGAACCCTTGCTGTTGCAGAAGCGCAGCGAGGCGCAGCAGATCGGGATCGCCCGTGCGTTCGTACATCCACTCCACCACGAGCACCTCATCCTGCCAGCGATACTTGCCCCAATCCCGCAACGGCCGAGACGGCAACGTTGCGAGTTGGTAGCGGAAGTAGCGAGTCATGACCGGGATCACGCGTGGATCGGCGCTCGCTTCGTAATACTGCATCAGCACCTTGAGCATGACCATGCGCGGCCACCAGTCATCGTTGCTCGTGGGCCCGATCATCCCGTTGGCTTGCGGATGATCGAGTGTCCAGTTTACAAAGCGCATGGCCTTGGCTTTCAGAACGTCGTCATTCAGCAGGTACGCGAGCGGCAGCAGGCCATCCACGAAATATGGGCCCCGCTCCCAGCTTTCGCCGGTGCCGCCCAGCCATCCACTGTTCGGTCCGACATCCGGCCAGAACTCATCCAGATGCCCTCCCAGGCCATCGGCCTGGACCCGCAACTGCCGCTGCAGCCAGCCCTCCGGTCGAATCTCGCCCAGGGGCAGGGGACGAAAGGCAGGGGGCGCCAGGGGCTTATGTGCTCCTTTGGGCAGGAGCGCCCGGGCAGGAGCCGCTGCCAGCGCCGCCGCTGTACCGGCAGCCATTTTCAGAACGTCACGACGTGACTTTTTCGCCATTTCCCGCTCCCTATGTACGCGCTTGCATGGGCGAACCGCCTGGGTCGGCGCAAGCTTGTCCAGCAAACCCTCCGATTGTAGACGCAGGAGTGAACCTCACGCTGCGGCTGAAAGCTACTTATGTTCTTTATGAGGGGATCCGGCTGCTTGCAGCCTAGCATACGGGCCGGTCTTCATGAGACGGCAGGCAGGCCGAAGGTGAACACGGAACCGTGATTGGGCTGGCTCGTGACAGACAGCAATCCATGGTGTGACTCGACGATGGCACGGCTAATGGCCAATCCCATGCCTGTGCCCGGTGCGCTGCTGTTCTGCAACCGGGAACGGTAGAGCCGGTCAAAGATCAGCGCTTGTTCCGAAGGGTCGATCCCTATGCCGCGGTCGGCTATGCTGGTTAACACGAAACCGTTCTTTTCTTCCGCGGATACGAAGATGGGCGACCCCGGTCGCGAGTATTTGGCCGCGTTCTCGAGAAGATTGCAAAGGACCTGCTCGATCATGCGGTGGTCGGCGAGCACCTTCGGCAACACTGGAAACGTAACTTCCACTGGATGTGCGTTCGCTACCCATGCACAGTTTTCCCGTGCCTGTTGCACAAGATCGGTCAGGTCCGCAGGTTGCACGTTCATGTGTACCTGCTGCGCTTCGATCTGCGCCATCTCCACCGCCTGGCTCACAAGTCGATTGAGACGATCGGCTTCCTCATCGACAATGGTCAGCAGTTCGCGCTGATCCGCAGCGGGAATGTCTTGGATGTTGAGCAGGCTGCTGGCCGCGCCTTTGATCGCGGTGAGCGGTGTACGAAGCTCATGAGTGATGGAATCAAGCATCAGGGAGCGAAGCCGCTCGCTTTCCTTGCCTGCCTCACTCCGAGCGACATCCTCCAGGGCCTGGGCTCGATCGACGGCAATGGAGACCAGTCCGCCGATGGCATCGTAGGTCTCGGGCGAGAGCCGGACGTGGTCGAGGAGCAGAATGCCTCTGGGCCGAACGCCGGCCTTGATCGGGATGCGGGTCTCCCCATCCGGTGTGGTTTCGGGACTGGACATGCTTAGGGCAAGCTGCCGGAAATGCGGGACCTCTACAGCCAGGGAGGGGCGCAGGCCTTGACAGTACAGCCGGTCCCCTTCAAGCAGATAGAGCACCGCCGAGGAGGTTTGCATGATGCGACAAATTACGGCGGGCAGGCTGTTGACCAGGTCTGAAACCTTGTCGGTTTGCAATAATTCACGGCTGAGGCTGAACAGGACTTCGACCTCGTGCTGACGGGCCCGGGCCTGCGCCGCCTCCCGCCGCGCCCGCTGCGAAAGCCGGCTGCCCACCACGCCCGTTGTGAGAAAGGCAAAGAGCGCGAGCCAGTTCTGCGGGTCCGATATGGTAAATGTGCCAACCGGCGGCAAGAAGTAATAGTTGTAAAGAGCGGTGGCGACAAGGGAAACCACAACGGCGTGCTGCAACCGCCAACGCGCTGCCAGGAGCAGGATGTACAGCAGCAGCGTAAGGGCGACTGTGGTGGGGTTCACATGCACCCAGCGACGGTAAACAAAAACGATCCCGGCAAGAGCGCCGAAAGCTGCGATCCACTTGACGACGGCATCGACGCGTCGCGAATGCATGGGAGTATTCTACGACGTGTTGAGTGAACGGGAAACAATACGCAAAACGCCTGAAGATTGGCTGCGCACCGCCGACGCGGAGCCAACACGGGGCCGTCTGAAAGTGTTTCTCGGCTATGCGCCGGGAGTGGGCAAAACGTATTCCATGTTGAGTGAAGGCATCCGTCGCAAGGGCCGGGGCGAGGATGTCGTGATCGGCTTCGTGGAGACGCATGGACGCGCCGGCACCGCGGAGCAGGCAGGCAAGCTGGAAGCCGTTCCCCTGCGAGCGCTGGACTACAAAGGAACTTTGTTCACCGAGATGGACGTGGACGCTGTGCTGGAACGTGCGCCGAAGGTGGTGCTTGTGGATGAGCTGGCCCACAGCAACATCGAGGGCAGCCGGTTCAGCAAGCGCTATGAAGATGTCTTTCTGCTGCTCCAAAACAAGATCGATGTGCTCAGCACGATCAACATACAGCACGTCGAAAGCCTGGCTTCCCGCGTCCAGTCGCTTACCGGCATCTCGGTACGCGAGCAGGTACCGGATTGGGTCTTGGATCGCGCCGACGAGATCGTACTGAGCGATCTCACCCCGGAGGCGCTGGTCACCCGTATGCGGCGCGGCGACATCTACCCACCGGAAAGAATCGAGCGATCGCTCGCCAATTTTTTTCGGCGTGGCAACCTGATCGCCCTGCGCGAGATGGCGTTGCAGCGCGTGACGCGCGCCGTGGATCGAACGCTGGATGATTATGTGCAGCGTAAGCACCTCGGTTCGCAATGGGCCGTGGCGGAAAGAATTGCTGTGTGCATCAGTTCCAATGTGCAGGCGCGCGACCTGGTTGCCCGCGGCGCGCGCCTCGCCGAGGCCCTGACAGGGGAGCTGTATGTCGTGCATGTGCAGGAGGAGCAGGATGCCGAAAAGGATCGCCGGCTGTTTCTCGAAAACAGCTTGCAGCTCGCCGCCAATCTCGGTGCCCAGGTCGTCATCCTGCAGGGCAAAGACACAGCGCGCACCACGGGGCGCTTCATGTGTGAGCGACGCGTGACCCAGGCAATTGTGGGACGCTCCGCCACGCACGGATTCCGATCCTATCTTTACTACTTCGCCCTGCAACGATTTATGGCGGAATCCCCCCACGTGGACCTGCACATCGTAACGCAGGAAAAGGTATAACGCGAGCTGGCGATGGCTCTCTTCGATGAACTTACAACCTTTTTATAAATTCTCTACAGACTTCCTATGCTCCCAAGGCATGAGATGGGAATGGAAGGGTGATTTTCGCTGCCTCGGCCGCACAACGGCGTTTCCGCGCGAAAGGCACATCACGGTGGGTTCGTCTCATGCTGGATCTCCTCGCATTCATTCTATTCGGCCTTTTCTTTGGCCTCAGTGCAGCGTACCTGTATGGCTGCGAGCACTTGAAGGGGGTTCGGTGATGGTTCTGGACATCGTTCTGCTTGTGCTTTCGGCTCTGCTGATGGTGTATCTCGTTTTCGCTTTGCTCCGACCCGAAAAATTTTAGAAGGTTGTAAACCAAATGACCCTGAACGGATGGCTTCAAATTGGCCTGTTCATCGCTGCTGTTCTTCTGCTGGCAAAGCCGATGGGCAGTTACATGACGGCCGTCTTTGAGCGTCGTAAGACGTTTCTCGATCCATTGCTGGTGCCCTGCGAGCGCTTGCTCTACCGCGTTACCGGCATCAACGCAGACCGGGAGATGAGCTGGAGTGAATACGCCCTGGTCATGTTGATCTTCAGCGCCTCTTCCCTGGTGCTGACGTACATTGTCGAGCGTTTGCAGGGCTGGCTTCCGCTGAATCCACAACATCTGCCCGGTGTTGAATCCGCGCTGGCCTTCAACACCGCGATTTCTTTCACCACGAACACCAACTGGCAGAGTTATGTGCCGGAAACGACCATGAGCTATCTCACTCAGATGCTCGGGTTGGCGACACACAATTTCTGGTCGGCGGGTGTCGGGCTCTCCCTTGCTATCGCCTTTGTGCGTGGCATCGCGCGGCGTGAGCAGAAAACGCTTGGGAACTTTTGGGTGGATCTCACGCGCGGAACGCTTTGGATTCTGCTGCCGATTTCTGTTGTCTTCGCCTTTGTTCTCGTTTCGCAAGGCGTGGTGCAGAACCTGAAGCCGTATGACACAGTGAAGCTCGTTGAGACGCAGCACCTGACGGGTGCTGACGGAAAGCCGCTTGTTGTTCGTACCCAAACCATTGCGCAAGGTCCGGTTGCCTCGCAGGAGGCGATCAAGATGTTGGGCACCAATGGGGGTGGCTTCTTCAACACAAACAGCGCACACCCGTTTGAGAATCCCACACCGCTCACCAATTTTCTCGAAATGCTTTCCATTTTTCTGATCCCGGCGGGACTCTGCGTGACGCTCGGACAGATGGTGGGTTCGCCCCGGCATGGATGGGCTGTGCTGGCGGCCATGGTTGTGCTTTGGTTCGTCGGCACGTTTACTACGTTCTGGGCAGAGTCGCATGGCAACCCACTTTTCCACGACGTGGACGCACGCGTTTCGCAGACCCAGGCCGGCGGCAACATGGAAGGCAAGGAGGTGCGCTTCGGCATCACGAACTCCTCCCTGTTTGCCACCGTCACAACCGACGCAAGCTGCGGTGCCGTCAATTCCATGCACGATAGCTTCACCCCGCTTGGCGGTCTTGTGCCGCTGACGAATATTCTGTTGGGTGAAGTGGTGTTCGGCGGCGTCGGTGCCGGCCTTTATGGAATGCTTGTCTTTGTTGTGATGGCCGTGTTCATCGCGGGGCTGATGGTGGGGCGCACACCGGAATACCTGGGCAAGAAGATCGAGGCCTACGACGTGCAGATGGCGATGCTGTACCTGCTTATTTTCCCGGTACTCATCCTTGGCTTTTCGGCCGTCGCGATCTCCATGCCGCAACTCGGGCTCTCCAGCCTGGCCAACCATGGGCCGCATGGGCTCAGTGAAATTCTTTACGCCTACACCTCGGCCACGGGCAATAATGGTTCGGCTTTTGCCGGGCTGAATGCGAACACGCATTGGTATAACTATTCACTTGCGGTTGCGATGTTTGCCGGCCGGTTCCTGATGATCATTCCCATGTTGGCCATCGCGGGCAGCCTGGCCGCAAAGAAAAGCGTTCCCGCATCCGCCGGTACGTTTCCTGTCACCACGCCGCTTTTCACCGTGTTGCTAACGGGGGTCATCGTGATCGTTGGTGCGCTGACGTTTTTCCCCGTGCTTACGCTTGGACCGGTGCTGGAACACCTTTTGCTACGCGCGGGACAACTGTTTTAACGCGACTCGCTGTTGCGGGAGAAGAATATGTCGCAAGCAAAACGTCGGTCGCTGTTTGACCGCAAGATCGTCCGCCGTGCGTCTGTCGACGCCTTGGCCAAACTCAATCCGCGTGTCATGATGCGCAACCCGGTGATGTTCGTGGTGGAACTCGGAAGCGTGCTCACCACGGTGCTGCTCATAAGCAACATCGCAACCCACCGCGGCCACTTCCGCTTTGATTTGCAGATCACGTTGTGGTTGTGGTTTACCGTCCTTTTCGCCAATTTCGCCGAGGCCATGGCCGAAGGACGAGGCAAGGCGCAGGCCGATGCACTGCGACAGGCAAAGTCGGAAACCACTGCATTTCGCATCAACGCGGCTGGAGAGGTGGAAGAGGCACCCAGTTCGCAATTGCGTGCGGGAGACAAGGTGCGCATCACCGCGGGACAGATGATTCCGGGCGACGGTGATGTGATCGAGGGCGTTGCTTCCGTCGATGAAAGCGCGATCACCGGCGAATCCGCACCGGTTATACGCGAGGCAGGCGGCGACCGCTCAGCGGTGACGGGAGGAACGCGCGTTCTCTCCGATGTGCTCCTCGTGCGTATCACATCGAACCCCGGCGAGACGTTTCTGGATCGCATGATCGCTTTGGTGGAAGGGGCAGAACGGCAGAAAACCCCGAATGAAATCGCCCTCAATATTCTGCTGGCCGGGCTTACGATCATCTTTCTTTTGGCCGTGGTCACCCTGCAACCGTTCGCCATCTATTCCGGCGCGCCTCAAACAGTTTTCGTGCTGATCTCGCTGCTGGTTTGCCTCATTCCGACCACCATCGGCGGCTTGCTTTCCGCGATCGGCATTGCGGGCATGGATCGCCTGGTACAACACAATGTGCTCGCTACATCCGGGCGCGCGGTGGAAGCGGCCGGCGATGTGAACACACTGCTGCTCGACAAGACGGGTACGATCACCATAGGCAATCGTCAGGCTACGGAGTTCATGCCTGCCCCGGGGGTCTCGGCCGATCAACTCGCAGATGCGGCACAACTTTCATCGCTGGCGGATGAGACACCCGAGGGTCGTTCCATAGTCGTGCTGGCCAAGGAACGTTACGGCCTGCGCGGCAGGGAACTCGCCCAGCTGAATGCGGAGTTCATCGAGTTTTCCGCAACGACACGCATGAGCGGCATCGAGGTCGAGGGTCGATCCATTCGTAAAGGAGCGGTTGACGCCATCACCCAGCATCTGAAGGAACACGGCACACCCATGCCGGACCAGGTGCGCAGTTCCGTTGAGGAAATCGCGCGCAAAGGTGGAACGCCGCTGGTGGTGGCCGAAAACGGACGCGCGCTTGGCGTGATTTACCTCAAGGACATCGTGAAAGGCGGGATGAAGGAGCGCTTCGAGCAACTGCGCGCCATGGGCATTCGCACCGTCATGATTACCGGCGACAATCCGTTGACCGCGGCGGCCATTGCGCGTGAGGCGGGTGTTGATGACTTTCTCGCCGAGGCCAAACCCAAGGACAAGATGGATTTGATCAAGCGGGAGCAGGCCAGCGGCAAACTCGTTGCCATGACGGGCGACGGCACAAACGACGCGCCTGCACTGGCGCAGGCCGATGTCGGCGTCGCAATGAACTCCGGTACGCAAGCGGCAAAAGAGGCAGGCAACATGGTCGATCTGGACTCGAACCCGACCAAGCTGATCGAGATTGTTGCCATCGGCAAACAGCTGCTGATGACGCGAGGCGCACTGACGACGTTCTCCATATCAAATGACGTGGCGAAATACTTTGCCATCATCCCCGCGATGTTCGCCGGTGTTTTTCCGGTCCTGAATGCATTGAACATCATGCATCTTCATAACGCGGAATCCGCCGTCCTGTCTGCCGTTATTTTCAATGCTCTGATCATCGTTGGTCTGATCCCACTGGCGCTGCGCGGCGTCAGCTACCGGCCGATGTCGGCAGCGGCGCTGCTCCAGCGCAACCTGCTGGTCTACGGTTTCGGTGGAATCCTGGCTCCGTTTGCCGGAATCAAGGTTCTGGACATGATCATCGTTGCCCTGCATTTGGCATAACCGAGGTTTGGCGTAACTGAGGCTCACTGTGAAAAGACATTTTCTTACCGCCGCTATTTATACCCTGGTCACTGGGCTGCTCTTCGGCATTGTGTACCCGTTGGCGATCACCGCGATCGCCCATGTCACGATGAAAAGTAAAGCCGAAGGACAGCTGGTGACGTTGAACGGCGAACTCATCGGTTCCACTCTGATAGGTCAGCCGTTCACGGGTGCCGGCTATTTCCATAGCCGCCCCTCGGCTGCCGGGACCGGGTACGATGCGGCGGCCTCGTCCGGCTCGAACCTGGGGCCAACCAACAGCGCGCTCATACAACGGGTGGCTTCAAACGTGAAGAGCGAAAGCGCCGGGACGCCTGTACCCGTGGATCTTGTGACCTCCTCAGCTTCGGGTCTGGATCCCGACATTACACCCGCGGCGGCACTGTACCAGGTACCACGCATTGCGAAAGAGAGGCAGATTTCAACGGCAACCGTGGAAAAGTTGGTACAGGACGGGACCACGCCTCGGCAATTCGGTTTGCTTGGCGAACCGCGCGTGAACGTCCTTCGGCTGAACCTGGCGCTGGATACCCAGGGCAAAGGGCAATCAACCCACACTCCGTAAAGGAGATCGTGGCCATGGCGAGCTGTCGCACTGCTTCAAACCCAGCGATGTGAGTATGATCTTAAAAACGGACCTCCTGCGGTCAGTGAGAGGCTGACTCTCCTGGGCCGCGAAGCTAATTCGCCACTCTTTCCAAGGAAGGGGAGACTGCGGCGGTGGCCTACGGTGGTCCCCTTGGGTTGTGACGGCATTGGAAAGCAGGATGGTTCTTCGCATGGAGTTGACACAGCAAAGTATTGCCAGAAAAGACGGACAGCGTACCTCGATCGAGGCACTGCGTTCATCGTTTCTAAGCCACCTCACGCGGACCGTCGGGCGATTGCTGGACGTTTCCACGGACCTGGAGCGCTACCACGCTTTGGCTCACGTCGTGCGCGACCAGGTGATGGACGATTGGATTCGCACCGTCCAGACGTATCGCGAGCAGGACGTACGCGTGGTTTGCTATCTCTCGGCTGAGTTTTTGCTGGGACCGCACCTTATGAACGATCTGATGAATCTGGGCCTGACAGAGGCCTGCGCCAAGGCGCTCGATTCGCTAGGCCTCAGCCTCCAGACGCTGGCCGAGCAGGAACCCGAACCGGGACTCGGCAACGGCGGCCTCGGGCGTTTGGCGGCCTGTTATATGGACTCGATGTCGACGCTGGGCGTTCCGGCCATCGGGTACGGCCTGCGTTATGAGTTCGGGATCTTTCGGCAGGAATTGCGGGACGGTTGGCAGGTGGAGCATTCCGATAAGTGGCTGCAGTTTGGAAATCCCTGGGAAATTCCCGTCTCCGATGCTTCCTGCCAGGTCCAGTTCGGGGGCCGTACGGAGACGTTCAACGACGAGAGTGGGAAGCTGCGCTGGCGCTGGTTGCCGGACCACACCGTGATGGGTGTGCCCTATGACACACCTATCCCCGGATTTCGCAATGGCGTCGTTAACCGTTTGCGGCTTTGGAAAGCTGAAGCGGTGGATTCCTTTGATTTCACCGCTTTCAACACGGGTGACTACATTGGTGCGGTGCGCAGCAAAATGTCCTCGGAGACCATCTCCAAGGTGTTGTATCCGAACGATGAGACGATAGGCGGCAAACGTTTACGTTTGATGCAGCAATACTTTTTTACCTCTTGCTCCCTGCAGGACATGCTTCGCCTGCACCTGTTGGTGCGGCCGGATGTGCACGACTTCGATGCGAAGTGGACCGTGCAATTGAACGACACGCATCCTTCCATCGGCATTGCGGAGCTGATGCATTTGCTCATCGATGAACATGGTCTGGAGTGGGAAGAGGCCTGGCGCATCACGGGCAAAACGTTCGGCTATACCAATCACACGTTGCTTCCCGAGGCTCTCGAGCGGTGGCCGTTGCAGCTGTTTGCCGATCTGCTGCCGCGGCACATCGAAATCATTTACGAACTGAATGCCCAGTTTCTGAAGGACATGGCAAAGCGCTTTCCAGGCGATCCAGCACGGTTGGCACGTATGTCCATTATTGGGGAGGACGGCGAAAAAACCGTGCGTATGGCGCACCTCGCCGTTGTGGGCAGCAAGGCCGTGAACGGCGTCGCCAAACTGCATACCGAACTGCTCGAAGAGGACACCCTGCATGATTTTTATGAGGCATTTCCTGAGCGATTCAGCAACAAGACCAATGGTGTAACACCGCGGCGCTGGCTTATGCTAAGCAATCCACCGCTCGCCGCCTTGCTGGATGAATCCATCGGCCAGGGTTGGCATACCGACCTCATGGAACTGCGTGGAGTCGAGCGTTTCCTTGATGACGCGGAATTTTCCAAGCAGTGGCGCCGACGCCAGGAGGAAGCCAAAGGCCGGCTTTCAGATTTCGTAAAAAGCACGATGAGCATCAGCCTGGATCCAGTCAGCATGTTCGACGCACAGGTAAAGCGCATTCATGAATATAAGCGTCAACATCTGAATGCCCTGCACATTCTGGCGCTCTATTGCCAAATCAAAAATGGGTCTGTAAAGGATGCGACGCCGCGGACGTTTCTGTTCGGCGGTAAAGCGGCACCGGGTTACACCATGGCCAAGCTGATCATCAAGCTTATTTGCAGCGTCGCCGATCTGGTTAACAATGATCCAGCGACGCGCGATATTCTGCGCGTGATCTTTGTTCCCGACTACAGTGTGTCTCTTGGTCAGCGCATCTACCCAACCGCCGATCTCTCGGAGCAGATCTCGACCGCCGGTAAGGAGGCTTCCGGTACAGGCTGCATGAAGTTCATGATGAACGGCGCGGTCGCGATCGGCACACTCGATGGAGCCAACATCGAAATACGCGATGCGGCGGGTGCGGAAAACTTTTTCCTGTTCGGCTTGACTGCCCCGGAGGTCGCCAAGCTGAAAAACGGCGGGTATCGTCCCCGCGACTACTATGAGCGCGATCCGCTTCTGCGCGAGATCCTGGACGGGCTCAGCAATGGCCGTTTCAGCAAGGGGGACCATGAACTGTTTCGGCCGCTGGTCGATGAACTTCTAAATCGCGACGCCTATATGGTTCTCGCGGATTTTCGATCCTACGTGGACACCCAGGCTAAGGCGGGCACCGCCTTTCAAGACGCCGCCGGGTGGACACGCATGTCCATCCTCAACACCGCGCGTTCGGGTGTGTTCTCCTCCGATCGTGCGATCAGGCAATATTGCGAAGATATCTGGCATGTGCCGGTGCGACAGCCGGAAGTTAGAATCTCCTGATCGGCTTGCACGTACCTGCTATAGCGATCGGCACCCGGGTTCAGGTTGGGGAGCCCAGGTGTCGTTCAAGCCTGCTTCTCAAGTTGCTCGGCCGTGATGTCGTGAAGCACGACGCCCGTTCCAGGGGTTGCAAGGGGTCCGGTCCTTGTTCCTGGCTCAGGATGCCGGCATCGAGCAACGCCGTACTGGCGTCATCGACTGAAGCGTAGGCATGCTCATAGGGCCCCGTGGCGTTTTGGGCGTTCCCGACCCCCACGCGCACAATTTGACCTTGGGTGAACATGCTGAAAGTCATCGTGCCCAGCGGTGGTAGATACGCCGGGCGCATCGGCATAGCGGGCTAACGATCGCCAAAGGAACATAGATTTCTACTTTTTTTCGTAGTTTTCGCACGTACGCGGAGCGCGCGTGGTCTACGATCGGCAAGAAAAGCGGGAATTAGCGAACCTTTCACCTTCTAGGGCGTTGGCCCCCAAATTGCACTGACGTGGGCAGCTCCACAATTTTGAAAATAGGAACCCGGCGATGCCGTGTAGGTGAATTGTTTGAATCTGCGCTGCCTGGATAAATTCGTTCTTCGCTTTGCGTTTAGCTCCCTGTTGGTTGCCGGTCCCGGTTTCGTTCTCCCCGCCATGGCGCAGGTTGAAACGGCGCAGGTAACCGGAACGGTCACCGATAACACCGGTGCCGTCATTCCGAACGCGACGGTGGTGGCTCGCAACGCCGACACGGGCTTCACGCGGACCGTGGTTACCACCGGTGCTGGCCTGTTTTCCGCCGTAGAGTTGCCGGCGGGTCCGTATGTCTTCACGATCACGGCGCCGAGCTTTGGTACGTTCGAGCAAAAGATCACGCTCACCGTGGGCCAGCCCTTCACGCTGAATGCGAAGCTGGGCGTCACGGATACGACTGTGGTCTCCGTCGGTGCACAGAGTGACGTTGCGGCACTGAATACCACGACCAACGAGGTCTCGCAGGTCATCACGCCGGAGCAGATCGTCAATCTGCCGAGCCTCACGCGCAATCCGTATGACTTTGTCGCTCTTTCGGGCAATGTTTCGAGCGACCCGGGCGGCTCCACGCAGCAGGGTGCCGGTGTGTCGCTGGGCGGCGGACGCGCTTCCGGCACCGATGTGCTTCTGGACGGCGTTGAGAACCTGAATCTCTACTCGCAGACCGTCGGTCAAACCATTCCACTCGACTCCGTGCAGGAATACCGCATTATCACCAGCGGTTTCGACGCGCGGTACGGCCGGGCTACCGGCGGCATCGTTAACCTCACCACCAAAACCGGTACCAACAGCTTCCACGGTTCCGCCTACGAGTACAACCGTATCTCGGCGCTGGCCTCCAACACCCACTATGAAGACGCCGCTAACTATGTCCGCCGCCTCGCCAGCAAGCCCAACAACCCGGCGGACCATTTCGTCCGCAACCAGTTCGGCTATTCGATCGGTGGTCCGATCAAGAAGGACAAGCTTTTTTTCTTTTCCAACACAGAGTGGATACGCATCCGTAGCTCCGCCACGCAGAACAACTACATCCCGACCAACAAGTTTCTGCTCACCACCTCACAGCAAACGCAAGCCTTTTTTACGCAGTATGGAAGTCTGCGTCCCGGAGCCGTAACCGGCCCGACCGCGGATATAACCTACACGCCGCCCACGGGCCCCGCTGTGGTCTTTCCCAATGCCATCCAGCAAGTAACCTACGTGTTGCCCGCAACCACCACGGCCGGCACCCCGCAGAACACCTATTTCACCCTGGATCGCATCGATTACACCTTGTCGCAAAAAACCAACATGTACTTCCGCTACGCCTTGTACAGCCAGAATGCGTTTGCAGGATCGAATGCCTATAGTCCCTTCGCCGGGTTCGATACCGGTTCCACAGCGTACGATCAGGCCGGTCTGTTCTCTCTTACTCACCTTTTCGGGGCGAACCTGATCGACGTTTCCAAGATTTCCTACTCCCGCGACAATGAGCAGCAGCCACTCGGGACCAATCCGGCCGGTCCCACACTCTACGCACTCGGTTCCGCGGCCACCATCAATGGGCTGCAGCTTGCTTTGCCTGGATACCTCCCCTTCAACCCGGGCAGCGCCATCCCTTTCGGCGGTCCACAAAATTTCTACCAGTTCACTAACGACCTGGAGTACATCAAGGGGCGCAACGACTTCCACTTCGGCGGCGATTTCGATCAACTCCGCGACAATCGGACCTTTGGTGCCTATGAGAACTCAGTCAACACGCTTAGCGGGAAAAACACTGGCGACGCTTTCAACAACATGGTCATTGGCCACTTGTACAGCTTCTCCGCGGCCATCTATCCGCAGGGTGAACTGCCCTGCGCCAATAACCTTTTAACCGGCTCTCCTATAGTTACCCCAGCCTGCACACTCAAGCTGCCACTCAGCCTGCCGAACTTCGAGCGGGAAAATACCTTCAACGACGGCAGTGCGTACGGACAGGATTCGCTTAAGGTCACCAATAACTTGACCGTCACTGCCGGTCTCCGCTGGGAGTACTTCGGCGTCCAGCACAACCACGACCCCAATCTGGAATCGAACTTCTTCCTTGGCTCGGGAAGCACCTACCAGGCACAGTTCCGCGCAGGCAACCTGCTTACCACGCCCAACAGCCCGATCGGCGGCCTTTATCAAAAGCAGTTCCATAACTTCAGCCCGCGCTTCGGCTTTGCCTATGACGTCTTCGGGAATGGGAAAGACACCGTACGCGGCGGCTACGGCATCAGTTACGAGCGGAACTATGGCAACGTGACCTACAACGTCATCCAGAACCCGCCCAACTACGCCGTTGTTTCGTTGACCGCCTCGGACGCCGGCGGAGGCGATGTCCCTACCTTGCCCATCACCACCAGCAACTTCGGTCCCTTGGCCGGCGCCTCCGGCAGCAAAGCCTTCCCGGCCACCAGTCTCCGTCCGGTGCAGCAGAACATTCCCACCGCCTACCAGCAAAACTACAACCTGTCTGTCGCTCACAGCATTGCCCGCGGAGCGCTGGTGGAGTTGACCTATGCCGGTGCGCGCGGCATTCATCTCTATTCCATCGCCAACGTCAACCGCCTTTGGTTCGGCGGCAACTATCTGGGGGATACCCGCGCCATCAATCGCCTACAAACTCAATACACCGCAGCAAACCTTCGCGGAGCCAACGGCGATAGCTACTACAACTCCCTCAACATCCGCAGCGAGTACGACCGATTCGCCGCGAATGGTCTCCACTTCACCGCTAACTACACTCTTGGCCGGTCGCTGGACGATAATAGTTCCACCTTCGACACCGGCAACGGCAGCAGCAGTCCGACGGGGTTCCTGGGATACCTGGACCCTTTCAATCCCCGCTCGAGTTTCGGTAACTCGGACTTCGACGTTCGCCACCGCCTCGCGCTTTCGGCCATCTACACTCCCCGCGTCCTGGAACGCCACGGAACACTGCTGAGGGAAACTCTGGGCGGCCTCAACTTCGCGCCCATCATCGTCGCCCGCAGCGGTGCACCGTTCACCGTCTTTGACAACAGCAACACTGACACCCAAGCTACCCCTAATATCGTTCCGGCAGCGGGATTGAAATACCACGGCACATCGGTCCTGAACGGCGGCACCAATACCTATAACTACATCCAGATTCCCCTGGCGGCCAAGAACCTGGGCGTCAACCCGATTAACGGTAAGTCCGACCTGCCCTGCACCCCGGGCGTGAATGGATGCACCTTCACCAACGGCATGGATCGTAACCAGTTCTACGGTCCATTGAACTATTCCGTAAATCTTGGCGCATACAAGACATTCACCGTCTTTGAGCGCTACCGCCTGCAGTTCCGCGGCGAGTTCTACAACCTGTTCAACCACGCCAATCAGTACGTCCTTACCGGCGCGGCAGCTGACTATAACCAGATCACAACCAAACCCGGGGGCGTACTCACACCCGGCTACATTCAAACCTCCAAGGGAACCAGCACACCCGGCAACCTGGGTGCAACCGGATCGCAGGATGAACGGCGCAACGTACAGCTGGCGCTTCGTTTCGAGTTCTAAGCGGACAGGTACCGTGGAAGGGGGCAGGGGATTCCGCGGCGGCGCGGCGGATTAGCGCATCGCGGGCAACGCCTGCTCTCCATTGCGGGTCAAAGCGGGCATGGCATACGAAATCGGCGGTACAGGGCGCGGCAGTCTGCAGGGTCAAAACGAGGGTTCGGTGGAGTTTGACGACTCGGCCGCGGCAGGTTCGGTGGAGAGCCGCCTCAGCACGGTACGCACGCTGGTCGAGGACGTCGCTCACTCGGGGGAACGGCAGTTTGTGCAGGACGTGAAGGTAGATGGTCAGGTTTGGCGGGTGGTTGTGGAGCGGGTCTAGGGCCGGTTACTGCCCCCTGGGTACATTTCGGGCTAAAGTCCTGCTGCGCTTGGGGTTAAGTCTGGGCTTGGAGTGCGGTTTTCGAAGTCTTCGATGAGTTGGCGGAGGAAGCTTTTGGGTTCGTTGCTGCCCAGCTCGGCTTCCGGGGCGATGGGGCCCAGGTCTTCGTCGAAGGCTACCTCTTCTACCCAGAGGGCTTCCGGTTGCGGGGCGCGGTTTCGCTTGAGGTTGATGCTGGCGATCTGGAGGCCGTAGAGCAGGAGGCCGGCGCGGCGCGGATCGATCTCGTTGTGGGCGATTTTGTGGAGGACGAGGCCCAGGGCGAGGGACACCCCGGAGTGCTCGGCGAGGTCCGCGGGAGAGGGTAGCTGGAACGTGGACGACTTGCGGGCCATCGCGGTGTTGACCTGCGGCTGGCGCGGGCCAGCACGACGACCGGTGTGATGGTAGTAGCAGAAGTGCTCGCCGCGCAGCGAGGGGCTGCCGCAGCGTTGGCCGTCGGGTTTGATGTGGCGGCACTGGTACTGGATGGGTTCGGTGGAATCGATGGTTTCGGGCATAGTTGGCCTCCTTCGGGAGAGTTGAGTCGTTGTAGGTTCTGGGTTGTACGTTCCCCGTGCTATGTGCTGAGTTCTCGGCGCTTACGGGACGGGGTCGGGAAAGGTTACGTGCCAGGTTTTGCGGCTCCAGCCGCTTGCCGGCGGCTGCGGTGCCGGCTGTGGGCGGGGAAGGTCCACTACGGCGGCGCGGTGCTTGCGGGCGGCCTGTTCGTGTGCGGGTAGGCGGGTTTGGAGGGTGGGGTGCTGGATTTTGATCTCGTTTGTCATGTGTAGGGTTCCATGGTGTTGGTTTGGGTTGTTGGGAAAAAGGAAAGGCCCGGCGTGAGCCGGGCCTTTCTGTGTCTGCTGTTTCTAGTTTAGAGATTGGGGTGGAATGGAGTGCAGGATGGGTTTGCGCGTGAATGGTGGTGCCGCGCCCGAGGAAGTCAGGTCAGTCGTTCCGCTGCGCTTCACTTCGGCCTTCGGCAGAGCGGAACCATCCAGCCACGTTGAAGCCGTCGCTAGAATGGAGCACCCGGCTTTCAGATTTTCACCAACACCTAACCATCGTTCATCTGGATTAAAGCCTGATCCGGTCTCGTGATCGAGCGGGGCGGCTGCTGTTCGCTCGTATGAGGGGTCGGCAGTTCGAAAGCATCGAAGAGGTCTCCTGCCAAGATCGAACTGAGGACTTCCGTAGCTTCCGTTTCTAAATGCACATACGCTTCGAGTGCCCACACTATCTCAAGCAACTCCTCGGTCATTGTGGCTGTCCAAGCATGTGGTCTCAAAACGTCCAAGGTTGAACTCCGCCTCCCCGCACCCGCTCTCATGCGATAAGAAGGCCAACTTTCGACTATGCGGAGGCCTGACACTTCGTAATTCCATACCGCACTGCTTAAGTTTTGGATAATTCCGCTTCCGATAACAAGCTCCCTGGACTCGGCTTTGTACTCGAATCTGGCCGGGTACTCCGCTGAGGAGTACGGAACATCGAGCAGAACTCGGGCGGTTTGGGGATAGTACAAGTCAGTATCTGAGATTGACTCAAATCGTCGCCCGAATGTAGCAAGATGCACATACTTTCTCCCAAGTGTGACGGCCCTCTCAAAATCGTCTGTTGACTTCGTGATGGGGACCCTTATGCCAGGAGTCTCAAGCTCAACCCAAAAGGATTTGGTGAAGGCTGTTCCCCCTAGTACCCCTGCGACATAGGCGAAGAGATCAAGAGCAGCTACTTCACGTCCGAGTTCAAGACTGAGCAGATGAAGCAGCCCTCGAGTGATGTTGGGTTGATGGCCACCCTTGTCTCTGAAAAGAGGAATCAGGTCTTTTCCGCCGAAGGAACCGCGGAAGTGATGAAGATCTGGAATGTCAGCCGCGAATGTTGCTGACGGCCCGCAACCGATGCTCGTCGCTAGAAGAGTGCTTAAGTATATCTGGTGTCTCCCGTGGGAAGACCACAGTGGCGGCTTAAGATAGTCACCGAGCCTTGCATCGTAAAGTGCCCATTGCCTATCGAAGCTTCTGTATGCATAACGAATAGCGGTCGGGCAAGTCGCATTTTCCTTCAAATCAGCAAGACAGGGCTCTCCCCTGCCGGGCAGTTCGACGCTTTCTGAAGACCAG
Source organism: uncultured Acidobacteriaceae bacterium (assembly GCA_964242195.1). Taxonomy (GTDB): domain Bacteria; phylum Acidobacteriota; class Terriglobia; order Terriglobales; family Acidobacteriaceae; genus Granulicella. The sequence continues at coordinate 63,173 of CAXTBI010000014.1, forward strand.
CCAATAGTTCTGTCGCGAGTTTCCTTAAGCCCCTCTTTCCTAGAATCGTTAGTCCGAGAGACGAGTTCTTTCCACCGCTCAGTGAGCAATTCCCTAGTAGGCCCAATCGGCCATGTTCTGACGAACTGAGCTCCGTTGTGCTGCCAAGGAAACAGCTGTATGAGTGCGGGCCAACGAGAGTATCGGCCCTCTAACGGCGGCCTGAATGGGGCCTGCCAGTCTGGCACGCATTCCCTCCAGGTAAGGCTGTTTAGGTTCCGAACAGCGCGCAGCTGTTCCAGCTTTTCTGTTCGCGTTCCAGAAATCCGGTGGTATCGGACACTGGCAGGAACATCCCAGTTGGCGCTACCGGCTCTTACGCCTATGGTAATTGCTACAGGAGTTTGGATCGCAAACACGTTGGGTTCACGCCTGGTCCCAAGCGAATCTCCCCCAAGATCAATGACCCACATTTCATCGAAACAGCGGCGCATGTACTCGCGCATGCCTACAAAGCCTGGCCCTGCCAAGTAACTAGAGCCAGTGATGAAAGAAACAATACCTGGTGAATCATCCCCTTCGCTTCTTGTTTCGAAGACCTTCCAGAGCGCCCACCGCCAGAAATACACGTAGTCGTTGTAAATGCTTCGTAGATTCAAGCCTTGGCCTGCTAGCCGGGCAGGCGCCAGAAAATCCTCCAGCAATGGCACCTCTTGCGTCTGATCACCAAATCGGACCCACCCTCCCTTGCGTGCTGCGCCCTCTTCCATCTGACGGTCGTAGGGCGGATTACCAATACAAACGATCACTCGCTCATCAGCTTTGACCCTCCGAGCACGTTCCCTCTCTTGGACGAGAGGGCGGTGCATGAGCGGAACGAGGGTGCCAGCTTGAGATTGATTCGGAGACTCTAGCGTGTCAGATAGATAAATCCTTACAGGATTGTCACGAAGTAGAACCTCGGCGTTATCTCCTGCTGCAGCAATTAGTTCGCGTGTGAGCCTGAGATGAGCCACAGCATACGGTCCAATCAACAGTTCAAAGCCCACCAGGTTTTTTGCGAGTTCAACCGATCGCGCCGGCTTCTGAGCTCCGGCGCGCTTCTCTACTACCCGCAATGCATGTTGGATTGCTGCAACTAGGTATGTGCCTGTGCCTACAGCAGGGTCCAAAACCGTGACACCCTCGCTGGCGAATGAGTAGCGCTTTCCAAAGCGCTCTTCGAGTAGTTGAGACACCATCGTAACTTGGCATTCGACTACCTCAGCGGGCGTGTAATACACCCCCGCATCACGTGCTAAAGCTGGATCGTAGGCGTGTAAGAAATCTTCGTAAAAATAAAGCCAGGGATCGGAGCCCTCCGATTGAAGTGCAACAGGATCCATTGCCTGTAAAACTCGCTGTAGGACGTCTAGTCCGAGCTTAATATCCTCTCGCACCTCTTCCTGCGTAAGTATTCGCAAAATTCGGCCCAAGAGTGAGTTGTGAGCACGCAGCCGGTTTTCCGCGTCTGTCGGATCGGCAACGTTTGCGCCCTCGAGCCGGGCAAGAAGTAGAGCGTAAGTTACGGTTTGCGCGTAGGCATCAGCAAAATCGTCGTCAGAGAAATCTGCGAACAGGTAGGCTCGCCATTCGTCCCTTAGCCCAATCAAGTTTTCGCTTCGGCGCTGGACTGCATCTGCTACGTCTTGTTTGAATAGTCGAGTAAGTGGGGCCAGGTACCTTGCGAACTCGCGCGGACGAGTAGGGACAACTGGATGCCACGATAAAAAGGCGCGAAAAAGAATATTCAGCCGCAGGGCGTCATTCTCATCGATACTTTCGGCACCAAGGTCGCGGGGTTCTCCTGAAAAACTGACAGGAGTACCGAAGAGTTCTCCGCTTCGGTATAAGCGCCACTCGCGACCATTTGTGTAAAGAAGGTTGGGTAGTGCCTTAAACTTCTCCCACTGCAATTTATTTCGCCCCCTCATCCGATCGGGGTCGATGGATTGAAGGGGAGCCTTAAGCTCTACATATCCACATAACAATTGATGTGTTAAAATGCCGATGTCAGGCCTACCATCAGCAACAACCACCTCAGGGGTAGTGTCGGTTGGAACGCCATAGTCGTTTCCGACGGCTTCAAGAAATGCGCAAACTGGCCTTTTTAACTGTTCCTCAGGCTGGCCTCGAGTTGTTCGGTCGAAAGCTGCTTTTACCGCCTCGGTGAAGTTCCGTGCTTCTCTTAACAAGCCTCAAACTCCTAGTCGTAGCGCCTAGATGTCACCGCGATTTGCTGCCGCTGGCGTTGGGTGGGGGGGAAGTGGGGTTTGGTTCTGGCGGATTTGTGGATGGCGGGTTCTGGGTCGGGGGGTAGGGGTTGAGTTTGCGGTGCTCGGCTACGCGTTCGGCTATGGCGTATTTGAGTTTGTCGAGGCCTTTTCCGGTTATGGCGGAGATGGCGAAGAAGGGGAGTTTGCGGCGGGCGGCCATGGCTTTTAGTTTTTTGAGCCTGGCGGGGTTGGCGG
>CAXTBI010000015.1:0-58098 GCA_964242195.1 uncultured Acidobacteriaceae bacterium
TCCGCCTTTGAAGGTTCGTCTGTGTCCATCTTGTCACCAATGTTGCTCGTTTTTACAACTCGCCGCGCCGCCCGCGCTTGCGCTCGACGACCGCCTGCGCCAGGTCGCGGGTTTTCAACTGTACCGCCGAACGAGCTCCTGGACCGCCAATCCCACCACCGAGGGCGTCAGCCTGCGCGGCCTCGGTTCCACCGCCGCCAGCCGTACCCTCGTCGTCAGCGATGAAGTTCCGTTGAACGACCCCTTCGGCGGCTGGATTCACTGGGACGAGATTCCCACCCTGGCCATTGCGTCCGTCGAGCTCGAGCGCGGCGGTGCCGCCGATCTGTACGGCTCGGGCGCGATCGGGGGTGTCATCGCCATCGATCCCGTCACACCATCGCCGTTTTCGGCCATCACCGTCGCCGCCGACGCTCTCGGCGCGACGGAAAACACCGCCGCCGCCGACCTCCTGGTCACCGGCTCCGCCCCTGGGTTCGGCTGGCTGCTAGCCGGCAGCGGCGTCGACACCGGAGGCTACATCCCCACGGCCCCCGCCGCGCGCGGTCTCGTCGACACGCCCGCGAACGTCGCCGAGGAAAGCGGCCGTGCCGAACTCCGTTCAGCCCCCCGTTCGGGCGGCGATGCGCTCTTTCTCCGCGGCAACGTGCTGAACGAAGCCCGGCAGAACGGCACCCCCGACCAAACCAACGGCACCCGCCTGTGGCGCTATGAGGCTGGCGGCGACGCCGACCTCGCGGGGGCCCACGCTGCGCTTCGCCTTTTCGGCAACCGCGAAACCTATCGCCAAAGCTTTTCTTCCATCGCCCCGAACCGCAACTCGGAAGCCCTGACCCGCCTGCAGCGCGTTCCGGTCGACGAGCTCGGTTTTGCCGTAAATGCCTCCCGTGCCCTCCCGCACGCGCTGACCGCCGCCCTCGGCCTCGACACCCGCGACATCCGCGCCACCGACGCCGAAAGCCCCGTCGCGGCGCAAGCGATCACCTCCACCGTCAGCACAAGCGCACACCAGCGCGACATCGGCGGCTACGCGGAACTCATCTGGCAGCCTCGGAACTGGTCCCTTGCCGCCTCGGTGCGCGTCGACAGCTTCCGCACCTTCGACGGCCGGCAGACCTCCACCGCCACCCCTGCCATCACCGCCGAACCTTCGCTAAACGAACTTCTCGCCAGCCCCCATGCCGGGATCGTGCGCACCCTCCCTCACGGCGTCGCGCTCACGGCATCGGGATTTCGCGCGTTTCGCGGACCCACGATGAACGAGCTCTACCGCACCGGCCAGGTCGGCTCGCAAACCACCCTCGCCAATCCGAATCTGCAGGCCGAACGTGCCACCGGCTTCGAAACCGGCGTCGAGCTCACGAACCTCAGCGCCGGCGGCCACGCGCTCGGTTTCCTCCGCGCCAGTTATTTCTGGACGGAGGTGAACCGCCCGGTCTCCGCCGTCACCCTTTCCCAAACTGCGACCACGCAAACCCTGCAGCGCCAGAACCTCGGCCAGATCCGCAGCCGCGGCTTCAGCCTCGACGCCACAAGCGCCCGTTGGCACGGCCTCGACGCCACCGTCGGCTACCAGCTCGCGATCGCCACGGTCACCGCCTTCAACACCGCCTCGCCCGTCCAGAGCAATCTCACCGGCAAATGGATTCCCGAGGTCCCGCGCGAAATGCTCACCGCCACCCTCAACGGAACGCTGCCCCGGTATGGGAGCTTCCACCTCTTCGCCAGCTACACCGGCCAAAGCTTCGACGACGCCTCCAACCAGTTTCCCCTGCACCCCTACGCCCGCTTCGATCTTTCCGCCGAACGCGCGGTATTCACTCGCACGCTGCACGGCCTTTCGGTATTCGCCGCCGCCCAAAACCTGCTCAATCGCCGCATCGACGCCGGTCGCACCCCTGTACTCACGCTCGCCGCTCCGCGCCTGGTCGAGGCCGGCCTGCGCTACACCTTCGGTCGCTGAAGGCTTGAATGCGAACGCGCGAATCGGCTTGAGGGCTTGTACCGCCAAGCGGTCTCATGACCCTATCCGCAGCCAAACGTTGCGCGCAACAGTGCCCTCCGAACGGCGTTTATCTAAGTGCACGGCGATGCAAAGCCGCCAGGAGGCAACACCATGAAGCCAGCAAACTTTTCCGCAAAGGGTACCGCGCACACGCTGTTCAACGGTCGGTTGAAGGTTCTCGGTCTGCTTGGCGGCCTGATCCTGGCCGGTGCAGCCGCCACGGTCGCCACCCCCGCTGCCGGCGCACAACAGTTCGGGGTCGCCGTGCAGTTCGGTGGACCGCGCTATGTCGCACCCGCACCCCGGGGCTATAGCCCGTATGACGGAGGCTATGGGCAGGGCTACGTGCAGAGCTATGAACCGGGTTACGGGCAAGGGTACGGGCAGGGCTACGATTCGGCTTACATACAGCACGAGCGGGCCGAGCGGATGGAGCGCGCCGAACGTATGAATCAGTGGCGCGCCCAGCAATGGCGTGCCGCGCAATGGCGGGCTCACCAAAACTGGGAGGGAGGCCGCGAGTTTGGCCGCGGGGCTTCCGACCGCGGCTGGTAACCCTCGCGTCCCATCCCCAATCCTGCGAGCCGCTGGAAATCCTGTTGACCTTCCAGCGGCTCCCTACAACGGCTTGTAGTACAGCAGGCCCGGCTCTGCGCACGCCAGGCAGAGCCGCTCGCCGTCCACCGCCGTAAAACGGTCGAAATTCACACCCTCGCCGCACCGCGCACACACCGTCCGCTCGCCCTTGTAGCCCGGAAACTCGCTGGCCGGCAGGGGCACCCGCACCCATTGCTCGGTGAACAACTCGGCGTCGGGCATCTCGCGGTACGCCCGCATCTGCTGCTCGTTCTTGCCCAACTCGGGGTACAACGCCTTCGCCCGGTCCTTCGAGGTCTCACGCGCCACCAGACGCAGTCCCTTGTAGTGATCGGCGCCCAGCGGCGCGGCCAGGTCCACAAACGTGGCCGCCATCTTGCCCCAATCGCGCAGCTTCAGCGCCCGTTTGCCCACGCGCGCACCCGTCACCACGCCGATCGCGTCCGTTGCGCAGCGGTCGATTTCGGCAAACACGACAGGCCGCTTGCGATCCGGATTCGGCGCGCCATCGGGCAGCAACTTCCGCCGCGGTTCCCGAATCCCCAACCGCCCTAAAGCCAGCATCGCCATCCGCACACCCAGTATCTGCCCGGCGCAAAGGTGGCCATGCGCCCGCTCGGCCTCGCCCAGCAACGCTTCCAGCTCTTGCAACTCTCCTGCACGGTCAACGCTCAACGCCAAATTCTCAGTCGCCATACCCCGATGCTACGCCGCCGCATCCTAGCCAGTGGTATGGCTCCCCACGACTTCGTCCCGACGCAATGGTGGCAAACCGGCGTCATCTACCAGGTGTATCCCCGCTCGTTTCAGGACACCGACGGCGACGGTGTAGGCGATCTCCAGGGCATAGCCGCCCGCCTCGACTACCTCGCCGGCCTCGGCGTCACCGCCGTCTGGGTCTCGCCCGTCTATCCCTCGCCCATGGCCGATTTCGGCTACGACGTTTCGAACTACACCGGCATCGACCCGCTCTTCGGCACCCTCGACGACTTCGACCACCTGCTCGCCACAGCCCACAAAAAGGGCCTGCGCCTGATCCTCGATTTCGTTCCCAACCACACCTCCGACCGGCACCCCTGGTTTGAGCAATCCCGCTCCTCCCGCGACAACTCAAAGCGAAACTGGTACCTTTGGCGCGATCCCTCGCCGCCCTCCGGACCCGACGACCGGCGCCCCGCCTCCAAACGTTTCCCCAATAACTGGACCTCGCAATTCGGCGGCCCCGCCTGGACTTGGAACGAAGCGACGCAGCAGTTTTACCTGCACTCCTTTCTCCCCCAGCAACCCGATCTCAATTGGCGCAACCCCGAAGTCAAAGAAGCCATGTTCGACGCCCTCCGCTTCTGGCTCGACCGCGGCGTCGACGGCTTCCGCATGGATGTGCTTTGGCTCCTTGTGAAAGACGACCAGTTCCGCGACAATCCGCCGGACTCCGACTTTCACCCGAACCAGCAGGACAACGCGAGGTTCCTGCCGATCCACAACGCCAACCAGCCCGGTACGCACGAAGTTGTGCAGGAAATGCGCACTTTGCTCGATACGTACGGGCCCACCCTGCCGCAAGCGGAAACCGGCTCCCAGCCGCCGCAAAACGCCTCGGACCGCGTCCTGATCGGCGAAATTTACCTGCCGCTAGAGGAATTGGTCGAGTACTACGGCAGCCGTCCAGCCCCGACCGGCGACACCGAAAAGGGCGCTCCCCAGACTTCCGCGCTGAACGGCGCCAACCTGCCCTTCAACTTTCACCTGATCCAGACCGAATGGAAAGCCGAAGCCGTTGCCGGCATTATCACGAAGTACCAAAGCCTTTTGCCCCCCGGCGCCTGGCCCAACTACGTTTTGGGCAACCACGATCAGCCCCGTCTTGCCACCCGCATCGGCGCTGCCCAGGCCAAAGCCGCCGCCATGCTTTTGCTCACCCTGCGCGGCACGCCCACGCTCTATTACGGCGATGAACTCGGCATGGAAGATGTCCCCATCGCCCCCGATCAGGTGCAGGACCCCGCCGAAAAAAATGAACCCGGTAAGGGCCGCGGCCGTGATCCCGAACGCTCGCCCATGCTTTGGGTCGACACGCCCAACGCCGGTTTCTGCCCGCCCGAAGCAAAACCGTGGCTGCCCCTGATGGCCGACTGGCCCACGCGCAACGCCGCGAAACAGCGGGCCGATCCGAAATCCATCTTCACCCTCTACCGTCGCCTGCTCGCCCTGCGCCGCCAGCACGACACCCTCCACGCCGGCGGGGTTGCGGACGTGTCGGCCCAGGGCACCCTTCTGCGCTTTCGACGCACGGGCGTCCCGGGAGGCGAAAGTACCGACTTCCAGATCCTGCTCAATCTCGGCACCGAGCCCGTCAAAACGCATTGCCCCGCCGGTAAAGTGATTCTGACCACGATCCTCGACGGTGCCGGCTCGGATACCGGCGGCGAAATCACGGTTGAAGGCGGCGAAGGCCTCCTGATCGCGCTGGACGACGGCTCCCTGGACGAGACCGTTTCGGACTGAACCAAACTCGTCTTTCCAACGTATCCAGAACGCAGGGCAACGGATTTGCCAATCAGCCCAGTCAGCCAGATCAGCAAGTGGTGCCACGGAAGCTTCTATGACCTACCGAATTGCACGCAACGACCAGATCTACGGCCCCTACACCGAAGCCGAAGTGCGCCGGTACATCGGCAGTGGCCACATCCTGCTCACCGATCTCGCCCAACCGGCGGAATCGTCAGGATCGACGGAATGGGCGCTGGTAGGCGCTGTTTTCGCCTCCTACATAGCGCAAACCTACGTGAACCGTGACAACCCCGCACAACCGAGGCACGGCACGTCGGGCGAAGCCTACACGGCCGCCGCCGCCGCAACACCCTACACGGCCGCACTCTACCCTGATCCGCCCGATCTTCCCTGGTGGCTCGCTCTGATCCTGGGTATCGTGACGGCCGGCTTCTTCTTTGTGGTCTGGGACATCGTGGAGGCGAGCTGGCTGCGTCGCGTCGAACGCGGCAGTTCCGCCCTGCTCCTGTACATCGCCGTCGCCGTGCTGTACCTTATCCGGCTGCCCGGCTCCTGGGCCACGGTGCGCTACAACATCGGCGGAGAACCGTCCGTCTACACCCATGCGCCCGGCCTCGCCCTGGCCGCGCTGATCCTGATCATCGTGGCCCGCTTCGTTTTCCGCCGCGAACTTCTCGCTCACTTCAACGGCCCCGAACCGCTCAATCTGCACTTGAACGGGTTCTGGACCCTGCTCTTCGGCGGCCTCTACTTCCAGTACAAATTCAACCGCATTAACCAGCGCAAACGCGATCTGCACGTCTCCGTCCCGTCGTAGAGCAACATCAAGACTTGTAATCTTGTTGTCATTCCCGCAGGGAATCTGCGTTTATTTCCCCGCCTGAAACCCGTCACCAGCCGTACCGCTCCACCTCGCCCAACAAGGCCAGCTTCCGCTCCGGCCCCAGGAAACTCGCCTCGATCGAATTGGCCGCCAACTCCCGCATCTGCTCCAGCGGAAACTCGAATTCCCGGTGCACCAGCTCATACTCGTCCAACAGATTCGCACCAAAAAACGGTGGATCGTCCGAGTTCAAGGTCACCATCAACCCCGCTTCAAAATACCGCTTCACCGGATGTTCGAACAGGGCAGGGCAGCAGCCCGTGCGCAGGTTGGACGTCACGTTCAGCTCCAACGGAATTTGCCGGGTCGCCAGCACCTCGACCAACTCCGGATCCCCCCACGCACTGAGCGCATGCCCAATGCGCTCGGCACCGATATTGATCGCCGCCCATACGCTGTCCGGCCCGGTCGTCTCGCCGGCATGGCAGGTCAGGTGCAGCCCCGCCGCCCGGGCCTCGGCATAGACCTCGCGAAATTCCGGCGCCGGCCCCCGTGCCTCGTCCCCACCGATCCCAATTCCGACAACCGAGGGCATATGCGCCCGCAAGGCAGCGGCTTTGCGAAACACCCGTTGCGCCTCGCCCACACCAAAGTGCCGGACCGCGTCGATAATCCAGAAAATGCTGACCCCAAATTCCCGCTCCCCGCGCACCCGGCCCCGCTCGGCTGCCTGCATCACGGCATCGGCATTCAGGCGCGCAAAGCGATACAGGATCCCAATAGAAAGGTATACCTCTGCATGCCGCACGCCCTGCGCATGGAGATCGCGCACCATGTTGTACGCGACGGTTTCGTAATCCGCCGCCGTGTGCAGTCGCTCGGTAACGGCTTTGAAACTCATCAGGAAGCTTGGAAAATCGGTGTAGCTGTACACCGCCCGTGCACCGTCGGGGGTCAAGGGCACAGGATCATGCGTGCGCGACAACTCGATCAGGGTTTCAGGCGTAATCGATCCCTCCAGGTGAAGGTGCAATTCGGCCTTGGGTAGCCCCCGCAACCACCCACGCGTCTGGTCGCGGTTCTGGTCGCGTGTATCGGCGCGGCTATCGGTCAATGGGGATATCTGGCGAGCCATCGCTACAGTGTAGCCGCCCGCGCTTGCGCCAAAAGAAGGAAGGACCCGCCGAGGCAGGTCCCTTTGTCCAGAATAAGATTCTGATTCAACTCCAGCTGCCCCGCCGACGCCCGCCATTGCCGTTGCCGAAGATCTGCAACAGGGCGATAAAGATGTTCAAGGCATCCAGGTAAATGCTAAGCGAAAGCTGTACGGGCGTGAGCCCCGCTCCACCATCGCGCAACCGCATGAAGTCCACAAGTAGAAGCACGGAAAAGATAGCCAGCGTCGCCCATGCATACATTCCCGGCGAAACGAAGTGCACAAAGCTCGAGATCAGCCCGATGACGATCAACCCGAGCAAAGCACCCACGGCATAGTTGGCCACCCGCCGGTAGTCGAACCGCGCAATCTGCGCGACCATGCCCATCGCCGCCATGCCGACCGCAGTCGTCAACGCCGCATTGAATACAACCGCCTGCCCGCCAGGGAAACGCATGTAGGCATGCAGCAGGGGCCCGATCTCCACGCCCATCAGCGTGGCAAAACCGTACATCAGCACAAGCGCCAGACCCGGCGACCGGCGACTGGCCGAGTTGATCCCGAAGATCAGCCCGAAGTTGACGATCATCACCAGAAAGAAGCCCGCGCCCAGGTTGGCGGGAGCGACGTAGGCCCCAAATGCCGTAAACAGAAAGGCGACCGTGGTGATCCAAAGCACCTTGCTCAACAGGCTGGCCGTCGACCTGCTGTCCAGGACGCGAACCCCGCCTCCGTATGCGTCGATAGTTCTCATGTTCCCTATCCTATCCCGGTGCGCGATCCGCCTTGAAGGCCGTCGATCCGCTTCGATCCGGGTGCAACACCTGAGTATTGGACGCTCAAATCTATGCGTAGTCGCGCGTCCGCCCAATAAATTCCTCAGCCGATCCTTCCACCCCATCGAATCCGCACCGGCGCTCCTTCCGCGAGCAACACACCGTCCGGCTCCCGTCCGTTCAAGTTCGCAAACTCCGGCCCGAACTGCCCGAAATCGCAACCGACGCTGTAGGCCTCTACGGGGTACACTTCCCATCGCGGGTGCTCCACCGCATACTCGTCCGTCCCCCCGGCGCGCGGCGTGTAACCCCAGTAATGCTCGGTGATGAACTCCTCCATCGAGCCTTCCGGCATCGGCTCGCGTCGGTTGCCGGCACGCACGGCCACATGCTGCGCCTCACCCCTGTACCCGTTCGCCCGCAGCCGCGGCCCGCGCCAGTCGTAGCGCACCTCCAGAGGCCGCTCGCCATGCCGCACCGTCCGCGCGTCCGGTCCTTCGGTCGACCACCGATGGCTGGTCGGAGCCGTTGCATAGGCCTCGCCATAGAGCGCCCGCGCCACCATCGTAATCGCCGGCTTCGGCACAATCTCGCGCACAAAAATCACCCCGCGCCGGAACGATCCATCCGCCATAGGCCGCCGCACGTAGAAGCGCAGATTCACCTCGTCGAACCGCGTATGCCCCGGCACCGGCACGCCCAGGATCCGCACCCGGTCGAACACAAACCCAACCAGCGACACAAAAGCACGCCCACCGTAAAGATCCAACTCCACCCCGGGCGGCAACCGCCGCGACAGAACTTCCGGCCGAACTTGGTACTGCGCCATGATCAACTTGCGCCATTGGGCGGTAAGGAAGGTAAAAGGCATATGGCACTTAAGATGCACGGGCTGTACCTCTTCCGCCGCTGCAACTGCACGCCACCCCTGTATGCTGGCTGAACTCCCATGGCCTCCTACTACCGTTCAACCGTGGGTACATTCACAATCACAACGCGTAGCGAGATTCTCGCCCAATTGACTTTACGTCACGCCGCGAGCTTTGCCGAGATGAGAAGTGAAGTCCCACTTACATGGTGGGACGATGTGGACAGCCTGCAGCAAACATTGCTTGCCGTTTGCCAGGGTAAGCCTGCAGCCGAGGATTGGGAGATACTGCTCGAGTTTGAAATTCCGCGTAAAAGCGGCAGAATCGACGCGGTCCTGCTTGCGGGCGCCCGTATCGTCGTCCTTGAATGCAAGGCCAGCGATACCGGTCTGGCGGCACGTCGTCAGCTAGAGGAGTACGCTACGCTTCTCCATTACTTTCACGGCGGTAGCCAACGCCGGCATCTGACGCCCATCCTTGTCTCCCATGGGAAGTGTGATCCGGAAGCGCAGACGCGAGCCAGGTTTAGAGCGAGCCAGGGCGAGCTCAGCTTTCCATCGCTGGCCAGCTTTTGGATTGCTCCTGTTCGTCTCTGCAAATGGTCGGAGCTCGGAGAGGTTTTGCTCGGGCTGCCAGACATCGACCCAGCGCAGCTAGAAGCCACTTCCTGGGACAACGCTCCTTACTGCCCCACGCCGACCATCATCGAAGCGGCGGAGGCATTGCGGACCGGTCTAAGTATCCGCGAGATCGCCATGTCCGAGGCCGCGGAGCACGACATAACGGAAGTAGTCGCGAAGCTTCTTGAGATTGCAGAGCGCGCACGGGCTCAAAAGCAGCACGCCATCTGCTTCCTCACTGGCGTGCCCGGCTCCGGCAAAACGCTCATCGGACTCAGCCTGGCTCACTCCGGCAACCATGAGGCAGACGCAATCCACTTCATGAGCGGCAATGGACCACTGGTCAACGTACTTCAAGAGGTTTTTCGTCGGCAGGCTATGCGGGATCGGGTATCTGCTATTGATGCGAAGATTCGGGCTCGCACCCTCATTGAGAATGTTCATCTATTCGCCAGAGAATACGCGGACAGTGATACCGATCGACCTCCTTCGAATCACATCATCATCTTCGATGAGGCGCAACGGGCCTGGGACCTTAACCAAAATCAAAGAAAGTTCAAGCGCAACTATTCTGAGCCGGAAATGCTGTTGTCGATCATGGCCAGACACAAAGATTGGGCCTGCGTCATTGCCCTCGTCGGTGGAGGGCAGGAAATCAACAGCGGTGAGGCGGGGCTGGGTGAGTGGGGCAAGGCTCTTACCGCAAGCCCCTTGTCCTGGACTGTATACGCCTCCCCCGAGGTCGTGAACGGCGGCACCTCCACCGCGGGGCATCGCTTGTTCGCTGACGCGAATGAAGCCGCAGACATCGTAACAACTCCCTTGCTGCATCTCCGAACTTCCAACCGAAGCCTGCGAGCAGAGGACCTGGCGCAATGGGTGAATCTGGTTCTTCTTGGCGACCGCAGCGCAGCGGCCACCATGAATGTCGGGGCGCGCTTTCCGCTATTGCTTACTCGCGACCTGGCGGTAGCCCGGCGAAAACTTCGCGAGCAGGCCTTGGGCGAGAGTCGGTACGGTCTAGTCGGCTCGTCGAAAGCGGCACGTCTGCGGGCTGAAGGTTTGGAGCCGGATTCAAGTTTCCACGGGGCCTACCCGTGGCACCACGGGTATCTCGCATCCCCGCATGATGTCCGCTCCAGCTTTGCCTGTGAAGTCTTTGCCACCGAGTTCGAAATTCAGGGCCTCGAACTGGACTGGGTGGGCCTTTGTTGGGGTGGCGACTTCATCTGGAATGGATCGGAGTGGCAACCGCGGCGCTGGCACCAATCCGACACTCCAAAATGGTCCGATATTCGCGCGGAAGCGGCTCGCCAGTATCGTCGAAATGCCTATCGTGTCCTTTTGACACGCGCACGCCAGGGAATGGTGATCTACGTCCCTGCAGGCACCAAAGAGGACACCTCCCGCAGTCCGCTCGAAATGGACCGCAGGGCGAACTACCTGATAAGTTGCGGAGCTATCCTTCTTGACGCTTCAGACGAGGTCTTGGAGGGTCCAGATAGGATTGCGATGGCCCACTAGGAACCCTGGTAGAACTCGCTGCGTTTGCGGCTGTACAGGAAGTAAACAAAGAGCCCGATTACCAGCCACACGAAAAATCGCACCCACGTGATGACCGGCAACCCCGCCATCAGCAGCCCGCAAAAGACTACGCTCAGCACCGGAAATAGCGGCCCCAGGGGCACCCGAAAGCCGCGATGCCGGTTCGGTTGTTTGTGCCGCAGCACAAGCACCCCGATCGACACCAGCACAAACGCAAACAGCGTTCCGATATTGGACATCTCCGCCAGCGACCCTACATCGAACAGCCCGGCCGGGATCGAGACAAGAATCCCCGCCACGACGGTCGAGAACGCCGGTGTACGGAACCGCGGATGCACCCAGCTGAACGCATCCGGCAGCAGACGGTCGCGCGACATCGCAAACCAGATCCGCGCCTGCCCGTACTGGCCCACCAGGATCGACGAGATCATGCCCAGGATCGCACCCACGAGCACAAACAGACGCACCCAATGCAATCGGTGCCCGCCCGGTTCCACCGACAGCCGTTTCAGCGCATTCACAATCGGCGCGCCGTCGCCGATCACCGTATTCCAGGGCACAATGCCCGTCAGCACCAGGGCCACGCTGATGTACAAAACCGTGCACACCACCAGCGTCGCAATAATGCCGAACGGCACATCGCGCTGCGGGTTTTTGCATTCCTCGCTCGCCGTCGAGACCGCGTCGAAACCGATATAGGTGAAGAAAATGATCGATCCGCCGGCCAGAATGCCCGAAAAGCCGTTCGGGGCGAAGGGATGGTAATTGCCCGGGTGAATAAATCCGGCCCCGAACAGCACAAACGCCAGGATCGCCGCGATCTTGACCAGCACCATGAGGTTGTTGGTCCGCGCGGACTCCCGGATGCCGATCACCAGCACCACCGTGATGAAAAGCACAACCAGGAACGCCGGAATATCGAACCCCGGGTGCCAGCCGGGGGGGAAGATGTCCTTGCCCGCCAGGTCCTGCAGACCCTGGGGCAGAAACGCCGGGGAAAGCCATTTCGGATCCAGCCGGATGCCCAGCCAGTCCAGCAGATCCACAATGTGCGCGGCAAACCCCACCGATACGCTCATGTTGGCGAATGCATATTCAAGGATCAGGTCCCAGCCGATGATCCAGGCGATCAGCTCGCCCAGCGTCGCATAGGTGTAGGTATAGGCCGAGCCCGAAATGGGAATCATGCTCGCCAGCTCCGCATAGCAGAGCCCCGTAAACCCGCACACAATGGCCACCAGCACCAGCGAAATCGCCAGCGCCGGCCCCGCGCCCGGCCTTCCCGCCACCGCGCCGTGGTGCAGGACCATGTCGATGACCGGCGACCCTTTCCAGTCCGCCAGTTTTCCAGGGTTACCCCCGATCGCCGTTCCAATCACCGTAAAGATGCCCGAACCGACAACAATGCCCACGCCCAGCGCCGTAAGCGAAACCGGGCCCAAAGTTCTGCGTAAGGAATGCCCCGGCCGCTCGCTTTCGCGGATGAGCTTATCGATGGACTTTGTTGCGAAAATCTGTCGCGGCAGGGGTTGGATCCTCGAGAGATGGGAATAGCCAGGGAGGTGAATCCGATTGTATGCGACGCCGCACTTTTCGTTCGACACCCATACCCGCTCCACCGCAACTGCCGGCTTGCCACCTGCAGGGGAATTGAGCTTTTGGAACGTAAAAAGGGCAGAGCCGAAGCTCCGCCCTCTTTCCTTTTGTCATTTCCGACGGAAATCTGCGTTTGTTCTACCGCTTCGACGCGCTGCGTACGGCCTTCTTCAGCTTCTGCTTGCGTTCCCCGCGGGCCCATGTGCGGGCAGTTTTGGGGGTGGCCTTCTTGCGGGCGGCGCGCTTGATCTTTTTGCGCTCCGTACGATCGGTTACTGCGGTGGTGTTTGCCATCGATAGCTCTTCCTGAAAATGAATTTTGCGGTGAGCGAGGACGCCCATCCGTTTCTGCCAAATCTGATCGTCTGCCTGAAATCTTGCCGGCGTGCCCTGCGGTCGATCGCTCCCGCTACAGCTTTTCGAGCTGGGCGAACTTCTCCACCAGCTTCTTCACGCCGTGCCCTGTAAAGGATACCGTAATCTTGGCGTCTTCGCCGTCCCCTTCTCGCCCCACGATCATCCCTTCGCCATATTTCGGGTGCCGCACCCGGGCATTCTTGCCCAGACCGGTTTTTCCGGTGGCCGCGGGGATGTCCATCTTCGGGCGCCCAGGATACCGTTTGTCCCCGAGGGAATAGCCGCCACCACCACCAGCAGGCTTGCCGAAAAATGCCGCCGTGTTGTCCAGCTTGCCCGAACCGGTCCCGAACCGGCTACTCGCCCCCGGTCTGCCCCCTCCGGCATTGCCGCCAAATCGCTCCGAGGCATACTGCTTCGCCCCGTTGCTCGACTCCTGGCTTTCATCCTCGTAGCTGTAATGCCGCTCGCCCTCGCCGGTCCCTGCGCCAAAGCGCTTGCGGTCCCCACGCCCTGGATAGGGCGTTGCATAGGCCCCGCCGGACCGGTATCCGCCATACTCGTCGCGCTCTCCCGAACCGAACCCCGGCGTCGACAGATCCTCCACCAGCTTGGACGGAATTTCTTCCAGGAACCGCGACCCGACCGTCGTCTCCGGCATGTCGTTGCCATAGCGCCGCCGGTACCGCGCCCGCGTCATGAACAGCGTATCCATCGCCCGCGTCATGCCCACATAGCAAAGCCGGCGCTCCTCCTCCATCTGCGTCGGATCGGTGATGGAGCGCGCGTGCGGAAACAGCCCTTCTTCCATGCCGGCGAGAAACACCAGCGGAAACTCCAGCCCCTTGGCCGCATGCAGCGTCATCAGCGTCACGCGCGCCTCGGCCGAATACCCATCCGCGTCCGAAACCAGCGCCGCATGATCCAGAAACTCCGCCAGCGTTTCCCCGCGCGCGGTGGAATCCTGCGCCGCGTTCGCCAATTCCTTCAGGTTTTCGATACGGCTAAAGGCCTCCGGCGTGCCTTCCTCCTCCAGCGCCCGGATATAGCCGGAGCGGTCGTTCAAAAACTTGATCAGCTCCGGCAACGTCGCCGGATCGCCGGGCTTGCGGAACGCCCGCGCATCGGCCTCATTTGCTGCCTCATGATCTCCACCCTGCGCCGCCACGATCCGGTCCAGCCGCGCCTGGTTCTTTGCCCGAATCGTGCCCGCGGCCGACTTCGGCGCGTCCTCGTCCAAAGGCACCGGCGCAAACGGGTTATAGCCGGTCTTTGCCGCAGCCAGAAAACTTGGCTTGGACGATGCTGAGGCGTCAGATTCCTCCAACTTGTCCCCTGCCGCGTTCGCCGCAAAACCGAAGTCAAACCCTGTGCCTTCGCCGTTCCGCAGCACCGAATTTTCAGGCGCAATGGTCGAGATCTCCTCGCTCGGCCCAAAATCGAAATCGAAGTTGAAACTCGTGTCGAAGTCCGTGTTGGCATCGTTGGCCTTCACGGTCGGCGGCGCGGGTTCATTCTCGCCGAAATCGAATCCGAAATTGAACCCCGTATCCTCGGGGGCGGCATCTTCGCTTGCCTCGCTCGACGCAGAAGCCGCCAGGCTTTCCAGGTACCCGAGAACCTCTGCATCAGTCCCCTCAGGCCCCGCACCCGCAAACCCCACATCCGCGGCCAGCTTCCCGGCGAAATCCGTCCCGGTCAGACCGATCATTGCCCGGGCATCCTCGATCAGCTTGCGAAAATTCGCCAGCGCCGTCAGCGCCCGCGCCGGCAGCAGCTTGTCCGCAATGGCTCGCTCCACCGCGTCCCAACTGCTCATCCCCGTGCCCAACGCCATGCGCTCGATGGTCTCCATCGTGGTTTTGCCGATGCCGCGCGGCGGTGAATTCACCACGCGCCCCAACGCCACGGAATCGTGCACATTGGCCACCAGCTTCAGATAGCTCAGCAGGTCCTTGACCTCCGAGCGGTCATAAAAGCTGAATCCCCCGACCATGTGGTACGCGATCCCGTACCGTCGCAGCGCCTCTTCCACCAGCCGCGATTGCGAGTTGGTCCGGTACAGCACGGCACATCGCGGTGCGTCCTCCGTCTCCCCGGCGGCCTTGAGGTACCGATTCACCTTGTCGGCGATAAATATCGCTTCTGATTCACCATCCGGAGCCTCATAGAGCCCGATCAGCGATCCACCCTCGCGCGAGGTCCACAAATTCTTGCCCTTGCGCTGCGTGTTCTGCGCGACCACGGCACTCGCGCCTTCGAGAATCACCTGCGTCGAACGGTAATTCTGCTCCAGCCGGATCGTCCGCGCGTTCGGAAACTCCTTTTCGAAGTCGAGAATGTTTTTGATGTCCGCGCCGCGCCAGCTGTAAATCGACTGGTCCTCATCGCCCACCACGCACACGTTGCCGTGCGTGCCCAGCAGCTTCATCAGCTCATACTGCGGCCGGTTGGTGTCCTGGTACTCGTCGATCAGCAGGTAACGGTACTTGCGGTTGTAGCGCTCCCGTACCTCGGCCGAGGACCGCAATAACCGCACCGTTTCCAGCAGCAGATCGTCGAAATCGAGCGCATTCGCCTTGAACAGCTCGTCCTTGTAGATCTTGTAGATGTGCGCAATCTTCTCCTCCAACGGGTTCGTAGAGGCCAGGAAATATTCCTGCGGGTCCAGCATGTGGTTCTTTGCCCAGGAGATCCGGCCCAGCGCCACGCGCGGCTTCAACTGCTTATCGTCCACGCCCAGCCGCTTCAAAGCCGACTTCACCACCGCTTGCTGATCGGTCTCGTCATAGATCGCAAAGCTCCGGGTCAACCCCTTGCCGTTTACCCGCATGGCTTCGATATCGCGTCGCAACGCCCGCACACAAAAGCTGTGAAACGTCGCCAGCGTCGGTTTGGCCAGCGTCTGGCCCATCGTGGACTGGCTCATGATCTTGTCCACACGCTCCTGCATTTCCTTGGCGGCCTTGTTCGTAAAAGTCACCGCCAGGATGGAGTCCGGCGCTGCGCCGCGCTCTTCGATCAGATAGGCAATCCGGTGCGTGATGACGCGCGTCTTGCCCGAGCCCGCGCCGGCCAGCAGAAGAACGGGGCCATCTACCGAGGTGATGCCCTCCTGCTGCTGCGGATTCATATTGGAAAGGAGGTCGGCCACACCACTATTTTAGTGGCGAGCGTAACCAAAGTGTTAGCGGGGGAAGGCAACCCAAGTCGGCGTAAAAATATAATGTAAAGTTTTGTGGAAAACTCCTCGATTCGCTTGAACATTGTTATTCCGACGGCGTATATCAATCGAGGCCGCTCTTTCCACGGATCCATGGCCTGGAAAAAGCGCCGAAGTTCCCGAAAGAAGGCAGTTTATGAATCGTCGTTTGCTCACAGCCGCCATGGCTCTCTCCATGTCCATTTTCGCCTCGGAGGCCCTTGCACAGGCTTTCGCCCCCGCTCCGGCGACCGGACCCAACACCACGACCACCACCACTTCAGTGCCTCACGGCAAGCAGATCAGCTTTCACCTGCGCAACGATTCCACCAGCCCCATGACCATCCAGGCGGGCGATCAACAGATCACCGTGGCTCCGGGCAAGTCGATTACGCTTAAGCTCGCGACCGGAACGCCGATCACAACCGTAAACGGAACGGCGCACATCGCTCCGGGCGGCATTCTGGCCACGGTGGATTCCAACCTGAGCGGCAACACGCTCGTCATCAGCTAGGGTTCTGAGCCCGGCGTCCGAGTCCGAAGCTCGCAACATCCTCTTCTCATCCTGAGCGCAGCGAAGGACCTGTTTTTCGCTGCGGCCTCCCCTCCCTGCCCACAAAACGAAGCGGCTGCGCTCCATGGCCACAGCCGTTTCGCTCAGTCGGCGGGGCACCATCTCAGGGGCATGGCCCTCATCCTTCCGGGTGAGGGCTTTTCCCTTCGGCGTACCCGTACAATCTTCTCCGATGCCCCGATCCACCCAGTCCGCACGTCGCCCACGCATCGTATTCCTCACCCGTGAGCCCGTTCTGCACCAGCAGGGCGGCAGCACGACGTATGCGCTCGGCCTCCTGGACCTCCTGCGCCGTCACGCCCGCGTCACGCTGGTCTCCACGATCGCTTATAGCCGCTCCCCGCGCCTTTTCTTTCGTCTACAGACTGCGCCGCCCGAAGGCATTCGCCTGCGTTACCCGGGGTATTGGCGTCTCGGCCGGTTCTACTTTTGCCCGTTCCGGCCCAAAGCCTGGGCTCGTGCCGCTTGCCGCTGGGAAGAACACCGTGGTGGCCGGCAAATCTTTCACCCCGTCCTGAAAAAGCTGTTCGGCGACCGTCTCTACACCAAAGCCTGGGATCTCACGGTGCCGACGAAGGCGGAACGTCGGATCGCCACCCGTGAAATCGCCGCCGCCAAGGCCTCCAGCGTGCTCGCAAATTATTGCTTCTGGGGCCCTTTTCTTAGCGAAGGCCGCCTAGGCGCCCGGCGCACGGCCATCCTGATGCATGATTTGCTCTCTGCCCGCATCGGGCGCTTTCAGCAAGCCGGTCTCCCGCTTGATTGCCCCCATCTCAGCCCCGACCGCGAAATGCGCTGGCTTTCGGGCGCGGGCACCGTTCTCGCCGCCCAGGAGCGCGAGGCCGAAGCTATCCGTCCGAAGGTCAAAAGCCGCGTCCTGGTTGCGCCGGTTACCCTCCGCCCCCGCGCGCTCGCCCCGGCTTCTCTCGTTGCCGGCCGCTGTCTTTTCGTCGGCTCCAACATTCAACCCAACCGCACCGGTCTGGCCTTTCTGCTCCGCGAGGTCTGGCCCCAGGTGCGCGCGGCGGTTCCCGGGGCCAGCCTCACCGTCGTGGGCACCGTTTGCCAGGCGCTCTCGGAATTCGGTACGGAAAGCGACCTCCGCGCGCGGGGCATCCGAGGCCTTGGCCTCGTCGATTCGCTCGAAGGCGAGTACGCCCGCGCCGCCGTTTGCCTCGTTCCGCTGCTTGTCGGCAGTGGCATCAAAATCAAGCTTCTCGAAGCCCTCGGCTTCGGCAAAGCGATCGTTTCCACCTCGGTCGGTATTCAAGGCCTCGAGGCCTGGGCAGCGGAAACGGTTTTGGTCGCCGACTCCGCCCTTGATTTTGCCGAAGCCATCGCTTGTCTGCTCTCCCGAGACGACCTGCGCGCGGTGCGGGAAGCATCCGCCCTTCAGCTCGCCGAAAAGCACTTCGGTCCAGGCCGCGCCCTGGATCCCGAGTTTGCCGCCGCCTTGCTCTGAAGCAGGGTAATTTCACCCTTGCATCATGAAGCTCCCAGCGAGATCGCCGGCGCTTGGCAACCACGCAGCCCCCGGCACGGCGTAGGTCGCAGCGACTTGTCGAAACAGGCCTCCACCGCGGTCAATCGATATTCGCGGCAGCTTAGGGACAAACTCCCCGGCGGCAATTCCGGATTCACGATGTAGAACATGTTCAGCAGAAACAGCGGCGTAAAGGTCCGGTTCGCCGTGGCTGTCAACAGCACCTGCGGCACGGTTACCTGCGCATGCGCCCGATGCACCGCGGCAAAGTACAACGCTCCACCCAACCCGGTGCAGGTTCCGTGCTTGTCCCACTCATGCTGCAGCAGGGCCAAATTCGGCGTGACATCCAAACTTGTATGCAGGTCGACCCCGGCCTCCGCCTTCGAGCAAAACTGCGGCCAAGTATCGTTATTGTTCTGCGGCCACAAGCCATGCACCACGAAACCCGCCTGTGGCCGACATCCCGTCCCCACATCCTTGATGAGACAGAATTCGGGCCCCGGCACCATGTCCAGCAGGTAATAGTCGAAGCGTCCCACGACATTGCTCCCGGCATGCGAGTCCGTTGCCTGCCCGGGGACCGTGGCCGCCGGCACCGGCCTTTGCGCCTCCTGCGCCTCCTGCGCTTCCTGCGCGCAGCACCGCGAATCTATGGAAGCCAGGGCCAAAGCGCAGCCGCACAAAACTTTCCACCGCGCCGGCCAAACGTTCCGCAGGGACATACGGCTTCGGATGCAGGACCGACGCTCTGTGTATGCTTTGCCGATGAGCTCCCAAACCACACCTCAGCCCAGCCCTGCGTTTCTGGCCGGAAAGAAGAGCCTGGCCGTTTTCTGCGCCGCCGCCGAGGGCGCCCGGCCCGAATATCGTGAAACCGCCGAACACCTAGGCCGCCTGCTGGCCCAGCGCGGCCTCGGCCTCATTTACGGTGGCGCCGACGTCGGTCTCATGGGTGCCGTCGCCGATGCCGCTCTCGCCGCCGGTGGTCACGTTACGGGCGTCATCCCGCAGGTGCTCGTGGACAAGGAAGTCGCCCACAGCGGCGTGCAGGAGCTCCATGTTGTCGATACCATGCACACCCGCAAGCGCCTCATGGGCGAGCTCGCGGTCGCGTTCCTTATCCTGCCCGGCGGTTTCGGCACTCTTGAAGAGCTTTTCGAGGTTCTGGCCTGGCAAACCCTGAAACTCCATGCCAAACCCGTCGTCCTGGTCAACACCGCCGGATTCTACGACAAGCTCCTGGAATTCCTGGAAGTCTGTGAAGCCGAAGGCATGCTTCGCGGCAATCGCGGTGCCTTGCTCGTGGCAAACACCATGGAGGAAGCTCTGGACCTCGCCCTGGCGGACACGCCCTCACGTCCCTGATTCGAAATCCACAGCTTTCACACAACGCAAGCCCACCGCGTTGCGTCATAATGGGCGAAGAGAAAGCGAACTTGGCCGAAGGAGCTGGGCATGGCGGAACGAACCGTAGAACTGGATGAACCGATCATGGATGAGGAAAGCGTCGCCCTGCAGAACGCGGTGCAGCGTGCCGAGCGCGCGGAAGCCGAACTCGCCAAGCTGAAAGCCGGTGCCGCGCATGCCCCGGCGGCCTCGGGGGCAGCGGGAAAGAGCGGAGCGCCGGTCGCAGCCACCACGGATTTTGACAACTCTGAGGACGCGCAGAAGATCGCTTCGCCGAAGGCAAGCAGCAGCACGGCGGAACCTGACCGCAGCAGCGCTCACCTCGTCGAACCCGGCTCCATGGACGCCCGCAAACAGCCTGCCGCCCAGTCTCCTGAGGGCCATGCGGTCGGCGAACCCGAGGCACGGGGCGTCGATGCGCTGCGCGAAGATTCCATGATGGCTCATCTGCTCGATTCGCTTGAAGCGGGGAAGGACATCGGTCATTATGGCCGTTTGACCTTTGCCATGATCGCCCGTCATTTTCTGGACGACGACGAAGTTCTCTCCCACCTGACCAAGGATCGCGACTTCCCCGACGAAAAGGCTCGTCAAATGCTTGTGCAGGTGGAGGGACGGGACTACTCCCCACCGCGCCGCGACCGCATCCTCCAGTGGCAGGCCGAGCAGGAATTTCCCATCATCCCGGATCGCCACGACCCCGACTGCGGCAATGTCTATAAAAACCTGAGGTTTCCCAAACAGACCTACGACCACATCGGTCACTACCAGGAGGAAAAAGCGTCCGACTAGCGAAGGATTCGCAGCCAGGGGTGATGGGCGTTGTTCGGTACCGCCCGCTAGCATCAGACGGTGTCGCTAGCCTTGGACGGTGTCGCTAGCATCGGACGGTGTCGCTAGCCTTGGACGGTGTCGCTAGAATCGGACAATGTCGCTTTCGGCCATGGGCTTCGCTCCGCACCTTCGTTACATCTGGCTTGTGGCCGCGTCTACCATGGCCGGGGTAATGAACGCGATGGCCGGAGGCGGCTCGTTTCTTTCGTTTCCCGCAATGCTCGGCATGGGCGTTCTTCCGGTGCAGGCCAATGCCACAAACACCGTTGCGCTCTGGCCCGGGCAACTCACCTCGCTGGCAACGCTGCGCGGCGACGTTCGGCGGGATCTCCTGCCGGCTGTGCTGATCACAAGCGCGGTGGGGGGACTGGTCGGTGCGGAAATTCTGCTCCACACCCAACAACGAACGTTTCTCCATCTCATCCCCTGGCTGATTCTTGGCGGAACCCTCGTTTTCGGTATCTCCGGTCCGGTGTCAAAATGGCTCCGCCGCCGGGCGGGAGAATCTCGCTCCGCCCACGATCGCCCGCTTCCGCTGCTTTGGGTCGCCGTTGCATTGCTCCCCGTGACGTTCTATATCGGCTACTTCGGTGCGGGCGGCGGCTTCCTCATCATGACCGTACTTGCGCTGTTCGGCATGGAGGAAATGCACAGCCTCAACGCCATGAAGGTCGTCGCCGCTTGCGCCTCGAATCTTTGCGCCATTGTGACCTTTATCGCTCAAGGTGCGGTCGAGTGGCGTTTTTGCCTGGTGAGCATGGTTTTCGCCGCGGCTGGCGGCTACATCGGCGCGCGCTTTGCTCGCCGGGTGAATGGCGATGTGCTGCGCGCCCTTGTGGTCGCGGTGGGTTGCCTGATCGCGGGGTATTTCTTCCTTCGGCAGCACGCCAGCTAACCCGCGAAAACGCGGCAGCCCACCGTCGCTGCGTCGCCAAGCGCCCTATCCGAATCGAACACCATGGAGATGTTATGAGTCACGACGGAGTCCGTTTTGTGAGTGCCGAGCAAGCCGCCGCCGACCGTGCCCGCGAGCAACGCCGCCTGGCCGGCGACGCGGTCCGCCCCGGCAAGGTCCGTGTCGATAAGAGCGGTGGCACGGGGGTGTCCATTGAGTGGCGCGATGGCCACCAAAGCCACTGGAGCTTTCGCTGGCTGCGCGACGCCTGCCCCTGCGCCACCTGCCTCGGGGCTCGCGACGGCGAAGGCCGCGCCCCCGGCGAATCGAAACCTAAACCGGCCTCGCTTTTGCCTATGTTTGAAGCTCCGCCGCGTCCCCGCGAAATCGAGCCTGTCGGCAAATACGCTATTAAATTCCTTTGGAATGACGGCCACGACTCCGGTATTTACTCCTGGGACTACTTGCGCAACGTTTGCGATTTCGAGGCTCGGCGTCAAGGGGCCTGCTGATTGTGCCGGAGCGGAAAGCCTCGTCCGATTTCCGCAAAGTACGATTCGGCTGCAAGGCCACGGGGTCACCTAGCGCTCGGTCTCCGGATAGGGACCGACACCACCGCCGGCTATCCAACGGTCAAGGTGTTCTTCTAAAACGGGAAGCGGCACGGCACCGGTTTCCAGGACGGCATCGTGAAAGGCGCGGAGGTTGAATCTGGGGCCGAGCGCGGCTTCGGCTTTGGCCCGCTCCCCCCGGATGCTCATTTCACCCAGGTAGTAGCTGAGCGCCTGGCCGGGCCAGCTGATATACCGGTCGACCTCGGTTTCAATTTCATGGTCGGAAAGGGCGGTGTTTTCGCGCAGGTAAGCCTGCGCCTGTTCGCGTGTCCAGCCCTGCGAGTGAATGCCGGTATCGACCACAAGACGGGCGGCGCGCCAGGCCTGGTAACTGAGCATGCCGAAGCGCTCGTAGGGTGTGTGATAAACGCCCATTTCGGTGCCGAGACGCTCGCAGTACAGTGCCCAGCCTTCGCCATAGGCGGAAATATAGATGTTGCGGAACCTGGGGTAGTCCGGCCCCTTGTGCTCGGCCGCGATCGAGAGCTGCCAGGAGTGGCCGGGGGCGGATTCATGCAGCGTGAGCGCAGGCAGGGAGTAGAGGCCGCGCGAGGGCAGGTCGTAGGTGTTGACGAGGTAGACGCTTCGGCCGCCGCGCGCCGAGGTATAGAACGGCGCGACCGAAGCGGGAACGGGGAGGATGGCGAAGCGGTTGCGCGGCTCGTAGCCGAAGAAGCGGCTGGCCACGCCGTCGAATTCCTTGGCGATCCCGGCGGCACGCAGAAGAAGCTCCTCTGGCGTTTTCGCATAGAACTGCGGATCGGTGCGGAGGAAATGCAGAAAGGCGGGGAGGTCGCCGTTGAACTTCGCCTCACCCATCGCGGTGAGCATTTCCCCGTGGATCCTGGCCATCTCTTCGAGGCCGATGGCATGGATCTGCGCGGGGGAGAGGTTGACGGTGGCGTATTCAAAGATCTTGGACTGGTAGTAGTTTTTGCCGTCGGGCAGGGCTTCGGCGGCGAGAACGGTTGTGGCATGTGGAACGTAGACCTCGTCCCAGAAGCGAAGAAGTTGTTGGAAGGCGGGGATGACGGCGGTGGTGATCGCGGCGCGCCCCGCTTCACGAAGGGATGCCTGCTGCGGGGAGGGAATGGAGGACGGCATGGCCGCGAAGGGCTTCCAATAGGGCGTGTCTTCGGCGCTTTTGGCGCGAGCGGTGGAGGCCATGGAGCCGTCGCGGCCAAGAAGAGTGATCTGCGGAGGCGTAAAGGCGCGGGCGAGACCGGCGCGCATATTGGCCTCCTCGTCGGAGAAAAAGCGTGGGGTATCGCGAAGGCGCGCGATGTACCTTTCGTAGTCTTTTGCCGAGCGGAGGGGCTGTTGCGGCGGACCGGCTTCATCGGCCCAAAAGGAGCTGTCGGAGTTGACGGGCTTTTCGAATTCGCGGAAGCGCTGGGCATTCAGCTGGGTTTGCACCTGCGCACGAAAGACGTCGTAGTTGAGGCGCTCGGGGGCGGATAGCTTCGCGGGGTCGACCGCCGCGAGCTGCTGAAGGGTGCGCGTCCAGTGCCGAAGGCGCTCGTCCTGGCTGGGGGCGTCGATGCGGGGCAGTTGAGGGCGAAGGCGGAGGGCGGTTTCGTCATCGTCGTCATCGCCACCGAGGTGCTGGCGCCACTGCCAATCGGCGGTGTACAGCGCCTGGAGTTTCGCTCCGGCGGGCGTGACCCTGGGTTTGGGGGCGGTTGCCTGCGCGGCGAGCGAGGAGGAGAGCAGAGCAGCCCAAGCCAGCATGGGCAGACGGCGCGCGATGGGCTTGCGTAGGGGAGCGGGACGGAGGTCCGAAGTTGGGGCAGCAGAAGTCATGGGTGTTCCGGGCCGTGCGTGGTGCCTTCGCCAAGATAGCGCGGCAGCCGCGTTTTTGGTGGGCTTCGGCCGGCAATACACAGAACGTTGAGGCGCATGCTACTGTGTTTGTGTCGGATGGCAGACAAACGCCATCATAATGAAAGACGTGTTAGGAGAACGATCACTATGGCGACACAAGTTGCAGGGCTGCCTGACCGGTTGACGATTACGGAAGATGTGTTGGACCAGTTGCACCGTTTGGCCGATTCGCAAAACATCAGCATGTCGGAAGCGCTGACGCAGGCCATCAAAATCAGCGACATCGTGGTGCGTTCCATCAATGCACCCAATTCAAAGGTGTTGCTGAAAAAGGGCAGCAAATATGAGCAGTTGACGCTGGTGCGTGACGCGTACTGATGCTCCCCACGACGCAGGACATGGGTGAACTGCCGCCACAAGGCGTGATTCTGCCCCTCGACGTCGTGCCTAGCTCTTCCCCTTCCCGAGGCGCGGAACTCCACCGTTCGGCCCCCAATCCACAGCCCAGGGCGTACTCGCCGGAGCGGCAGCGGGATTGGGTGCGGCTGATTGTAGCCTGCGGCTTGCTCTTGATTTTGGGGTACCTGGTCGTATTTTCCACCGTGGAGGCCACCTCCTGGCCGGCGCACTGGTCCCAGACCAAGGAGATGCTGCAGATCATTTTGCCGGCGCTTACCGGTGTGATCGGCACGGTGATCGGATTCTACTTCGGCGTAACGGCTGTCGCCAACGGAAACAATACCCCAAACGAATAGCCGCTGAAACGAGTCTATGCACTTACCTTGTGCTCGCGGATCGCGGAGCGTGTCCCGGGGCTTCTCCATCCACGCGGGCCGAGGTAAAGCGGGTAGATCGTTTCCATAGCCAGGTGAAAAGACGATCCAGTTCATGGGTTTCGAGATCGCGCTCGTGGAAGACCCGGTGACCCTGGCCCAGGGCTTCGGCCACCTGGGACAAGAGCGGAAACCTGGCGGGAATTCTGACGGCATCCGCGCCGAAGTAGCGGAAGTTCGTCGAGAGCAGGGTGCGGGCGTTGCGGAAGTGGGGCGCACGGCCTATGTCCCGGGCGGCGTAGCCGGGTTCAGTGTGTAGACGGGTGCGGCCGGTGTGTTGGAGTTCGCCGGTTTCGGCATGGAAGGCGTAGATGCAGTCGGGACGGTGAGCGTAGGGGCTTTCGGATTCGTAGTAGCTGCCCAAATCCAACGCCTGGGTCACTATCGCGGCGTAAATCACGGCGCCGAGCGGGTAGTTTTCGCGCCCGGCAAGGGCCACGCTGGTGAGGCCGAGCAGGCGGTCGCCGGGATGGGCGGTGCGGCGAATGGCGGGCTTGCAAATCGAAAGCGTGAGCAGCGGGCCGGTGCCGGCGAGCGGAGGCGGAGCGCACGGGGCACCGCCGCGGTCGGATGTGAGTTTGTAGAGATAGGTGCGCATGCTGTGTGTTGCGCCAGCGACTCTTGAAGAGGTCTTCGACGGTATCGACAGGCTGGCGCTAGCCAAGCAGTTTTAGTGTTGCACGATCGGCCCGGCCTTCGAACCAAAGCGCAAGGGTGTCACGGAATAGCTGCGGTTGCGAACCGGTTTGCTGTTCCCCTTCCGCAAACAAAGTGATCGAGGAGTGAAATTTGAGGTTGTCCGGATAGCCGAAGATGGCAGCGAGGGAGCGGCTGTGGGCGGCGTTGACGAGGGCTGTGCACTCGCGAAGGCGCGGGCCGAGGAGCGGGTGGGCGAGGTAGGCTTTGGCTTCGGCCAGGTCCGAGATGGCATAGCGCTGTGCGGTGGGGCTGGAGCCAAGGCCGGCAATCTGCGGAAAGATGAACCACATCCAGTGGGAGCGCTTTTCGCCGGCGGCTAGTTCGGATCTGGCTTGGTTGTAGGTGGATTGCTGGGCTTCGATGAAGCGCTGGAGGTAAAAGGGATCGTCCTGCGGCATGAGGATTTTGGATGCGACTGGGGCCGGGAGGTGATGGCAGATTTCTACGGGACGACAAACAGGACGCAGGGCCGGTGCAGGGCTGCTGGTACGCTGTGGCCGCATGTGGAGCGCGAGCCTCCCGGTCCAAACCCCACACGCGGCAACCCACTGCAAACCTACTGCTGCTTCAGCGTGAACAGTTCGCTCGCGGATCCATTGCATGTGTTGATTTGCAGTTGCAGACCGTTGGTGGCCGCTCCGTTGGGGACATACAGGCAAAGGCCGCTGTTGCGGTCCTGGAACTCGTACGCTCCGGAACTCTGCAGCAGAGGCAGGAACTGCTGATTGAGGCCGCCGCCGTAGGTCCAAAGCTGCATGGGCGTGAATGGGACCGTGCCGACGTTGCCCACATCCCAGCCGAGTGTGCTCGAGTTGAACGTTGTGACATGGTAGTACCCGTTGGTTGTGGGCGTGAATTTCCATTGCTGGTTCAGGTTGTTGGCCGCACAGGTCCACTGCTGCAGAACGGTTCCGTTCCATGTGCTGCCGCCCGTATCGTCCACGCACATGCCGCTCCCCTGGTTGACGACCGTATAGAAAGCCGTTGCGGAGATGCTGCTGCCGGCGGTCGCGGTCGAGGTCGAGGCGGCGACCTGGCTCGTGGCGGGCGAGAGGCCTACCGAGTTTTGCGCTTCCACCCGGTAATAGTAGGTGGTTCCGGCGGCAAGTCCCGTATCGGCGTAGGTGGTCAGCGCAACGCTGGTGGCAATCTGGTTGCCGGCCGCCGGGGTGAAGCCGCTAACCGTGCTGCGAAAAAGGCTGTAGGTCACGTTGGCGGTGGGGCTCGCGGTCCAGGACAGATCCACTTCAGAGGTCGTTGTCTTGGTCACCGAAAGGTTGGACGGTGCGCTGGGCACCGCGCCTACACCGGAGTTCACGGGAACGAGTTGAAACTCCTGATTGGGATTTTCCGCGCAGGCATATTGTTGAAACTGCGTTCCACTAAGCAGCGAGCCGTTCGTGTCGTCCAGGCAGCGGCCGCTGGTCAGGTTGGTGAAGGTCCAGAGCTTGCCGGGCTGCAGCGTCGCGAGCCATTGCTCATCGGTGGTGCTCCCCGCGGTCAGCAGCTGGATGAGCGTTCCGTTGAGCATGGAGGAGGCGGCGTCGTCCCAGGCCAGGGCGGGGGCGGCCACGTTCGAGATCGTGTACGATCCGTTCCCTGTCGACTTGAATTGCCATTGTCCATTGGCCTGACCCGTGCCGCAGGGAATCTGTTGCAGGGGCGTCGGGCTCGCTGTGCTCGCGTTCGGATCGGTGACGCACATGCCGCTGGTCTGGTTCACGATCTGGAAGTTGGTCCCGCTCGCGATGGCCGGCTGCAGGGCCGTGTAGACGGTGTTCGCGATGAAGCTGGTGCCCATGTCGTTGGGGTGCACGTTGTCGCCGCTGTAGGCTCCCGTGCTGACCGTGGCGGTGTGTACGTCGACCAGGGGCGCGCCCGTGGCGGCGGCGATCGTGTGAATGGCCGGCGTGATGATCGTGTTGGCGATGGTGGGGTCGATGCCGTACTGATTGACGCCGTAGACCTCAGGCGTGGTGGCAATGTAGACGGTCGGCTTGGCAGGGAGGTTGCGCAGGTTGCCGATCAAGGTTTCGTACTGGTTGACGAAGGTGGAGAGGTAATCCGCCGACCAACCGGCGGCATCCACCGGGAAGGAGGCGTCGTTGGTGCCCAGCATCACGATGATGACGTTCGGATTGAAGGCCACCATGCTGCTGTACTGCGAGGAGGTGCTGTAGGCGGGATGCGACGAAGGATTGCCCTGGGGCAGATTCATGAGCGCCAAGCCGGGATAGCCGAAATTCTGCACGTTGTAACCCGAGCCCAGGGAGGTCTGAAGATCGCCGGGGTAGGACGTAGTGGGGGAAGAAACGGCGACGCCGTAGGTGATGCTGTCCCCAACGCACGCAACGCGGATTTGCGCGCTCGCCCGCGGCACCCCGGCGGTGATGGCGGTGATGGCGGTGATGGCGACGATGCATGGAATGCCGAAGATCGTGGTCGCGATCCTATCGGGAATATGGCGTTTGCCGTTCATGATCTGCTCCGCTGCTCGTAATCTCGTGGTGGTCGAGCGGGAGCGAGCTTATGCGCAGGGGTCGTACTTTGTCGAGCGAATACGAAAAGCAGGGGGCGTTGGTCGGGTTTGCAGGAGCGATAACGCGGATTCCCTTCGGGAACGACAAACGAGGCATTGTCCGTCGGAAGTCCCGACCGCGTCACTCCTCTTTTTTCTTATTGCGGGCCTTGATTTTGAACCAGATGGGGCTGCCGATGAATTTGAAGGCTTTGCGGATTTCGTTCGACAGGAAGCGCTCGTAGCTGAAGTGGAGTTTGACGTCGCGATCAGTGAACAGGACGAAGGTGGGTGGGGCTACGGCGGCCTGGGTCATGTAATAGATGCGGACGCGTTTGTTCATGGGGACTGAAGCGCGGCCGAAGTCGACCTTGTCGAGAAAGCGGTTCATGTTGCCGGTGGTGACGCGTTTGCGGCGCTCGCGGGCGACCAGTTCCACCTTCTTGAAGACCCCGTCGACGCCGTGACCGCGAGCCGCGGAGACGAAGACGAGCGGGGCGTAGTCGAGGTATTTTAGGTGGTCGCGGACTTGCTCTTCGAAGGCATTTTTGTCGGCGGGGGGCTTGCCGTCGAAGGGGCGATTGCCGTTTTCGTCGAGGGTGTGTTTGGGGGGAGCGACGAGGTCCCACTTGTTGACCACGATGATGACCGAGCGGCCGCTTTCGTGGGCGTAGCCGCCGATGGTGGCGTCCGAGCCGGTCACGCCTTCGGTCGCATCGATGAGCAGAAGCGCGACGTCGGCAGCTTCGAGGTGTTTGCGGCTCATGATGACGGAAAGTTTTTCGGCGAGCTGCGTGGTTTTGCCCTTGCGCCGGATGCCGGCGGTGTCGATGAAGCGGAAGTCGTGACCGTCGCGCGTGACGACCTCGTCGACGGCGTCGCGCGTGGTGCCGGCGACCGGCGAAACGATGGCGCGGTCGGTGCCGGTGAGCGCGTTGAGCAGGGTGGATTTGCCGACGTTGGGGCGGCCGATGATGGCGACGCGGGTTTCGCGGCTGATGTGTTCGCCGTGGGAGCGAAGCTTGCGTTCGCGGAGTTCGGCGGGGGTGGCGGTGGGGTCTTCCGCTGCTTCCACATCGCTGAAATCGGTGGGGTTGAAATCGGCTTTGAGGAAGCCTTCCGGTTCTACACCGGAGCCCCCGGTGGGGGCTTCGAAATCGGGTTCGCCGACCGGCGGAGCGTCGACCCCGGCGGGTTCGTCGGCGGTGGCGGCCTCGCCGGCGAGCAGGGCGGCGCGCATGGCGCGAGGTACAAGCGCGGCGCGGTCGGCGAAGTTGTCGCCTTCGTCTTCGGCCATCTCGTCGGTGAGGGTGTCGAGGGTTTCGTAGGGTTCTTCGGTGTCGGGAGCGGCGTTGGGGGCGGCGTTGAACTTTGATCCCGCCTTGGATTCCGAACCCACCTTAGACGACGATGAAACTGTCGTCGAAGATGAGGCACCCGGTTCCGTGGCTGGTTTTTCGGGGGGGAGGACTTCCCAAACCGCGTCGAGCAGGTCGCCTATGCCGGAGCCGTGTTCGGCGGAGACGGGGAAGACGTTGCGGAAGCCGAGAGTGCGGAAGTTTTCGGCGGCGGCCTCCATCTGGGCGGAATCCATCTTGTTGACGGCGAGGAACAGGGGTTTGCCGCCCCGCATGAGGATGCGGGAGAACTCTTGGTCGGCGGCGGTGATCTCGGTGCGGCCGTCGATGACCATGACGATCGCGGCGGCTTCGTCGAGTGCGACACGGGCCTGACGAAAGATTTCTGACGGGATCAGGGCTTCGTCGTCCGGGATGACGCCGCCGGTATCGACCAAGCGGACGGTGCGACCGCCCCATTCGACCTCGCCGTAGATGCGGTCGCGGGTGATGCCGGGCTCGTCGCCGACGATGGATCGGCGGGTGCCGGTCAGGCGGTTGAAAAGGGTGGATTTGCCGACGTTGGGGCGGCCGCAGATGGCCACCAGCGGAAGGCCGCTGAGGTCCTGGCTGGAAGCCGTGCGGCGATGGCGAAGATCGGCGCTGAAGCTGGCGGACTCGCGATCGGCGCCCGGTTCGTTGGCGTCGGCGGCGGATTTGCGGGCCTTGCGCTTGCTTTCGCTCTTGCCGGGGCCTTTCCCTTCGGGGGCGTGGGCGGGGGCCTCGTGCGTGGGGCTCTTGCGCCGGGTGGCCGCGTTCCGGTCTCCGCTTTTCGGGCTGTCGCTTTCTCTTTGGCTGTCCTTGCTTTGGTTGTCAACCCCGGAGGGGATCTGCGTTTTCGGTTTCCGCGGCGCGTCCTCTTCCATGTCGCCGACGATGATGCGATGTTCGAACTCGGGCGAGCGCGTGGGCGTGCGTTTGGCCTTGTCTTCGGCGGCGCGCTTGGTCGAAAGCTTTTTGCGGTTCTTGGGCGCGACGGCACCGGTGACGGCCGAGCCTTTCCGGCGCGCGCCCTTGGCAGGTCCCTTGCCCAATTTGGGACGGGTGCTCGCCTGCCGGTGCTTCTTGCCCATCCGCTTCTTTTCTTCGCGCTTCGGTGCCATATCGCTCCTTCGGTCCTCTCTGTATTATCAGCGCACGATGCGCGTAGCCACCGCAGCTCTAATCGTCAGCCTCTTTCTGTTGCTTTGGTCCGTCTCGATTGCGGATGGAGGAGATGGTTTTCTGTTTCCGGCGTGGTTGGTCTGTTCACCCTTGCCAGTGCGACTAGGCCTGATCGCAATCGCGTTTGTACCTCTGATTTGGTGCCTAATTGGATGGTCCGCTGTGCGCGGAACCTTCTGGCTGTTCCCTTTGATGATGTTGCTCCATTACGGCGTAGCCGCTATCGAAGTCCTCTATTCAGATAAAGAGGATTTAGTTAGCGCGCGATTTGGACAGGGCTCCGTAATCCGGTGGCTCACTCTTTATGTAATGGGAAGCACGGTGCTCTGGTCTTTGTTTGTGCTCCGCTGGCGCAATATGGCGAAGAAACGGCGACTATCATAGACCTACGCCGTGGCAACGTTTCCACAAGTCGGAGTTCGGGAAGTTTCCCGCAAGACGCCTTTGAGTGAGGCGGCGGCGGAGGCGAAGCTGCCGAGCCTGCACGAGTTTTTTGCCAAGGGTGGGTTGCTGGCGAAGTCGTCGCTGCAGTTTGAACACCGGCCTGGGCAATATGCGATGGCCAAGGCGATTGAGGAAGCGCTCGGGGACCGGCGGCACCTGATCGTGGAGGCGGGGACGGGGACGGGCAAGACGCTGGCGTATCTGCTGCCGGCGCTGCGGTTTGCGCGGGAGCGGAAGCAGCGGGTAATTGTGTCGACCGGGACCAAGAACCTGCAGGAGCAGTTGGCGTTGAAGGATATTCCGTTCCTGGAAAGCATGCTGGGGCCGCTGCGGGTGTGTGTGATGAAGGGCCGGGCGAATTATCTGTGCAAGCAGAAGCTGTATGCGCTGCGGGATAACCCGATCCTTTCGGGGCTGGACGATATCGAGCAGTTTCACGCGATCCTGCAATGGGAGCGGCGGACCGAGACGGGGGACCGGGCGGAGATCGATGCACTGCCGGAGAACTCGGCCCTGTGGCCGAAGCTGGATGCGCGCAGCGAGGTTTGCCTGGGGCAGACGTGCCCGAATGTCGATCTGTGCTACATCACGGGGATGCGGCGCAAGGCGCTGGAATCGGACCTGATCATCGTGAATCACCACCTGTTTTTCGCGGATCTGAACATTAAGCAGCAGGTGGGCGAAGGTGTGGATGCGGGCATTTTGCCGGATGCGGCGGCGGTGATTTTCGACGAGGCGCATGAGCTGGAGGACGTGGCCAGCCAGTACTTCGGGATTGCGCTTTCGAATGCCCGCTTCGACGAACTGGCGCGGGATACGGAGAACATGTTGCGGGGCAAGGGCGTGAGCACGTCGGCCATCGAGTCCGCGACGGCGCAGCTGCGGGACCGCTCGCGCATGTTTTTCGGATCGCTGCCGGCGCCGCCGTCGCACCTGGGCAGGCTGGAGTTTTCGGACCGGCCGGACTTCCTGGAGGCTCGGGGGGATGCGTACTTGGCGACTTCGAATGCGCTGGTGCGACTGGAGGGCGAGCTCGAGCGGCTGCGCGAGGTGGAGGAGGCCGCCGGGCTGCGCAAGCGGGCGGCGGATGTGCGCCATCACCTCAAGTTTTTGCTGGAATCGGATGATAAGAACACGGTGTTCTGGATTGAGCGGCGGGCGACGGGCAATCTGCGCAACGCGGCGGCGCGTGCCCGGGATGGCGATGGGGCCCCGCAATCGTTTTCGACGCACCTGCAAGCGACGCCGATCGATGTGTCGGAACTGCTGGGCGACACGCTGTTTCAGCGCTACGGCACGACGGTGCTGACTTCGGCGACGTTGACGGTGGCGGGCAAGGATGGTGTGCCGGGATTTGCGCATTTGCGCCAGCGGTTGGGAGTGCCGTTTCCGAAGGAGCTGGTGGTGCCGAGCCACTTCGATTACGCCAAGCAGGCGCTGCTGTACCTGCCGGAATCCATGCCCGACCCGCGCAGCGCGGACTTCCCGCAACAGGCCGCGGAAAAGATTCGGCGCGTGCTGGAGATCACGCGGGGACGGGCGTTTTGCCTGTTCACAAGCTATGCGGCGATGCGCGACATGCACGACCGGCTGTTGTGCGAGGTGCCGTTTCCGCTGTTTTTGCAGGGGTCGGCGCCGCGGCATGTGCTGCTGGAGCAGTTCCGGTCGACGCCGCATGCGGTGTTGTTTGGGACGGGAAGTTTCTGGCAGGGCATCGATGTGCAGGGCGAGCAGCTGAGCTGCGTGATTGTGGACCGGCTGCCGTTTGCGGTGCCGACGGACCCGATCACAAAGGCGCGCACGGATGCGATTGCGGCGGCAGGGGGCAATGCCTTCAACGACCTGCAGATTCCGCAGGCGGTGCTGACGCTGAAGCAGGGGTTTGGGCGGCTGATCCGGTCGCTGACCGACCGCGGTGTGCTGATGCTGCTGGATCCGCGCATCCGAACGACACGCTACGGGCGGGTGTTTCTGGATTCGCTGCCGGCGTACGGGCGAACGACGGAGATTGGGGACGTGGAGCGGTTCTTCGCAAGCCCGGAAATGGACTCGGGTTTGCCATGATTTTCTATGTTGTCGTTCCGCTGCTGATCGTGGCCGTTTGTTTCTTCGTTGTTGCCAGGGTGCGGCTGCCCGTGGCGGCCAAAGCGTTTGTGGTGCTTCTTGGCTCCTTTGCGGCGGTTTCGCTGGTGATCACCTTGTTCCTCTTGGGCTACCTGTTCCTTACAAAGGTGCCGACAACCGCCGAACTCGCAGCCCGATTTCCTGAACGGCGGGCGGTGCTCGAACAGATCGGCGGCATGGCGCGGGCGGACCGGCAATACAGCCGCATCAACCCGGCGTATGTCACTTTTGCCGCGACGGGGAAAGCGGAAAGCAGCCGGAGCGCCTTCGTCGCGGACCGATGGAAGGGGTACAGGGATCTTTTTCGGGAGGCCGGAATGCACGATGGCCTGAGCCAGGACGCGGCCGGCGACATTTTTTTTATCGCGGGCGGGGACGGCCTGGTACACCGGGGGCATGCGACGGGGTACCTCTATTGCAGCGAGCCGGGGTCGGCGTCCTCGGTCCATTCGCCGTACGAACCTTGCCGATTGGCGCACGCGGATGCGGGTTCACGGCGTTTCACGCTCAAACCGCATGTTTCGGGGTACGCGTTTCGCAAGGTGGCCGACCACTGGTTTGCCTTCGATCAGGGACCCAGCTAGTCGTGGCGATGGAACGCGGGGCAATGGCTGGCCTAGACTGGGAGCAGCTATGGGACGCAATCTTTACATTCTCGCGGCGACCTTGGGACTGCTGGCGCTGATTTCGGTCGGCCTGAGCTTTTCGCATTTCGGCGATGTTCCCGGGGTTCCGACGGATAATTCGCTGTGGCGGACGATCGGGGTTGCGCTGCTGGCAATCTCGCTCGTCATCGCGCTTGCCGGGGTGTTCTCCGCGTTGTTTGAGCAGGCCGAGCGACGGGCGGAAGCGCAGCGGGAGGGAAGGCGGCGCAAACGGGGTATG
Organism: uncultured Acidobacteriaceae bacterium; assembly: GCA_964242195.1. GTDB lineage: Bacteria > Acidobacteriota > Terriglobia > Terriglobales > Acidobacteriaceae > Granulicella. The sequence goes on from CAXTBI010000015.1 coordinate 33,756, forward strand.
GAGTAAGGCGCCCTTGCGGCTACAGCCGGATCGTTGACACGTCCTTGATGGCCCTGAAAGGTTCCGGCTCCGCTACCAGGCGGGTGATGGGAAGGGCGTTTATCATGGAATCCGGTGCTCCTTTGAGCCCTGAGGAGCATCCCGGCAGCATGTTTGAGATTACCGTGCAGGCTGGGTTTTCTTCCGGTCACTTTCTTCGCGAGTACAACGGCAAGTGCGAAAATCCGCACGGCCATAACTATCGCGTGCTGGTGACGCTGGTGGGCGCGGAGCTGGAGCCCAACGGTTTGCTGCTGGACTTCAAGCGGCTGAAGGATGTGCTGAAGCCGACGTTGGAATACCTGGACCACCACATGATCAACGAGCTCGATCCGTTTACGACGGTGAACCCTTCGGCGGAAAACCTGGCGAAATATTTTTACGATCAGACCGCGGGCGAGTTGAGCGCGCTGACCGGGGGCCGGGTGCGCGTGAAGGATTGCACGGTGTTTGAGACGGATACAAGTTTCGCGAAGTACTACGAGTAGGACGTATGTTCGAGTTGCTGAACCCATTTGTGAAACCTCCCCATGTGACGCCGGAGACCGATCGGCCCCGGGGCACGGCGACCCGTTCGCTGCGGCTGATCGAGCTGTACCGTTCGGTGCAGGGAGAAAGCTCATTTGCAGGCGTTCCATGCATTTTTGTGCGGCTGGCAGGATGCAATCTGCGCTGCACCTGGTGCGATTCGGAATACACGTTTACGGGCGGGAAGCCGTGGACGAATGAAGAGATCGTGCGTGAAATCGAGGCCCTGCAGCCCTGCCGATTGATTGAGTTCACGGGCGGCGAACCGATGCTGCAAGCGCGGGAACTGGTGCCCTTGATGCATCAATTGCTGGCTGCCGGTTACGAGTTGATGATGGAAACCAGCGGCGAGCGACCCTTGGCCGATGTGCCGCCGGCAGTCCACAAAATCGTGGATGTGAAATGTCCGGGATCGGGCATGGCGGGCACGTTCAAATTGGAGAATCTCCACGCACTCACGTCGCGTGACGAGGTGAAATTCGTGCTGCTCGACCGATTGGACTACGAGTTCGCGCGGGAGTTTATCCGCGAGCACGATTTGGCGGCGCGTTGCCGGGGAGTTCTGTTGTCCCCAGCGTTTACAAAGACGCCCAGCGATGTGCGGTCGGCGGAGAACATGGTGCTTGACCCGCGGCTGGTGGTGGACTGGATGCTGGCAGACGGCCTGCCCGCACGGCTGAGTTTGCAGATGCACAAGTTTGTGTGGGAGCCGCGGAAAAAGGGCGTGTAGCCGCCGCCGCCCATTCAGCCGATTTCCGTGCCGCTGGCGCTGGAGTAGGTGCGCTGACGCCAGCCTACCGGTTTGCCGAACAGCTTACGCGCAAGGGCATACCATTGCACGCACAGCAGCAGAAGAATGCCGATCGGGTGCAAAAGGGCGGAGCTGAGCGGTTGGCGGAAGCGCCTGACGGCGAGTAATCGGGGCGCGAAGTTGCAAAGCACGGCGACAAATAACACAGCAAGGGCAAGGGCAAACGCAGAGAGCGGGGCGATGTTTACCGCCGTGCCACCGTGTGCCACCGTGAACCCGAAATCCAGCATAGGGACGCCCGCCCGCAGCAGTATGTTGGAGACGGTAGCGCCGGTGTAGCCGTTGAGCAGGAGCAGCGGCAACACAACGGCCACGTACAGGGCGAGAAAAGCCGGAACCACCTGGCCAAGTAAAAGGATAATGGAAAGTGGAACGATTTTGCCAGTTGTGGCGATGCCCTCGGTAGCGTTCTTGGCGAGGCCAGACCAGACCTTCGACGCTGAATCGTACATGCGCACGCCCGCCAGAGCGGTGATGTCGGCGAGATCGGTGCGGTAGCCGGCGCGGCGCAGGACGCGTGGCAGCAAGAGGCCGTCGTGCATGGTTTCACGGATGGCGTTGTGGCCGCCGCTGGCGAAATACGCGTCGCGCTCGACAAACATGAACTGGCCGCAGCCGGCGGCGGCGGAAGGTTTCGTAGTTTTGCGCATGGTGCCCATGGGCAGGAAACCGAGCAGGACGAAGTGAATCAGCGGAAGAAGTAACTTTTCCAGCCAGGTGACGGTGATGAGGCGTGGAAAGCCGGAGACCAGGGAGGCCTCGCGCTGGTACCGGAAACCCGCGATGCGGGCCAGCAGATCGGGCTCAATGCGAACATCGGCGTCGAGAAACACGAGGGAGCGACCCGTGGCCTGGTTGGCAAGCGTCCAGCAGGCGTGCTGCTTGCCGTTCCAACCGGGTGGAAGGCCGTGGCCTTCCACCAGGCGTACGCGAGGGTCCTCCAAGGCGAGTGCGCGAACGATTTCGGCGGTGCAGTCGACGGATCCGTCATCGAGCACAAGCAGTTCAAGCTCGACACCGTGGCTGGCGAGGACGCAGCCAACCGCCCCGGCAATGTTCGCTTGCTCGTTGCGGGCGGGAATCAGCACCGAGATGAGGGAGGCATGCCAAGTGGGGGAAGGCTCCGGCGCGCGGTACCGGCGCAGATTCATCGCAAACAGGATGGCCGGCCAAACGGCGCAGACGGTCGAAGCTCCCAGAAGAACAACGCCTAGCATCGGCGGTATTCTCGCACGCGGACATGAGCACGGGAATCACCCAATTCAGGCGTCGCCTCGATCGGTGTGGTCCAGCGTGGGGCGGCGGCCCTGCAACAGGGCGGTCAAATGGCGGATGAGACCGTACGTCCCGCCGGTGCCGCGGTCGCCGGTGAGGACCGTTTCAAAAGCGGACGGATCGCGCGCCATTGCGGCCGTTTGCAGCTCCATCATGGCGGCGGTAAGGGCGTTTTCGAGCTCGCGCGTGGCTCCCGCCGTAGATTGGTCTGGAGTGACATGGAGCGGTTGGCCAAAATGGAGCAGCGATTCAGGCAGCCGCTCGTTCCAAAAGGGGTACTCGATTGCGAGCGGCACAAGCGGCACGGCGGGCATGCGCAGGGCCAGAGCACCCAGTCCAGGCTTGAAGGCGAGTGGAAAGTCGCGGCAGTCGGCAAAACGGCCCTGGGGCGTCACCCAAAGGACGCCGCCCTCGTTCAGCACGGTTTCCGCCGTGGAAAGAAAGTTGATCGCACCCCGGGGCGTGGACATTTCGATGGGAAAGATGCCGAGCTTTTTGAGAATGGGGTACTGCTCGAGGGCTGTTGCATCCATGGGCGCATAATGACGCCGCTCGGGGAGCAGTTTTTCGCCGAGAAGGACCACGAGCATCGGGTCCCACCACGAGGAATGGTTGCCGTAAATGATGATGGGGCCGCTGAGACTGCGCAGACGGGCGGTGCCTTGCGCCCCCACGGCACGAAAGTGCTGGCGGAAGTAGCGCCGCACCACTCGCCTGAAAAATCGCAGGGTGAGTGGGGAGATCACCGGCATCTCGTGTCCAAGCGGCATTGGGCTATGCTACTCCGTTCCCGGGGTGAACCGCTGTCCCAATTTGAGGCAGCGGTGCACGTTAGGCGTAGGCCGGTGCGCGATCTTCGGACATCTTGAGATTTCCCTTGCGGGCGTCCGCATCAAGCGCGTCGGCCGCGATCCAGCCGGACATCATCACCATCGGCATGCCCGGTCCGGGATGGGCGGCGCCGCCGGCAAGGTACAGCCCTTTCAGTTCGCGGGATCGGTTGGCGGGCTTGAAGGCCCCTTGAAACACACCGTGCGAGCTGATGCCATAGATGGCGCCGTTGAGCACGCGGTAGCGATCGTGGATGTCCTGCGGGGTGAGCGCGCGCTCGAAGACGATGCGATCTTCGATGTCAGCGCAGCCCGCGGTGCGCTTCAGCTTGTCCAGGATGACTTGGCGGTAGCCCGGAAACATCTGCGTCCAATCCTGGCCGGGGCGCAGGTAGGGTGTATGGACCAGGACGTACATGGCCTCGCCGCCCGGGGGCGCGCTGGCCGGGTCGCTGGCCGCGGTGCAGGCGAGGTAGCAGGTGGGGTCGGGCGCGGGGATGCCGAGATCGTAAATGGCGTGGAACTCTTCATGGGGATCGCGGCTGAAGACGAAGTCATGATGCGCAAGGTGCTCGTAACGCTGTTTCAGGCCGAGATACAGGACAACGCCGGAACAGGCGGGCTCGTATTTGCGGGCACCGTCAAATTGACGATGGGCATGGGACCCCTCCAGCAACTCGCGATGGGTACGGACAGCGTCGGCATTGGACAAAACGGCGTCGAAGGGGAAAGTTTCCCCGGTGGTCAACTCAATGCCGGAAGCGCGCTTTTCCGCATAAACACCGGTCGTGACGATGCGCTTGACATCGGCATCGGTGTGGAACTCCACACCGAGCTCCCTGGCGAGCTTCACCATCGCTTCGGGAACGGCGCGGGTTCCGCCCATGGGGTACCAGATGCCTTCCTGCATCTGCATATGGCCGATCGCGGTGAGAATCGCGGGCGAAGCATCGGGGGAGGAGCCTACATACTGGACCATGTGATCGAGCATCTGCGCGGTTTCGGGCTCGGAGATGAACTCGCGAATGGTGCCGGCGACGGTTTTGCCCAGCCGCATGCGCATCACGTCCTTGAGGACCTTGATGTCGAAAGCGCCCTTGACCTCAAAGGTGTCCTTCATGGAGCCGACGGATTTCCAGAAGAAGAATTTATTGGAAATTTCGTGGAGGTCGGCGGAAAGCTGCATCAGGCGCTTGTAGCCGGTGCCCATCCCGGGCCAGCGGGCCTCGAGAGTGGCGGCCATCGTGCTTTCGTCGTCGACCAGATCGATGGTGGCTCCATTTTCAAAGAAGCAGCGCCACTGTGGATCGAGGCGGACCATATCGATGTAGTCGTCGAGGTCGCGGCCAGCCTCGGCAAAGATTTTACGCAGCACCGAAGGCTGAATGAGGATGGTGGGTCCCATGTCGAAACGGAATCCATCCTCTTGTAGCTGGGCAGCTTTGCCGCCGAGCCAGCTGTTTTTTTCGAAGACCGTGACTTTGTGCCCGCGCGCGGCGAGCGTGCAGGCCGACGCCAGGCCAGCCAATCCGGAACCAATGACTCCAACGCGCATTCTTTACTCCTTGATGCAAATTGCGGATGCGACGAACGATCGTGCGGATGAACGCCGGTTCAGCGAGCGCGGCCTGCGCTGGCCAGGGCACGCACGGCTCGGATGCGAGCCGCGGCGGTGCCGCCGTGCAAAAAGCCGATCAGGCCCGCAAACATGGGGGTTTCACGGTTGCCGACAGGGGCATAGTGCCGGTTCGAGCCCTTTCGGCGTGCCAGGACGGTCTTGGGAATCGTCATTTCGAGCAGGCCCTCGGCGCCGCGCGTAGGGCCGAAGCCGCTGCGGGCGCGACCGCTGAAGGGAACCCGTGGATCGGCGGTGGGGGCGATAACGTCGTTGATCAGGACGGTACCGACATCCAGCTGGTCGCCAAGGGAGCGTGCCTCGCGGAGGTTGCCGAAGACCGCTGCCGTGAGGGCGAACGGGCAGGCGTTGGCGATTGCGGCCATGCCCAGCACGCTTGGGGCTTCGAGCAGGGTAAGCACGGGGGCGAAGATGTCGCTGGAAGCGATGGCCAGGTCGGGGCGGGCGTTTTCCACCAAAAGGGGGTACTGGGCAGCGGCGTTGATCTCGCCGCAAAGTGTGGCACCGGCTGCCTGGGCAGAGTTGGCGAGGTTTTGCAGGGTGGAGGCGGTGCGGTGGGTGAGTTCGACAGGCGGGAGTTTGGCCAGTTCGGTGACAAGCAGCGGCCGCAGGGCGCCCAGGGTTTCGGGGGTAGCGATCAGGCGTCGCGGCGACATGCAGACCTGGGCACCGTTGAGGCGAAGTCCGAAAGCAATCGCTTTCGCCACGAGGGCGAGGTCCGCCGAGGGAAGAACGACCACAGCGTCGGCGCCGCTCAGCTCCATGACGGCGGGCGTAGCGGTTTCGGCGAGGGTGCGGAGGACCTTTTTGCCGCTGTCAAGCGAGCCGGTAAAGATCACCTTATCGGGGTCTTGCGCGAGGGCAATGCCGGCGGCCTCGACGGATTCGTCGGTGACGTGGAGCACGCCGCGGGGCAGACCGGCCTCATGCAGGGCCGAGGCGACCAGGTGAGCGACGCGCTGGCCCCCGGTTCCGGGTTTCCAGGTGACGGCATTGCCCGCAACAAGGGCCTGAATCGCTTGCACGCCAGGAACGAACAGGGGAAAGTTGGCCGGACCGATGACGAGGATATGCCCAAAGGGAACGCGCTGGACCTCTGCCTGCACACCCGCGAGCCAGAGAGGACGACCGAAGGAGCCGAGCCTGCGCGGAGCCAGCAGACGGTGGGCGCGCCGCTCCAGAAACCGCATCGCGTCCAGCAGGGGCAGAAGTTCGGCAAGCAGGGTGTCGGCTGCGGAGCGAGGCAGGGCCGGGGAAATAGCGGCGGTGAACAGCTCGGTCTGCGTAGCCATGCGGTGCCGGGCTGTGCGAATCACACCGAGCCGGTCCGACAGGGGACGGGCAGCCCAGCGGGTCTGGGCTTCGGAAAGAAGGGGCTCTGCGGCTTGACCCGTGCGGTGTTGGCAGGCGCTGCAGGTGGGTACACCCCGCCTTGGCGCATCAGCGTCCGGAGCCGCGTCCGGACCTTGGGCCGGACGCGCGTCGTGCGCTGGGATCGCGAAGTCCACGTCTGCCCCCGCAACCATGGACGCCTCCCATTTTCCCGAGGGAACCGGTGCCATGGATCTCACGAGGCTACCTGCATGAGGTCTTCACGAAAGGCACCCTCTGCGGAGCTGTGCCACTGCGGTTCCAGGCCAAGATCTTCCAGCAGCAAACGCGAGGAAATGCGTGCGGATTGAAAGATGACCGGGAGACCCGAGCCGGGGTGCGTGCCGCCGCCGACAAGGTACATGCCCTGCACGTCTTCAAAGCGGTTGTGGGGGCGAAGGTGCAGCATTTGCGTGAGGGAGTGCGCCATGGAGAAGGTCGCCCCCTTGTGCAGGTGGAATTCTTCGGCCCATCCACGCGGGGTAAGAATTTTTTCCGTGCGGATGCGCCCTTCGAGCCCGGTGATACCGATTTTTTCGATCTGCCGCAAGGCCAGCGCGCGGAACCGGTCGGTTTCTTTCGCCCAATCGATAGCGTCCACTTCATGGGTGACGGGCAGCAGAACATACAGGGTGGAGTGGCCCTTGGGTGCGAGCGTGGGATCCGTGATGCTCGCGTTTTGCACGTAAAAGCTGGGTTCGGCGGAAAGTTTGTGCAGGGACTCGATATCCTGGAGGTTCTGCTTATAGTCCTTGGCCAGGTAGATGGTGTGGTGAGCCACATCGTCGAAGCGGCCTTCGACGCCGAGATAAAGCATAAAGGTGGAGCAGCTAAACCGCTTGCTTTGGATGCGCTTGTCCGTCCAGCGATTGCGGTGTTTGCCGGGCAGCAGGTTGCGCATGGCATCGGCGAAGTCGGCATTCACGATGACGGAGTCGGCGTGCAGCGTGCGATTTGCGGTGCGAACGCCGCGGGCTTCCCCGTTTTCCACAAGCAGCTCTTCGACCGGCTCATTGAGCAGGATGTCTACACCCATTTCACGGCACAAACGCGCCATGGTCGCGGTAACCGTGCCGCAGCCGCCGGTGGGATGGAAAACGCCGTGCTCGTACTCAAGAAAGGAGAGGATGGAAAAAAGGGACGGGCAGCGGAAAGGGCTCATCCCCAGGTATTTGGATTGAAAGCTGAATCCCAGCCGGATGCGCTCGTCGGTGAAGTGGGTGCGCAGATCGCCGTCGAGCGAAGCCCAGGGTTTCAACAACGGCAGCAGCTTCAGCATGCTCGGCCGGAGCAGGTCGGTCCAGCTTTCAAAAGGGGATTCGAGGAAGGGCAGAAAGCTGGCAAGCTTTTGGCGGTTGCGCTCCAGAAAGCCGCGGAAAGCGATGGCATCGTGCGGCGAAATGTGGGCTATTTCCCGTTCCATCCGCTCAATGTCGGGGGTGGCATCGATCTGGCCGCCGGAGCCGAACATGAGCCGATATTGCGGGTCGAGGCGAGTCATGGGAACCTCGCGTTCGAGGTCGAAGCCGGCATCGGCGAAAATTTCTTTCAGCACCCGCGGATAAAGAAAGAAAGTAGGACCGATGTCGAACTTATAGCCATCCTGGGTGAAGGTGGCGGTACGGCCACCGACACGGTTGTGTTTTTCAACAACCGTGACATGCACACCGGAGCCTGCAAGCAGCATTGCCGAGGCCAGTCCGCCAGGGCCGGCACCCACGATAACAACGTGTTTTTTCGAGCGATCCCGTGAAGCGAATTCAGCCATTCTTGAACAATTCCAGTGTGCGTACGGGTCGAGTGTAGCGCGAAGGCCGAGCGGGGGAGGGAAGTTCGCGCCCCACGTGTGCCATGGCAAAGGTTTGCGGGCAGGCGATTGGCTGGACCGAAACGGGGTGACGTGCGCATCCGATTTGGCCGTTTACCGGGCGGGTGATCCATCGCCGGAGCGAGTGGTACGACTCGAGCAAGCAGCCCTTTGGTCGGGTGCATATTTCCGAAGAGTGTCGCGGATGCGTTTGCAACACGCAGTAGCAGGTGCGCCGCAGATACCCTTCGGGGGCTTCCAATCAGCATGGAAGCCCAGGGATGAACCCTAGTGCAAAAGCTCACGAAGCAGGCTGCGCACCTTCTCCGTGACCACACCGTAGACGATATGCGTGCTCGCTTCGCTGCTGTATTCGCGGGGTGACTGATCTTCGGGCTGTTCTTTCAAGCCGAGGGCGGGCAATGCACCTCCATGGGTCAGGCTCATCAACGTGAGACCGAAGGTGGCACCGTTTTTTGCCGTGACCTGCGGATACAGTTCAGCCAGCACACCATAGAAGCCGCCGGTTGCGACGCCGAAAACCCAATGGATCACCTCGGCAGCGTTCTCCTTGGTGTTTGCATCGAGGGGATGGCCGGCAATCTTTTCCGCCAGCACGGCGGGGGGTGCAGGTTCGCCCTCGGTCCGTGGCGGATACATCTTTTCGGCGACCGACTTGGCAGCGGTTGCGACCAGACCACCAAGGGCACCGGCGGCAAAGCCCTTGAGGAGCGACAGGTTGTCTTTGGTTTGTTCGGAGCTCATGGGGAAATCCTCAGATGTTCGGGCAAGGGACGCCCGGGAATACGTTTCCTTCTGCTTCGATCGTGGGGCCGATCCTTACGCTGGTGCAGGCCTGCTTCGTGCGCGCGGGAGCCAAGCCATGCGTGTGAGGCCAGCGGGGTTGTATCCGCCAGAACTGCCTACAGGAGGTGCGACGGGGGACAGTCATGACCGACAAACAGGTGAACAGGTACCAGACGAGCCCACCGCCGCTGGGCGAAAACTTTACTCTTCTTCGTCCTCGTCGTCCTCTTCATCGTCGTCCTCATCGTCTTCGTCGAGATCGTCGTCCTCATCGTCGAGATCGTCATCCTCATCTTCGTCGTCCAGATCGTCATCGTCCTCTTCATCCAGATCGTCGTCGTCGTCATCCTCGTCTTCCAGATCGTCTTCGTCGTCGTCGTCTTCGGTGGCTTTTGCGGCGATTGACGGCATGCTTTGCACGTCCCGGCGGTCGGCCGGGGTTTGCAGGTTTTCGCTGGACGCATCCAGCGTGGGGTCGCTCTCGATAAACTTGGGGTCATTCTCAAAGGTCGCGGTCGAATCCTGTCCGATCAGCTCATGCAGAGCCGTTGCACTGTCGGTTGCGGGAAGGTCCTGGTTGATAGCCATCGTATTTCTCCTGTGGCGGGCTTGCGCCCATCCTCCCGGCTTGGATGCAGGTTGGAGAAAAACGGCGGTGCCCTTGATGGAGTTGTGAGCCGGATATCGTTTAGCCGGCGATTGCCCGAGGCGACGCACTACGCCTCGCCGGTGGAGCGGAGATGGGCGAGATTGGGCTTCGGCGTGGCCAAGCTGACCAATGCAAGTGCCAGAAGCGAGGCGATCAGGGCGGGAAGAATGGCGTCGCGCGCCCCCAGCACCGGTGGAAGGTGAGGAGAAACGGCGTCCCAGGCAACCGTAACCAGCGTGCCCGCGGCGATGGAGGCCACGGCCCCGGCTGCTGTGGCGCGGCGCCAGAAGAACGCCGCCAGGATCACCGGCGTGAGCGCGGCGGAGTAGATCGTATAGGCGTACAGGCTTTTCTGCAGAACGCTCGAGGTGCCGAGCGACTGCCAAAGCGCCCAAAGGCCGAGACCGACCACCATCAGGCGGCTCACCAGGAGGATTTGCCGATTCGAGGCTTCCGGACGAAGGTAGCGGACAAAGATGTCGTTGACGAGATTGGTTGCGGGCGAGAAAAGATAATTGTTGGCCGTAGAGACGACTTTGGCGAAAATCGCGCCGACCAGAAGGGCGCCGAGGACACTGAGCGCGCCGTGGCTGCCGAACGCGTGGGTCGCGGTGTAGGCCAGAACCTCGCGGGGCTTTTGAGCTACCTCGCCGGTGCGAAACAGGGCCGAACCGACAACGGCGACGGCGACGATCACGGTTTCAAGAACGACGGTGCCGATGATCCAGCCGACAGTGGCCTGGCGGGCGGCCTTTTCGCTTTTGGCGGAGAAAAACTTCTGGTACATCGATTGATTGCCGAGCATGAGCAGGCAGGTGGGGAGAAAAAGTTCAAGCGCGGACTGCACGGGCTGGTGGGTGCCGTCGGGAAGAACTTGCTGGTAGTTGCGAAAGGGGCGGATGTCGCCGAAAACCTGGAAATGGGTAGAGGGGAGTACGGCGTGAACGGCCGCCCAGCCGCCGGCCAGGTGGACCAGCACGGGCAAGGCGGCGATCAGGGTAAAGGTTGCCAAAAGGCCAATCACGACGTCCATATAGGCGACCGAACTCATGCCGGCGATCGCGGTAAAAAGAATGACGAAGCCGGCGAGAATATAACGCCCGGTGACGGCACCGACTTCGGGAAAGATGAGGTGCAGGATGTCGCCGCCGCCGATGAATTGGTAGCTGGTGATGGCCGTGTAGGTGAACAGAATGGCGACGACGCCGAGGATGCGGGCAGTCTGGTTATAGCGCGATTCGAGCAGATCCGGGATGGTGAACTGGGCGAATTTTCGTGCGCGCGGAGCGATGAAATAGATCAACAGGAGGCCGGCCCAGCCGCCGCCGCCCTGCCAAAGCGCGGCGAACCCATGTTTGTAGGCATTTTCGGCACCGCCAAGCAGGGAACCCGAACCGATCCAGCTGGAAAGCAGCGTGAACACCAGCACAAAGGCGGGCAGGCTGCGGCCGGCAACAAGGTAGTCGGCCTTGGTCTTGACCGCGCCCAGGCGGGCGAGCGAAACGCCCAGAAGCGCCACCACAATGATGCCGAGAACCGTTGCGTACAGTGCCATGAGGGTGCGCTCATTCTAGAGCAGTTCTCCTGATACCGTGGCGTCGGAGAATGCAGAAGATGCCGCTTTCCTTGAGAAAAGCGGCGCGAGCAGCCTCCTTTTGCTATGCACCTTCAGGAGGGCCGCTGTAGCCCGCCCCACCAGCAGGGGCGAACGTACACTGAAGGTAATGTTTCGTTCCCGCGTTTACGCTTTGGCTGCCGCTGCCGTAGTTCTTTCGCTGTTCTCCGCCGTTGCCTCTGCGCAGACGGCTCCCCTGACGCTGGCCGTCGACCTGACGGACGCGCCACGCCGCATCCTCCATGCGCGGGAAACCATTCCAGTGCAGCCGGGCGCGATGACACTGGTGTACCCGAAGTGGATCCCCGGCGAGCATGCGCCGGATGGCCCGATCGTCGATCAAGCCGGGTTCGTCATCACGACCCAGGCGGAAAACGGAAAACCCGGGGAGCCGGTGAAGTGGAAGCGCGATCCGCTCGATATGTTCACCTATCGCATCACGGTGCCGGCAGGGGTGACGCGGCTCGAGATCAAGATGGATTTTCTGGCCACGGCCGCGGCTTCGGGGTTTTCAGCGGGGGCCTCAACCAGCGCGAACCTGGCGCTGCTGAGCTGGAATGAGCTCCTGGTTTACCCGGGCGGGACCAAGGCCGCGGATGTGCTGGTTTCGCCTTCGCTTACGGTTCCGGCGGGATGGCATTTTGGAACCGCGCTGGTGCCCACCGGCGGGGCAACGGAAGCTTCGTCCCATGCGAATTTTCAAACAGTGTCGCTGGAGCAGTTGATCGATTCGCCGGTGCTTGCCGGGCGTTGGTTCCGGGAAATTCCGCTGGCGACCGAGGTCACGCCCAAACACTTTTTGGATCTGGCCGGCGATGGACCGGAGGACCTGCTGTTGTCGCAGGAGCACATCGACCAGTTTTCGCGGCTGGTGCGGGAAACCGGCGCGTTGTACAAATCGCGGCACTACACGGCGTATCACTTCCTCGTGACCCTGTCCGATCAGGTCGCGCACTTTGGGCTGGAGCACGGCCAAAGCTCCGACGACCGTGTGGAGGAAAAAACATTCGTCGACGACAACATGTTTATCGCCAGCGGTTTGCTGCTGCCGCACGAGTTTACGCACAGCTGGAACGGCAAGTACCGGCGGCCGGCGGGGCTGGCCACCGCAAACTATCAAGAGCCGATGAAGGGCGATCTGCTGTGGGTCTATGAAGGTCTCACGGAGTATCTCGGGGACGTGCTGGCGGCGCGAACGGGCATCTGGAACGGGCCCATTTACCGGGATCGGCTGGCGACGATTTGGGGGCAGTACAACGATGCGCGGCCGGGGCGCGAGTGGCGCGATCTGCAGGACACGGCAACGGCGGCGCAGCTGCTGTACTTCGCAGGTGGAGCGTATGACAACTGGCGTCGGGCGACGGATTACTACGACGAAGGGGAGCTGCTTTGGCTGGAGGTGGATTGCACCCTTCGCGCCAAAACCAATGGCAAGAAGAGCCTGAACGACTTTGCGGCCGCCTTTGAAGGGCTTGGCGGAAGCACGGGGCCGAAGGTGGTTCCGTATGACTTCGACGATGTCGTGCGGACGCTGAACAGCGTGGTGCCGAACGACTGGGCGAGCTTTCTGCGGTCGCGGCTCGATGCCAATGAGCAGCATCTGCCGGAAACGCCGGGGCTGAACCAGCTGACGGGCTACAAGCTGGTGTATACCGATAAGCCGGACTACTGGTCGCAACTGACGGAGGCGGAAACCGAGGTGCTGGATGCGCGGTACTCGCTGGGACTGCTGGTCAAATCCCATGGCGAGATCCAGGATGTGATTATCGACAGCCCGGCGTACAAGGCGGGGCTGGCGCCGGGGTTTACCATCGTGGCCGTGAATGGACGGGCGTTTCAATCGGCGCTGCTGCGCGCGGCGCTGCTTGAAGGGAGGGGCAATGGGCCGGCCGTTGAACTGATTGTGGAAAACACGAACTACTACAAGGTGATCCGGGTGGACTACCACGGAGGCGAACGGTACCCGGCGCTGGAGCGGGTGGCGGGCACGCCGGCGCGGCTGGACGACATCCTGCAGCCCATGGTTCGCTAGTGCGACCGGCCTCCGTTTAGTTGGCCAGTGGAGCGGTTTGCTTCGCGGCGGCAGGCGGTGCGCCCGGCGAGTCGCCGCTTTCTTTCAGACGCCGTTCCAGGACGCAGGCCTGGATCTCGGAATTGATTTCAGCGCCCGCGAGCAGCATAAGACCGGTGACATAGAACCAGGTCAGCAGCACGATGACGGCCCCGAGCGAACCATAGGTGGCGGTGTACTTCGGGAAGTAATGCAGGTAAGCGCGGAACCCGATGGAAGCGGCAAACCAGCCGAGGATCCCGACGACGGCACCGGGGGTGAGCCAGTGCCAGCGCTTGTTTTTAAGGTCCGGCGCGAAGTAATAAATCAGGCCGAAGAGCAACATTAACAGGCCGAATACCACGACCCACGAGGCGATGTGGATGATCCAGACTTCACCGGCGATCGCGGCCTTGTTGTGGATGAAAAGGCCGAGGTGATGGGTGAGGAAGTCGGCAGCCAACAGAACACCCAGCGTCAACACGATGACGACGCTGAGCAGCACCGTAACGAGGATCGCTTGCCCTTTGGATTTCCAGTAGGGCCGGGTCTCCTTGACCTTGTAAACGATGTTCGCGGTATCCTGAATGGCCGCGAAACCGACGCTGGCCGACCAAAGGGCGGCGGCCAGACCGAACGTCAGCTTGCCGCCGGTGGAAGCCGCCGAGGTTTGATTGAACGTGTCCATGACCATCTGAAAGGCAGAATGTGGGATCACGATGGACAGGTAATTGAGCATGGCGATGTAGGCACCGCTGGCGCGTTTGGCCAAGAGGCCAAGGATGCTCGAAGCCGTAAGCAGGGCGGGAAACAGCGCGAACAGGAAGTAGAAACCGAGCTCTGCGGCACGCGACACGAGGTCGTCGGCAATGAAGGCTATCGCGGAACGCTTCATGATGACCCACGGCGGTGTGCCTTCGAAGTTCCACAGGGTATCGAGCGGCGAACGGGAGACACGCTGCCAGATCTTGCGTGCGTCGACGTCGGTCTTTTTCGCCGCGTCGCCGTCAGGGGTTGGGTGCGGCCTCGCTGTGTGCGACGTGGGCGAGTCAGGCATGTGGGTGTTCTCCATGGGAATCATCCCTGGGTTTGACGGCTGCCGGGAGCATGCGCATTCAGATGCACGGCTGGCCGCAACACAGCCCTAGAAAATCACCTTTGCCGCGAACTGCGTGTTGTACGGTTCGCCTGGGCCGATGCCCGGTGCGCCAAAGAAGCTGCCTATGGTTGATCCGATCGCCGCGCCGCTGGTGGTTTGCGGTGCGCCGATGGGAGCGAGGTTCAAGCGATTGAAGACGTTGAACATTTCAGCCCGCAACTGCAGGCTCACCCGCTCGGCCAACCGGGTGGTTTTGAAGATGGAAAAGTCGAAGTCCTCAAAGCCGGGGTTGAAGTATTGGTTGCGCCGCTCGTTGCCAAAGGTGCCGTTGGCGGGTTGGCTGAAGGCCGCCGCGTTGAACCATGTGACGCTGCCGCCGTTGCCCGTACCGGGGCCGCCGACGACGGCGTGCGAAACGCCCGCAAACGGGCTGATGCCCGTTACGTTCACGCGATCGGCATAATCGCCATTGCCGCTGACGTTGCTGTCGGCAATGACGGTGAAGGGCTGGCCGCCGTGCAGCGAGACCAGGCCGTTGAACTCCCATCCAGAGGCGAGCCGCTCCGGTCCGAAACGAGCGCGCGGCAACTGGTAGTTGAAGAATGCCGTGAAGGTGTTGCGGGTATCGAAGTCGCTGTTGCCGTACTCCGCTTTCAGGTCAAGGCTGTTCTGCGGGAGGTAGGGAACGATGCCCGTCTCGTAATCCAACGCATGCGACCAGGTGTACGTGGCCTGACTGGTGAGGCCGTGCCAGGACGAGCTGCGCAGAATGGTTTGCAACGAGTTGTAGCTGGAATTCAGGTTGCTTTCGAGCTGGTTCACGGTACCCACGTTGGGAAATTGCTTGAAAAAGGGACGGCTGCACTGTTGGTAGCTGTACACCGCCGTGTTGCAACCGGCCAGGCTCGCAGGAGCGGTCGCCGCTGTATAAAACGCACTGCCGACGGCCGCGGCATTGATGTCCTGCACCTCCATAAGCGCACGGGACAGCGTGCCGAGATAGCCGATTTGAAAAATAACGCCCTTGCCCAGGCTCCGCTGCAGGTTGAAGTTGTAGCTATAGGTGTACGAAGGGCGGAAGTGCGGATTCACGGAGTACACATTGGTGACGCCGGCGCCTGCCAACGCATTGCCCAGGGTTTGGAAAATCGGCTGCCCTTGCGCGATCACATAGCCGCCGGCGGCCTGCGTGACTACGGGATTGGCACCGCCGGGGTTGTTGCCGATGCCGAGCGCACCGCTGTCGGTGGTGCCGCGCAGGTTCAGCAGCGGAAGCATGTAGATGCTGTCGAAATACACGCCGCCACCGCCGCGGAGTACGGTGTTCGCATCCAGCGCGTACGCAAAGCCGGCGCGTGGGCTGATGGCGCCCTTGTAGGGCTGGTACAGATTCGTCACATTGCCGCCCTGCACCGCAAAGCCAGTGGAGATGTTCGGATCGAAACTGGTCAGGTCCTTGTTGCTGTCATGGATGGCCTGCCCGTAGCCATAGCGCAGGCCGTAATTCACGTTGAGCTTGGTTGACAGCTGCCATGCATCCTGCGCGAACAGATCGTAGGTGTTTTCAAACACTTGCCGCTTTTGATTGCCCTGCGCGATGGAAGAATTTGAGACGCAACCGGCGAGAAAATCGCCCAGCAGGTAGACATTGCCATCGGCCTGCGGGTCCGCGACGCCCCTGTTTTTCGTCGCCAGCGCATTGCAGGCAGTGGAGCCGGCACCCACATTCCAGGGTCCCTGCGAGCCGTCGAAGATGAAGTTGCCGCGCGCATTGGTTTGGTAGAAGTCGTACACGCGCGCATTGCGATATTCGCCGCCGAAGCGAAACTCATGTTTGCCCACGGTGTAGGAAAGCGCGTCGTCCACATGGCCGGTAATGTCCTGGCGGCCGGAGGGCGCGGTCACCCCGATGGGATCGAATCCACTGCTGCCCCCGGTAAGTCCGGAGCCTGCCGAAGACGATGCGATGGTGATGTGCGGCGCACCCAGCAGCGTGGGATCGGTCACACCGGTGTTCAGGCCCAGGGCCACGGGGTTGTAGCTGTGGACGGCGTCGGAGAACACCTGGTCAAAGTAGCTGACGCCGAAAAACACCTGATTCGCGAGCCGCGGTGTGAAGATGTGGTTGTACACCACCGAATAGTTCTCCACGTGAATGGGCGCAACCTCGAAGTAGGGCGAAAGCTCGGAGCTGGTCGGTGCGGTTTGGTTGCCGTCCGCAATCAGGCCACGCAACGAGATCGTATTGTTCGCATTGAGGTTGTAATCGATCTTGCCGAGCGAGTTATAGCTGTGACCGTTTTCGTTGCCAGGGTTGAAGTAGTTGTTCGACGTTGCCGGACCGGTCAGCGCCGAGCCCGGCCAAAGATTGGCGAGCAGGGCCGTGGAGACCGGGTTCACGGGGATGCCATAAAAGTTCAGCAGGCTTGTCGCTTGCGCCTGGTACGCCGCCGAAGGCTCGGTCCTGGACGCCGCGGCCCCGATCACGAAATTCTGATGTTCAAAGCTGACGAAATAGAACAGCTTGTCTGTTTTCAACGGTCCGCCGAGCGAGAAGCCATCGTTCACGTTGCGGGTTTCGTCCTTCTTGTGTGTGGGCGCAAACGGCGAATTCGCGGCGAAAAACTCGTTACGGTTGAAGTAATACACCGAGCCGTGCATCGTATTGGTTCCGGACTTGATCGACAGATTCGCCGTGCCGCCCGCATTGCGGCCGCTGTCGGGCGTCCCGGTCGTGACAAAGGAGAATTGATCGATGGCATCGAGCGGCAGCACCACGCCGGCGATCCCGGAAACGCCGCCCTGGTTTACCGCGGGAATATTCCACCATAGATCGTTGTTGTCGGTGCCTTCAATCTGCCAGTTGACCTGGTTGGAACGCGTTCCGTTCACGGAGGCCACACCCGCGCCGCCGTTGATCGAATAGCCGCCAAACCCCGGCGTGAACTGGAGCAATTGCGTAAAATCCCGACCATTGTTGGGCGTGTCGTTCACCGTTTGCGCGGGCAGATCGGTGGTCTGCGTAAAGGTGGTGGTGTCGAGCGAAACCGAGGAGGCATCCACCTCCAACGTGGTCGATGAACTGGAAATGCTGAGCTTCACTGGAAGCGTATACAGGCTGCCGGCGGACACCGTTACATTTGCGATTTTCTCGACACTGAAACCGGAGGCATTGATGCTGACGGTGTAGCTGCCGACCGGCAGATCCTGAAAGGCGAACTCGCCGCCCGAGGTGCTGACCGCGCTGCGGCTGGCCGCCGTGCCGTTGTTGGTGATGGTTACGGTTGCGTTCGAAACGGCAGCGCCCGTTGTGTCGACCACCGTGCCGTTCACACCGCCGCGAAAACTTTGCGCCGAGATCCTCAACTCAAACGCAGCCGGGACCACCGAAAGGCAAAGAACAGAGGAACCAAGGCACTTGGAAAACTTCCGCATTCAACAGCCTCCAAATTGAGGGGCTAGGGAGCCTCCGCGTACGCTGCGCGCTCCACGCCTGAAAAATTGGACGATCGGGTGATTTGCTGAAGATTAACCGGAATGCAATTTTTGCGCAACGCCGATGGCGGGGACGTTGCAAGCTGCAACGTCCCCACGGCCAGGGCGGTCGCGGCGCAAGCGGTTCATGTACCGTGAACGCGGCCGCGCACGGGACGGCAGCCTGGCGGGCTATGCGATTTCAGTGAACAAGCGATCGGCCTTGGCTACCATGGGCCTTGGCTACCATGGGCCTTGGCTACCATCGGCCTTGGCTACCATCGGCCTTGGCTACCATGGGCCTTGGCTACCATCGGCGAGCGGGGCATGGCCGCCGAGCGATCTACCAGACGTACGTGCCGACGCTGCCGGCATCCAGCTTTGCGGGGAACTGTTGCGCTCCGACCACGACCGTGAACGATCGTGCGGCTGCGCCTGTATTTGTGACCAGGAGCACATGGCCGCCCCCCGGTGTGCGCCAGGCGACGTCGGCCAATTCGGGATCCGGTTCGGTGGAATCCACGCGTACCGAGCCCGGCGGAACGAAGCGCGAGGCATGCGCGATCGTGTACAAGGCGATGTTGCGTGTGACCTGGTTGCCGTCGATGGTGAGCGCGCCCTGGCAGATGTCGCAACCGCCGTTGCCCGTATGCGGACCGAAGCTGGGGTCGGCGGCGAGGTTCCAAAGCAGCACGTTGCGGCTCCAGTTGCGCATGGCACCGATGACGACCCGGGAAACGGGATCGGCGACCGGGCGAAGCACGCCGTTGCGCTTTTCCTCGATCACCATCTGCTCGGTGAAATAGAGGTTTTTGTCCGGGTAAGCGTCATGCACGGTTGAAAGCGCGGAGATTTCCCCCTCGTACAGGTGAAAGCCGGAACCAGCGGCGAAAACCCCTGCTTTCGGATCGTTCAGGATGCTGATGGGGTATTCGGGATGATTGCAGTTGTGGTCCCAGAGCACAACACGCTGCGTCAGGCCCGCGGAGCGAAGGGCAGGCCCGAGGGCGTCCCGCAGAAAGGCACCCTCGTCCGGAGCTTCCAGAAACAGGGAAGGTGTGTTCTTGGGGTTCAGCGGCTCATTTTGCATGGTGATGGCCGCAATCGGCACACCGTGCGCCGCCATGCCTTGCAGATAGCGCACAAAGTATTGCGCATACACGCCGCGGCACTCCGGCTTCAGGGTACCGGCCTTGGGATCGTCGTTGGTCTTCATCCAGGAGGGCGCCGTCCAGGGGGAAGCCAGGATTTGCAGGTTTGGCGAAATCGCCAGCACTTCTTTCAAAACCGGGATCAGATTGCGCTCATCTTCGGCCAGGGTGAAATGCCGAAGCGTCGGATCGGTTTCGCCTGCGGGCATATCGTCATAGGTAAAGACATGGGCATTCATGTCGGAGGCGCCGATGCTGACCCGCAGGTAACTGATGCCATCCTGCCCGGGACCGCGGCCGAACAGCTGCAGCAGCAGCTTGTGCCGGGCCGCCGGCTCCATGGCATGGATCAAATCGGCGCTGCCGCCGGTCATGGCGAAACCGAAACCATCGACGGGCTGATCCTTGTGCCCGTCGTCGATGACGATGGTGCTGTTCCCGCCAGTGGTCTGGGTGCCGGCCGGGTCGGCGGTCGGGAGGCTGGCCTGGGCGGCCCGCGGTTGCAGCGGCGTAGATCCCGGCTGCTGTGCCAGCAGCTGCCCACGGTCGGCGGTGGTCAGCCAAAGGGTGACGTTTCCGGTTTGCGCGTGGAGAGCCGCGGGAAGAAGAAGTCCGGAACAGAGCAAAGCCACACGCGGGAGGGAGAGGCGCACAGGAATTTCCTTTCGGTACACCGGGAGCGACCGCACGAGCGAGGGGTCACAGGATGCCCGGAGGCGAGCAAAAGCTTAGGCCTCAATCACAGGCCATCCATATGCAGTAGGCCCGCTTAGCCAGTACGCTGTCAAGGCAGGCTGTGAGGTGTTCCCGTGTGTGAGGCTCGCTCCATCGATCGGTTGACGCTCCCGTTTGTTCGGGCCATGGATGTGCTTGACGTTGTTCCCCGTACCTTGTGCCGGGCTACCTTTCTGGTTGGCACGGCGAGCATTTGCGCAAGCAGCGGCTTCGCGCAGGTGGTGCACAGCGGGAAGCCATCCGGCAACGCCGCACCGGATTTCGGATCCCACGTCGTTCTGTTCGCCCCGGGGATGCCGCAGGCGCAGATGCAGGCCAAAATCGACGCGATCTATGCCGAGCAGGGCCCCAGCGAATTCGGTCCGGGCCGATACGCGATCCTGTTGCAGCCCGGGCAATACAGCCTGGATATTCCGCTCGGTTTTTATACCCAGCTGGCCGGCCTGGGGCGGACGCCCGATGCCGTGCACGTGACGGGAAACGTACACGCCGATGCCGCCCTGGCTAACAACAATGCAACCACCACCTTTTGGCGAAGTGCGGAAAACCTGGCCGTGACGCCGGCGGGCGGAACGTTGCAATGGGCGGTTTCGCAGGCCGTTTCCTTCCGGCGGATGCATGTGCTGGGCGACGTGGTGCTGCACCAGCATCGCGGCTGGGCCAGCGGCGGATGGATGGCGGACACGCTTGTGGAGGGAACCGTGGAGTCCGGCACGCAGCAGCAATGGATTTCGCGCAACACGGACTGGCGCCAATGGACCGGCTCCAACTGGAACATGGTATTTGCCGGCACCCGGCCCCCACCGTCCGGAAACTGGCCCAATCCGCCCTTTACGAAGCTCCCAACGGTTGCGCTCGAGAGTGAAAAGCCGTTTTTGCAGGTGAACGGTTCAGGCCATTACAGCGTTTTCGTGCCGGCCCTCCTGCACAACACGGCGGGACCCAGCTGGACCGGTGGACGCAGGACGCCCGGAGAGGCGATTGCGCTCGACCGCTTCTACATCGCCCACCCGGAACGGGACACGGCGAGCAGCATGAACCGTGCGCTGGCCGGCGGCAAGCACCTCCTCCTCACGCCGGGAACGTATGACCTCGACCGGCCGCTGCGGGTGGAGCGCCCCGGGACCGTTGTGCTCGGGCTGGGCTTCGCCACGCTGCACCCGGTGAGCGGTACGGCGGCGCTGGAGACGGCGGATGCGGATGGAATTTCACTGTCGGGCCTGTTGCTGGATGCGGGAAGCGAACGTTCCCCGGTCTTGCTCCACGTGGGCACGGCCGGGAGCCACCGTACGCACAGGGGCAACCCGATTGCGTTGCATGACGTTTTCTTTCGCGTGGGTGGAGCCGGGGTCGGCAAGGTGGGGGCCAACCTGGTGATTGACAGCGACGACACCGTGATCGATCACACCTGGATCTGGCGGGCGGACCATGGGGCGGGCGTCGGTTGGACGAGCAACACAAGCGACAACGGAATGATCGTCAACGCGGACCGTGTAACGGCGTACGGCTTGTTCGTGGAGCACCACCAGCGGTTTCAGGTGCTGTGGAACGGAGAGGCCGGGCGCACGATTTTCTACCAATCCGAGATCCCCTACGATCCGCCGAACCAGGCCAGCTGGACGAGCGCGCCTGGGGTGAACGGATGGGCCTCGTACAAGGTCCGCGACGGCGTCCGTACCCATGCGGCGTGGGGGCTGGGCGTGTACAGCGTCTTTCGCCACCCGAACGTCGTGCTGAGCCGGGCCATCGAGGCGCCGCGGACGACCGGCGTTTGCTTTGAGCACATGACGACGGTAGCGCTCGACAACCTCGGGCAGATTACCCACGTGATCGACGATGTCGGTGCGGCCGCCATCACAGATCCACGCAACACACCAAGGGTGGATTCGTTTCCCGTGAGCGGCACGGATTGCCGCACGGAATAAGCGACTGCGTAGCTGTAAATTATTCCATCGCCATGGGTTATCCGCTCCGGGGTACGGTTTCCTTCGCTGCGCGGCGAAGCTGCCTGAAGACGTCTTCGGTTCGGTGTTGCAGGGCTGCAAGATCGCCGGTGTTTGGAATGACCAGGCAGGTCGCGGCGAGATGAGCGGGGATGCGCCCCTGGGCAAGACGTCGTTCGCCGTCGGTTCGGATGGCCTGCCGCTGGGCTGGCGTAAGGTCTGGGGTGACGTCGCGGCCGCCGGCGGTGCGTTCGACAAAGCGGGCCAGTTTCAGATCATCCGGAGCGGTCACCAGCAGGATGCGGTCAAAGCGAGTGCACCAGGGCCGGTCGCCGCCGTGTGGGGTGGTGAACAGCAGGGCGGACTCGACCACGGCGATGGCCCCGGGATCGGTTTCGGCTAGGGCCCCCAGCTGCCGTCCCTGTTCGGCGAGCACGGCGGGATGCACGATGGCGTTGAGTTCGTCGATGCGGGGATGATCGGGGTTGAACGCAAGGGCGGCAAGGGCGGGGCGGTCGAGCGTGCCATCGGCAGCCAGGACCGCCGGTCCGAAGTGGGCGAGGATCGCCGCGAACACGGGTTGGCCGGGCTGCATCAGGGCGCGGCCGGTTTCGTCGGAGCTGAAAACATGGGCACCCATGCCGGCGAGCAGGCGTGCGACGGTAGATTTGCCGCTGCCGAGTTCGCCGGTAAGACCGACACGGAGCACCGGGTCAGCCCCTGCGACGCAGCCGCGCGGCTTTCACCGTGTTGGCCATCAGCATGGCAATGGTGAGGGCGCCAACGCCGCCGGGAACAGGGGTGTAGGCACCGCAAATGGCGAAAGCACGCGGGTCTACATCGCCGATCACGGTGCTGCCGCGCTTGCGGAAACCGTCGATCCGGTTGGCGTAGGCCGGGGAGCCGGGCGGGAAGAAGTGTTCAAAATCGCCCTGGTCGGTGAGGCGGTTGATGCCGACGTCGATCACCGTGGCACCGGGCAGGATCATCTCGGCGGTGATGAAGCCGGGTTGGCCGATGGCGACCACCAGCAGTTCGGCCTGCCGGGTGTAGCGGGCAAGATCTTCGGTGAAGCGGTGGCAAACCGTGACGGTGGCCTGCTCGTTCATCAGCAACACGCTCATGGGTTTGCCGACGATGTTGGATTTGCCGACGACCACGGCGCGGGTGCCGCGCAAAGGGATCTCACTGCGATGGAGGATTTCGAGGATGCCGGCGGGTGTGCAGGGGGCGAGTGTGTCGGCGAGGGGGGCGCCATGCAGCAGGCGGCCGCCGTTGAGGGGATGGAAGCCGTCGACGTCCTTCTGTGGATCGACCGCTTCAAGAATGCGATGGGTGTCGATGCTTTCCGGCAGAGGCAGCTGGATGAGGATGCCGTCGATTTCGTCGCGGCGATTCAGGTCCGCTACCAGGGCCAGGAGCTCGGCCGTGGAGACCGAAGCGTCGGGGGTGTGAAGTTCGGAATAGATGCCGAGTTCGCCGCACGTGCGAACCTTGTTGCGGACATAGATTTGCGACGCCGAATCCTGGCCGACCAGCACCACCGCGAGGCCGGGGCGGTGCCCCTCAACTTCGGCGGCATGGACCTTTTCGGCGATTTCGGCCTTGATATCCCCGGCGACGGCGACGCCGTCCAGCACGCGGGCGGGAGCAAGTATTGAGGGCATACGCCTTTAGAGTATCGCGGCGCGCAGTATCGCGGCACACAACCCGGGGCGGCAACTGCGAGGTGGACCGCCCTTGGGGAGGGCCAACCCAGGGGAGACGGCCACACTTTGGCAAACCTATCAAAATACAACGAACCGTGCACCCTTGGCGAGAACGCTTCCTTATTCTCTCGGGACGGGAAAACTAAGCGAGCGGTATACCCGTCGTATGTGTCGACTCCCCAAGTTGCGGGGCGTAGCCTAACTGCGAGACTTCGGGCCCTTCGGCAAAACGACTTTAGGAGTTCAAAGGCCATGACGGCGTACATACAAGATGGACAAGATCGAGTGCTGGTCGAAAAGTTCACGCCATCGGACCTCATTGCGCTGCGAGGCGAGTTGCTGCGCTCCGGCGTCGACAGCTTCCAGGCGGCGGAAATCGTGGCCAGCTTTCTGAGCGGGCGGGGGTATGGCATCTCGTCGCAGGAGGCGCGGGGGGTAGCGTGCCGAATCGAGGTGCCCGGTGTGACGGCCGAGGGCATCCAGGCCGAGTTGGAGCGTGTGGCCCTGGCGATGTAAACCGTCGGTGGGGGTGCCGGGGCAGTGTGAGTTCCGAAATCGCAGCCCGTTCGCGACGACAACCAGGGAGTGAGAATGCCTTGGCCGTGGCCTAGGGGCGGGTGCGGGCTATGCCCGGGCCCATCTGCTGCTGCGCGCTGAGGGCGGGTTCCCGGGGGACGGAACCGCCCGTGAACTCGCTGTCCGGGTCGTCGTCCCGGTGACCCTCTTTCAGACCCGCGGGGAGCAGGGGAAAAGCCCCCCCCGGTGTATCGGCGGACTGGAAAAGGGCTTTTTCCTTGAGGGCGGTGGCACCCTT
>CAXTBI010000016.1:0-32627 GCA_964242195.1 uncultured Acidobacteriaceae bacterium
ACGGGTGGGTCGACCGGCAGCCGGCGGGGCGACCGACCGCCTCGGCGGAGGCGAAGGCGTCGAGGGCGATGTCGTTGGCGCGGTCGCCGATGGCGTGGAAGCCAAGTTGAAAGCCGGCGGCGGCGCGCTCATTGGCCATTTGCGTCACCAGCTTGGGGTCGAGGCGAGGGAGGCCGGAGTTGCCGGGATCGTCGGTGTAGGGGGCACCGAGGGCGGCGGTGCGGGAGCCGAGCGAGCCGTCCATGAAGGCTTTCAGTTGGGTGAGGTGCAGGAGCGGATCGTCGGCGGGGTGGCTGGCGCGGCGCGCTTCCAGGACGGGAAGAGGGAGGTTGAAGTCGATCCATTCGGCGAAGCGGAGGGGCAGTTTCCCGGCCCGCTCCCAGGCTTCGAGCAGGAGCCAATCGTCCCAGTCGGAAAAGTCCTGCACGGCCGTTACACCGTGGGCGAGGGCTTCCGCAACCGAAAGCGCAAGGGCGCGTTCGCGGGTTTCGGTATCCGGTTTGGGGATGTGCGCCTGCAGCAGGAGCAGGGCGGGTGTTTCGCGAAGGATGCCGGTGAGTTGACCGTTGGGGTCGCGATCGAGTTTTCCGCCCGGGGGATCCGGGGTCGCGGCAGCCAGGCCGGCCGTTTGCAAGGCAGCCGTGTTGGCCACGGCGATGTGGCCGTCGACGCGGAAGAGCAGGGCCGGGTGACCGGCGGTGACGGCGTCGAGATCCGCGCGGGTGGGGAGGGTGCGGGTGGGCCAAAGGGTGTGATCCCAGCCGCCGCCGAGCAGCCATTGGCCGGGTTTGGCGGAGGCGACGTAGGTGCGGATGCGGGCCTGCGCTTCGGCCAGCGAGGTGGAACCGACCAGATCGACGGCGAGGCGCTGCTGGCCTGCCTGAGCCATGTGGGTGTGCGCGTCGTTGAAGCCGGGCATGGCGAAGGCGCCGTGGAGGTCGATGACGGAGGTTGCCGGGCCTTTGAGGGCGAGCATCGCAGCGTCGCCGCCGACCGCGGTGACCATGCCGTTGCGGACCGCAAGGGCGGAAACGCGGCCGGGAACGGGGTCGGGGTCGCCGGCGCGCAGCCGGGTGCCGGTAAGGATGTTGCCGCCGAGGAAGATGGTGTCGGGGGGCTGGGCCCGCGGAGGGGACGGCTGGGCGTGCGCGGGGCCGCCGCTTAGAGCGAGGGCGCAAAGCAGCGTTGCCGTGGTTCGGCAAAGCGTTGCCGCGAGCCCGGAAGGCCGCGAGGTCGAGGCAGGGGTTGGGGACACGCTTCGAGTTTAGCCGGGTCCGGGTCGCTTCATCGCTGGTGTCGCTTCATCGCTCCTGCCGCGTGAGTTGCGCGCAGGTGTCGAGAAGAAGAAGGAGGATGCGGCGAAGGGCGAGTTCGCGGCCGGTGGGGTCGTACCACTCGGCGAGAGTATGGAGGCCGCCGCCGCGGCCGCCGGCACCGATGGCGAGTGCGGGGATGCCGAGGGAGAGCGGTAGGTTGGCGTCGGTGGAACCGATGCGGCTTTCGGTGGCGATGCCGAGGTGGCGGTCGACCGCGTGAAGGCTGCGGAGGAGGTCCGAATCGGCGGGGAGGGTGCCCCCGACGCGGTGGCCGGTGCGCCGGATGGTCAGATGGAGGCGATCGTGGGCGGAACGGGGGCGCATGTCGGCGTCGATTTCGGCGGAAAGGCGGTTGAGCACGGTGAGTTCGAGGCGGTCCAGCTCCATTTCGGAGGACGAACGCAGATCGAGGTCGGCGGTTGCGGAGGAGGGGATGGAATTGACCGAGGTGCCGCCGTGGAGGGTGCCCACGTTGAGCGTGGTGCGGGGTTTGGAGGGGAGCGGGAGGTGGGCGATGGCGAGAAGCGCGGCACCGAGCGCAAGGATCGGGTTGGGGCGACCGGCATCGGCCCAGGAATGGCCGCCGGGGCCGGTCACGGTGGCGCGTAAACGGCGGCTGCCCAGGGCGCGGTCGACGACCAGGCCGTCACCGGCGCCTTCAAGGGCGATGGCGGCGTCGATACGGGCGGGGTCGCTGCGGGCGGCGGCGGGTGGATGGGCGAACAGCGGTGGATGGGCGAAGAGGTGGCGCATCCCGCGGAGGTCGCCTTCCCCCTCTTCGCCAACGTTGGCCGCGAACAGAACAGGGCAGGCCGGTTGCAGATCGGCCTCACGCAGGGCGGCGGCGACCGCCAGCAGCGCCGTCAGGCCGGCCCCGTTGTCGCAGGCGCCGGGAACGCGGATCAGGGCGCCGTCTTCGGCCGGGGTGCAGTCCGTGCCGGCGGGAAAGGCGGTGTCAAGGTGAGCGGAGAGCAGAACGGTGCCCCGGGCGGGCGAGGCGCCGTTCGGGTTCAGAAGCGCAAGCGCATTGCCTTCGGCGTCGATGTGCGGATCGGTGAGACCCAGGTCGCGGAAACGATCGCAGAACCAGGCGGCGCGGGCCCCTTCTCCGAAGGGTGGAGCTGCGATGGGCAGAAAGGCGAGTTGCCAGCGGCGCATCTGCAATTCATGCAGGTGAAGCCAGCGAAAGGCGCGGTGGACGGCGGAGGCGCTGGCAAGTTGGGGGATGCGGCGGCTGTCAGGAGGGATCAACGTGAGGCCCCCACACCCAGATCGGCCAGATCGGCTTGACTCGCCTGCGGGTCGCCGGTGTTTTCTGAGGCATCGCTCGCATCGTACTCGACCGCACGGAGGTAGAGACCGCAGGCGGGGGCTGTGGGACCGGCGTTCGAGCGGTTTCTGGACCTAAGAATCGCGGGGAGGTCTTCGACGTCGAGGGCCCCACGGCCGATTTCGACCATGGTGCCGACAAGATTGCGGACCATGTGGTGCAAAAATCCGCTGCCGCAGATGTTGAACAGGAGCAGAGCTTCGGCGTGGGGTCCGGTATGGGTTTCGGCCTTGATCCAGGCCGCGCTGTAGATGGTTTTCACGGGATTCGGGGCGGCTGGGGTGGAGCCGGCTGGGCTGGAAACGCCGTGGCTCCCATCGGTCCTCTGCCCGGGGCGTTGCGCAAGCTCGCGCCGGGCAGAGGCCATTGCCGTGAAGTCCTGGGTGCCGAGTAGGAGGGCGGCGGCCTGTTGCAGGCGCGCAATGTCCAGGGGCCAGGGGCAGTCCCAGGCGAAGGGGGCTAGAAACGGGGAGCAGATGCGCTCGGTGAGCGAGCCGGGAGGACGGCGCTCGAAAATGCGGTACTCGTAGTGTTTGCGGCGGGCGGAATGGCGGGCGTGGAAGCCCGGCGGGAGGATTTCGGCGGCGAGAACGCGCAGACTCACGGGAAGGAGGTGGTTCAGGGCGCGCTGCAGGTTGGCGGGCGGAAGCGTCACGGGCAGGGTGAACGAGGCGACCTGGGCAAGGGCGTGGACGCCGGCATCGGTGCGGCCGGAGCCCTGCGGGAGGACCGGGACGCCGGTGATGCGCGCCAGGGCCTGGGCAAGGGTGCCCTGCACGGTAAGGAGGCCGGGTTGCACCTGCCAGCCGTGAAAGCCGGAACCGTTGTAGCTGAGGGTCAGCTTCCAGTGGCTCGCGGTGCCGGTCCCTCGTTGTTGATTTCCCTGCATGC
The DNA here is from genome assembly GCA_964242195.1 of uncultured Acidobacteriaceae bacterium. Lineage (GTDB taxonomy): Bacteria > Acidobacteriota > Terriglobia > Terriglobales > Acidobacteriaceae > Granulicella. Next base: position 3,538 of record CAXTBI010000016.1, read on the forward strand.
CTCCCCATTATCGCTGCGCCGGGGCAAGAACTCCGCCGCAACCGGAACGGGGTGAGCGGCGACCGAGGACTATACTGGAACGAACTGAACCAATCAGTGGGACCCGTGGGATCGTTCGGCTCCGTGCCGGCGGCTGCCCCGGCGTTGAAGGAAGGAAAGCGGTTGCGGGAAGCCCGGGGATCGTCATGGAGGGGTCGGCGTGGAAGGGCACTGCCGGCAAAGGTCTTGCGTTTGGGCACCATGTTCTGGGCAGTGGGTGTGCAGCCTTCCCTGGCGGACGGTGCTGCGCAGGTCTCGACGCCGGGAAACGTTCCAACGCAAGCGGCTCCGTCCGCGGGAAGCGCGTCGACCCCCCAGGGAAGCCCGACGGTCGCGCCGCCAGCGCAGCCCGTGCAGAACGACACGACGGGAACGCCGGGTCTGCCGCAGGCACCGACGCCTGCACCGACGCAGCCGCTGTTTTTACGCCCGACTTCGCATAATTACGCCAAGGGCAATCCGTTTTTTCCGAATCCGCTGGCCATTTATTCGGCAAAGAACTACCCGCAGCCGCGGTTGAGCAATGCGCCGCAGCTGGCCGACCTGCTGCGCGAGGGCAAGATTTATCTCAGCCTGGCGGATGCGGTGACGCTGGCGCTTGAGGACAATTACGACATCGCGATTGCGCGCATCAACCTGGACATTGCGGACACGGACCTGCTGCGTGCGGAAGCGGGATCGACGCTGCTGGGTGTGCCGACGGGGCTGATCACGAATACGCTGGGCGGATCGACGGCGACCATCACCGGCGGGGGTGGACCGGCTGGATCGACCTCCAATGCCTCGGCGAGCGGCGGCAGTGCGGGGCTGGTGCTTTCCACCAACGGCGGCGGACCGCAGGTGGAACGTTTCGATCCGTTGCTGACCGGAACGGTTCAATACGAAAGTGCGCGGATTCCGCAGACGATCACACTGCTGACCGGAACGGAAAATTTGCAGCAGAAAACCATGACGTACAACTTCGAGTACACCCAGGGATTTGCTTCCGGTACGTCCCTGGCGGTGACCTACGACAATACGCGGCAGACGACCAACAGCCAGGGCGTGGTGTATAACCCGGCGCTGAATTCGACGTTCCGGGCGTTGGGAACGCAGCATTTGCTGCAGGGGTTTGGGCCCTGGATCAACAAGCGGTTCATTGTGCAGGCGAAGAATAACCGTCGCTATGCGGACTCCGCGTTTCGGCAACAGGTGATCTATACCGTGACGCAGGTGGAGAGCATTTACTGGGCCCTGGTGAGCGCGTACGAGGATGAAGGGGCCAAGACGCGGGCGCTGGCGCAATCGACGCAGCTGGCCGCCGATGACCGCCGGCAGGTGGAGATCGGGACGCTGGCACCGCTGGATGTGGTGAACGCCGATGCGTCGGCGGCGTCCGATAAGCAGGCGCTGATTGCCTCTGAAAACAATCTGGAATATCAGCAACTGCTGATGAAGCAGGCGATTGCGCGCACCCTGGGCGATCCCAAGATTGCCGACGCGCCGGTGGTGCCGACCGATCGGGTGGGCCTGAACCGGCTGCCGGAAGAGGACGAAACGATCGAAAATCTGGTGAGCCAGGCCTACCGGGCAAATCCGCAGGTGGAGCAAGCGTTGCTTTCCATGCAGAACAACAAAATCACGATTCGGGCGGAAAAGAATGGGCTCCTGCCGGTGGTGGATGCGTTCGGTTTCTATGGTGCCAATGCGCTGGGCGGGCGGCAAAATCCGCTCTTGAATTGTGCCACGGGCGTTTCCGGGCTGGGCTCGACGACAACCGCGTTTACACCCTGCCCGCCGGGCCTGGTGCAGTCCCAGGGGTATGGGTCGACGCTGGAAAACCTGGTGAACAATAGTTATCCGGACTATGGCGCGGGCGTGAACGTGACCATTCCGCTGCGCAACCGGACGGCGCAGGCCGACCAGGTGCGTTCACAAATGGAGTACAGGCAAGCGGAGATGCGCCTGCAGCAGATCTATACGCAGCTGCGCATCCAGCTGGTGAATGCGCTGTACGCCTTGAGCAACGACCGGGCGGGCGTGGTGGCGGCGCAAGCGGCGCGTGAGTATGCGGCGCAGTCGCTGGAAGCGGAAAACAAGAAGCTGGGATTGGGGGCTTCGACGACGGCGAATGTGCTGCAGCAGGGGCGAAACCTGGCGGGGTCGGAGAACACCCTGAATTCCGCCGATGCAGCCTATGCGCGGGACAGGTCGGCACTGAACCAGATTCTTTCAAACACGCTGGATCGGTACGGAATCACCCTGGAAGAGGCGGTAAAGGGTGAGGTAACGCAGCCGCCGCAGGCTCCGGGAGTGACCGCGCCCAGGCCGCCCGCCTCGCCGCGACCCTTGGGATCGCCGGCCGCCAATGGGCTTCCATAGCCGGCTGGCGTCGGTTCGAGCGCAGGTGCTTGTGGCGTTTGCGGGCGCAGGCCGGGAGTAGGTCCAGCGCGGGGAGCAGGTGAATGGAAGAGCCGATCGTGGAAGCGGGGGAGAATCGTTTGGGTGGGGCCGCGTCCGCCTATCTGCGCTCGGCGCGGCATCAGCCGGTGGATTGGCATGAGTGGGGCGAAGAGGCCTTTTCGGCGGCGGAGCGGGCGGGAAAGCCGATTCTGTTGGACATTGGGGCGGTGTGGTGCCACTGGTGTCATGTGATGGATCGTGAAAGCTACGACAATTCCGAGCTTGCCGCGCTGATCAACGAGCTTTACGTGGCGGTGAAGGTGGATCGCGACGAGCGGCCGGATGTGGACAGCCGCTACCAGGCGGCGGTGGCTTCCATCAGCGGGCAAAGTGGGTGGCCGCTGACGGCCTTCCTTACGCCAGGGGGCAAGCCCTTCTTTGGAGGGACGTATTTTCCGCTCGAAGACCGCTACGGGCGGCCGGGGTTCGCCCAGGTGTTGCGCCGGGTGGCCGAGGCGTATCGCAACCAGCGCGACGAGGTGAACGAGACGGCCGAAAGCGTCGGGATGGCCATTGAGCATGAAGAAACGTTTGCCGAGCGCGGGGGTGGGGCGCCGGGTGACGCGCTGCTGGAGAAGATCCTTGAATCCACCCTGCGGGGGTTCGATCCGCGCAACGGGGGTTTCGGTTCGCAGCCGAAGTTTCCGCATCCCGCGGCGCTGGATCTGCTGATCGATGCGTCGACGCGGCCCGGGCCGGTGGCGGAGCGGGCGCGGGCGGCTGCGACGTTGACGCTGGGCAAGATGGCAGCCGGCGGAATACACGATCATCTGGCGGGTGGATTTCACCGGTACTCGGTGGATGAGCGGTGGATTGTGCCGCATTTCGAAAAGATGGCTTATGACAACAGCGAATTGTTGCGGGCCTACACCCATGCGTTTCAAAGCTTTGCCGACCCGCGGCTGGCGCGGGTGGCAGGATCCATCCTGCGCTGGATGGATGAATGGATGAGCGATCGGGAGCGGGGCGGGTTTTATGCTTCGCAGGACGCGGACAGCTCGCCCGACGATGACGGCGGCTACTTCACATGGAGCCGGGCGGAGGCGGAGGCGGTGCTTTCGGCGCAGGAGTTTGAGGTTGCGGCGGCGTTTTTCAACCTGCGCGTGGTGGGGGACATGCACGGCGATCCGGCAAAAAATGTGCTGCACATCGTGACGGATGCACGGGCGCTGGCGCAGCGGCTGGGACGCCGTGAGGAGGATGTGGCCGCGCTGCTGGGGAGCGCTCGGCAAAAGTTGTACGCCGCCCGCTGCCTCCGGCGGACGCCATTTGTCGACCGGACGATCTATACGGGATGGAACGGGCTTTGCGTTTCGGCGTACCTGGCGGCGGGGCGGGCGCTCGATCTGCCGGAGGCTGTGCGCTTTGCGCTGCGGTCGCTGGACCGCGTCCTGGACACGGCATGGAACCCGGCGACGGGTTTGGCGCGGGTGGTGGCCTACGGTGGAACGGAGGTGCCAACGCGCCGGGTTCCTGCGGTGCTGGACGACTACGCCTTTCTGGGCAATGCTGCCCTGGATGCCTGGGAAGCGACGGGAGAGGCGCGGTATTTCCGGGCCGGGGAGGGGATGGCCAAGGTGTTGCTGCGGGGCTTTTACGACGTGGCCGGAGGCGGGTTTTTCGATACAGACCAGACCGGCGGCGAGCGGCTGCTCGGTGTGCTCGGGGCGCGGCGGAAACCGGTGCAGGATGCACCCACGCCGGCGGGCAACCCCGCCGGCGCGACGCTCCTGCTGCGGCTGCATGCGCTGACCGGGGAAGCGGTGTACCGCGAGCGCGCGCTGGAAACGCTGGAGATTTTTGGGAACGTTGCCGAGCATTTCGGTCTGTACGCGGCAAGCTACGGCCGGGCGCTGGGCCGGGGGATCCCGCCTCCGGTGCAGGTTTGCGTCCGGGGGGGGGACCAGCTGGCCGATGACCGGGGGGGGGCAGGGACGGCGGGTTTCCAGGTGAACAAAAGGGGGGTTCGCCTGGGGCGGGAACAGCTCGAACCCGCCCCGCCGGCCCTTGCGCTGACCCTGCCGCACGTGCCGGGCCTGGAGATGGGCAGTGTCGCCGTGATTTGCAGCGGAAACGCCTGTCTGCCCCCGGTGAACGATCCGCAACGGCTCTGGAGCTGCTGCGCGCGCAGTGTTGAGCACGGGCGGCACGGGGCTGTGGACTTGATCTGGGCTCGTCAGACTCTGGATGGGGGAACGGCGGCCGTCCCGTCCTGAGGGCAACGAGCGCTCTTCCTGTAGCTGCGGGAAAGGGGCTTGTGGCCGGAGGAGGGGCAGGTTCATCATAGACGGGTGACGCATCGGGGTGCATGGGCGAAGGCGTGAAGCCTGGCTCCGGCATGCTGAGGCGTGCTGCTCACCGAGCGGGTGGAATTCGGCAAGGCCCTGGGAAGGAGTTGGCGCATGAAAGTTCGTTGTTCGTGGAGGTTGGCTTACCCTTTGCCGCTCGGGGCGGTTCTGTCCCTGGCGCTGGCCGGGAGCTTGACAACGGCAGCCGCCGCGCAGGGCTTACCGCAGACGCCCTCCGCTGCCGGCAGCCGCCCGACGCTGCCCGGCGTTGAGGAATCGCACGATCCGTTCGCGGAGCAGACAGCGTCCAAAATGACCCATCTGCGTGAGGACGAACGGAAGAAGCGGCTAAAGGCGGATACCGCGAGGTTGGCAGCGCTGATCAGTGAGTTGAAGACCGAGGTGGACAACGCCTCGCGCGATGAGCTTTCGCTGGATGTGATTCGGAAGGCGACTGAAATTGAAAAGCTGGCCCGCGATGTGCGTGAACGCATGAAGAACTGAGCCGGGGCCGCCACGCAAAGGCGTGCCCTGTCCCATCCTGGGACAACCTCGTCAGGGGTGCTGCGCGTACAATCGCACTGGCAGTTTCAGTGCCGGGGGAGTGGAGCCGGGTGGCGGGGAAGAGGCGGGCGGAAAAAGAGGCCACCGTGAGCGTGACCGATCCGGCGAGCGATCCTGTCGCGGCGCGACCGGCATCAGTGCCGGAGACGGAGCTTAGCCGGACGCAAGCCTTGGAATTTTATCGGCTGATGGTACTTTCGCGGCGCACGGACGACCGCGAAATCCTGCTGAAGCGGCAGCAGAAAATCTTTTTCCAAATCTCCTGCGCAGGACATGAGGCTTTGCTGGTGGCCGCCGGCATGGCGCTGCGGCCGGGGTACGATTGGTTTTTTCCGTACTATAGAGACCGGGCGATCTGCCTGGCGCTGGGCAACACGGTGGAAGAACAGCTGCTGCAGGCCGTGGGCGCGGCGAGCGACCCGGCCTCGGGCGGGCGGCAGATGCCGTCGCATTGGACCAGCCGGCGGCTGAACATTGTGTCGCCCTCTTCCTCCACGGCGACGCAGTGCCTGCATGCGATCGGGTGCGCGGAGGCGGGGCGCTACTTCAGCCGCCATCCGGAGGCGGCCGCCAAGGCTCCGGGCGATTATCGCGAGTATAAGGATGTGAGCTTTCACGCGGACGAGGTGGTATATGTCTCGATCGGCGAAGGCTCGACGAGCCAGGGCGAGTTCTGGGAATCGCTGAATTCGGCGTCGAACCTGAAATTGCCGGTGCTGTACGTTGTGGAAGACAACGGATATGCCATTTCGACGCCTGTGGAGGCGAATACGCCAGGCGGCAACATATCTCGCTTGATCGCCAACTTCCCGAACTTCCACTTTGCCGAGGTGGATGGCACCGACGCGATGGCCAGCTACAAGGCAATGACGGAGGCGGTGGCCTATTGCCGCGCGGGGCACGGGCCGGCGCTGGTGCATGGTCATGTGACCCGGCCGTATTCGCATTCCCTAAGCGACGATGAGACGCAATATCGGTCGGCGGAAGAGTTGGACGCGGATGCGCTGCGGGATCCGATTGCGCGGATGAGCGCCTGGCTGATCTCAAAGGGGATCGCTGATGCCGAGCAGTTGCGGGGCCTGGAACTGGCGGTGGAAGTGGAGGTGCAAGCCGCCAGCGACCGGGCGCTGGCCGCGGCGCCGCCGGAGATTGCATCGATTCTGCGCGAGGTGTACACGGAGGTCTTGCCGCCGACAGCGGAGGTTTTCGCCCGGGCAGCGGTGGAACCCGTCGAGGGTGCGGCTGACCGGACCATGCTGGACGGCATCAATGCGTGCCTGCGCGACGAGATGCGGCGGGATGAGCGCATCGTTCTGTTCGGCGAGGATGTGGCCGATGCCACACGCGATCGCGATCTGCTGGAAGGCAAGCTGAAGGGTAAGGGCGGCGTTTTCAAGGTGACTGCCGGGCTGCAGCGCGAGTTTGGCAGCGAACGCGTCTGGAATGCGCCGCTGGCGGAGGCCAACATCGTCGGACGGGCCATCGGGATGGCGGTGCGCGGTTTGAAGCCGGTGGTCGAAATTCAATTTTTCGATTACATCTGGCCGGCTATGCACCAGATGCGCAACGAGTTAGCGGTGATGCGCTGGCGCTCGAACGGAACGTTCACGGCGCCGCTGGTGATGCGTGTGCCGATCGGCGGGTACCTGACCGGTGGATCGATTTACCATTCGCAGTCGGGTGAAAGTATTTTCACGCACACCCCTGGGATACGGGTTGTGATGCCCTCCAACACCCTGGACGCGGTGGGGTTGCTGCGGACGGCGATCCGCTGCGACGATCCGGTGCTGTTTTTGGAGCACAAGAATCTATACCGCGCGACGTTTGGGCGGGCCCCCTACCCGGGCGCGGTGTACAGCATTCCGTTCGGCAAAGCGCGAACGGTGCGGGCGGGTACAGACCTTTCCGTGATCACGTACGGTGCGGTGGTGCCGCGGGCGCTGCAGGCGGCGGGACGGCTGCAGCGCGAACATGGGCTGGACGTGGAAGTGATCGATCTGCGCAGCCTGGCACCGTACGATTGGGAGGCGATTGCCGTTTCGGTGCGCAAAACGAGCAAGGTGCTGGTGGCGCACGAGGATATGCTCAGCTGGGGATATGGCGCGGAGCTGGCGGCGCGGATCGGGGATGAGTTGTTTCACGATCTGGACGCGCCGGTGCGCAGGGTGGGAGGCATGGACACGTTTGTGGCCTATCAACCTTTGTTGGAGGACGTGATTCTTCCCCAGGCTGACCGGCTTTTTGAGGCGATGCTGGCGCTTAGCCGCTTTTAGGGCTGCGCCAGCAGATTGTCCTTCGGTTGAGAAGGCAATCCGCTCGCAACATGGGGTTCCGCCCTAGTTTGCTGTTGCGACGGGGACGCCGTTGGGCGAGAAGCCTTCCTGGAGGGTGTGGGTGAGTTCCGGGTCGTCGGCGCGCACCTGTTCGACGCGAACGGAGGATCTGCCCAGCAGGTGAAGACGCTGGGCGGCGGCAAAGGACAGATCGACGATGGTATGTCCGCTGTAGGGACCGCGATCGTTTACGCGCACAAAGGTGGAGCGATGGTTGCCCAGGTTGGTGACGCGAAGCCAGCTGCCGAGGGGCAGCGTGGGGTGGGCACAGGTAAGGGCGTGCATGTTGAAGCGTTCCCCGCTGGAGGTGCGTTTGCCTTGGAAGGCTTCCCCGTACCAGGTAGCGCTGCCGATCTGGTACCAATGGTGCGCGAGCGTAGGTGTGGGCGGCTTCTGCTGGGGCGAGGCAACGACCGAAGCTGCGGCGGCAAACGCGAGAAATGCGAAGAAAGATCTACGGCCGGAACGTGCTACTTGGCATAGATTCAATGTGCAAAGCGAAAGCGTGGGACTCACAGACAAGATTATCTCCTGAACGAGACGCTAAGTCAAAGACTTACAAAGACTTGAACTGGTGTTTTTCCGCTTGCGACAACGTCCAAACCATGTTAGTGAAAGTAATCTAAAAGGTAAGTGCTACTTATTCTCGAAGGTGCGGACTTAAGTCGCAGAAACGGAGCGTTTGTGTTAGGGCGATTGCAAGCCAAGCAGGCGGTGGTTTGGACCGTGGCGGGGTTCGATCCTTCGGGCGGTGCCGGCGTAACGGCGGATCTGTTGACGTTTGCGGCCCACGGACTGTTTGGTTGCTCCGCGGTCACGGCATTGACGGTGCAGTCCACCACCGGGGTGCGAGCGGTGGAAGCGGTGCGGCCGGAGGTGATGGAGAAGACGCTGGAGTGCCTGCTGGAGGACCTGCCGCCCGAGGGAATAAAGATTGGCATGCTGGGGACGGCGGCCATGGCCGGCGCGGTCGGGGCCTTTCTGCGGAATCTACAAGGGAGCGGGACGACGTGCGCGGTGGTTCTGGACCCGGTGCTGGTGTCAAGCTCCGGACGGGTGCTGTTTCCGCCTGAGGAAATAGAGCGGCTGCATGAGATTGTGTTGGCGCAGGTGGATTGGGTAACGCCGAACTGGGGTGAGTTGGCGGTGCTGACCGGGGTGCGGGTGCGCAGCCTGGACCAGGCGGAAAGGGCGGCCCGTTTCCTGATGGAGCGGCACCCGGGCCTGGGGGTTATCGCCACGGGAGGCGATGCGGAGCGGCCCGTGGATCTGCTGGTGACAAGGGGAGCAGAGGCCGCCGTGTTGGACGGAGAGCGGGTGGACACGACCTCGACGCATGGGACGGGATGTGCGTTTTCGTCGGCGTTTCTGGCGCGTTTGGTGATGAGGTACGGGCCGGTCGAGGCGGCGCGGCTGGCCAAGAGGTTCGTTGCCGGAGCGCTGCGGCATGCGCCCGGGTTGGGCGCCGGCAAGGGGCCGATGGGGCTGCTTTGGCCTTTGCGTGAGGGTGGCTTCGGCGGGTGATCTTCTGTGAGTGGCCGGGGCCTGGCTGGTAGGCTGGAGGGGATGAGCGATGGTTTGGTTGTGACGCTGAATGGGCGGGAGCGGGCGGTGGAAGGCGTGGTTTCGCCTGCTGCCTTGGGTGAGGTTTTGGCCGCGCTGGCTTTGCGCGCGGACCGCATTGCGGTGGAGTTGAATGGGGAATTGGCGCCGCGGGCTGGATGGGCGGAGCAGGCGGTGGTCTCCGGCGACAGGTTGGAAGTTGTGCATTTTGTCGGCGGGGGCGCGTAGAGCGCTTCCGGTGGGGTGTTCTCACCCCGCGCAAAAGCAGGTCCTTCGCTTTGCTCAGGAGGACAATGTTTTGCGATGGGGTATGGTCGTGGTCAGGGTGCGCAGGAGCGATTCCCAGCGGTCGCCATAGGTGGACCAGCCGCCCAGGGTGCGGACGCGGGCGAGGCCGGCAGAGCGCATATTTCGCTGCAGGATAGGGTCGTCGGCGAGGCGCTGCAGGCGATCGGTGAGCGCGGCGGTATCGCGCACGGGGACGATGTAGCCTTCCTGGCCGTCGGTGAAGAGGTCTTCGCCGCCCGTGGCCGTGGAGCAAATCACGGGACAACCGCAGGCGAGGGCCTGGGCCTGGACGAGGGCGAGACCTTCTTCGATGGAGGGAAGGACCAGGGCGTGGCTGCGGGACATAAGGGCGGCCAGTTCGGGCTGCGGCACTGCCCCGAGGAACTCCACATCGCCCAGCGGGAAAGAAGTGAGAAGGGATTTCAGTTCCGGCTGGACCGAGCCTACGATCCGGAGGCGTTTGCGTGGGTGTTTCAGCGCGGCGAAGGCCTCAAGCAGGTAGGGAACGCCCTTGCGGAGGCTGACGGCACCGGCGAAAAGGACATGGAACTCGTGCGCTGGGGGATCGGCGGTGGGCCCGAAGTTTTGGAGGCGAACGCCATAGGGGATCACGTGGACTTTGGCGGCGGGCACACCCATTTCAAGGAAGGAACGGCAGGCGGCGGCCGAGGGTACGGTGATGGCGTCGGCGGCCTCGTAAATGGCTTCTTCGCGGACGGTGTCGCGCTCGTCGGAGACGGGATGGTTGACGCCCCAGCGGCGATATTCTTCGCCCACGATCTGCTCCTGAAAGCGCTGATGGGTGGAGCCCCGGTCGCAGATGAAGTGGGCGCCGTGTTGTTGGGCTAGCTGGCCGGCGCGAAGGCTGGAGCCGGAGATGCCGATGAGGGCGTCAAGGGATTGGTTGTGGCGGTAGTGGTTTTGCAGTTGCGTGGTGGTCCAGTGGTCAAACGCCAGGGCGTTTCGGTAGCCGACCCAGTCCCCCAGGCGGGGTAGATGGAGACCGGTGCGGCCGAGCAGGTAGTCGGGAACGCCGATGTATGGGAAGGTTCGGACTTTTTCGCGGGGAAGGCCTTCGCGTTCGAGGCGACGCCAGGGCCAGGTGGAGTAGATGGCTTCCAGATGGTGCCGGCGGTCGAGTTCGCGGGCGAGTTCGAAGTGGTGGAAAACGCCGAAGACAGTTTGGAGGATGCGCATGGGTGAGCACCTGGGGCGCCTCGGGTGAGGGTAGCAGGCGGGAGGGTTGGGGTGGGATGGCCTGTTTGGGGGAGGTGTAAAGGCAACAGCAGGTCCCTACGGGATGACAAACACGATAGGCCACCTGAACTTAGGCGCCTAGCTTAGGTCGCCTTCGCCCAGGCGTCGGTGAAAGAAGTCGAACACCAGGCCGTAGAGCGCGAGGGCGAGTTGGGGGTCGTAGCGGGGGCCTTCGTCGCGCAGGAAGGCGTGGGCGCCGTTGACTTCGTGCCAGCTGAAATTTGCGTTCACTTCGTTGAGCCGGGCGAGGACTTTCATGCGTCCTTCGAGGGGGATGTGCGGATCTTGGCGGCCCCAGATCATGAGGAGTTCGCCTTTGATGTTCTTCGCGCGCTCGAGCGAGTCGTCGTGCATGCCCTTGCCGAGGGAGCCTTTGTGGATGTCGGTGGCGTAAAAGCAGACGGCGGCGCGGACGTCGGGCTGCATGGCGCAGCGAAAGGCGAGGTGGCCGCCGATGCAGATGCCGATCGCCCCGAGTTTGCCGGTGCAGTCGGGACGGGATTTGAGGTGGTCGAGGACGGCGCGGGCGTCAGCATCGTAGCTGGCGACTTCCTTGGTGGTTTTGAGCTCGTTGCCGCGGTCGGAGCCGGCCTGGTCGTAAGCGAGGGCGGTGCCGGCGGGCAGGAACTCATGGTAGATCTCCGGGATCGCGACGATGTAGCCGTGGCCGGCGAGGAGGTTGGCCATGCGGCGGATGGGGCCGGTGACCTGGAAAATTTCCGAATAGAAGACCAGGCCGGGGTAGCGGCCGGGGGCGGTTGGGCGGACGATGTGGGTCCGCATGGGGCCGTAGGGTGTCGTGAGTTCTACGTGTTCTTCGGTGACGGTCATGGTGGGTCCTGGTCGGGTTGTTTGAATTGCTTGCCTGGGGTTTGTGGCAGGGCTGGCGAAAGCAGGTTCCCTTCGGGAATGACAGACAGAGAAGCAACAGCATCCCTTGGGATGACACGCCGAAGGGCGAGGGCTGACTCAGCAGACCAGGTCGGCGCGGGTGAGTTTCAGGTCGCCAAGTTTACCCAGCAGGGTGAGGGTGAGGGCTTCGGAGTGGAGGAGTTCGCGGGCGAGGCGCTGGATGTCTGTGGCGGTGACGCGGTCGACCTCGGCGGTGATCTCATCGAGGGTGAAAAAGCGGCCGTAGTACATCTGCTGGCGGGCCAGCGAGCTCATGCGGGCACCGGAGGATTCCAGGCCGAGCACCATGTTGGTTTTCAGCTGCTGGCGAGCGCGGTTGAGTTCTTCTTCGGTGACGAGTTCTGTTTTCAGCCGGGTGAACTCGGCGAGGGTGAGATCGAGGACCTCGCGCGTGTTTTCCGCGGCGCAACCGGCGTAAACGGCGAGCGAGCCGGTGTCGCGAAAGGGGCTGGTTTCCGAATAGATCGAGTAGGCGAGGCCTCGTTCTTCGCGGACGGATTGGAAGAGCCGCGAACTCATGCCGCCGCCGAGCACGGAATTGAGCAGGAACAGGGCGTAGCGGTCCGGGTGCGCGGTGGGCAGCGCGGCAAGTGCAAGGCAGAACTGCACCTGCTCCAGGGATTTCTTGTTCTTGAGCGTGAGGTGCGGCGTGACGGCCGGTGCCGCGGTACGGGGGAGCTTCTCGCGGGTGCTGGCGGCGAGCGAGGCGAAGGCGTGTTCGACTTCGGCAACGAAGGCATCGTGCTCGAGGTTGCCGGCGGCGGTGAAAAGCATGTTCGCCGGGGTAAAGCGACGGGCGTACTCGGCGAGCACAAGCGGCTGCGTGAAGGTGGGGACGGTTTTGGCGGTGCCGAGGATGGGGCGGCCGAGCGCGTCGCCTTTCCAGAAACCCTGCGTGAAGAGTTCGTGGACGAGGTAGTCGGGGTTGTCCTCATCCATCTTGATTTCTTCCAGGATGACGCCCTGTTCGCGCACGATGTCTTCGGCGGCGAAGGTGGGGTGCAGGACGAGATCGGAGAGTAGGTCAAGCGCGACGGGAACGTTGGAATCGAGGACTTTGACCGAAAAGCAGATGGTTTCCTTGGAGGTGTAGGCGTCGAGATTGCCGCCGAGCGCGTCGACCTCGCGGGCAAACTGCTGTGCCGAGCGGGTGGTTGTGCCTTTGAACACCATGTGTTCGAGGAAGTGGGAGATGCCGTTGGTTTCGGGGGTTTCGTCGCGCGAGCCGGTGTCGAGCCAGACACCCATCGAGACCGAGCGCAGGGTGGGCATGCATTCGGTGAGGACGCGGAGGCCGTTGGGCAGCGTGGTGGAGCGGATGTCGCGGGTGTGCGCGGTGCTGGGGCTGATTTCGGCCAAGGGAACGGAGATGGGCATCGGGGTTATTGTTTCACTTTTCCGAGGCCGGTAGAAGTGCCTATGGCCGGCGCGGCAGATAGTCCTGATTGCCAGGAGTGGTGTCGTCTTGCTCCCCGGTCATCACCGTGCCCTGGTGGTAGAGGATTTGCCAATCTGTCTCGGTGCGATGCCAGATCGTCGCGCGGCGGGTGAGGCGGCCGCTTTGGTTGAGGGTGTAGGTGAGCAGGCAGGTTTGGGGGCTGAGGGGTGTGCAGGCGAAATCGGTGGTTGTCCAGCCGGCGACTTCGGCGTCGACCGGGGTGTTGGCGGCGAGGTGCTGGAGGATGAAAGCGCGGCTGTAGCGGCGACCGGAGGCGCCGACTTCCCAATAGCCGGGCGCCATGAGGTGGTCGAAGTCTTGGGGACTCTTGTAGAAGTCGGCTCGGTGGAAAATCGGCTCGCGGGGTTGCAGTTCGGCAAGCACGGGTCGGAGATCGTCTGCGGTGGCAAGGAAAATCGGCGTGGGCATGGGTGTGCGGTTGCGGCGGTGGGCGTTGTCGTCAAAGCAAGCGAAAGCAGGTCCTTCGCTGCGCTCGGGATAACAACATTGTTGCAAACTTCAGACTTTGCGCACTTCAGATTCGGACGTGGAACAACTTCGCGGCACCAGGGTTGCCATGCCGCATCTCCCCGGGAGTGTAGCACTGCCGACGTAGCAGAGGTTCCTTTCAGGCCGTAAACTAGAGAGATGCCGGAACGCGCTTTATTCGGATTGGGATTGCCGGAATTGACGGAGCTGATGGCGGGCTTTGGGCAGAAGCCGTACCGTGCGCGGCAGGTGTTCGAGGCGCTCTATAAGCAGCGTGTCGGGGCGGTTGAGCAGATGACGACGCTCTCGGGTGAGTTGCGGGAGCGGTTGGTTACCGAGGGTTACGGGGTGGGGCTGCCGGAAATCGTGCAGACGGCGGTGTCGGTGGATGGAACCGAGCGATACCTGGTGCGGATGGCCGATGGCGAAACCGTGGAGACGGTCTGGATGCCGGATGGAGACGGGGCGGCGTCTGAGCATGAGCTGGAGGAGGGTCCGGCTGCCGGGGTGGAGCTCGACGGTGCCGCGGGCGAGAAGCAGGTTCCCTTCGGGAATGACGGAAAGAAAAGCACCGGCAGCAGCAGCAGCAGCAGCGAGAAGCAGATTCCCTTCGGGAATGACAGAAAGAAAAGCAACGGCAGCAGCGAGAAGCAGGGTTCCTTCGGGAATGACAGCAAGAAAAGCAGCAGCGGCAACGGCAGCAGCAGCAGCAGCGAGAAGCAGGTTCCCTTCGGGAATGGCAACCGGGAGGGCAAGAGCTCGGGGAAGCCGCGGTTTGGGGCTTTGGCGGAGCGAGGCTATCGGCGGGCGACGATTTGTGTATCGAGCCAGGTGGGATGCGCGGTGAACTGCCAGTTTTGTCTTACGGCGAAGCTGGGGATCAAGCGGAATTTGACCGCCGGCGAGATTGCCGGGCAGGTGGCGGCGGTGTTGAACCGGCACCGGATCGCCGTGGGGCAGGACCGAATCAACCTGGTGTTTATGGGCATGGGGGAGCCGTTTTTGAACTATGACGAGTTCATGGCGGCGGTGCGGCGGCTGGTGGAAGGGATTGGGATTCCGGAGTCGCGGATGACGGTGTCGACCTCGGGCATTCTGCCGGGGATCGAGCGGTTTGCGATGGAGACGATCCGGCCCAGGCTGGCGCTTTCGCTCAATGCCTCCAACGACCGTGTGCGTGAAGAAATCATGCCGATCACGCGCAAGTGGAACATCGAGCAGCTGCTGGAGGCTTGCCTGAAAATTCCGTTGCGTACCCGGGAGTGGGTGACGTTCGAGTACGTTTTGCTGGGCGGGGTGAACGATCAGCCGGAACATGCGCGTGAGGTGCTGGCGCTGTTGGGGGGCATGCGGGCGAAGGTGAACTTGATCGTGTGGAATCCCGGGCCGGGGATTGCGTATGCCCAGCCGGTGCCGGAGGATGTGGCCCGGTTTCAGGCGACGCTGATCGCCGGCGGGATCGCGACGTATGTTCGCCGGCCACGGGGCCGAGATATTTACGCCGCGTGTGGGCAGTTGAAGCGGACCGTGGCGGAGCAGACCGGTAGCGGGCTGGTGGAGATCGCGGCGGCCGTTTAGGGCGGATTGCCTGGGGATGTGAGCGAAAAACTGCGCCACAGCAACGGAAACAGCAACAGCAGATCCCTACGGGAAGACAAACGAATGCTAGAGCAACATCCCCATCGCTGTGCAGGCAGCCGGACAGCAGATTCCCTTCGGGAATGACAGAAGGAAAGCAAATGCACTGTGTACCTCAGGTAACTTGCTTTACAAGCAAATCCATACGAGGTGACAAGGGAGTCATAGAAGCACATTCGTAGGGGACGGCGAAGGAATCGGGCCGCTGCGCAGACCTTTGACTCTGCTCCAATGTTCCTCGCGGGCAACGGTGAGGTGCGGTGCCCGGCTGCCCGCGAGGCCGAGCAGGATTTCGGCTACCTGGTCGTAATTGTGACGGAGCACATCCCCTTCGTGGGCGAAACTTCCGGTGATGGGTTCTACACCAAGGGCGCGGATGGCGGCCAAGTCGGCCTCTATGGGATTTTGACCTTCGGCGGCGTAGCGGGCCACGGTCTCCGGGTGGATCGCGCCGGTGTTGACGAGGGCATAGTCGAGGATGGGGCGGCCGGCACCGGAATGTTCATCGATTTTGCGGATGTGCTGCGAGGCGGTGAGGCCGAGACTTTCGTTGGCTTGCGTCATGAGATTGCAGATATAGACGCGGGTGGCGTTGCTGTTGGCGATGGCCTCCGCGATGCCGTGGACGAGCAGGTTGGAGATCACCGAAGTGAAAAGCGAGCCCGGACCGAGGGTGATGAGGTCGGCTTCGGCGATGGCGGCCAGGGTTTCCGGCAGGGGGTGGCAGGTGGCGGGCTCGATGCGGAGTTCGACGATGCGGCTGCTGGAGGCGGAGATGCGGGTTTCGCCGCGAACGAGGGTGCCATCTTCCATGACGGCGGCCAGGGTGGCGTTGGCGGTGGTGGCGGGGTAGATGCGGCCGCGGGTGGCAAGAATTTGCGAGGAGGTTTGGACGGCCTGGGCAAAGTCGCCGCGCATTTCCGTGAGAGCGGCGAGGAAGAGATTACCGAAGCTATGGCCCTGTAGATCGCCGGTAGAAAAGCGGTGCTGAAACAGCTGACTGAGCAGGGTTTCGTCTTCGGAGAGCGCGACCATGCAGTTGCGCACGTCGCCGGGGGGAAGAATGTTGAGGTCTTCGCGGAGGCGGCCGGAGGAGCCGCCGTCATCGGTTACGGTAACGACGGCGGCCAGGTCGGCTACGGTAAATGCGCGAGCCTCCGGGGCAAGGGAGACGGCGTCCGGGACCGTTGCCGAGGGCTGGGCGACGAAGCGTTTGAGACCGCGCAGAAGGGTGGACAAACCAGTTCCCCCGCCGATGGCGACGACGCGCAAGGGACGCGGAGGTTGGTTTCGAGGAGCCATCCGACCTAGTGTAGAGGTTCTACCCACCCGCATGGAACGGAACGAAGGTGGTACCCGGGGGCGGCACCTACCCTTCGGGGTAGAGCAGTTCCGTGAAGCGGGGATCGTCGGACATGTTGGCGAAGTCGGAGTCGGAGCGAGCCTGGAGGCGGTTCTGTGGATTGAGGCGGATGGCCTGCTCAAGGTGATCGAGGCATTCGTGGCTCGAGTTGGTCATGCTGGAAAGCAGGGCCAGGCCGTAGAAGGCGTAGTCGCACTCGCAGTGATCGAGCAGAATCTGGTTGAAATGCTCGCGGGCATCTTCGTAATTGCCGTGGTTCAGAAGTGAAATGGCGTAGTCGTACCGCTCCTCGTGGCTGCGGAAATCGGTGGTTCCGGTGTGGATCTGGGCGACACAGGCGGCGATGTACATGCGGATGCGGTCGCCGAGATCGTGGGGCGCGCCGGCGAGCAGACGGTCAAACGCGGTATGCGCCTGGGCGTACTGGTTGGATTGCATGAGCTGGATGGCCTGGCCGTACAGGGCGAGCAGATCCTGGCGCTGGCGGTCATCGGCGGCGACGGCCTGCCCGGCCAGGGTACGAGGCATGCGGTGGAGTTTTCCGCCACGTTCGTCGGTTTTGGAGGGGCGGGAGTCGTCCTGCGCGCCATTGCGGGCGGCTGAACCGAGCGGAGATGGGGCGATGGGTCGTGCCGATTTCGTAGCCATGAGTCTCTCCTGCGCAGGGTGCGTGCGAGTCGCGTTTTGGTGTTCTGGGAGGGCTCTCGGAGTTATATGTGGTCCAACATCCTCTGGTCAATGCCCCGGAATCACGGAACGCACAAATTAGTGCGTGGGCGTGTTCGGTGACTTGCCCTGCGCGCCGGAACCGTACAGTACGGGATTCAGCGTGGGATCGTTGTACATTTTGAGTTGCCGGTAAAGTTTAAACCTTCTTCGACCCTTGTCTATCTCCGCCCAAAGAAGGGCGAGACAAGCAAGGAGGTCGGCGTGCTGTTCCCGCAGCAACAGAAGGCGGTCGCGGTTGCGAACGCGGTGAGTTTCTTCGACCTCGGGACGTGCCCTTTGCTCGGCGGTGTGGAAGATTTTAAGAGAAAGAATGGAAAGCCGGTCGAGAATGAGACCCGGGGTTTCGGAGTGCAGGGGAGCGGTGGGGTTCTGCTGGACACTGTTGAGTAAAAGGGTATCGATCTCCTCGACGAGGTCGTTGCGTTGCTGATTGAGGCCGTCGATGGCACGTTTGACGGCAGCGACGGCGGCGTCAGAAGCATGGGGATCGCGCGCTTCGTCCTCGCGGTGCCAAAGATCGAAGTTGGCGCGATGCTGCCGAAGCAGAAGCGTTTCCAGAACGCTTGCGTCCGGGTTTGCCAGATCCCCTCCTAAAAGAAATGGAGCAGCGTCCGGGCTGTGCCATCGCGCTGTGGCGAGTTCCTGCAGGTGCGCGAGGTGGAGAGGATCGGACGTCATAGACGGGAGGTTGCCTGAGCATAGCGGGAGAGCGGAGCCGGCGGCAAGTCGGAGCGTCTGCACCCCTTGGGGGATTGCCGATCTCAGGCGGGGCGTGACACCAATGGAAAGACATGGTCGACACATCGGTGCGCCGAGTTCTCGTCTATCGATTGGGCAGCCTGGGCGACACCCTGATCGCGCTTCCGGCGCTGCATCTGATCCGCCGGGCGTTTCCGCGTGCGGAGCGACGGCTGCTGACCAATGTGCCGGTGCATGCGAAGGCACCGGCGGCGGCCGCGGTGTTGGATGGGTCCGGGCTAATTGACGGCTATTTGCAGTACAGTGCGGGAACGCGCAATGCACTTGGTCTGGCCCGCCTGTGGTGGCAGGTCGTGCGTTACCGGCCCGAGGTGGTGGTGTACCTGGCGGCGGGGCGAGGGGTAGCGACGGCGCGGCGCGATCTGCGATTTTTTCGCCTGTGCGGGGTCCGGCGCGTCCTGGGCGTTCCGCTGACCGGGGCCATGCAGAGCAACTTTTATGGGGCGGCGCCGGAGTCGGAAGAGGCGGCGCAGATGCTGTCGGAGGCGGCGCTGGAGGCCGAGGCAGCGCGGCTGGTGCGCAATCTCCCGGAGCTGGGGGAAGCGAGGCTGGAGGTCGAGTCGAACTGGTCGATGCACCTGACCCCCGCCGAGCACGAGCGAGCCGGGGAGTTGACCCGCGAGGCCGACGGATGGACGGAACGCCCCTTTGCGGTGAGTGTAGGGACCAAGGTGCAGGCCAAGGACTGGGGCCGGGAAAACTGGAGAGCGTTGCTGACGCGCCTGGCAAACGAGGCGCCGGGACGTCCACTTTTTTTGCTGGGAGCGACGGAAGAAAGCGAGGCCAGCGCCTTTGCCGCGGCGGGCTGGGTAGCCCACGGCGGAGGACCGGTGGTGAACCTATGTGGCCGGCTTTCTCCCCGGCAAAGCGCGGCGGCCATTCAGAGAGCTGAGTTATTTCTGGGCCACGACAGCGGACCGATGCACCTGGCAGCGGCGGTGGGAACGGCCTCGGTGGCGATTTTTGCAGCGCGAAACGTTCCGCGGCAGTGGTTTCCCTTTGGGGACCGGCACCGCGTGGTCTACCACCGCGTGGATTGCTGGGGATGTGGCCTGGAAACGTGCGTGGAGCAGCGCAAGCGGTGCCTCACGGGCATCGCGGTGGACCAGGTGCTCACGGCGGTGCGCTTGAGTTTGAATCGCGACAGTGTGGCGGGGTGCCGAGCTTTGGGCTCTTCGACTGGGCTGCCGGCGCGAGATCTGGTTTCCATTGAGGCGGTTGCGCAACAGATCGGACGGTGAAGTTTCGGGGCTTTGCCCGAGGTGCGATGATGGTGCGGAGATGCATGAAACGCTTCCAGAGGTAGGGACGGTGCTGGGCCTGTTGGCCGGCGGGTTTGGCCAGTTGCGTGTGCTGGTGATTGGCGACCTGATGTTGGACCGCTACATCGTCGGCGAGGTGGACCGGATTTCGCCCGAAGCGCCGGTGCCGGTGCTGCGGCATGCACACCGCTATGAGCGGCCGGGCGGTGCGGCCAACGTGGCGATGAACCTGGCAGGGCTGGGATGCCAACCGGTGCTGGCCGGCTTCTGGGGGGATGACGCCGAACGGCGCGAACTGGAAAGCCTGCTGCAAAAGGCCGGGGTGGACACGGTGGGCGTGGTGTCCACGGCGCTGCCCACCGTGTCAAAAACGCGCATTGTGGGGCGGACGCAACAGCTGTTGCGGCTGGACATTGAAAGCAGGGAGCGGCCATCGGCTGAGGATGCGCAGCGGCTGGCGGAACGTGCCGAAGCGCTGGTGGAAAAGGCCCATGCCGTGGTGCTTTCGGATTACGCCAAAGGAGCGCTGACAGACGAGCTTTGCGAGCGGCTGATCCGGCGTGCGCGGGCCTTGGGAGTTCCTGTTTTGGCCGATCCGAAGACGCCGGACCTGGGCAAATACACAGGGGCGACGGTGGTCTGCCCGAACCTGCATGAGCTGGCGCAGGCCACGGGTGTTGCGACGGGGGACCTGCCGGCGATGCTGGAGGCGGGCGAGGCGCAGCGACGAAAGCACGGCATTGCGGTGCTGGCGGTGACCATGAGCGAACGTGGGATGCAGGTGCTGTCGGAGGCGGGGAGCTCGCATTGGCCGGCGCGCGCTCGTGAGGTGTTCGATGTGTCGGGCGCGGGGGACACGGTAATTGCGACGTTGGCGGCTGGTTTTGCGGCGGGGCTTGCCCTGGGCACGACGGCCGAATTGGCGAATCTGGCAGCAGGCGTCGTGGTGGGCAAAGTGGGCACGGCACCGATTGCACACCATGAGCTGACGGCGCTGCTTACGCCTTCACAGCAGCTGCGCGATGCGGAGAAAATTCTGGGGCGTGAGGCTTTGTTGGCGCGGGTGGCGGACTGGCGTGCGAATGGGGAGACCATCGTGTTCACCAACGGCTGCTTCGATCTGCTGCATGTGGGCCATGTGACGCTGATGGAAGATTGCCGGCGGTTTGGGTCCAAGGTGGTGCTGGGGCTGAACACGGATGCGAGCGTGCGGCGCCTGAAGGGGCCGGGGCGACCGGTGGTGGGCGAACGCGATCGGGCACGGGTGATGGCGGCGCTGGGCGCGGTGGATGCCGTGACGCTGTTCGATGAGGACACGCCGTTGCCGCTGATTGAGGCCCTGGCGCCGGATTGCCTTGTGAAAGGCGGCGATTACACCGTCGGAACCGTGGTGGGGCACCAAAGCGTGCTGGCGCGGGGTGGACGGGTCGAGATTGTGCCGACAGTGGAAGGGTTTTCGACCACCGGGATCGTGCGCAGGCTGCAGGTGGGAACGGTGCCGGCGTGAGGCTTGGTGGTGAGCGGGCTGGGGCTCGAACCCAGGACCAACGCCTTAAAAGGGCGATGCTCTACCAACTGAGCTACCCGCTCGCTCCAAGAAAAGGTTAGCACAGCGACGGCGGTGAAATCGCGTCCGGGCTTGGGGATTGGACGGGACACAAAGGTTGTTGCGCGGACTTTGTGAGGGCGAAACTTGGGTGTTTCGTCCCGCCTCCAAGCAAACGCGCTCGCCGGGAAGGTGGGCCTTGAGGACGACACGCGAGACCGCAGGTTCGCTTCGAGCGAAGGCCGAAGGAGCAGGCAGTCAGAATTTGCAGACTTCCACGGTGGCGTTCTGGTAGGGGCAGGGAAGGGCGGTGTCTGCCCCCCTTTGCAGAACAAGCCAGCCCACACCGTAGCCATGCAACCGGAGGTTGCGCTCGGCGTCGGAGAGTTGGCTCAGGTGGGCGGTGGCCGTCGCTCCCCGGAGCCAGGCCGGGGCCAGTTCGGGGAAATTGGCTGCGGAGCCGCCATCTTTGGAGAAGTCAGGGACGGCGCTGCGGTGGGCCAGCGCACGAAAGCTTTGTGCGTCTTCGCCGGGGGCGTTGATGTAGCGATCGTCGAGGGCAACGAGCGCGTCGGTGGGCGTTTGCTCGCGAATCCAGACGAAGGCCTCCACCCACGGGTTGCGATTGGGGCGACCGGGCCACTCGATCTGTGGGGATTGCGGAAAGGTCGCCCGCTGTACGACGGACATGGCGACGGCGGAGACCAGCACCGCGATCCAGGGAAGGGCCAGCCGCCGGGCGATGTGTTTTGTGCGGGAGCAAAGGGAAGAAAGTGTGCCGCCGAGGAGCACGGGAAGAACTGCGTAGATCGGCAGAAACAAGCGCAGCGGTTGCGGCCGGGCCGCAGTGTGTGCGGCGAAATGCACCTGTGCGAACAGGACGGCGGTCGCCATGCCGAGGAGACCGGCGAACAGGCTGCTGTAGCAAAGCACGGCGAGGGCAGGGTACGGCTGAACGTGGCGGGAAAATACAGGTCGAGAAGGTGCAGGTCGAGGAGGTGCAGGTCGAGGAGGTGCAGGTCGAGGAGGTGCAGGTCGAGAGCGGGGAGGAGCGCATTGGGAGATGGCGAAAAGCACGGCGAGGGGGCCGATGAGGCCAAGACACTCAAACCATCGCCACTGCGAGAGGAACCAGTAGAAGCGCGACTGCACGGCTGCCTGGGCGGCCTGGGATTCAGGCTGGCCAAGGGCTTGCAGCACACCGACCGCCGCGAGGCAACCGGTTGCGAGCAGGGCAAAAGTCCACCGCGGCGCTTGCTGGACGAAGAGGAAAAGCGTAAAGGTGAACACGGCGGCGTAGATGGCCATCAGGGGATGAAAGGCGGCCACGGCAGCCAGCAGGAGCAGGCAGCGGGCAACCGTCGCGCGCAAAGGCGAGAGCGGGCGAAGTTTGTCCCGCGGTGCCGAACCCAGGTTCCTGTTGTCTGCCAGGGTGAGCACCTCGCCAAGGGTGAGCACCTCGCCAAGGGCGAGCAGGGTGAGCGGGGTGGAGAAGCTGCGTGCGGTGAGGTAGGGGTCCATCAGCAGCAGCGAGGTGCCGGCAACGGGAAGCGTCCACCAGGCGGCCAGAAGCGCGACGCCCGCCCATGGTGCCTGCGGCTGCGAGGGAAAGCAGCAGCGGCCGATGCGCAGCGCGGCCCAGAGCATCAGGGCCGACGTGAGGAGGTAGAGAGCAAAGAGCGCGGCCGACAGCGGCAGGTGGGTGAAGCGGACCAGCGACGCGACCGCCGGGGCGAACAGCGAGTAGTGGGACGGGGCAGTGACGAAGGCGCGGTCGCGCGGAAAGAGTGTTGGCTGCAGCAGAAGATCGATGCGAGCGACATAGAGACCGCCATCCTCGGCCCAGGGGTGAAAGCCGTGGATGAGAAGAACGGCGAAGACGAGAAGGCTGAGCAGCAAAAGGTCGGTGAGCCCGCGGCGGCGCGAGACAGTACAATGGGGAGACATCTCCATGCGACAGCTTGACTTTAGCGCGATCGGGGATCGGTGTGTCACGGCAGGGAAAGCATGGAGCAGGTGGAAGAAAAGGCAGCGGCACCGGCGTCCAACGATGGCCGCTTGAAGCTTTTGAAGACGCTTCCGGGGCTGGCCGTCAGCGTATTTTTTTTGTGGTGGACCTATGTGCGTGTGGGTCCAAGCGGCAAGCGCGGGTTCAATGCGGCGGCGTTTCATGAATTGCATATCGTCGCCCCGATGTGGGTCGTGGGCGTGCTGCTGTTCAGCATCGCGGGCTACGCGATGCGCTGCTACCGCGCCTATGCCATGTTGCGCAGTGTAGGGGCAAGTTTTTCCGCCTGCTCGCGTGTCCTGTTGACGTCCCTGGCGGCCAATAACGTGCTTCCGCTGCGCATCGGCGATGTGATGCGCATTTTCACCTATGCTTCCGATGTGAATACGACGCCCTCGGTCGTGATGAGCACGGTGCTGCTGGAAAAGCTGCTGGACGTGTTTTCCCTCGGCGTGATGTTTACCATCACCACGCAATTCGGATCGGGTGTGTCGCCGCATTTGCGGACGGTAGCCGAGGTCGGGCTCGGGGTTTCGACCGTCGGCTTGATGGCCATGGTGTTCGCTGCGAAAGGGCTGCAAGCGCCCCTGCAACGTTTCTTCGACAGGTCCACGAATGGGACCGTCAAGAAGATGGAGCACTGGTTGATGCTGGCTCTGACGTGCATCAGCGACATTGGCATCCTGGGGACGCTGCTGCTGATTTTTTACAGCTTTCTCGCCTGGACATGCGAAGGATTCCTTTATGTTTCTTTTGCAAAGGCGATCGGCCTGGTCACGGATGCTGTGGGCCCGTGGCAGGCCGCCGCGGAAGCGAATCTTTCCTTCTTGATCCCGAGTTCCCCTGGCGGCATCGGTCCGTTTGAGCTTGCCTGCAAGGACGCGCTTGTGCGCCATGGTGCCAGTCCCGTGGCCAGCGGATTGTTCGGCTTGCTGATGCATTTGTACCTGCTGATCGGCATCACGGGGGTGGGGGGCGTGTGGTTCATGGTGCATCGTTTGCAACGGGTACCGCGTGAGCCGCTGGCCGTGGAACTCGATACCCTTCCCGGAAGACTGCCGTAAACGCGCACGTTTGAGGATGTATGTACAAGACCCTGCAGGAGCAGATGCAACGGCGTATCGCCGATGTGCTGAAAGCGAAATACGACCTCGAACTTTCGGACTTTGCCGTGGAGTTGCCGCCGAGGATCGAGCTGGGTGAAATGGCGCTGCCGGTCGCGTTTGAACTGGCGCGCAAGTTGAAGAAGGCGCCCCGGGTGATCGCGGCGGAGCTGCAGGAAGCCTTGGCGCAAGCGCCGGGTGTGGCGAGTGTTGAGATCGCAGGCGCGGGGTATCTGAATGTGAAGCTGGATCGCGCCGCGGCGGTGCGGCGCATCGCGGCCGATGAGCATGCGGTAGTGGGCGGGCCGGGATTTCGGCTCGTGGAGCACACCAGCATCAACCCAAACAAGGCAGCGCATGTGGGCCATCTGCGCAATGCGATTTTGGGGGACAGCTTTGCGCGGATGCTGCGCGGCGGCGCGGGGGACCAGGCAGCGTGGAAGCCGGGCGTGGCCCTGGGTGTGCAGAATTACATCGACAACACGGGTGTGCAGGTGGCCGACATCGTGGTCGCCATTACGACGCTGAAGGGGCTGACGCTGCCGCAAGTGCGGGAGTGGATGACGGAGTTGCTGGAAACCAATGAGCGGCTGGATTACATCTGCTGGGATCTGTATGCGCAGGTGTCGCAATGGTACGAGGCCGATCCGGCGCAGGCCAAGGCGCGCAAGCAGCTGCGGCTCGATACGCTGCACCAGTTGGAGGCAGGCGGCAACGATACGGCGGAAATTGCCGAGCTGATTGCGACAGGGGTCTTGCGCCGGCATTTGCAAACGATGGAACGGCTGGGGATCGGATACGATTTTCTGCCGCGGGAGAGCGAGATTCTGCACCTGCACTTCTGGGAGGCGGCGCGCACGTTGATGGTGGATCGGGGCGTGCTCTATCTCGAGACGGCCGGCAAGAACGCGGGCTGCTGGGTGATGCGTCGGGCGGGCGATTCCACCGGGGGTGCGCCCATGCCCAGCGAGGATGGGGCCGATGAGGATGCAAAGATCATCGTGCGGTCCAACGGAACGGTGACCTATGTGGGCAAGGATATTGCGTACCATCTATGGAAGTTCGGCCTGCTTGGGCTTGACTTCGGGTACATGCGCTTTCGCGAATACACGGACGGCACGTGCTGGATTTCGGCGCTGGAAGGTGAGGAGCCGCACCCCAGTTTTGGGCACGCGGATGCGGTCTACAACGTGATCGATTCGCGGCAGGACGAACCGCAGGCGCAGGTGAAGGAAGCCCTGCGGGCGTTGGGATTCCTAAGCGAAAGCCAACGCTACACGCACCTGAATTACGCGATGGTGGCCTTGACGCCGCGCTGTGCGCACGAGCTTGGCTACACGTTGAAGAACGAAGACAAGGGCCGGGCGTACATCGAAGTTTCGGGGCGCAAGGGTTTCGGCGTCAAGGCGGACGACTTGATCGATCGCATGATTGCGGCGGCGCGCGACGAGGTAGAAAAGCGGCATCCGGAGCTGAGCGAAGCGGAACGCGAGGAGATTGCCACGGCCATCGGCGTGGGTGCGTTGCGGTTTTTTATGCTGCGATTTACGCGCAACACAGTGATCGCGTTTGACTTTCGCGATGCACTCAGCTTTGAAGGCGAGACCGGGCCGTATGTGCAATATGCAGCCGTGCGCGCAGCCAACATCTTTCGCAAGGCCGGGGTAAGCGAGGCGGAAGCGCTGACCGCAGTCCCGGACCTGGACTTTGCTGAACTTCTGGCCAACGAAACGGACCTTTGGGAGGTTTGGCTGCTGGCCTCGCGGCTTACGCTGGTGCTGGAGCAGGGCATTGCCGCCGCTGAACCGGCCAACCTGGCGCGCTATGCTTTTACGCTGGCGCAGAGCTTCAACAACTTTTATCACCGGCACAACATCCTGAAGGAAACCGACGCGACACGGCGGGCGTTGTTGCTGGCCACGGCGGCCGTGGCGCGGCGAGAGATGGTGCGGGTGTTGGGGTGGTTGGGCATCGCGGTGCCGATGGCGATGTAGGTGATGCCCTCGATCGAAGTTGGCTATCGGAGCTTAAGATCCGGAGCCTGGAACTGGAAATCCGGACAGAAGTTGTAGAGCCATGCCCCCTCTGTCATCCCGGGAGGCGTTCATTCTCGCGGCGCGAGTCAATAGCATCGAGCCATGCAGAATGGCCTGCGAGAGAGTGGCGCATGCACCGATGCGCGCCTGCGCACATTTGAAACGCTGGATATTTTGCGCGGTGTAGCCGCGGCGATCGTTGTCTGCTTTCACTTCGCTAGCTTGTACGGCAAGACCGGGTGGGTGCGGCATGGATACCTGGCTGTTGATCTTTTCTTTACCCTGAGCGGCTTTGTTCTGGCGTACCGTTACCAATTCAAGCTGGATACCGGCTTTTCCACGCCTGCATTCCTCAAAGCGCGGCTTATCAGGCTGTATCCGTTGTACCTGGTGGGCCTGGTACTGGGTGTTGTGTTTGCGTTCCTGCACTTCAGGGGATTGGCTGGTGCGCCGAGCCCCCTTGTGAGAGGGGCGACACTCCTGTTGAGCCTGCTTTTTCTTCCCACGATCATCACCAGCCCGCACACAGAGATGTTCTGGCTTGAAGCATTCCCTTTTAACAGCCCTTCGTGGTCCTTGTTTTCAGAGCTGTTGGCAAACGCCGGCCATGGTCTCTTTTTGCGCCGTCGTTCCACTACGTTTCTGCTTGTTCTGGCCTGCGGCGCCGGCGCAGCCCTGGGTGCCTGTATCTTGTGGCGTGGGACCGTCAATTTCGGATTTCAACAAAAGGCAACGCTGTTGGGGCCCATCCGTATCACCTATTCCTACCTCCTGGGCGCCCTTGTGTGCCGGTTGTGGCGACACAAACCCGAGATGCTCCGTGTGCCTCCGGCTGTCCCGGTTGGCCTGCTGCTTCTGCTGCTTACCGTTCCCGCGGGTTCCCTTTCGCATCGAGTCTTCGACCTACTCGCTACGCTGGTAGGCTTACCCTGCATCCTGTTGCTGGCGGTGTATTCGCAACCGGCGGTGCGCTGGCGTAGCGTCACCAGCATGATGGGGACCACTTCATACGCCACCTACGCCGTGCACCTGCCGTTGTTGTTCCTGTTCCATGGGGCCTGGCCACGCCTCACGCATCGGACCGCTACGGCGAACCCGTATCTTGCCTTTTCGGTGTATTTGATCCTGGTGCTTGGACTTTCGCTGCTCCTCAATCGCTTCTACGACGTGCCGGTACGGTCCAGGCTGCGTGCGCTGCGCCTGGCACCCGCGCGAAGAAAAGCGACGATGCTCGCTCTCCCGAACGCAGCCGCGAAGTTTGGGACTTGAAGCTGTTTGCGTAAGGTGCAGTGTCCTCCGTCATCCTGGGTGGAGCGAAGCGGGCTCTGGCTAGCTGTTATTTGGCGTAACTGCGCACCCATTCGGCGATACTGCGGACGGCGATGCCGGTGGGGCCCTTGCTTTGCCAGGGCTTTTCGGCATCCAGCCAGGCGGTGCCGGCGATGTCCAGGTGAATCCAGGGTGTGTCGCCGACGAACTCCTTGAGAAACATGGCCGCGGTGATCGAGCCGCCGAAGCGGGAGTTGCCGGTGTTCTGGATGTCGGCAATGGCGGATTTGATCTGGTCGCGGTAGTCGTCGGTGCAGGGCAGGCGCCAGTAGTTTTCGCCGCTGCTGGGACGGATGTCGAGAAATTTTTGGGCGGTCGCGTCGTCGTTTGAAAACAGGCCGGCATGGAGCTGGCCGAGCGCGACGCTGATGGCGCCGGTGAGGGTGGCCGCATCGATGAGGTGGGTGGCGCCGAGTTGCTGGGCGTAGTGCAGGCCATCGGCGAGCACAAGGCGGCCTTCGGCATCGGTGTTCAGAATCTCTATAGTTTTGCCGGACATGGCAGTGACCACATCGCCGGGTTTGAAGGCGAGACCATCGGGCATATTTTCCGCCGAGCAAATCACGCAAAGGACGCGCACGGTTGGCTTCAAAAGCGCAAGGGCGCGCATGGCACCGAGCATGGCAGCGGCCCCGGCCATGTCGTACTTCATCTTGTCCATGTTTTCAGCCGGCTTGATGGAGATGCCGCCGGTATCGAAGGTAATGCCCTTGCCGACGAGGCCGATCACGGGCGAGCTTTCCGGGGGAGCCGTCGAAGGCTCATACCGGAGCACGATGAGGGCCGGCGGTTGGGGCGAGCCCTGCGCCACGGCGGCAAAGGCTCCCATGCCCAACTCTTTCAGCTTGGCGGTGGAGTGCACTTCGACGGAGAGACCGACTTCGCGCGCCATGGCTTCGGCGCGACGGCCCAATTCGGTGGGCGTGAGCACGTTGCCGGGCTCGTTGACGAGGGCGCGGGTGAAGTTTTGCGACTCCCCGACGATCAGGCCTTCGTTGAAGCCGTCCTGCAGGTCGGCCTGGCCGCGACGGTCCGTTTCAGCACTGAGGACGTGGAGGCCTGTGAGCGCGGTGTCCTTGCGATCGGTGCGATAGGTGTCGATGTCGAAGTCGGCCAGCAGGGCGCCTTCGATGAGGGCACGGGCGGTCTGTGCGCAGGGAAGGGTTTCCATGTGCTCATCGGCAAGGGCGCGATCTTCAGGAAAGGTGATGGCCAGGTCGCGGATGCCGCGTGCCTTGGCAAAACGGACGGCCACGCCGGCACCTTTGCGCACCTCATGCGGGGTGAGTGCTTTCACTTTGCCAAGGCCAATGACCACGAGCCGCTCGGCAGAGGTGCCGGAGGGACCGTGCAGAAGGAGCGTTTCCCCGAGCGCGGCCTTGAACTCGCCGGTGGTGAGCCAGCGGGCGGCGGCGTTGGCCACGGCGTCCGAGGTGGTGAGCAGGGCCGGGGATGGATCGGCGCCTTCCGCGGTCGCGATATTCACGGCAAAGACGGCGAGCAGAGGGGAGGTGAAGGCGGCGGGATCCTGGAAAAGGAGCTTGGTGGTCACCTGCTTATGATAAACGCGAGACTCACCGTGATTCCATCAGGCGAGGTCCATGTCCATGCCCGCACGAAAGTCACGGATATGCCCCGCGCTGTTCAGGGATGTCGCGCATGTACTGAGGGTAGTCGTTAAAAGGCATCGATCCCCTCGAGAGA
>CAXTBI010000016.1:32727-55868 GCA_964242195.1 uncultured Acidobacteriaceae bacterium
CGAGTGCGAGATCCACATCGGACTCAGGGGTTTGGTCGCCACGGGCAACGGAGCCGAACAGGCGCAGAGGTTGCACACCGGCGGCGCGGAGTTCGGCTTCGTGCGAGCGAAGAACGGCAAGAACGTGATCGCGATCCACGACCTGATTATCGCAAAGGGAACGGCGGGCTAGCGATTGCCACCCACTGTAGCTCGAAATTCACATTCGGAGCCACTTCCGGCAGCTTTCGTGCCACAAACACAGCTATTGCCGCTGGGAGCGGGCGATGGCGGCACGGGTTTCCTTGTCCACCTCTTTTTTGCGCTCGGTTGCCCGCTTGTCCCAATCCTGCTTGCCTTTGGCGAGGGCGATTTCGCATTTCACGCGGCCATTTTTGAAATAAAGCCGCACGGGGATCAGGGTGTATCCCTTGCCTCGGGTGGCGGCGGAAAGCCGTTCGATTTCACGTTTGTGCAGAAGCAGGCGCCGGGTGCGCAGTTCCTCATGATTCATGGAGTTTCCGTGTGAGAAGGCACCGATGTGTGCGTTGAGCAGAAAGCACTCACCGTCCTTCAGGAGACCGTACGCGTCGCGGAGATTGGCTTTGCCCTGGCGAATGGATTTGACCTCGGTGCCGCGCAGGGCGACGCCGGCTTCGAAGCGGTCTTCAAGAAAGTAATTGAAGCTGGCGGAACGATTGAAGGCGGCGTCGCGCGAGCCCATGGCGACCGGATCGCGATCCTTGGCCTTGACGGGGTTGGGGCGAGCCTGCGTGGGAACAGTCGGGTTGGAAAGGGAACGTGGCATGAGAGTCAGAGAGAACGCGGCAGATTCGCGGGCCGCACCGGCGATCGCGGCCTGAACGCCGGCCCGATGCAAAGGGGGTATCGATATCCGATGCTAACAAAGGGAAGGGAGCTGCACAGAAAGTGGTAGGCGGCCACGTAACGACGCGCGGGTTCCTTCGTCAAAGCAGGGAGACCCGGGCAAGATCTTCAGGAACAGCCGGAATGTTTAGCAAAAGCTCTGAGGATAGCCCAGGGATGAACTTCAAAACCCCACGCTGCGCGCACGACGAACCGCAGGGAGAGCGCAACTCACGAATGGTAGTATCAGGGCAGTCCGCAGCCTCACAACGCCGTCGCTGGAAGTCGCTTTCTACGTTCTGCGGAGGCGCAGGGGTCCTGGCCGTTGCGCATGGGAGCTGGCAATGGGCGGCAGAGGAGCAGGTCGCGGGCATGGGGCAGCGCAGGTGGATAGGCAGGAGCGGGTGGTGCGGCTCCCTGCGCGTATCGAAGAGGGGTATCCGCTGCATCCTGTTGGTTCTGATGTTTTCGGGGCTGCTGCATGTGGGAGCGAAGGCGCAATCCGCCGCGGCCTGGAACAAGCGGGGGCAGGATGCGGAGACTCGGCAGGATTACGATGCGGCGTTTGAGGCTTTTCGCCAGGCCCATCTGAAGAAGCCGGCCGATCTGCGCTACCGGACGCGGTATGAGCGGATGCGGTACAGCGCGGCCACCCTGCATGTGGATCGCGGGCGGGTTTTGCGGCAATCGGGCGACGCCGGGGGCGCAATCAACGAGTTTGCGCGAGCGCTGCAGATTGATCCGGGCAACGAGGCGGCGGCACAGGAGCTGCAAATTACGGAACGGCCCCCGGCAGCGGCGATGGCGCCCGGCCCGGTGGCGGCGGCGGAACACGGGGCACTCCCCGGCCAAAAGCTGATTCCGGGGGTCGATGAGCAGATGCCGCGCCAGCGTGCCGTGGAGCAGGAAATTGCGTCGCTGGCGGCGCCGGTGGAGCTGGAACCGGTCTCGGACGACCCCATCACGCTGCACATGGTGGAAGACACGAAAGCGATTTACCAGGCGATCGGCAAGCTGGCCGGCCTGAACGTGATTTTCGACCCGGAATACAGCTCCAAGCGCATCCAGGTGGACCTGAACAGTGTGCCGCTGTACGACGCCCTGCGCATCGTGGGAACCCTGAGCGGAACGTTCTGGAAGCCGGTCACGACCAACACGATTTTTGTCGCGCAAAACACGCGCAACAAGCGGACCGACCTGGACGATCAGGCGGTGCAAACTTTTTATCTGACCAACGTCTCGCAGCAGAACGACGCCAACGAAATCCTGGTAGCGATGCGCAACCTGCTCGATCCGACGGTGAAGCTCTACCTGGTGAACAGCCAGAATGCCATTGTGGTGCGCGCCACGCCGGATCAGCTGATCCTGGCGGAAAAGCTGATCAACGATCTGGATCGGACGCGCTCCGAGGTGATCGTCGATGTCGCCGTGCTCGAGGTGAGCCGGGACAAGATGCGGAACCTGGGCATCACGCTGCCGCAGAGCTTTGGGCTGACGCCGACGGCGACCACCAGCAGTTCCACGACCAACAGCAATGGTACCCCTGCCGCGACTCCAACCACCAGCCAGAACCTGACGCTAAATACGTTAGGTAATTTGAATGCGACGAACTTCGCCGTTACGGTGACGGGCGGAACGGTGAATGCAATGCTGAGCGATTCCGACACGCGCATATTGCAGAATCCGCGCATCCGGGCTTCCGACGGCCAGCAGGCGACGCTGAAAATCGGTTCCAAAATTCCCGTCGCGACCGGTTCGTTCAGCTCCACGCTGTCGACGACGGCATCGTTGGGCGTACAGACGCAGTTCACCTACATCGATGTGGGTGTGAATATCGACATTACACCGACGGTGCACCTGGACCGCGAAATTTCGTTGAAGCTGACGGTGCTGATCTCGAGCCAAAACGGATCGGTGACGATTTCCGGTGTGACCGAGCCGATCATCTCGCAACGCGAGGCCAAGCAGACGATTCAGCTGAAGGATGGGGAGCCCTCGATCCTCGCCGGCCTGTTGCAGCAGCAGGACACGAAGGGAGCCAGTGGAACACCGGGGCTGGGTGAAATTCCGTTCCTCAAATACTTCTTTTCCAGCCAGCAGAGGGAGCAGCAGTCCGACGAGATTGTGTTCCTGCTGATTCCGCACATTGTGCGTGAATCGCTGGTCACGGCAGAAAATACGCGGCCGATTTACACCGGCACAAGCAATTCCGTGGAGTTGATTCGGCGATCGCCGGCGGAGATGCGCGCCGTGCATGCCGCTCGGGGAGAGGCACCGGCGCCGGCCTCCCCCAGCCAGCCTACGGTTTCGGCGGCGATGGCGGCCAACGCCATGCTGGGTGAGCTTGCGAATGCGGCCAAGCCGCGGGATCCGGGCCTGGCACCGGCTGCTTCGGTAGCCTCGGCGCCGAATGCGGCGACCGCTTCGATGACGCCGGTGAGTCTGGGCGTTTCGCCTTCCTCGAGCACGCCCGCGTTGGGATCGACATTCCAGGTTTCGGTGACGGCGACCAATGCGCACGATCTGTTTGAAGTTCCGCTGCAGCTGAAGTTCGATCCGCGGGTGTTGTCGCTGGTCAACGTGGACTCTGGCGATCTGCTCGGGCGGGACGGACAGCCGGTGGCGCTGGTGCACCGCGACGAAGGCAACGGCTCGGTAACGGTTTCCGCCGGACGTCCGCCGCAAACGGCCGGAGTCAACGGCGCGGGCGTGGTGTGCACGTTGACGTTCAAGGCGCTGGCGGCGGGGGATTCACCGCTCTCGCTGGTGAAGATCGGCGCGAAGGACAGCAAGGGGACGAACCTGCCGGCGGTCGGTACGCAGGGCGTGGTTCATGTGAAGTAGGCGGGGGCCGGTGAAGGGGGCCGAGGGGTATGGGAGCTCTTGGAAAACGCGTTTTCTCGGGGAGGTTTTTGCGGTTCCGCTCGAGGCCGGAAGGCGCAGGCCTGCGGCGCGATGCCGGCGTTACCCTGGTGGAGCTAATCATTGTGGTCACGATTCTGGGTCTGCTGGCGAGCGCGGCCGTGCCCCTGGTCAAGTTTCAGGTGAAGCGGACGAAAGAGCGGGAGCTGCGGGCGGACCTGTGGGAAATGCGCCGGGCCATCGATGCGTATAAGGACGCTGCCGACCTGGGTGGCATCCAGGTCAAGGCGGACTCGAACGGGTACCCGCCGGATCTGGAGACCCTTGCCAAGGGCGTCACCATTGGGGAAAAGAAGGTGAAATTTCTGCGCAGGATTCCGGAGGATCCGATGACCAAATCCATGGATTGGGGCCTGCGATCCAACCAGGATGAACTGGATGCGGACACGTTTGGCGGGCAGAATGTGTTCGATGTGCGCACCAAGAGCACAGCGACGGCCATTGATGGGACGAAGTACAGCACCTGGTAACTTTCGGGATGAAAGGGCACGGGTGGGCGAAGGCGAGAACGATGATGCGTGAGACACGGCGGTCAGGGAGGGGCGGGGAGGGCGGATTCACGTTGATCGAACTGATCATCGTGATGACGATTATCGGCCTGCTGACCGCGATTGCGATCCCGAGCTACCTGACGTCGGTGAAGAAGGCGCGCGAAGCCGTCCTGCGGGAAGACCTGCATACGCTGCGCGGCGCCATCGACAGCTACACGGTGGATAAGGAAAAAGCACCGCAAAGCCTGGACGACCTGGTGCAGGCGGGGTACATCAAGGCCATTCCGGTTGACCCGATGACGAACAAATCGGACACCTGGATTACGAGCCAGAGCGACACCTTGACCAGCATCACGGAGACGCAGGGTGGGATCGACGATGTGCACTCCGGTTCCGAAAGCCTGGCGAGCACGGGGGGGACGTACAACAGTTGGTAATGTGGGGATTGGCCTGAGTTGGCCAGTCAGTCTCGTGGTCCAGCGTCCGGCAAGGAGAACAGGAGAACAAAGGGCAAAATGCCGCAACTAAAAAGCCGCGGGCGCGTCTAAGATACTACCCAGAGTTGCGCCCGAGATCACAGGAGGCCACTCGCCGGAGGACCCATCTCATGCGCCAACTCCTTGTAGCCGCTTCGCTGCTGATCCCGACAGGCCTCCTCGCGCAACAACCGGGCGGGCAGCCGAGCCCGGGGTCGGTTGGGGGAACCGCGCAGACCGCACCCGCGGGCACGGTGCCTCCGACAACGACGCCGGCGGCCCAAACGCCTGCGGGAGCCCAGACGCCTGCGGGGGACACGACGCCGGTGGCGCAGACGCCCGCGCCCGTACCCGACGCGGGTGGTCGAAAGGCTCTGCCCAACGGGGCGGCTACGAAGGCGAAAGCCGATGCGATTCCTTCGCCGGGTGAGGATCTCGATCCGCACATCAAGAAGGGCAGCGAAGAGGATGTGGAAGCCGTGGGGACGCGGAATATCGGCGGCCGCGGCATGGGCAACTGGTATTCCACCAACTGGGAAATTTCCAACGGCAAGCAGTATTCGATGGAGATCGAAAAGTCATCGCACCTGGTGACGGATCCGGTGGTGGTCGAGTACGTCAACCGGGTTGGCCAGAACCTGGTGCGCAATTCGGATGCAAAGGTGCCGTTCACCATCAAGGTGCTGGACACCGACGAGATCAACGCCATGGCCCTGCCGGGCGGCTTCTTCTATGTCAATTCCGGACTCATTTTGGCCTGCGACACCGAAGATGAGTTGGCCGGGGTGATGGCGCACGAGATTTCGCATGTGGCCGCGCATCATGCGGCGCGCGAGATGACTCGCATGAACTATATGCAAATCGGTTCTGTGCCGCTGATGATTTTCACGCAGGGCACATGGACGGGGTATGGCATTTACGAAGCGTCGCAATTGGCGGTGCCGTTGACGTTTCTGTCGTTTTCGCGGCAGTTTGAGTCGGAAGCTGATTTCCTCGGCGTTCAGTACATGTACAAGGCGGGGTATGATCCGCAAGGCATGGTGAGCATTTTTGAAAAGCTGGATGCGTTGCAGAAGCACAAGCCCGGGGCGATCTCGCGAGCGTTCAGCGACCATCCGGGAACGCCGGATCGCATCGACAATGTCGAAAATGAGATTGCCACGATTCTGCCGGCCCGGCCGGAGTATATGGTGACCACTTCCGAGTTCGATGTGGTGAAAGCGCGGTTGGCGCGCATCCAGAACAAGCGCGGCCTGAATGACAAGAAGGGCGGCAGCAAGCCTACCTTGCGGCGGACGGCCGATTCGAATAATCCCAACAGCACCAATAACCCATCGAACTCGACGGATGACCGACCGACGCTGGGGCGGCGCAACTAGTGTTGTCTGCCTGCGCATCCAGGCCAGGTCCTTGCGCTCGTGACACCCAGTCTGGACTTTAACGTTCACTTTCATGCACGAGCCCGGTTCCATGCCGGGCTTTGCTCTTTGTGCGGGGTTGCGGCAGGGGGCCGATGCAGCAGCAAACACAGCGGCGGTGCGCAAATTGGCGCCGTTGGGGAAAGGCAAATCTACATGACCACAAATTCTTCCAATACCCACACCACCGGCTATACGGACGACCACGCGCAATCGGGCCTGGACGCCCAGTTTCCCGCAATCGAGACCTGGCGCAACCAGTTTGCGGCCTACGAGATCCTGATCGACGATCCGGAGTTTACAAGCGTTTGCCCCAAGACCGGATTGCCAGACTTCGGTGTGCTGACCATCCGGTACATGCCGCGGGAGCAGTGCCTGGAACTCAAGTCGCTGAAGGAATATTTGTTTGTCTACCGCAACCTGGGAATTTTTCAGGAGAACATTGCAAACCAGGTGCTGAACGACATCGTGAAAGCGACAGACCCGGTTTGGGCCGAGGTGAAGGGTGATTTTCGCCCTCGTGGCGGGATCTCCACCGTGGTGACGGCGCGGTATCCGCGAACCGAAGAGATGCGGTAAGCGCGGGAGGCTGCTCTCCGCTTCAAGCCGTGGCGGAGACGCTTCACTTGCGCACATGGCTCGGCCGCCGTTGACATCGGGGCTCCAGATGAGCCAGCGATGGCGAGTAGCAGCGTGGGCTTGCCTGCCGGCTGTGTTGTGTAGACGTGACTTAGTCGAACCATGGGTCGAGTTACCGTACGGATGCAGGTTGGCACGTCCCCTTGGGTGGGCGCACCTGCAAAACGGCCTGTCGACGGCATAAGATGCGGCTCCAGGACGCGGTGTACATTGCTCAGTTTGCAAGAGCGGTTTGCATGCCAAGCAGCCGTGGAGGGTGATAGAAACGTCTTGTCACATAACTAAGCAGCTAAGCAGCGATGAGTTTCCAACTGGAACAGAAGTGCAAGGACCGGCGCACGGAGGAACGCGATGAACGATTTGCGGAGTGTTTCTTCATGTCTGGCTGCGTCCATCTTTCCCACCAATATATTTTCCGTCGCGGCCACACCTGCGCATGCCATACGAGGGTTGTCCTTTCTGGCTCTGGCGATCACAGGCACCATTTTCCTGATCGTAGGGACGTTGATGGCGGTGGCGATGGTCCGTTTTCGCAACCGTCCCGGACGGGACCAGCGCGAGCCGATCCAGTTGTACGGCTCCAACCAGATTGAGTTGTCCTGGACCGTGCTTCCGATCCTGATCGTGCTGGTGTTGTTTTTAGCAACGGCGCGGGTGATCGTGGCGACCGAAAAATCCCATCCGCCGAAGGACTCGATGCAGGTGCTGGTGGTCGGCCATCAATTCTGGTGGGAGTACCGTTATACCGGCACCAACGTCATCACCGCGAATGAACTGCACGTCCCTGTGGTGGACGCACAAAACAAACGGCCGACGTATCTGAGCATGATTTCCGCCGATACCGACCACAGCTTCTGGGTACCCCGGCTTGCCGGCAAGCTGGACGTGATTCCCAACAAGATCAACGTGATGTGGTTCGATCCGCAGACCCCGGACCTGTACCTCGGGCAATGTGCGCAGTATTGCGGAACGCAGCATGGCAAGATGCTGATCCGGGTGTATGCGCAAACGCCTGCCGAGTTCGATCGCTGGTTGCACCACCAGGCCATGCCTGCCGACCAGGTGGCGGATGTGCAGGATGGGCGCGCGGTCTTTGAGCAAAATGCCTGCATGAATTGCCATCGCATCCGCGGCACGGTCGCGGATGGACGATTCGGACCCGACCTTACCCATTTTGCGAGCCGCGACACCTTTGCCGCCGGCTCGGTGCCGAACAAAGCAGCCAACGTGGCGCAGTGGATCAAACAACCCGCGCACTACAAACAAGGTGCGCTGATGCCGGCCATGCATCTGGATGACGGCCAGATTGCCCGTGTAACGGCGTACCTGGAATCCTTGCACTAGGCGCTTCAGGGCTCCCACAAACCGCACCCAACGCAGCCCCCAAAGGACAAAGGATGGCAACGAAAGCACCGCTTCCCGAGGTCGAAGACGAACCCACGTATCTGGCCGATGCGTACCGGGGCTCGATTGTGGTCGAGTACGCCCATCGATGGATCACGACCACGGATCACAAACGCATCGGCATCATGTACATCCTGTCCGCGCTGCTGTTTATGATCATCGGCGGTCTGGAAGCCATGATGATCCGCATTCAACTGGCGTGGCCGGGCCTCAATGTCATCAGCGCGAACACCTACAATTCCATGTTCACCATGCATGGCACCACCATGGTGTTTTTTGTGGGCATGCCGATCCTGTTCGGGTTCGGCAATTACCTGATTCCGCTCATGCTGGGTGCGCGGGACATGGCTTTTCCGCGGTTGAACGCCTTTAGCTTCTGGGTAAGCTTCATGGGCGGCATCCTGCTGTACTACAGCATTCTGGGCGGCGACGGTCTGTACGGCATGGGCACGACGCCGAATGTGGGTTGGTTCGCCTATGCACCCCTTACAAGCAAGGTGTTCTGCCCGGGGCATTCGACCGATTACTGGACGCTGGGCGTTTTGCTCAGTGGCATCGGTTCGATCGGAACGGCGCTGAACATGGTCACCACTACCTTTTGCCTGCGCTGCCGCGGCATGCGGATGATGCGGATGCCGCTGCTTGTCTGGCTGTACCTGATTACGTCGTTGCTTGTTCTGGTTGCGATCAGCCCGTTGACGGCGGCGCAGATCATGCTTTGCCTGGACCGCTATCTCGGGGCGCATTTTTTCGACACGCAGGCCGGCGGGTCGGCCGTGATGTGGATGCACTTCTTCTGGATCTTCGGGCATCCGGAGGTTTACATCCTTGTGCTGCCGGCGTTTGGTTTCGCCAATGAGATCATCCCGGTATTTTCCCGCAAGGTTATTTTCGGTTATCCCGCGATGGTGCTGGCGACCATTTCGATCGGCTTCATCAGTTTGAGTGTGTGGTCGCACCACATGTTCACCGTGGGTTTGGGACCGGGTCCGAACGCCTTTTTCACGCTGTCCACCATGATTATTGCGATTCCGACCGGCATCAAGATTTTCAACTGGCTCGGGACGATGTGGGGCGGGCAGATTCGCTTTGCCACACCGATGCTGTTTTCGGCCGGTTTTCTTTTTAACTTCTTACTTGCCGGATTGACGGGCGTCCTGTTGTCCGTCTCGCCGTTCGATTGGCAGCTTGGAAACAGCTACTTCGTCGTGGGCCATTTCCATTTTGTACTGGTCGGGGCCATTCTCATGATGATCTTCGCCGCCTTCTATTACTGGTTCCCGAAGATGAGCGGACGGATGCTGAATGAGCGGCTGGGGCGCTGGCACTTCTGGTTGTTCCTGATCGGATTTCACCTCACCTTCGATCTCATGCACTTCACGGGCCTGATGGGCATGCCGCGGCGCGTAGCCACCTACCAGGCTGATCGCCATTGGGCCTTTCTGAACCTGTTTACCTCGATCGGGGTCATTCTGCAGATGGCCGGCGTGGCGATTTTCTTTTGGAATCTGGCGAGAAGCCTGCACGGGGGCGAGGAAGCGGGACCGGATCCATGGAACGCCTGGACGCTGGAATGGTCCACCACGTCGCCACCGCCGGATTACAACTTTGCCGAAGAGCCGATCACCCACAGCCGGCGGCCGTTGTGGGATTTAAAACACCCGGACGATCCGGATACCGACTTCGAGATTTAGGGATTTGAGCCAAGGGAGACAAGGCATGCAATCGGGATTGACGACCGGCTCCATCAGCTATGCGCAAACCTACGGCCAGCGTCTCGATCGCGGCCGGGTCGGGATGTTGCTCCTGATCCTGGCCGAAAGCGCGCTTTTCATGATTTTTGTAGTCGCGTACATCTACTACATCGGCCGAAGCCTGAGCGGGCCGACACCGCATGAGGTGCTGAAACCGCCGATTATCGCGACGATCTGCCTGCTTTCGAGCAGCTTGACCGTACACAGCGCGGTGTCTGCGCTGCGGCGCGGCAGCAGCGTAAAAGCTGGTTTGTGGCTGATGCTGACGATGTCGCTGGGGATCATCTTTCTGTTGTTTACCGCCAATGAGTGGTACGGCCTGATTGCGCATAAACACCTCACGATCAAGACCAACCTGTTCGGTACAACGTTTTACTCACTGGTCGGGTTGCACGCAACCCACGTGACCATCGGCCTGCTGATGCTGTTTTTTGCAACCTTCATGTGCCTCTTCGGCGACCTGAAGATCAAGGACAGTACGCGGCTTGAGGTTCTTTCGTACTACTGGCACTTTGTCGACGGGATTTGGGTGGTGGTGTTCAGCGTTGTGTACCTGTTTGGCCGTTGAGGGAGGGTTGTCTGATGCCGGAATTCGTTGAAACGCGGCGGCGCACGCGTCCTGGCGCACGTATTCCAATGCCCGCACCGACGCATTGGCCCATTGTGTTGGCCCTCGGTGTCGCGCTCTCGGTTGCCGGCATGGTGACGGAGGGTTATGTCACCGCCGTGGGCGTGATCCTGTTCCTGTTTGCGGCGCATGGATGGTTTCGTGAAGTGATCCCGCGGGAGAGCTTTGAGTTGTTGCCCATCGAGGAGGAGGAGGTCGTCGTTTCGAGATCGGCGGAAGGGGTGGCGCGGCTGCCGAGTACCGGTCATCAGCAGGTGAAGCCGATAAGGAAGTTCACTCTGCTGCCCGGTTTGTGCGGTGGTGTAGCCGGCGGCGCCGCGATGGTGGTTCCCGCGGCCCTGTACAGCCTCATCAAGTACGGCAGCCTGTGGTATGCGGTCAATCTTCTGGCGGCGGGCGGATTTCCGTCCTGGGCCCACCAGCCCAACAGTTTTCTGGCCGAGTTTCACCTCAAGGGTCTGATTGCCGGCCTGGCCATCATGCTGGTCTCGGCGCCTTTGGTGGGAATGCTGTATTCGGCCCTGCTGCCGATGTACCCCAAGCACCCGATTGTCACTGCCGGCATCGTGATTCCCTTGTGCTGGACGGTGCTGCTCTGGTCCGTTCTCGGGCTGATCAGCCCGATTCTCAACCAGCGGATCGATTGGTGGTGGTTTATTCCGTCGCAGCTCGCCTTTGGCCTGGTCGCAGGCTACGTTGTGAATCGTTTCGAACATCTGCGTGCGCCGGGATTCGCGGAGATGTCCTTTGCCCAGCGGGCCGGTCTGGCCAGTGACGTGAGCTACCGGGAAAAGAAGAAACAGAAGAAGGAGGGGGAGTGAACCGCACAGCAGCTTTTTGGCCGATCCTCGCCTTCAGCATTGCCGCCCTGGGGAGCACCGGGTGTCGCCTTCCCGGAAAGCCCGGGCCGGAGTACATCCCGACGCGTCCAGACCAGGTCACCAACTTCGCTATGCTTTACAGAAAAAACTGCCAGGCCTGCCACGGGGCCGAGGGCCGGGATGGCATGGCGGTCTCCCTGGGCAGCCCGGCCTATATCGCTTATGCCGGGCGGGAACACATTGCAGCCATTACGGCCAACGGCATCGGCGGTTCCCTGATGCCGGGGTTTGCCAGCAACGAGGGCGGCTTGTTGACGGATCAACAAGTCGCCATCCTGGCCGACGGCATCACTTCGCACTGGAAGAACGTGGGTGCGCTGGGAGGGGCAACGCCGCCGCCCTATGAGAGCCAGGCAACCGGGAACCCGACCGCCGGCGAGGCGCTCTTCCGTGCCGATTGTCTGCATTGCCATGCCCCGGGCGGATCGTCGATCCTGGCTCCCACGTACCTGGCCCTGGTCAGCAACGGCGGTCTTCGTTCCCTGATTGTCGCCGGCAAACCGGACCAGGGCATGCCCGATTGGCGAGGCTACCCGGGAGGCCCGTTGGGAGATCAGGGGATTGCCGACCTGGTGAGCTTCATGATCAGCCATCGTACGCCGGACCCAGGGCAGCCCTTTCCCAATGCCCAGGGTGCGTTGCAACCGGGGGGCGCGGCGGCGGCGGCCCGGGAGGCCAAGGCACAGACGAAAACGGCAACACAGGCAGGCCCGGCTACCGGCGGTCCCAAGATCAGCAAAGCATCCGCACCCAAATCGACACCCAAGCACCCCACGAGTCCCGAGCCATGAACGATTATTGCGAACTTCCTCCCCATAAGCCGGAAAAGCCACATCCTCCCTTGACCACTGAAGCGCCGTACCCCTCGGCGGCGGAAAAGGATTTCAAGCACTCGCGCCGGACGTTTCTCTTTCAGCTCGCGGTGGGCATGAACCTGGCGGTGGCGGCGGTATTGGCGGTTCCGCTGCTGGGCTATGTGATCACACCGATCTTTCGCAAGAACGGCTCCTACAACGCGTGGGTGGCCATTGCGAAGCTGGATGAGATGCCGGTCGGCGCAACCCGCCTGTTGCAGTTCACCAACCCGGTCACCACGCCCACGGATGGAGAAACGGCAAAGATTCCTGTGTGGGCACGGCGCACCACGCGCACGACGTATGAGGTATTCGCCATCAACTGCGCTCACCTGGGCTGTCCGGTGCACTGGTTTGAGCAGTCGCAGCTGTTTCTTTGCCCCTGCCATGGAGGAGCGTATTACTCCACCGGCGAGGTGGCCGCCGGACCACCGCCACGCGGCCTGTACAAGTACAAGGTTCGTGTGGATGGAGAGACGGTCTCAATCCATGCCGGAGAAATTCCGACGTTGCGCGACGTGGCCTGTTCGGGACCCAAGGGCCGGGACCTCATCCAGATCGGGCCGGCAACTCCATCGGCCAATTCCCCAATCGGCGACAACCTGCTGCCCTCCGGCGGCAATGGACAGGAGGGATGATGGAACCGAACCTTGAAGAGCAAGCCGAAGCGATTGAGCACAAAGTTGTCGATCTGGACCAGAAGGTCACGGAAAAAGCGATGGGCGTGGCCGACAGCGCGACGTGGCGGCTTTCGGGCTGGCTGGAAGCCCGCACCGGCCTGCTCAGCACAACCGTGGAGATGTCCGAGCACGTTGTGCCAGAGACGACGTCAAGCTGGTGGTATGTTTTCGGTTCCGCGGCCCTGGTGCTGTTGATTTTGCAGATCACCACGGGCATCCTGCTCGCGCTGGTCTATGCACCTTCGGCCTCGAATGCATGGAAGAGTCTGAACCTGCTGGATTCGCAGGTGGCTTTGGGCTGGCTGATCCGGGCCATTCACGGTTGGGGATCGAACTTCATGATCGCCATCGTGCTGATTCACATGACCCAGGTGTTTTTGTTCGGGGCGTACAAGTACCCGCGCGAGCTCACATGGATGGTGGGCGTGCTTCTGCTGCTGCTTACCCTGGCCATGGCGTTCACTGGGGAAGTGATGCGCTTCGACCAGGACGCCTATTGGGGGCTGGGCATCGGGGTGGCCATTGTTGGGCGCATACCGCTGCTGGGCGGCCGGTTGGTTCACGTCATGTTGGGCGGCCCCATCATCGGCGGACCGACGCTGACGCGCTTCTTTGCGCTGCACGTCTTTGTGCTTCCGGGCATTCTTCTGGCCGGTGTGGGGCTGCATGTCTGGATGGTGCTGAAGCTGGGCATCAACGACTGGCCCATGCCGGGCCGCCTGGTGCGGAAAAGAACCTATGAGCGCCAATACCACCAATTGACCAAGCGCACCGGCGTTCCGTTCATCCCGGACGCTGGATGGAAGGACGCCATGTTCTCGGCGACCGTTCTGCTCAGTGTGCTCGTCGTGGCAGTCTTTCTTGGGCCCATTGGCCCGAACGGCACGCCGGATCCGACTATTATTCAGACGTCCCCGGTGCCCGACTTTGTGTTTCTTTGGATTTTCTCGCTCCTGGCGCTTTGTCCGCCGAAGCTGGAAACGCCCCTGATCCTGATTGCGCCGGTGGTGATTCTTCTGGTGATGTTCGCCTTGCCGTTGTTTGCCGGTGAAGGGGAAAAGCACTGGTCGCGCCGTCCCGTGGCGGTGCTGATGGTGGTCGTGATCGCCTTGACGCTCGGTGTGTTCACGCGTCTCGGCATGTACACACCCTGGAGCCCGATCATGGATGCGTGGTCGACCGACACGATACCGGCTGCCGATCTCATTCACAAAACGGCGCTGGAACACCAGGGCGCCATTGTGTTTCAGAACAAGCAATGTCGCAACTGTCACCAGATTGGGGGTGTGGGCGGCGAGCGCGGACCGGCCCTGGACATCGTCGCCACCCGCATGAGCTACGATCAGCTGATTCGCCAGGTGTTGCAAGGAGGAGGCAATATGCCGGCCTTTGGAAAGGCACTGACACCGCCCGAAACGACGGCGCTTGTCTCCTTTCTTCGATCCATGGACGGCAACAGCAACCTTCGGCCCGCGGAGGTGCCGGCAATGCGATTTGGCCAGAACGGGGACGGACTGCCCTACGAGCATCACGGCGACCCATCGCTGGATCAGCCGAACTTTCCCACCCGGGCACGTTGAAGGGAGGGGGAGAACGATGGAAGATCTGCTGGCCGATTGGCACCCTCCCGTCCTGATCACGGTCGGCTGTGCGCTTACGCTGTCCGTTTACCTGGTGGGCCTGCGTCAGTTGCGGCGCACCAGGCCGGAGTTCCCGGCCTGGCGCGCGTGGTGCTTCGCGGGTGGCATCGCGGTGCTTTGGATCTCGCTGGCGTCTCCCCTGGAAGAGTTGGCCGATACCTTGCTCACGGCGCACATGATCGAG
Source organism: uncultured Acidobacteriaceae bacterium (assembly GCA_964242195.1). Taxonomy (GTDB): domain Bacteria; phylum Acidobacteriota; class Terriglobia; order Terriglobales; family Acidobacteriaceae; genus Granulicella. The sequence goes on from CAXTBI010000016.1 coordinate 47,545, forward strand.
CACCTGCTCCTGATGTCGGCCGTTCCACCGCTTGTTCTGCTGGGTTGGCCAACGGTTCCGCTGCTGCGCGGATTGCCCGCACCGCTGCGTCGCTGGACAGCCGCACCGCTGCTGCGCTCGCGGATCGTGCGTCGGGTCGAACATTTCCTGGTGATACCGGTAGTTGCCTGGCTGGCGATGAATCTCACGTTTCTGCTTTGGCATATCCCTTCGGCTTACGATTACGCGCTCGATCACGAAACCGTTCACGATCTGGAACACCTCTGCTTCCTTGCGACATCGCTGCTGTTTTGGTGGGTGCTGGTGCGCCCCTGGCCATCGGGGGCCAAGTCGCTCGGCTGGTACGCCGTGGTTTACCTGGTGAGCGCAGACATTGTGAACACCATGCTTTCCGCCCTGCTTGCCTTTGCCGGCAGGCCCGTGTACCCCTTCTATCTCCAGCACGCGAACGCCTGGGGGTTGGATCCATTGACGGATCAGACCGTGGGCGCATCCGTGATGTGGGTGTTCGGCTCCCTTGCGTTTCTGGTGCCCGCGCTCATCCTGCTCGCCCGGCAGCTGCAGGGGGGCACGGCCGCCGAGGCAGCCGATTATGAGGACTGTGTCTCCCCGTTGCAGCCGGAAGGAAAGATCGTGTGAAGGCTTCGGCAGAAGCGCGGACGGTAGGCCGCGGCAACTTCCCCGAGGCCCAGCTCGCCCCTTTGGGTTAGGCGATCGGTGTGCCTGCCGCCCGATAGATGCCTTCGATGGCAAGCATGTCCGCAAGCCCTTCTTCGCCGGGGGTGCGCGGTTGCGTGTTGTTCCGAACGCAATCCGCGAAGCTGTCCGCTTCGGCAGTGAACTGGAACGGGGCTACACCGGGGCTGGAGCCACGGATGGGGCCCTTGGTGGTTTCGCCGCTATAGCTCATGCCTTCGTAGAAGTACGCCTTTTCCAGGCGGAGATAGCCTTCCGTGCCGTCGACATTGAGATAGGCGGGCCCGTTCTCACCATAGGAACTGCCGCTGGAGGCGAGCGTGGAGGAAGGGAACTTCATCGTGAACTCGATGGTTTCCTCCACCTGGGCAAAGCGGGGGCCGGGAATCTTTGTGGCCACCTGCGCAGAGAAGCTGGTGGGCTCCTCCCCGGCAATCCAGCGGATGGCGTTGAGCGGATAAATTCCGAGGTCCACAAGCGAGCCGCCTCCCGCGAGTTTCTTATTCAGGCGCCATTCGCCTTCTTGTTTGGGGCTGTAAAAGCCGCCCTGAAAGCCCTGGATGCTGCCCAGGGCCCCGGACCGGGCAAGCTCGCGCAGCATGATCCACGTGGGATCGTAATGGACGCGGTAAGCGATCATAAGCTTCACATTCGCTTTTTTGCAGGCATCGATCATTGTGCGGCACTCCGCGGAGGAGATCGCCATCGGTTTCTCACACAGCACATGCTTGCCGGCCTGCGCGGCACGGACTGTGTACTCGGCGTGCATGCTGTTGGGCAGGCCGATGTACACAGCGTCGATGTCGGGGTTGCCGGCGATCTGGTCGTAATTGTCGTAGGTATAGACCGACCTGGGCGAGATGCCGTACAGCGCCTGATACTTGGGAGCTTTCTGGTCGGCGTGGCCGCTGACCAGGCCGGTGACCTTGCACTTGGTCGATTGCGCGCAGGCCTTCATAAAAATTTCCGAAATGCCGCCCAGACCCACGCACGCAAAGCGAAGTGGCCGTTGCGTTTGGCCAAGGATCGGGACGGCTGTGCTTGCGGCAGCGAAGGCGGAAAGCGTGGCGAAGGTGCGTCGATTCATGAGTTCTCCTGTGTGCGTGCCGGTTTCGAGCGAGTGCTTCGTGGGGGACAAGAACGCAGATTCCATTCGGGAATGACAACCAAAGAGGAGGGCAACCCGTTCGCGCGCTAACGCCGGAAGACCGGCAGATTCCCTTTGACCAGCGTTTGCAGCCGATAGATGTGCGTACGCGCGGTGATGTAGAGGGTGCGGCCGTCAGGACCGCCCCAGGCGAGGTTGGCGGCCACCTCCGGTAGTTGCAACTGGCCGAGAACTTTGCCGGAAGGCGTCACGATGCGGATGCCACCGGGGCCGGTGGTCCAGAGATTGCCTTCGCTGTCGGTCTTGAGGCCGTCGGGGGCGCCGTCCCCCTCGTGGCCGGTGAAGGTGATGACGTCGCGGGCAGGGCCTACGCTGCCATCGGTGCGCAGGGAATAGGCGATTACGCGCTGGGCGGGGCCGGTGTTGTTGACGTAAAGCGTACGGTGATCCGGCGAGAGCGCGACGCCATTGGGAGTGGGCAGGCCGGTGATGACCGGTGTGAGTTTTCCGTCCTTGACGTAGAAAACGGCGTTATAGGGAAGCTGCTTGGCGGGATCCTTGTTCCCGCCCTTAAGACCGTACGGTGGATCGGTGAAAAAGAAGGAGCCGTCGGGAAGGAAAACGAGATCGTTGGGGCTGTTGAGGTGTTTGCCCTCGTAGCTGTCGAAAAACGGGACGGGGTGGACGGGGTGGACGGGATCGGCGGGGGTGCCGGTGCCGAGCAGGCGGACAACGGCCCGGGCGTATTGTTCGGCCATGACGACGGTACCGTCCCGGGCGGTGGCCATGGCGTTGGGACCGGTCTTGTGGCCGTTCGGGAGGCCATACGGTGGCTGCGTGAAGTCGACAAGAACCTCATCGCGTCCCCCGTCCGGGCCATCGGGGGTGAGGGCGTGAACCTTGTCGCCTTCTTCGTCGGAAAACCAAAGGCGATTTCCGCGCCACATGGGGCCCTCGGTAAAGGTGTACCCCCCGCTGACGGCTTCTATGGTGGCGTTGGGGGCCAACAGGTGGTCGAGCGCGGGATCCAGGCGGATCACCCGGAGGGGAAGCGGTCCTTGAGCGGGCAGTTTGGCGGGGAACGACGCGAAAACCGCGGCCGCAGCCACGAGCAGGGAAGCGATACAGCGCATGAGCGTAAACCTGGGCCTGCGACCGTCGTGCAAGGGGTGGGCGTCCCCAGCATAGCAAAGTGTCCCATTTTCGAGAATGGGGGCGAAAACATGCCACGACTTGGCTATGCCGCGCCGGGGTGCGTGCCTGATATGCTCCCCACAGCATGACGGCCACGAACAAAAGTACAAGCAGAAAACCCGGCGACAGGGGTACGCGCAATGCAACGATTGCGCTTGTGCTGCTGACGGCGATGAATTTTGTGAACTACCTGGACCGCTACATCCTGCCGGCGGTGCAGGACCAGATCCAGACCGAGTTTCACCTCAACAACAACCAGATCGGCACCCTGACCCTGTGGTTCATGGTGGCGTATGTGCTTTCGTCGCCGATCACGGGCTGGCTGGGGGACAGGTTTCCGCGTAAACCGATGATCGTGGTGGCGGCGCTCGGCATTGCGGCGATGAATTTCGTCACGTCCAGTGTGCACGACTATGACTCGCTGAACATCCGGCATGCGGCGCTGGGCATCGGGGAAGCCAGCTTTGGGGTGTTTGCGCCGGCGCTGCTGGCCGACTACTACGCTGAAAATAAGCGCAACAAGGTGCTGACGATTTTCAATATCGCGATCCCGTGCGGGGCGGCGCTGGGGTATCTGGCGGGTGGGTATATCGGGCAGCACTACGGTTGGCGCAAAGCGTTTATCGCCTCCGCGATCCCGGGAGCTCTTTTCGCGCTGCTGATCCTGTTGTTTATGAAGGAGCCGCAGCGAGTGGAGGACAAAGCGGGGAACGGCACGGGCCTGGACAAGGCGTCGGTCTTTTCGCTGCTCAAAAACAAGGCCTATCTGAGCTCGATCCTGGGGTACGCGGCGGTGACGTTCTCGCTGGGTGGAATTTCGTGGTGGATGCCCTCGTTCTTGCAGCGCATCGATGGGCGAACGCAGGAAAATGCCGGGTTCATCATGGGTGCGCTCACGGTGGCGTGTGGACTGGGCGGGACCATTGTCGGCGGGACCGTTGCGCAGTGGTGGTCCAAGAGGACCTCCAAGGCGCTTTACCTGGTGCCGGCCATCAGCGCGGTGTTGGCGTTTGGACCGGCGGTGCTGGCGTTCTTTGGGCCTAAGGCTTGGACCTTGCCGGCACTGGGTGTGGCCGTCTTTTTTATCTTTTTGGGCACCGGGCCGGTCAATGCGGCGACCTTGAACGCGGTTCCGGCGAACCTGCGTGCCATGGCCATGGCCGGGCAGCTTTTTGCCATTCACGTGTTCGGGGATGCCTTTTCGCCGAAGCTGATCGGCATCGTGAGCGATCGCTCGAACCTGCGCTGGGGGCTGGGGGTAACGCTGATTACGATGCTGATCGGGGCGGTGATTTTCTTTGTCGGGTCCCGTTTTGCTCCCACGCTGGACGCTTCGGCGCCGAATACACCGGTCGCGGCTTAAGGAAAGCGTGGCCATCGGCGCGAATTGGCGATTGGCAGCGGAAATTTGCGGCTGGGGACTGGCCGCGATCTGGGGCGTGCGGACGCGGGCGCTGTCCCTGCGGCTCGGCTCCCTCCCGGATCTGTCGGGGGTGAGCTGGGATCTGTGTCCGGCACGCGCGCCGGAGCTGCTGGTGGTGGTTCCGGCAAAGGACGAGGCCGAAACCATCGGGCCGGCGATGGAAACGCTGCTGGCCCAGGATTACGGTCCCTTGCGGATTGTGGCAGTGGACGACCGGTCGACCGACGCGACGGGTAGCCTGCTGGACGCAATGGCGGGGAAGGCTCCGGACCGGTTGGAGGTGGTACATGTGACCGAGGCGGCCGAGGGCTGGATCGGCAAGACCTTTGCCCTGGCCGTGGGCGCGGAGCGGCGACAATCCGAATACATCCTGTTTACGGATGCAGATGTGTGGTTTTCGCCGTCAATTCTGCGGCGCGCGGTGGCGTACGCGGAGATCGCCCGGGCCGATCACCTGGTGGTGACGCCGACGCCGGTGACCAAGACCTGGGGCGAGCGGACGGTGTTGGGATTCCTGCAGTTGCTGGCGCTTTGGATGGCCCCGCCCTGGCGGGTGGCCAATCCGCGCGCGCGCTGGAGTGCCGTGGGGGCAGGGGCTTTCAACCTCGTTCGGCGAGAGGCGCTGGAGGAGATAGGCGGATGGGATCCACAGCGGCTGGCGGTGGTGGAGGACGTCACGCTGGGACGGCGGATGCGCGCGGCGGGCCTTCGCCAATCTGTGGCTTTTGCGCCGGGGCTGGTACTGGCGCACGGGGCGCCGGGAGCCAGGGGATTGATCCGCGGCATGACGAAGAACTTTTTCGCGCTTGCCAATTTTCGGGCTCTTTTGCTGTTGGGCGCCATGTTCGGGATGGCCGGGCTGTTTCTGCTGCCGCTGCTGGGACTCGGGTGGGGGCCGACGCTGCTGCCGGGGATCTTTGTCCTTGGCTGCATCGCGGTCTGGTACAGGGAGGTGGGGGAGTTGAGCGGGATTCCGGCGCGGTACGGCTGGCTGTATCCCCTGGGGGCGGCGGCGCTGCTTTGGGCCATGCTGCGGTCGATGCTCGTGACAATCTGGCGGCGCGGTGTGCTTTGGCGCGGTACGTTTTACCCGTTGCGGGAGCTGCGTGCGCAGAACAGCCCGTTTGTTTGGGAGTGGGAGGCTGCCAAGCTTCGTACCGAAAGGCGCAAGGTGGAACGCGGTACGCGCCCCCGGGGTCTTTCTCGTTTGTCGAAACGTCTGACCCGGCGCGATGGACGCCATAGGTGACGTGGGTCGCGGCGAAAGCGGGCGCACGAGCCTGCAACTTACCCCGTTTTTCCAAGCGGAGGTACGCCCGAGGCTAATTGTTGTAGAAAAGCGGGTGCCGTGATACCGACCTGGAAGGCGAGGGGACCATTAAATTTTGTGCCAAAGTACTCGTAAAGGCCGACAACTCCCCCGCCGATGATCGGAAGGAGGCAGAAGAGGAACCAGAAGCCCGTGTCGCGAAAGGGACTTTCCGGGCGCTGGCCTTTTTCTACCTTGGCCCACTGAATGGAGGTAACAATGCTGGGGACCAGCCCACCGCTGACGCCAAGCCACACGTTGGCACTCTGGGGAAGAAACATTGATTTACTTGAATCGACCAGTCGCGGCCGTCAGGAACCTTCCCAGAAAGGATTGCCTCTCGTAGTAATGCTTGCGCGTGGTGTACAGGTGCCCCTGCTTCCCCGTGGTGCTTACCAGCATGTCGCTCGGAATTTGATGCAGAGCCGCGACAACGGCGTCCTCAGATAAATGGGTGTCCTTGGACAGACCTTCCGTGGTACGCCAAACGTATTTAGGGCTCTCCAAGGCATCGAGCACACGGGATGTTTCGCTGCCGCCCATCGCGTTCAGCTGAGTGATCATTGAAGCCATGATGACCCTCCGTTTGTATGTTACTAGATGCGGGGAAAGATGAGAAGGGAAATCTACGCCCCTACCGGTTGCAGCTCTACAACCCTGTTCCCGCTGTAGCGGCGCTGAACGTAGTCATCCAGAATGACCTGGAACTCTTCAACGATGCGGTCGCCTTTCAGCGTAGTCATCAATTTTCCATCGACGTAGACGGGGGCCTTGGGCTCTTCGAAGGTGCCGGGCAGGGAAATGCCGATATCCGCGTGTTTGGATTCACCGGGGCCGTTCACGATGCAGCCCATGACGGCGAGTTTGAGTTCTTCGACGCCGGGATACTGCTTTTTCCACTCGGGCATGGACTCGACGAGATAGGCCTGGATGCGTTGCGCGAGTTCCTGAAAGTAGGTGCTGGTGGTGCGGCCGCAGCCGGGGCAACTGGTGACCTGCGGCATAAAGCTGCGAATGCTGAGCGATTGCAGGATTTGCTGGGCGCAGCGAACCTCTTCGGAACGGTCGCCGCCGGGCTCGGGCGTGAGCGAAACGCGGATGGTATCGCCGATGCCCGCGAGCAAAAGCGGCGCCAGACCGGCGGTGGAGGCGACCACGCCCTTCATGCCCATGCCCGCTTCGGTCAGGCCGAGGTGCAGGGCGTAGTCGCAGCGCCGCGCGAGCTCGGTGTAGACGTCGATGAGGTCGCGGACATGCGAGACCTTGGCGGAAAGGATGATCTGGTCGCGGCGCAGGCCGTAGCGTTCGGCCGCGGCGGCGTTGTCGAGCGCGGAAACGACCATGGCTTCCATCATGACGTCGCGAGCGGTCATGGGCTGCAACGAGCGGGAGTTGTCATCCATCATGCGGGTCAGCAGGGCCTGATCGAGCGATCCCCAGTTGACGCCGATGCGCACCGGCTTTTGATTATCGACGGCGCACTCGATCATGGTGCGAAAGTTGTCGTCATCCTTACGCCCGATGCTCACATTGCCGGGGTTGATGCGGTATTTGGCGAGCGCACGGGCGCAGGCAGGGTATTTACGCAGAAGGATGTGGCCGTTGTAGTGGAAATCGCCGACGACCGGGGTTTCCCAACCCTTGGCGCGAATGCCGTCGATGATGTAGGGCACGGCCTCGGCGGCGGCGTCATTGTTTACCGTGATGCGGACGAGTTCGGATCCGGAACGGGCCAGGGCGGCGATCTGTTGCACGGTCGAATCGATGTCGGCCGTGTCGGTGTTGGTCATCGACTGCACAACGACGGGGGCGTCGGAACCTACACGAATTCCACCTACGTTCACGGTTACGGCACGACGGCGCTGCAATGGCGGCATAGCAGGGACAGTTTAGCATTCCCTGCACTTCGTCCAGCCAGGGGTTGGTGTCCGCCGTGCGCTCGCAGCAGATCGGGGACGGGAACTTTTGCGAGTTTTGGTAAGTTGCCGCTTCGAGCATACCCCGCATATAAGCACGGTGAAGTTGAATTTAACGGACGTGTACTACATGGCAATCCGCGCTTCGTCTCTACGCAACGATCTCTATTGTTAGGTTAAGGGCGAATAAAGAGGAGAATGGATGAAACTTAACCTGTGGTTTGCTTTCTGCGCCGCCGCGTTCACGCTGCAGTTGGCCGGGTGCGGCAATCCTGCGAGCACGCAGCTGCCGACGGCAACGGTTCGCTCGACGGGGAATCCGCAAGTGGCTGCTTACATGCTTACCTTGCCACTACCGGGGGCAGTGACGGTCGCGTTCGGACAAAGCACGACGTATGGTTTCCATACCTCTTCGCAGCATTTCGCCGCGGGCCAACCGATCACGATCTACGTCGCAGGCATGGTCGCAAGCACGACGTTCCACCTGCAAGGGACGATCGCCTATGACAACGGATCGGTGGCTACCGAACCCGACTTGCCGTTCACCACGGGAGCGATCCCGGCCGGTCTAGTTCCGAACTTCACGGTAGCGACAACTAACGGTCTCACACCCCAACCCGGGATAGAACTCGTCGACAATCTTGAGGGAACCGCACCGTCCATCCCGTTTGCGACGGA
>CAXTBI010000017.1:0-43944 GCA_964242195.1 uncultured Acidobacteriaceae bacterium
TTCACATGCGGCTTGCTGCGGTCAAACTTTTCCTTCGCCATGATCCTTCTCCATGTTTCCTATTGCCGAGAATCCGGTTTTGTTCTGCGCGCGCCGGCTGATCTCAACCGGCTCCAGCACGCGGCCTATGTGCAAATCCTATCGATTGTCCTTGCCCAGCGACTTCGCGATGATTTCTTCCGACACCGAGCGTGGCGCTTCCTCGTACTGCTTGAATTGCATCGAGTAGTTCGCCCTTCCCTGGGTTGCGCCGCGCATGTGCGTGGCATAGCCGAACATCGTCGACAACGGCACCGTTGCACGGATGGCCTGCGTGTTGCCCACCATCTCCATGCCCTCGATGCGCCCGCGACGGCTGTTCAGATCGCCGATAATGGTGCCCATGTAATCCTCAGGCACCGTCACCTCGACCGACATCACCGGCTCGAGCAGAACCGGCTTCGCTTTCCGAGCCGCTTCCTTGAACGCCATGGACCCTGCAATTTTGAACGCCATTTCGTTTGAATCCACGTCATGGTAGCTGCCGTCGTAGAGCGAGACCTTCACGTCGACCATCTCGTAGCCGGCCAGGACGCCGCCCTGCATGGCTTCCTGGATGCCCTGATCGATCGGCTTGATGTACTCCTTGGGAATGGTTCCACCCTTGGTATCGTTGGAAAACTCGTAGCCCTTGCCCGGCTCGTTCGGCTCGATGCGAATCTTGGCGTGGCCATAGTTCCCGGAGCCGCCGGTCTGCCGAACATACTTGCCCTCCGCCTCGGCGTTGCCGCGAATGGTCTCGCGGTAATTCACCTGCGGCTTGCCTACATTCGCTTCGACCTTGTATTCGCGCATCATGCGATCGACGATGATTTCCAGATGCAACTCACCCATGCCGGCAATGATGGTCTGGCCCGAGTCGACATCTGTACGCACGTTGAACGTCGGATCTTCCTGGGCCAGCTTGGAGAGCGCAACGCCCATCTTTTCCTGGTCGGCCTTGGTCTTCGGTTCGACGGCAACCTCAATCACCGGCTTGGGAAAATCGATCGATTCGAGCACGATCGGGTCCTTCGCCGAGCAGATGGTGTCCCCCGTGATCAGGTTCTTCAAACCAACGGCGGCGCAGATATCGCCGGCCATGATCTCGGTGATTTCTTCGCGCTTGTTGGCGTGCATCTTCAACAAGCGGCCGATGCGTTCCGTCTTTCCCGTGCGCGGGTTCAGCGTCGTATCGCCGGTCTTCAGAATCCCCGAATAAATGCGAATGAAGATCAGCTGGCCCACGAACGGGTCGGTCATGATCTTGAAGCCCAGCGCCGAAAGCGGCTCCGCATCGCTTGCCTTGCGCACAATCTCTTCCGCCATGTCCTCGGGGTTGTGCCCGATCATCGGCGGAATATCGAGCGGGCTTGGCAGGTAGTCGACCACCGCATCCAGCAGTGTTTGCACACCCTTGTTTTTGAACGACGATCCGCACAGCACCGGAAACATCGTCATCGCGATCGTGGCCTTGCGGATACCGGCCTTCAGCTGCTCCTCGGTCGGGTCAATGCCCTCCAGGAAACAATTCATGATCTCGTCGTCCGCGTCGGCGGCGGCCTCGATCAGAACGTTGCGAGCCGCCTTCGCCGTTTCCAGCAAATTGGCCGGGATTTCTTCAACGGAGTACTCCGCGCCCATGGTTTCGTCGTGCCAGAAAATCGCCTTCATGGTGACAAGATCCACCACCCCGGCAAACTTCGCCTCGGCGCCGATCTGGATGTTGATCGGCACGGCGCGCGCGCCCAAACGATCCACAATCGTCGAGGTGGCATACACCGCATCCGCACCGGCCTTGTCCATTTTGTTGATGAAACAGATCCGCGGCACCTTGTACTTGTCCGCTTGCCGCCAGACCGTTTCAGACTGCGGCTGCACGCCGGCAACCGCATCGAAACAGGCCACGGCGCCGTCCAGCACACGCAGCGAACGCTCCACCTCGGCCGTGAAATCCACGTGACCGGGCGTATCGATGATGTTGATGCGAATGCCGTTCCATGTACAGGTGGTCGCCGCGGACGTGATGGTGATGCCGCGCTCCTGCTCCTGCTCCATCCAGTCCATGGTGGCCGTGCCCTCATGCACCTCGCCAATACGGTGGTTCACACCCGTATAGAAAAGAATACGTTCGGTGGTGGTCGTTTTGCCCGCATCGATGTGCGCCATGATGCCGATGTTGCGGCATTTTGCCAGGGGGATTGTGCGTGCCACGGTGGTCGTTCTTTCTGCGGAGCTTGCCCGCGGTGAAAACCGGTTCTACGTTCCAGGTTCAGATGTGTACGTTAACGATGTAGGAAACCCGATCCAGGAACCAAACCGAGCCAACCCAGAACGTACAATCTGCGACAGCGTTTACCAGCGATAGTGCGCGAAGGCCTTGTTCGCCTCCGCCATGCGGTGAACGTCTTCCTTTTTCTTCATCGCCGCACCACGGCCGTTGGCTGCATCGAGCAGTTCCGCCGTCAGTTTGTCGACCATGCCCTTTTCTCCGCGAGAGCGGCCAAAGCTCACCAGCCACCGAATGGCTAGCGACGTGCGACGCTCCGGAGCCACCTCGATCGGCACCTGGTAGTTCGCTCCACCCACGCGGCGGCTCTTAACCTCAAGCATCGGCTTCACGTTCTCGACAGCCTTCTTGAACAGCTTCAAGGCCTCGTCGCCGCCCTTCTGCTCCAGGTTCGTCATCGCCTCGTAGAAAATTTTCTGCGCGGTCGATTTCTTGCCGCCCCACATCATGCTGTTGACGAACTTCGTGACCAGGGTGGACTGGTAAATGGGATCTTCGGCGACCTCACGCTTGGCGATATGACCTTTTCTCGGCATGCTCTCTTCTCTTCTTCCCCCGGCGCGGTGACTTCTCACGTGCCGGGCCTGGTTGTGGTTGTAAGTTTTACGTGATACGTCGGTACAAGGCGTACGCAGCGGGAAACTTACTACGTACAACGTTAAACGTACAGCCTACTTGGCGGCCTTTGGACGCTTTGCACCGTACTTAGACCGGCTCTGCATGCGCTTGGCCACGCCGACCGAATCCAGCGTTCCGCGCACAACGTGGTACCGCACCCCGGGAAGATCCTTCACACGACCGCCGCGAATCAGCACAATGGAGTGCTCCTGCAGGTTGTGGCCGATGCCCGGGATGTAGGTGGTCACCTCGATGCCGTTGGTCAGGCGCACACGCGCGACCTTGCGCAGGGCCGAGTTCGGCTTCTTCGGGGTTTGCGTGTACACCCGCGTGCAAACGCCGCGACGCTGTGGCGAGCCCTGCAAGGCAGGTGAGGCGGTCTTGTAGCGGGTCGGTGTACGGCCCTGCTTTACGAGTTGATGGAATGTAGGCACTTCGCTGAAACTCCTTCTTGCCAGTCCGGCAGAGATTCTCTCCCCGGAGCTATCCGACTTCGTTTGTCGGACGCCTTGCAGGGCAGCTCATCCGCTGATCGTTTCCGATCCCTTTCGTCCGACGACTCACGCCGCACACACGAATGGCGGAGCCCACACGGGCGCTCCGGCGAACTTCTGAATCCTGCACGCGGCCAAACCTGAAACAACGGCACACATTGCGGGTACAACCTACTGCTTACGCTTAGGGGAGACGACGGTGGCCAGGTTCGACGCGGTCGACATCGGATCGCGGCGGCCCAACTCCGTTTCGTCTGCTCCGGCCCACATAGCCCATCCATTTCGAGATCCCGTAAAAACAGCATCACACGGGAAGGAAGGCATTGCAGACATTCAGGCAGGCAAGTTCCCTCAATGAGCGGAACCCTCTTACTGTAGCAAAGAGCACGGGCAGAGTCAACGGCGTACTGCGGCTGCGTGTGCCCAATCCGCTGCGGTGTGCCGAATCCGCTGCGGCGTGCCGAATCCGCTGCGGCAAAGGGGGCGTTGGGTCCCCTACCATCGGCAGTATGCCCCAGAATCCGCTCGCCGAAGCCGTTTGGGCCGCCCTTTGCACAACGCATCGCCCCTTGGCCGAGATCCACGGCAGCGCCCGGCGCTACCCGGCCGCCGTGGCCCCTTTTCGCCGCACTCCAAAACACCAGCTCCGATGCCTTTCTTGATCTTCGCCACCTGCTCCAGCCTGGGGAATCGGTTTTTCTGCAGGAACCGCGTCCTCCGAGCATCCCCGGTCTGCTCTGGACGCAATCCATTCCGTGCCTGGAAATGGTCCTCCCCACCGCCTCTTTCCGCGAGCGAACCGGCAGCTTACCCGTGGAACGACTGCCCGCCCAGCCCTCGCCCGCCCTCCCCTCGCCCGCCCTCGCCATCGAGTCGCTCGATTGCCGCCACGCCCCCGAAATGATGGCGCTCATCGCGGTCGCCTACCCCGGTTACTTTCGCCCCGAGACCTGCCGCATGGGGCGGTACTTCGGCATGCGCGACCTCCACGGACGCCTGATCGCCATGGGGGGCGAGCGGCTTTGCTTCGATCTTCCAGGCCAGTCCCCCTGGCGAGAAATCAGTGCCCTGTGCAGCGACCCTGCCCACGCCGGAGGTGGCCTGGGTACCGCCATCCTCGCGCGAATCGTCGCCACCCACCGGGCCGAAGGTTCGCAATCCTGGCTTTGGGTGGTCGAAACCAATCGCAAGGCCATCGACTTGTACCTCCGCTTCGGTTTCGAAATACGGGGCCGAAGCGATCTGCAGCGTGTGCAGCGGACAGAGGTGTAAGCGCCGACCTCCTCCGGCCCGCCCCCCCGGCCGCACCCTTTCTCCGCGTGCCGCCACGGTGGGATGGTACGCTGCGGTCAATGACTGCCCCCTCGCGCCCCGCCGTCCGCCAACGCTTCCATCCAGTTCTCGCCACCGCCGCGCTTGCCCTCGCGGTCCCCGCATGGCTGGCGGCCCAGCAGCCCGCCGCTCCACCCGCTCCCGGCGCTCCGCAGACACACCGGCAAGCCGGGCGCGAACGGGGCGGCCCCGCCTCCGTCAATGGCGGACACGTTGCGGTCCCCGGTGCCGTCGCTCTTTCCCCGGATGGAAAGCTGGTCGCCTGGACCCTGCGGGGCCGCGAGGCCACGGCTCTGAACCTCCTGGAGGCCGCCCATCCCGATGCCCCGGCGAGAACGATCGTCGTCCCCGGCGCGGCCCAATGCGCCTATGCCGATCCCGTTTGGTCCCGCGACGGGGGCACACTGGCCTTCCTCGGCGCCTGCACCGCACCCTCCGCCGACCCCTCCGTGCCCCGCCGGCAACAGATTTATCTCTGGTCCCAAGCCACCGGCACCGTTCGCCAGCTCACCCATCTCACCGGCGACATGCAGCAGCTCGCCTGGTCTCCGGACGGCAAAGCGATCGGCTTCCTGTTTGTCGAAAACGCCACCCGCACCGCCGGCGCGCTCGATGCCATGAAGCCCCCGTCGGGCGTCATCGGTGAGGATGGCGTCGAGGTGCAGCGTGTCTACGCTGTGAACACGAACGACGGACAGGGCGGCTTCCTTACGCCCGGCCCGCTGCATGTGTACGAATTCGACTGGGCCCCCAACTCCAACGAAATCGCCTTCATCGCCGGCAATGCGCCGGGGGAAAACAACTGGTGGGTGGCCAGGCTTTACAGGGGAGCAGCTCCCCGCGATGGCCAGGGCCGGCTCCCCGAGGCGAACGGCGCCGTCGAGACCGCCCCGACCGTCCTTCTAGACACCGCGAAAGTCACCGGCCCCCTGCACGGCCTCCAAATCGCCGTCCCTCGCTGGTCTCCCGACGGGAAACAGATCGCCTTCATCGGCGGTCTTATGAGCGACCAGGGCTCCACTGGCGGCGATCTCTACACCGTGTCCGCGAACGGCGGCCAGCCCGTCGACGTCACCCCGGACATCGACGGCACGCCCTCCTACGAGGCCTGGGTCAACGACCGCACCCTCGGCTTCGTCGAAGACCGGCGCGGCCACACCGAAATCGTCCATTGGGACCTTGCTCGCAAGGCAGCCGAACCCGGCACGACGGTCGACCTGGGCGAAGTCTCGATCGGCGGCGGCCCTATCAAGGACGCTGTTTCGATCGCTCCGGCCAACGGCGGAACCCTCGCCTTCACCGAACAGGGCTTTGCCCAGGCCCCCGAGATCTGGACCCTCGACGCCCATGGCGCCAGGCAACTCACCCATTTAAACGCCGGCGTCCAGCCCGCCTCGCGCACCGAATCCGTCGAATGGACCAATGGCCCGTTTCACGTCCAGGGCTGGCTCACCTTTCCCGCCAACTACGATCCATCCCGGAAGTACCCGGTCATTGTCAGCGTGCACGGCGGCCCATCCGCCTCCATTACGGCCCGTTGGGGAGGCGGACAATGGGCCGATCGCGGCTACTTCGAACTGCAACCCAACCCGCGCGGCAGCTTCGGCCAGGGCGAAGCCTTTACCGAGGCCAATCGCCAGGATTTCGGCTACGGCGACCTCCACGACATCGAGGCCGGCCTGGACTCGCTTGAAGCCCGATACCCCATCGATCGCACCCGGGAGGGCATCACCGGCTGGAGCTACGGCGGTTTCATGACCATGTTCGCGGTCACCCAAACCCATCGCTTCCGGGCCGCGGTTGCCGGTGCCGGCGTGTCCGACTGGCTCAGCTACTACGGCGAAAATTCCATCGACCAATGGATGATCCCGTTCTTCGGCACCTCGGTCTATCAGGATCCAGGTGTCTACGCCAAATCCTCCGCCATCACCTTCATCAAAAACGTCACCACACCCACGCTGGTCATCGTCGGCGACCGCGACGGCGAGTGCCCCGCCCCGCAAAGCTTCGAGTTTTGGCACGCCCTGCGCGACCTGGGCGTAAAAACTCAACTCGTGGTCTACCCCGACGAAGGCCACGGCTTCCGCGACCCCGAGCACATCCGCGACCGCGCCGAACGCACCGCAAAATGGTTCGCCGACAACATGCCAGCGTCCTCCCCCGGTCCCCTAACGCATGCGGAGGGCCACTGAATCCAGCTCTTTGATGTCATCCCCGAAGGGAATCTGCGTTCCTTTCGGGGTGCCGCACCCTCTCCAGGACAGGATCGGACTCCCGGGTCACCATTGAAGGGGTAAAGGACCTTCCCTGGGCATTGTCATCCCGCAGCGCAGCGCAGGAAATCGCTTTCTTCAACCCAGCCCCCTACCCCCGCACAACGCAACCATGAAGGTTACGGCTCCCCCGCACCTGCTTTGCAAGCGGCTGGCCCCAAAACAGCGGCCCCGAGTTGCCTACCGTATCGGCGGAATCTACACTCAAAGCTGACGTCTCCCCAAGGAGTGCGTCTGGTCGGACCGCTTCGCCCTTTTCGGCGCGGAGCGGGGAGGTGGAATGCGGCGGTTCGTTGGTCTTCTGGCTTTGTTATTTTTCGCTGTCCCTTTGGGTATCTCGGTCGCCGGTTGCGGCAAAGGCACCGCGGTCACGTATTGCAACAGCTCCGGCTATGGCCCGGTCGAAGGTCAAGTCAATCACATTGTGCTGGCCTCCAACTTAACGGCCACCGGGGAATCCCTGAATTACGGCCAGATCGGCCAGGCTCTGTCCGCTACCGCAGTTGACTGCGTCGGCGCCACGGTCAGTGTCTCGAAATTCGTCTACTACACCACCGATATGACGATCGCCGACGTAAATCCCAACAACGGTACAGTCTGCGGCGGCAGCTGGAATCGCAACACCGGCGGCGGCATCGCCGATTACACCATCTGCACCCCTCCCCCGGCGAGCGCCACCAATCACACCGCCTACATCACGGCCGCTGCCGCCGGTGCCAGCAGCAACCCCATCCAGGTCTTTGTGCATCCGGTGGTCACCGGGATCGTGCTGCAAAGTGTAACCACGCCGCCTAGCCTCTGCAGTACTGACCCAGGCTCCGACTGCTGCAGCATCAGCACCAACGGCACAAACGTTACCGCGCCGCCCTACAACAACGCCTCCTGCATTTCCCAGGGCACCAGCCGCCAGCTGCTGGCCAAGGTCTACGCCGGAGACGGCACACCGATCCCCGCCAATAACATCACTTGCCAGGTCGGCCACATCGCTTACGCCCTCCAGGGTGCCGTAGGCTCGGCTACCATCGATGCCAATGGCGTCGCTACCGCAAACCAGCCCGGATCGGCCCTGGTCACGGCAACCGTCGCCAACTCGTCCTCTGCGGTAAACGCGGGCTTCTTCTCCACCTGCCCGCCCGCCTCGATCGTTCTTTCCGCGGTAAACAACCCCGGCGCCAACAACCTCACCGTGGCCCTCAACAACCCGCAGGCCTTCAACGCCACGGTAACGGACATCAACGGGACCATCCTCACCGGCATCGCCCTTGAGTTCAACTCCACGCTGCCGGTCAACTTCCCTACCAGTTCCGGCACCGTTTCCCCGGCGTTCCCGGGCGCGGCCACCATCACGGCCGCCTGCGTCCCGCCCACCTGCAATACCGCCCCCTTCAGCCAGATCGGCTACCTGGGCAACGGCAAGCCAGTTACCTCGAACGGCATCCTTGTCACGGCCCCCGGCACGGCGTCCGATGTGCTCTATATGGGCTCCACGGGTTCGCAGTACATTGCCAGCGAAGACTTCACCACCGGCCAGCTCGGCTCCCCGATCAAGCTTTTTTTCGCGCCCAACTCCATGGTCATCTCGCAGGACGGTTCGACGATTTACATGGGTTCGAGCGGCGGCCTGGAAATCCTCAACACCGCCAGCGGTGCGCTCGGGGGTGTCTACCAGGCGGTCCAAGGCTCCGTGCTCGCCGTTGCGCCGAACAACAGCTATGCCGTGGTCACCGATCCCGCTCGCCAAACGATCTCTCTGGTCAACAATACCGGTGCCGTTTTCAGCACCTTCAACGGGGTCGGCACCCGCGCCCAGTGGACCCCGGACAGCAACACGCTGTACGTCACAGCTACATCCAATGCGAATGGGGTAACGAGTCCGGTGTTGCTGACCTACTCCACTTTCGTCGGCTGGGAAAGCATTCTGCCTGATGAAAACTACACCGATGTAGCGGTCACCGTTCCCAGCTACGGAGCCTACTTCGCCGGCGCTCGCACCGAGGGCCGCAGCTACTGCTCCAACACCACGCTCTCCAGCACCGGCACGCCGCCTACGGCCCTTAATACCTTCACGCCGCTTGCAGCTTCGGTGGCGGTGGCAACGGACCGCGTCACGGCCACCACCGACGGCGCTCACATCCTCGGAGCCACGGCGCAGACCACGCCGGCAACGCTCCAGGACATTGCCGTTACCCCCCCAACGCAAACCGCCCCCGGCGGTGCCGTCACGATCGCCGCCTGCCCCGCTCCCCCGAACATGGTGGGCCCCAACTACTTCACCGCCGCGCCCCAGGCACATCCGCTCATCCCCGCTATCACTGCAACGGCCATCACCGGCGTGCTGCCGGCCAGCAACTCGACCGTAGCCGCAATCACCTACACCGGCGCCGGCGGTCTGCTGCCGCTCTACGCTCCGGGGACGGGCCTATTCAACAACGTCACGCTCTCCGGCGGTGCCACGGCTCCGGTGGCCGGCGTCTTCAGCACCGACAACCTCTCCTTCTACGCCGGCACCTCCGGCGACAACCTCGTGCACATCATCTCGCTCACCAATGGCACAACGGGCACCGATACCGGCACCATCAACCCGGCGCTTACCGGCATCAACGGCGGCACGGCCACCCCGAACCTCATCGTCAGCCACCCAAGGCGTGCACGCTCCTAAACAAACACTCCTTGCAAGCAGAAAGGCCCGCCATCACGGCGGGCCTTTTCTTCCTCCAACGGGTCTTGTCGTCCCGTAGAGATCTGCTTTTCTTGCCTTCATCCCCGAAGGGAATTTGCTGTCTAGATCTAGACCCCCGGCTTCCCATTCAGCTTGCGATCCAGCAGATCCCGCCCAATCGCATCCAGCACGCCATTCAGAAAGTTCAAACTCTCCGTGGCCGCATACCGCCGCGCAATCTCCAGCGTCTCGTTGATCACCACGGCGGTGGGCGTAGACGGAAATCCCAGCATCTCCGCAACTGCCGTACGCAACAGGTTGCGATCGACCACCGGCATGCGCTCCAGCCGCCAGTTTTGCGCGTGCCTGGTGATCAATCCATCGATCTCTTCCTCGCGCTGCGCCGCCACACGATGCAGGTCATCGGCAAAGCCGCGCGTCTCCCCATCCACGTCCTCGCGTGAATCCCAAAACAGCCGCTCCACCTCCGCCGGCTTCTGCTTTCCAAGATCGCCCTGAAACAACATCTGCATGGCCAGTTCGCGCGATTTGCGCCGTGTGCCCATCAGCCGTTCACCCCTGCGAATCTTTCCCGCTGCACCGTGCCACGAATTTTCTCGCCGATCGATGCCATTTCGATAGCGGCAATCGCCGCTTCAAAGCCCTTGTTGCCGGCCTTCAGCCCCGCCCGGTCCAGTGCCTGCTCCAACGTTTCACAGGTCAGCACACCAAAGGCATGCGGCACGCCCGTCTCTTGCTGCGATTGCCCAATACCCCGCGAAACCTCGTTGTAAATGGCCTCATAATGCGCCGTTTCTCCACGCAACAGCACACCCAGGGTGATGATCGCGTCGAAGCGCCCGGTCTCGGCCAGCGTCCGCGCCGCCGACGGTATTTCCCACGCACCCGGCACACGCACAATCTCGGCATCGGCCCGCGCCACGCCGCTGCGATACAGCGCATCCAGCGACCCTTGCAGCAGCCGGTCGGTGATCACCGCATTCCAACGCGCCACAACGATCGCAAACCGCCGCCCCGCCCCGGAAAGATCGCCTTCGATCGCCCTTGGCCGCCCTTGCAGCGCGTCCTCCGACTCCCAGAAACCTACCTCAAACCCGGGGGCCAGCTCCGCACGAAACAGCCGCGCCTTCCAGTGCGTTGCTTCCACCGCGCCTACCTGCGCCCCCTCCAGTGCGGTCCCATCGCGCCCGGCACTCGCTATCCACGTCTCCACCGCCGCATGCACGGCATCGAGCGGCGTCGCCTCGATCAGCAACCGCGGCACGGCCGGCTCACGCCCACTCACCAATTCGAGATTGCCCAACGGCGCCAGAAACGCCGATCCGCGTCCACCGGCGTCGTTCCATCCACGTCCTTCTTCAAACCCGAGCCCGCGCAGCAGACCCTCCAGCCGCTGAAACGTTTCCGGCGACGCCACCGGCACGATGCTGGTCAATCCCTTGATCATTTCCCGATTGTATCGTCAGGAGGCGTCTGCCCTCCTCCTTCGCGTCCGCGGGAAAGGGACGGGACCGCGCTCATCCCGCTCCCGGAAACGATGTCCCTTGAATCTGCCTAGGAGCCGATATGCTTAAGATGTGATCCCCTGCTCCGTCTACACCCTTGCCGTTTCCCGTTCCCACGCCCGCATTCGCGCCCGCTTTCTGCTGCTCGCCGGTCTCTTCGCCGCGGGTTGTTCCAGCCATCCGCCGCACCTGGCCGACCCCGCGGCGGAACACCGCAACGAAACCTCGGCCGAGCGGCAACAAATGGAGGCCATTCCACCTCCATCCAAGAGCCGGTTCCTCACCGTACACAGCTATGACACCTGGCAGAACCCATACATCACCGTGCAGCCCGGGATGGTGACGCTGCACATTCTGCTTGCCGATGCCAATACAGTCGACTTCGGCGCGGGTGGCATGCTGCGGCCCGTGGGCGCACGTCGGCAGGTGCTCAATCTCGGCCCCGAGAAACTCGCCGAGGCCATCAGTTCCATTCCGCAAAGCTCATGGCCCTACGGCCGCGTAGTCGCCGTCGAAGAAGCCCACAACACCCCCGCCAAAGCCGAGCCCATCGTTCGCCGCAACGTGGAAACTACCGTAGGCACCCTGAACGACCTCGGCGTGGTCGCCTATGACCTGTCCAACGGCACCGTCCGCTAGGGCAGATCCACCACCAGCCACGCGGCACCGCCTCCCTTTGTTGTTCCTTTCGAAGGGAATCCGCGTTTGCTTTTACCGTTGTCTATTCCTATGCCCGCCGGCACTCAGGCCCCGCCGGCTTCACGCCCCGCCGTGCCGCACATCGTCCCCACGCACCCAAAAAATCACATCCTCCGCAATGTTCGTCGCATGGTCCCCCACACGCTCCAGGTTGCGCGAAATCACCAACGCGTTCAACGCCTGCGACGTGCATTCGGGATGGTCCTGGATGTAGCGATTCAACGAACCATAGGCATTGCGGTTCATATCGTCCACCTGGTCATCCAGCGTCAACACCGACCGCGCCATCTCCGCATCCGCCTCGATAAACGATTGCAGCGCCTTGCGCACCATGGCCGAGGACAACTGCGCCAGCTTCGGGATATCCACGGGCAGATCCGTTGCCTGCAGCGTCCCGAGCTCCCTCACGCGGTTGGCGATATTCACCGCCTGGTCGCCCACCCGTTCCAGATCCGCATTGATGCGAATCACCGCAACGATAAAGCGCAGATCCACCGCCATCGGCTGTTCCATGGCCAGCAGATCGAGCGCCAGCTGATCGATCTCGCGCTCCATCCGATTGATCGCCGGCTCCGACAACAGCACAAGATCGCAGAGCTGGTTATCCCGCTCGGAATACGCCGCCGTCGCCCTTGTGATGGCCTGCTCCACAAGACCGGCCATCACCAGCAGCCGCTCCTTCAAACCGTCCAATGCCTGATGAAAACGTGTACGCATCAGCCGAACCTCCCGGTGATGTAATCCTCCGTACGCTTGTCGGAGGGGCTGGTGAAAATCTTGTGAGTGGAATCGAACTCGACCAGCTTGCCCGTAAGAAAGAACCCGGTTTGCTCCGCCACGCGCGCCGCCTGCTGCATGTTGTGCGTCACGATCACGATGGTGTACTGCGTCTTCAAATGAAAAATCAGGTCCTCGATCTTCGAGGTAGACACCGGATCGAGCGCACTGGCGGGCTCATCCATCAACAGCACTTCGGGGTCCACGGCCAGCGCGCGTGCGATGCACAAACGCTGCTGTTGACCGCCCGAAAGACTCGATCCGGACTTTTTGCGCAGATCGTCCTTCACCTCGTCCCAAAGCGCCGCCTGCTTCAGCGACCGCTCGACCACTTCGTCCAGCACACGCCGCTTGTTGTATCCATTCAGTTTTAAACCGCTCGCCACATTGTCATAAATCGACATCGTGGGAAAGGGATTCGGCCGCTGAAACACCATCCCGATCCGGCGGCGAATCTCTACCGGCGAAACGTCCCTGTAAATATCCACATCGCCGATGCGCACCGTACCCTCGGCGCGCGCGCCCGGCGTGGTCTCGTGCATGCGATTCAGGCAGCGCACAAAAGTGGATTTTCCGCAGCCCGAAGGCCCAATCAGCGCCGTCGCATTGTTGGCCGGGATGTGCAGACTCACGTCCTTCAATGTGTGCACCGGACCATACCATGCGTTCAGGTCCTCCACCCGTATATCGACTCCCACTACTGCCCCCCTTTGAGCACACCGCGGCCCGCGAAGATGCGCACCAGCGTTACCGACGCCATGATCAACACAATCAGCACAAGGGAGCCCGCCCATGCCAGCCGATGCCATTCTTCATACGGCGAAATGGCATAGCTGTAAATCTGCAACGGCAACGCCGCGATCGGCTGCTTCATATTGAAGCTCCAGAACTGGTTGCCGAACGCCGTAAACAACAGCGGCGCCGTTTCCCCCGCCACGCGCGCAAAGGCCAGCATGCAACCGGTAATAATGCCCGGCGAGGCCGTGCGCAGACTTACAGAAAGAATGGTCCGCCACTTCGGCACACCCAGCGCAAACGCCGCTTCACGCAGCGAAGAAGGTACGGTGGCCAGCATTTCTTCCGTTGTGCGGGTAATCGTCGGGATCATCATGATCGCCAACGCAACGCCGCCGGCCAGGGCTGAAAAATGGTGCTGCTTGGCGACGATCAACGCATACGCCGCGATGCCCATCACGATCGAAGGCACACCGTTCAGCACATCCGCCGTAAACCGAACGGCGTTGCCGAACAGGCTGCCGCGACCGTACTCGGCCAGGAACACACCTGCACCGATCCCTAGCGGAATCCCGAAGCCGCTGCCCAGCAACAACACAAGCACGGAGCCGACAATCGCATTCGCCATGCCGCCGCCAGGATCTCCCACCGGAGCCGGGACCTTTGTGAAAAAATTCGGGCTCAGCGAACTCGCGCCCTTGTAAACCAGGTACACCAGGATGGCGAGCAGCGGGACAAGAATGACAACCGTGCTCAGCACCGCCACGCCGGTCACGCCGTGATCGAGCAGGCTGCGCCATCGGTTGCGCCACGCCGCATCCGTTGTCGAACGTGGCGGCAAACCCATCGGCCGTCCACTGTTTGAAGACTGCGGTGAAGGCGACGAAGGCGACAAAGGGAGCGACGACGTCGGCGTAGCCGGAACAACCTCTGCGTCCGGAACGGTACGGGGCGTTGGTAACGACCCGCGATTATCTTGCGGAGTTGTGCTCATACCGTCGCCCTCGCCGAGTTGCCGCGCGTCACCGCCCACATCAGCAGACGTGCAATCGCGTTCACAACAATCGTCACCAGAAACAACGCCAGGCCAATCTCGATCAACGCGCTCAGGTACAGGTCCCCAGTCGCCTCTGTAAATTCGTTCGCAATCACGCTGGCCAGGGTGTAGGCCGGATTGAACAGGTTCTTGCTGATATCCGGATGATTTCCGATCACCATCGTCACAGCCATCGTTTCCCCCAGCGCGCGGCCCAGCCCCAGGATTACCGCGCCGGCAATGCCCATGCGTGCGTTGCGCAGGACGCCGATGCGAATCATTTCCCAGCGCGTCGCGCCCAGGGCCAGCGCGGCCTCCCGCTGCGAACTCGGCACGGCCCGCATCACATCCCGCGAGATCGAGCAGATCACGGGAAAAATCATGATGGCCAGAATCAGGCTCGCGGTCAGGATGCCCACACCGAAATTCGGTGCGGCAAAGAAGCCCGTCCACCCCAGGGTTCTCGTCAGCACCGGACCGAGTTGATCGCGCACCAGCGGTACAAGCACGAAAATCGCCCAAAGCCCGTACACCACCGATGGAATGGCGGCCAGCAACTCGGTCAAGAAGGCCACAATGCCGCGCAGTCGCACCGGGCACACATCCAGAATAAAAATCGCCACCGCAATGGCCAGGGGAACCGCAAACGCCGTTGCCAGCAACGAAGAAACGAGCGTGCCGTAGATGAACGGCAACGCACCGAAACTCCCGTTCACCGGGTCCCACTGGCTGGACGTGAAAAACCCAAAACCGAACGCGTGCAGACTGAGGCGCGAATTGTCCACCAGCACAAAGACGATCATCAAGACGATGAGCACGACACTCAACGCGCACACGACCATCAGGGTGGCGAACGACGAATCGGCGGTTTTGCCGCTGGTGCGGGCTCGCAGGTAGGAACGAACTTCCGAGCCCCCCGGTCCCGAGGCAGCAAACACATAGCCGGTCTCACCATGGCCTCTCGGTACCGCGGCGGCGGCCGTCGGTACGGGAGGCATCGCTGGCCGGGGAGCCTCGACGCGCGGCGGCGTCACTGGCGAAGCATGGGCGTCGGGCGTATCGGCGGTCGGCATCTGAGTCGGGAGTCGGTTCTACAGGGAGTAAAGCAGAAAACGGATAGGTGCACAAAAGAAAAGGATGCGGAGGAATGGATCACCCCCGCACCCCTCTCGGCTAGTGAATCTGCTTAATCGTCTGCGCCACGCGCGCGGCCACCGCCGTCGGCAGCGGTGCATAGGTCAGGGCCTGCGCCTGCGACTCGCCATGTTCCAGCATCCATTGCAGAAAATCGCCCATCACCCTTTCCTTCGCCGGGTCGGCCCACTTGGTGGGGATCAGCAGCCACGTGAAGGAAGAGATCGGGTACGATGCGGCACCGGGAGCATTGGTGATCGACACCCGGTAATCCGCCGGGATCAACTTGGCATCCGCCGCCGCGGCCGCGGTTACGCCTTCCGTGGAAGCTTTCACATACTTGCCGTCGTGGTTGCGGACCAGGCCATATTCCATCTTGTTCTGCACGGCATAGATCAGTTCCACATACCCGAAGGAGAACTGGCTGCCGTGCACCATGCCGGCCACGCCCTCATTGCCCTTCTGGCCAATACCCACCGGAAAGCGCACGCTTGTGCCTTTGCCGATCCGCTGTTGGAACTCCGGGACCACCTTGGAAAGGTAATCGGTGAAAATGTACGTCGTGCCTGAACCGTCGGAACGGTACACCGGCAGAATCGCATGATCCGGCAAAGTGACACCCGGATTGTCATGCTGGATGTTGGCGTCGTTCCACTTGGTGATCACGCCGAGATAGATACCGGCGATCACTTCCGGCGCAAACTTCAAATCGCCCGTAATCCCCGGGACGTTATACACCGGGACCACCGCGCCCAGCACCGTGGGGATGTGTATGATCTTGACCTTGCTGTCCGACAGCTGCTGATCGCTCATGGGGCCGTCCGAGGCACCGAAATCCACCACGCCGGTCGACACCTGCCGGATGCCCGCACCGGAACCTACCGACTGGTAGTTGATGTGAACGCCCGGATGAGCGCTCGAATACTCACTGAACCATTTCTGGTATATGGGATTGGGAAAAGTGGCACCCGCGCCGGTGAGATCCTGAGCGAAGGCGGGAAGCGCCGCGGTGACGGCTGCAAGCAAAGTTGCCGTAAGAAATTTGGCTTTCACGGAGAGTTCTCCTGAGAACACGTGCTAAATCGTTTTTGTAGATAGTTTGGGGCCGGGGTGCCCTTGGAGCCGGTCCCTTCCCGGGTACCCCTGAAGCCAGGGCACCCGGAGGGGACGCATCGAGTCTAACCCTACGGAATGTAGTACCGCATTCCCACATGGATCATGCTGTCCTCCGCACGCGGGCCCGTCGGCGTGGGCACCGGCGCTGTAGCCACGGCCGGCGTCACAATGCCGCTCCACAGATTGCGCTGCAGGTAAGAATAGGTGGCCTGATATTGCAAACGCCCATATTTCGGGCTGTTGACCACACGATACGTGAAGCCGACCGTGCCTTCCTGGATGTAGCGTGTCGGGGAGTTGCAAGTTACCGGCGTATCGTTTCCGCCCGTGCTCGAGGCGGGGTTAACCGGCAGAGCATAGCAGCCCGCGTCGCTCAGGTTACGCGCGCCATAGCCGAGCTGTGCGCCCGTCGTGGTGCGGTACACCGTCCGCTGCGCGTATTCGCCGCCATAGTAGGCATACACGTCCAGCTTTTTGGTCGGGTGCGTTACCAGCGAGCCCAGCCCGTGGTAGTTGCGCAACGGCTCCAGCTGCCCATTCGGACGGATGGTTGCGTCGGCCAGCTGCGACGATCCGTAACGGCCCACGCCCGTACCGCCCATGGCTTCAATCCCGACATCGACGAACTTCGACGGGAATACGCGAATCGCGCCGAATGCACCGCCCGCGGCCGCCGTACTGCTCTGGTAACCGGGCGCATACGTGTAGGTCACGGCACCGGTGGTCGGCGCCGCCGTGATGCTTGTGATCGGGTAATAGTAGTCCCGCAGGAAGCGTGCCAAACCACCGAACTCGGCATGCATGTGCGGAACGTCGAAGGCAGCTTTCACCATCACGTCGGGAGCGACGTTGTTGGCGTAAGTCCCATTGAAAGCGTTATACAACCCCCCGTTCGCGCCTGTCCCCGAGAAGAAGAAGTTCGACGGTACCGCGCCCGCCGTGGCCGAGGTCGCCGTGAAGTTCGTAATCTGCGCCTGCTCCAGCGACATCGCCAGCGTCAACATGCCGGTTTTCACCTCGCCAAAGCGCTGCTGCAAGCGAAGCGCCGGCTGCCGGGCCCAGTTGAAGCCGACCATGTACTGCGGATCGACGGTGTTCGGCAGCACCTCGGTCCGGTTGTCGGTACCGCGTGCGTCCTCCGTGACCAGCGACCACATCTGTCCGCCCGTCACGGCAAATCCACCGGCCGTGGCCGCCTGGCCCCAGATCTGCCGTTGCCGCAGGGTGTAGCTGTTGCTCTGGTTGTTGTTGGAGGTGGTGCCCGAGCTCAGGAAGTCGGCCTCGAAATAGCCGCTCAGCTTGAACTTGCCCGCATCGCCCGTGAAAAGCGCACCCAGACGGCTCTGTCGGCCTGAAAAGTTCAACTCGGAGACGTGACCTTCATTCGCGCTCGGCAACGGGATGCTGTTGAACGGCGTATTGATGTCGGAATTTACCGAACGCTGCCGCCAAACCCCTTCAAACGCGAAAAAGGCAACCGGCTGAATCG
This sequence comes from uncultured Acidobacteriaceae bacterium, assembly GCA_964242195.1. Taxonomy (GTDB): domain Bacteria; phylum Acidobacteriota; class Terriglobia; order Terriglobales; family Acidobacteriaceae; genus Granulicella. The sequence goes on from CAXTBI010000017.1 coordinate 18,197, forward strand.
TGATTCCCTTGTAGTGGATCGTCGTCGGGGAGTTGATTTCCTGCTGCGTCTGCGCCTGGTTGGCGACCACGGTCTCCGTCAGGACCTGGTCCTTGGTCTGCAAATCGCCCACCGAGGCCTTCAACTGCCCCACATCCTGGGCGTTCTGGGTGGCCTGCTGCGTGGCCTGCACACTGGCCGCGGTTGCGGTGGCCACCTGCGCCTGGGCGTCGGCTACGTTCTGCTGCGCCTGCGCATTTTGCTGCTCACGGGCGGCCATCTGCAGCCGAAGCGCATCCAGCTGCAGCTGCTGTCCGGCAACCTGCTCACGCAGCAGCGCCATCTGCCGTTCCCCCGCACTTTCAACCGGCCTGCGCTCCATCGACCGGCGGGTGCGCACGGCTTTGTGCCTGCGGTGAACCGGCTTCTTTGTCCCTGTCTGCGCTCCGCCGGTGGCGGAGGCCAGCAACGCCCCTACAATCGCTGCCAGAACCCTTTTGTGCTGTTTCATCCATCCCTCGTCAGAGCCAATCGGCGCAGACACACGAGACCTCGAGTCCCGTTTTTCCGGTGATTGAAGATTCTCTGTAGGGCTATCGTCCCAGCCGACGTTGAACAGGGGGAGAACCCAAGATGAAAGGAATGTAAATACGCCTTAGTTGGAGGCCTTTGCGTCCCATTCCGCATCACCGTCCGGCAGGCCGTCCTCCTCGGAGGTGAAGGAGAGGCACGGCAAGGTAAAAAGAAAGTTGCACCCCTGGCCGAATTCACTTTCCACCCAGATGCGCCCCCCGTGCGCCTCCACGATGTGCTGGGCAATGGCCAGGCCCAGTCCCGTCCCGCCCGACTCCCGCGAACGCGCCTTGTCCACCCGGTAGAAACGCTCAAAGATCCGCGATTGGTGGTCATACGGTATGCCCGCACCGAAATCGCGCACACGGAATTGCACGGCCGGCATCTCGCCCGGCACCGCCGCGGCGACCAGCTTGGCGGAAAGCTCCACAATCGCCCAACCGTCCGTACCCCGGCCGTAATTCAAGGCATTTTCAACCAGGTTGCCCAGAATCTGCAGAATGGCATCCGGGTCGGCCAGCACCTCGGCCTCCGGCATCTCGCCCGCGATGGCCAGTGTGCCGCGTTTTTCCAGGAACAACCCCGCGACCGCCTCCACACATTCTTCCATCAGGGCCCCCACCGGCGTCGGTTCGGGCATCATCTTGCGTTCGCCGCTCTCCACCCTCGCCAACGCCAGGAGATCGTCGGTGAGTCGGCCCATGCGGCGCGCGCTTTTTTGAATCGCCTCCAGAAACTCCCGCCGACGCTCCTCCCCCGGGCTCGCCGCCGCGCCAAGGGCCGAAGTCTCCTCCAGCTCATCCAGCAGCACTTCAACGAAGCCCTGGATCGAGGTCAGCGGCGTGCGCAACTCATGCGACACATTGGCCACAAACTCCCGTTGCGTGCGCTCCACCTGCTCTATCCGGGTAATGTCGTGCATCACAATCACGGCACCGCCCGCCGGCATCGGCGCCGCGGTTACCTCCACGATGTGCCCCGGCAGCACCGTCACCGGTCGGCGCTCCACCAGTTCGCGCGTATCAAGCGCAATCTGCACGCATTCCAGCAGCTCCGGCGCTCGCACCGTTTGCACCAGCGAATGCCCCGTTCGCACCGATCCATGCGAGGCCCGCATCAGGTTCTGCATCGAGCGGTTCGCCCAGATGATCCGCCCGGCCGCGTCGATGGCCGTGACTGCATCCTGCATCGCATCCAGCAGCGCTTCGAGCTTGCGCCCATGCTCATGTGCCGCCTCCAGCCCTGCCGCCAGCCGGGGCGAGGCCGCCCCCAGCGCCGCCACCACCTCCTCCAACTCCCGCATACCCTCGCTCGCGGGCGGCGCGGGCACCGCCTCCGGCAGGCGATCGATGCCCCTGTACAGGTAGTCCGCCTGGTCCCGCACCGAGCGCGAAACCATTACCGACACGCCGCCCGTCACGACAACGGAGCCGGCCAGCGCAATCCAGCCGCGACCCTGCCACAGCAGCAGCAGACTCAAAAGGGCGCAACCCGCCCCGGCCCAGACAAGGCAGGAAAACAGCAGGCTGGAGCGTCGGCGCATACGCAAGTCTACGTCGCTCCTCTTCTGAAATGATCGACCAACCGCCCGGCGAAACTGCCGGCTACACCGCCGGCGCGTTCTCCGGGGAGATGGCCGCACGCGCGGAGGGAATGTCGAAGCGATACCCTGCACCGCGCAGCGTCTTCAGAAAGCGCGGCGTTTCGGGCTCGGCTTCGATCTTTTCCCGCAGCCGCCGCACATACACGTCCACACTGCGGGGCGTGACGAAACGCGAATCGCCCCACACCGCATCCAGCAGTTGATCGCGGCTAAACACCCGCCCTGGATGCCGCGCCAGGTATTCCAGCAGGCGGAATTCCGTGGTGGTCGTTGTGATCAGCTCGCCCCTCACATGCACCTGCATGGAGCCTGAATCGATCTGCAAATCTTCCACCTGCAACATCGGTGCGGCGGGCTCACCGGGGATCTCGGTGCGGCGCAGCACGGCCCGCACCCGTGCCAGCAGTTCGCGCATGGCAAACGGCTTCACGATGTAGTCGTCGGCTCCCAACTCCAGGCCAAGCACGCGGTCATCTTCGGAGGCGCGGGCGGTCAAAAAGATCACCGGCACACCCACCAGGGCGCTGCTGCGCCGTATCTGCCGGCAAACATCCAGCCCGCTTCCGCCCGGCACCATGATGTCGAGCAGAAACAGCGCAGGCCGCCCCCGCTCCGCATCCGGAACGATCAGCCCCGGCGTGGAATACAAGCGCACGGCGTACCCTGCGCTCTCCAACCGGTACTGGATCAACCGGCGAATCTCCGTATCATCTTCCAGAACAACGATGGTCTGACTCAACTGCGCCTCAATCCACTACCCCTACGTTACGGCCCCGTAAAGAGGGATTTGCTAACACACGGTAAAAAGTGCGGCTGCCTTTCAACCCTCGCTCTGGCCGGCCGAAGTCCCGCGTCGGCAGCGTACACTAGGATCACCGCAAGGGATCTCTCGAAAGGCATTCACCATGACAAAGGCCGACCTGACGGACCGTGTCGCCGCCCTCCGTGACATCAGCCGCCGCGACAGCGAAACCGTCGTGGAAACCCTGCTCGAATCCATCGTCAGCGCCCTCCAGGCCGGCGACAAGGTCGAGGTCCGTGGCTTCGGCAGCTTCCGTACCCGTCAACGCAACTCCCGCACCGGCCGCAACCCTAAAACCGGCGTCTCCGTCGAGGTTCCCGCCAAACGGGTCTCCTTCTTCAAACCCAGCAAGGAACTGCGCGAACTCATCGGCGCCGATGTAGTGGACGACGACGATGAGGACAACGACGGCTAGGCCACCGACGGCTAGGGCCACCGACGCCTAGGGCCACCGACGGCTAGGGACACCCGACGGCTGGGGACAACGTCCCCGTGAATGTGGGGGCTTTCCGCCTTCTGGTTGTCATTCCCGGAGGGAATCTGCGCTTGCTCTTGCCGTTGCCGGTTCCCGCGGCACCGGCCATCGAACAACGCCACTCCGCCTCACTCAAAGCCCTGACGCGCGATTCTATTTCCCCTCGGCCGCGCGCCCTGTGTACCTTGGAGCCATGCCCACCCCCGCCATCGAGACCAGCAGCCTCACCCGCTCATTCGGGGGCTTCACGGCGGTCGACCGGCTGGAACTCACCGTAGCCGCCGGCCAGTTCTTCGGCTTTCTCGGTCCCAACGGCGCCGGCAAATCCACCACCATCAAGATGCTCACCGGCCTGCTCTCCCCTTCCGCCGGCAGCATCCGCATCTTCGGCCAGGATCTCCTGGCCAACGCGGTGGACGTGAAGCGGGGCATCGGCGTTGTTCCCGAGGGCATGGCGCTTTTCGGCCGCCTCACCGCTCCCGAGTACCTCCAGTTCGTCGGCCGCATGTACGGTCTGGACAAAGCCACCGCCGCCGGACGCACCGTCGAACTGCTCGAGTTCATGGGCCTGGCCGACGAGCGCAAAAAGCTCATCGCCGATTTCTCCCACGGCATGGGCAAAAAGCTCGCGCTCGCCGCCGCCGTCATCCACGGCCCCAAACTCCTCTTCCTCGACGAACCGTTCGAAGGTGTGGACGCCATCGCCAGTGGCCTCCTCAAGTCCATGCTCAGCGGCATGATCGCGCGCGGCACCACCATCTTTCTCACCTCGCATGTGCTTGAGATTGTCGAGCGCCTCTGCACCCACGTTGCCATCATCAACAAGGGCCATATCGTGGCACAGGGCTCACTCGATGAACTTCGCACCGGTGTGCAGGCCCGCCTCGCGCATGCGCATCCCGCGGCCGATCCAGCTGATGGCCCCGCGGGCCCCGCCCCTGCCGACGTGGCACCACCCAGCAAGCTCACCCTGGAGGAAATCTTCCTCGCCGTGGTCGGCAGCCACACCCCCAGACAGCCCTCCACCGGGGAACTTCCATGGCTGAGCTGAATGCCCCTGTTTCCTCCGCAAAAGTCTCTGCCGCCCCGATCCCGGCTGCACCGGCACCCGCCTCTGCACCCCTACCCTCGGCAGCCGGGCACCTGCGCGCCATCGCGTGGCTGCGTTGGCGCATCCTCGCCAACGGCTTCCGTCGGAAAGGCGGCGCCGGCGAACTCATCGCCCGCATCTTCGTCCTCCCGCTGTTCGCCGTTTTCGCCCTCCTGCCCACCGCTGCCGCCGGCTTCTTCGCCTTCACCTTCACCCGTGCGGGCCACCCCGAACACATCGGCTGGATTCTTTGGGCCGCCTTCGCCCTCACGCAGACGCTCAACATCAACCTCGGCCAGCCCGGCACCAACTTCGATCCCGTCGAACTCATCCGCTTTCCGCTGCCGCTCGCCCGCTGGGTGCTGGTCCGGCTCTGCTTCGGCCTGCTCAGCCCCGGCAACATCGTCGTCAGCCTGATCTCGGCCGCGGTCGTCGCCGGTGTAACGGTTGCCTCGCCGCGCCTCTTCTTGCCCGCCCTGCTCGCCCTCCTGGTCTTCGGTCTGGTGAATATTCTGTTTACCCGCACGGTCTTCGCCTGGGTCGACCGCTGGCTCTCTACCCGCCGTGCACGGGAGGTCTTCACCGCGTTCATCTTTCTGCTGTCGCTGGGTGTTCAAGCTGTAAACGCCCGCTACAACCCGGGTCTCCAAAGCAATCGCCGCCATGGCTCCGCCTCCGCCAACCCAGGTTTTCTGCTCGGCTTTGCGCACCGTGCCGAGCCCTTCGCCCGCTGGCTGCCGCCCAACGTAACCGCCGACGCTCTCCGCTCCGCCGCCCGCGGCAACGCCGCCGGTTTCCTGCTCCGCGTCCTGCTTTGTGCAGCGTTTGGTGCCGTGTTGCTTTGGATCTACACCCTGCGCATGGGTGTCGAGTTCCGCGGTGAAAACCTGAGCGATGCCGCGAACCTCACCCAACCCGCCCAAAGAAAAACCGGTCGGCGGCCCCTCGCCACGCAGGCTTCGGAACCATTCGCACCCACTGCGCCACGCACCGGGGTCAAGGCTTGGCTGCCGCCGACGCTTGCCCCTCTTCTGGGCAAAGAACTTCTCACCCTGCGCCGCAACACAGGCCTCTTCTATGGCCTGGTCGCCCCTGCGGTCATGGTGTTTCTTTTCGCCGGACGCCTGTCCTCGCGCACCGATGCGCATTGGGTCCTTCTGGCCGCCGTTGCCTACGCTCTGCTCGGCGTCGCTCCCCTTGGCTACAACTCGCTCGGCCTGGAAGGCACCGGTGCCCAGTTCTACTTCATGGCGCCCGTTCCCCTGCGCGAAGTGTTCTTCGCAAAAAACGTTTTCGGCCTGCTGATCGCGCTCGCCGAAGCGCTTCTCGTCACCGTGATCCTGAGCTTTGTCCGCAGCCGGCTCTCCCTCGGGGAATGCGCCTTCGTTCTGCTCTGGGCCATCGGTACGCTGCTGATCAGCATGACGATCGGCAACCGCCGGTCGCTCGCCGCGCCCCGCAAGGGAAACCCCGGCCGCGCTTTGAACAAGGCACAATCCCCGCTCAGCACCTACATCTCGCTTGGGATCATGCTGGGCTGCGCAGCCCTTGGTTTCGGTGCCGATCTGCTATCCGCCTCCCTGGATAAACCTTGGATCGGCCCCGTGCTTATGCTTGCTTTCACCGCCGGCGCGTTGGTGGTCTATGACAAGGGTCTCAACGGCATCGAGGCGTACGCGCGGGATCATCGCGACACCCTGTTTGAAGAACTCGGCAAAAAGACCTAGGCGCCATCGAGCTATCACAAAAATAGGTGACAAAACGATGTACGTCGATACGGCCAAGCTGCCACCTTGCCCACGGCTGCCGCGTTTCCTACACCGTCTGGTGCACCGGCTGCGGGGATCCGCTCAGCTTCAATCTCCGCAGCAGCGGTGAAATGGTAAGCCCTTGCACAAGGATCGAAAACACCACCACAACGTAGGTCGTCACCAGCAGCATATTGCGTTCAAGCCCAACCCCGCGCGGCACGGAAAGCGCCAGCGCCACGGCCAGCGCGCCGCGCAAACCGCCCCACGTCAGCACCGACACCGTGCCTTCCACATGCTTCTTGAAGAGATTCAGCACACCCACCGGAATCATCACACTCAACCACCGCGAAGCCAGCACCACGGGGATGGCTACCAGGCCCGCAAAGAGGTAGCGCCGCTGCAACGGCAACACCAGCAGTTCCAACCCCAGCAGCAGAAACAACACCACATTCATAAGGTCGTCCACTAGTTCCCAGAACCGTTCCACATGCTCGCGCGAAAGCTCACTCATGGCGAACCGGCGCGCCCGTCCACTCACCAGCAGGCCCGCGGTCACCACTTCAAGCGGCGCGGACACCCCCACCGCATCGGCCAGGGCATAGCCGCCCATCGCCAACGCCAGGGTCAACAAAATTTCCAAACGGTAATTCTCAATGAGCCGCAACACCCTGTAGGTGAAATACCCCAGGAACGCCCCCATCGCAATGGCCCCGCCTGCCTTCAACAGCAGTGACGCAAGGAAGCCGCCGGCCGAAGGCACAGCGCCGCCTGCCGATGCACTCACCAGCGCCAGAAAAATCACGGCGCCCACACCATCGTTAAACAGCGACTCACCCGCCAGTTGCGTTTCGAGCGCCGCCGGTGCACCCACACGCCGCAGCATCTCCAACACCGCAATCGGATCGGTCGGTGAAATCAGCGCGCCAAACAACAGCGCCCCCATCACGCTGAGGTGCACCCCCACCAGCCGCAAAGCGAACTGAAACAACGCCGCTACAAAAATTGTGGAAAGGGCCGTCGCTGCAATCGACAACGTCGTGACGGAAAGTTTTTCACGTCCCAGTTCCGGCAAATTCAGCTGCAACGCCCCCGCAAACAGCAGCAACGACAACATCCCATGCAGCACCACCGCATTGAAGTCGATGCCTCCCACAATGTTCTGCGCCTGCGCATGCACCCCCGGTGCAAACCTGCCGCCCAGCAACAAAATCGCGGCCGCGGCCAGGGAAAGAATCATCGTGCCGATCGAAGTCGGCAGCTTCAACACACGAAAGCTTAGAAAGCTGAACAGCGCACCAATGGTGACCAGCAAACTGAGCAGCGCAAACGTAGACATGGGTTCAGCCTCACGACTTCAGATGTGGCACAGCGCCCGCGGTATACAGGCCAGCACTCGATTCGTGCGTACCGGCTGCGTGCTCACAGCCCATAGGCCCCGCGCCCTCTCACGCTACGCCGCAGCCTCGATAGACCAGCGAACCTGCCAGGCCCCCATCGCATCTCCTGCCGCACCTTCCCCTTCCACCCAGATCACCTCACCGGCAACCTCGCCGAAGCCCGTCCGTGCCTTATGCCAAAGGTTGGCCGCAAGGTGCAGCTTGGCCCCACCTGCCAGCGCCCATTGGATCCTAAGCCCACCCGGCCCCAGCACCTCGTACTCTCCACACCGTCCTGAAAGCCCGCGCAACAGCGGAACAATGCGCTCGCGGCGCATCCGCAGCAATCCCGTATACAGCGCCAGGTACGCCGCATGTTCCGGCTCCTCGCGCTCCGCCCAATTCAGTTGCGCGGACCGGAACGTGGCCTCAGCCTGGCAGTTCGGCGCGTTTTTTAAATCATCCTCCGACACACCGGGCAACTTGCTCATCCCTTCGCATCGACCCTTCTGCACGGCCTCCCCCAGATCGCCATGGAAGTCGCAGAAGTACGGAAAGGGCGCACTCGCACCCCACTCCTCGCCCATAAACAGCATCGGTGCCTGCGGCAGCAGAAGCGCGACAGCCGCCAGCGCCCGCACCACCCCCGGTTCCAGCAAGCTGCTCACGCGCTCCCCGAAGATGCGGTTGCCGACAAGATCGTGACTCTGCAGAAACGAAATAAACGCATTTGGCGGCACGTGGCAGCCCGCTTCGTTCTCGTTCCCGCTCTCCTTGGCGGCAATCACAAAACCTTCGGCCAGCGCCTTTCCCAAACGTTCCGTCTCCCCCTTGTCGTCGCCTTCCCGATCGTCGAACCCGCCCATAAATCCCGCGCCCAGCAGGTGATCGATGTCGTGGTTCCACTGCGCCGTGTAACACGTCAGGCAACCATCGCCTTCGCGCACCAGCTTGTCCGCTATGTTGTTTTCATCCTCGCGAATGAGGTGCAGATGGCGGCCCTTCGCGAAGGCATGCACGCGCTCCGCCAACTCATCCAGCACATGCTTCATCCCGTTGTCGATGATGGCATGCGCCGCGTCCAGACGCAGCCCATCCATGTTGTACTCTTCGAGCCAGAAGAGAGCATTTTGCAGAATGAATTCCCGTGCCTCCGCGCTGCACTCCCCATCGAAGTTCAGTGCCGGGCCCCAACCCGTTTGGTGCTCCTTTGAAAAGATCTGCGGAAAGTACACCGGCAGGTAATTCCCTTCCGGTCCGAAGTGGTTGTAAACCACGTCCAGAATCACCATCAACCCACGCTCATGCGCCGCCTCCACAAAGGCCTTCAACGCCTCCGGTCGGCCATACGCTGAATCCGGCGCATACAACAGAACCGCGTCGTAGCCCCATCCACGCGTACCCGCGAAATCCGCAATCGCCATCAACTCGATAGCCGTTACGCCCAGTTCCGCCAGGGCATCCAGCTTCCCGGCCGCTGCCTCAAACGTGCCCTCCGGTGTAAACGTCCCCACGTGCAACTCATACAGAACGGCCTCTGCCCACGGCCGTCCATTCCATTCGCTCGCCTTCCACGGATACCCGGAAGGATCGATGACTTCGCTCGGCCCGGAGACATCTTCCGGCTGAAAACGCGATGCCGGATCGGGCACATGCATCCCGTCCGGCAACACGTAGCTGTAGCGAGTCCCAGGCCCGGCCTCGGCCACGGTCAGCTCATGCCATCCATGCCCATCTGCGTGCATCGCCAGGGGCTCACGCCCTGCGATGGCCAACCGGACATCCTTCACTGCGGGTCCAAAGAAGCGAAACCGTGTCCCCTGGCCCTCCCTGCACTCCGCACCGAACGGTTGCAAATGGTGCCGTGCGATTGCCTGCTTTTGCTGCTCTTGCGTCCCTAGATGGTCCGGGCGTGCCGTGCTCACCGTTTCTCTCCTGCGCCCGGACCCCTGTTGCCCTTAGGCGTTTCCCACCGTCCATCGTACCGTCCAGGGACCGAATCGGTTCGCTTCCGGCGATGGACCCTCGTGCCATAGAATACGCCCCTGCGTTTCGGGAACGTTCACCGCCTCGTCGCTGAAATTGGCATACAGCCGCAGGATCCGGCCGTCCTTCGCACGCCACGACGCGGCCACCGCGCCTGCACCCAGCACTTCGACCTCCCCGGCATTGCCGGACATGGCTCCCAGCAACGGCACGACCTCCTCCCGCCTCACCCGCAGCAGGTTCCTGTACCGCTCCAATACCTCCGCATGTCCGCTTTGCCCAGGCTCGTTCCAATCCAGCTTGCCAGAGAGAAATGTGGTTTCGGCCAGCGGATCCGGAATGGCTTCACGCTTCTCCGGATCTGCAAATTCCGGAAAACTCGCAAATTCAGCCCGGCGCCCTTGCCGTACCAGGTCCGCAAGCTCGCCATGGAAATCGCAGAAGTACGGAAACGGTTGCGTTGCCGCCCATTCCTCCCCCATAAACAACATCGGCACCTGCGGCAACAAAAGATAGGTCGCAATCAATGCGCGCATCTTCTCCGGCTTCGTGATCTGCGAAAGCCGCTCGCCAAAGGCTCGGTTTCCAATCTGGTCATGGTTCTGAATGAAGGCAATAAACGCCCCCGGCGGAAGGTGCGCACAGCGTTCCCCACGCTCTTTTCCCGAGCACGCCATGACTTGCCCCTGGAAGGCAAATCCCTCCACCAGCGCCGTTCCCAGCAGCTCTGTACGGCCTTCGTATTCGGCATAGTAGCCCGCATTTTCCCTTGTGGTCGCGGTGTGCAGCACGTGGTGGACGTCGTCGTTCCACTGCGCCGTGAACTGCCCCGGTTCGCCGTTGCCGTTCCGCGTCAAACGCGAGGCCTGGTTCTTTTCGTTTTCCAAAACGAGATGCACCGGGTACCCCGTATCGAGCGCATGCACACGTTCCGCCAACTCGGTCAGAATGTGCTTCGGGCTGTCGTCAAGAATGGCGTGCACCGCATCCAGGCGCAACCCATCCATGTGGAATTCTTCAATCCAGTACATCGCATTGTGCACCACCAACTCGCGCACAATCCCGCTCTGCTCGCCGTCGTAATTCACGGCATCGCCCCAGCTGGTCTTATGTCGCTTGGTCAGCAGGTTTGGAAAATACGAAGGCAGCATATTGCCCTCGGGCCCGTAGTGGTTGTAGACCACATCCAGCATCACCATCAGGCCCCGCGCATGGGCCGCATCCACGAAGGCCTTCAAGTGCTCCGGCCGCCCATAGCTCGAATCGGGCGCATACAACAGCACACCGTCATAGCCCCAACCGCGCGTTCCGGAAAAGTCCGCCACTGGCATGATCTCGATCCCCGTCACGCCCAGGCCCGCCAGGTGATCCAGTTTCCCGATCGCCGCAAGAAACGTTCCTTCCGGCGTAAATGTGCCGATGTGCAACTCATACAGCACGGCCTCGTTCCATGAGCGGCCGCTCCACGCCCCATCCCTCCACGTATACCGCCCCGGAGCAATCACCTCGCTCGGTCCCATCACATCCCGCGGTTGGAAGCGCGACGCCGGATCGGCCACCCGTGTACCATCCGGCAACACGAAACGGTACAGCGTTCCGGCATGGGCCCGGTCGGTCACCAGTTCATGCCATCCACCGCCGATGGCGTTCATGCGCAGCACTTCGTTCTCACCCAGCGCCAAACCGATGCTGTCCGCACCCGGCGCAAAGAACCGGAAGCGCACACACCCATCGGTCTGCACCTCGGCTCCAAACGGCATACGATGCGTTCGGGAAAGCGACCCAATCCTGTTTCCGTCTTGCTGCCAACCGTTCAACGTCTCCTCGGAAGTTTGCTCCATCACCGCAGTCATACTCATACGCTTCTCCCGGACCCGATTCAAAGCGGACCTCTGCTTGTGTTTTAAGCGTGCGTTTATCTATTGGTTGTGCCGCGATCCCGGAGAACTCACGGCACCTTGGGCTTACAGATTCGTTGTTTTATAGGATGCTACTTCACCGTGAGCCCCCTGTGGCGGCTCCGCTCACGACGGCGCCTTAATCGTACAAAAACCGCCAAATGCGTTTTTGATCACATCCCACCGTTGTTGTTCTGCCCAAAAGTGTGTGTGCCCATAGATCCCCTGCAGTTCCGCAGCGGCGAAGTCTGCCCGCGCCCTTTCTCTACGCAGATGACCACCTAGCTCGCCGCTTCCCACGGCACGACCTCGGCCGGAAACGCTTTATCGGCTCTGCAAAGGCTTTGAGATTGCCTCCAGCGATTGCCCCGCCGCCTCCACCCCGATCCTCCACTCGCACAACGCACCGCCCAGCATCAACGCCGCCCCCACCCCGTACCCGCCGGCAACTGCCCATCGCGACCCGGTGTTGATCAAAAATCCAAACAACAACGGTGCTCCCGCCCCGCCCACCAGAGTGCCGATCGCATAAAAGATGGCAATCGCAAATGCCCGCATTTCCAGGGGAAAAATCTCACTCACGGTCAGATACGCCGCACTTGCCGCGGAAGACGCAATGAAGAAAATTACAGAAAACAGCACACCCATTCCCCGCGGTCCCAGTGCCCCCATCCCAAACGGAAACAGGGTGATCAAGAGCAACAGACCGGCGATCCCATAGGTCGCGGTAATCATCGGTTTACGCCCCACCTTGTCGAACAAGGGTCCCAGCAGCAACGGCCCAAAAAAGCTGGCAATCGCAAAGGGCAACAGATGCTGCGGCAGATTTTCGTTGGAAACACCGTAAAACTTCTTCACGATCAGCCCATAGGAGAAGAAGATCGCGTTGAAGAAGAAGGCCTGCGCTGCCATCAGCACCAGTGCGAGAAGTGAGCGGCTGCGATTTTCCCCCACCATATTGGTGAAAATCTCGCGCAAAGGCGTGTGGTCCCGCACCTCGATCCGCAACTTTTCGCCTTCGGGCGGGGGCAGCGTTTCCGCCCTTCCATGGGTCGCGCGCCGCTCAATGTCGCTCACGATCCGATCCGCCTCCCCTTCCTTTCCTCGCAACATCAACCAGCGCGGACTTTCCGGCACAAACAGCCGCAACACCAGGACCCCCGCACCCAGGGCACCGCCAATCCCAAAGGCATACCGCCACCCCCGATCGACCGGGATCCCATGCCCGTGCAGCAGAAACATGGCGACCAGCGCACCGGCACTTGCCCCCAGCCAGAACGTTCCGTTCACCAGCAGATCCACGGTGCCGCGTATCTTGCCCGGAACCAGTTCATCCACGGCAGAATTGATCGCCGCATACTCCCCACCGATCCCCACGCCGGTGAGAAACCGGAACACCGCGAACGATCCAAAGCCCCACGAAAACGCGCTCGCCACGGTCGCCAGGGAATACGTCGCCAGCGTCACCAGAAACAGCTTACGGCGGCCGAGCCGGTCGGTCAGGTACCCGAACAGCAAAGCACCCAGCACCGCCCCGAGAAGATAGGTCGTCGCCGCGCCGGTTACCTGGGCATCGCTCAGGCCCAGCCCCGACCGGCTTTCCAATACCCCCGAAAGTGACCCCACAAGCGTGACTTCAAGCCCGTCCAGCAGCCACGACGTGCCCAGCGCCGTGATGATCCGCATGTGCCAGCCCGACCAGGGCAGACGGTCCATTCGCTGTGGAACGTCGGTGCTGATCCGGCGTCCCTCACGGCCCGCATCCAGACTCGCATCCAGACCCGCATCCAGGCGCGCATGCGGGCCCTCGTCCAGCACCGTACGCCCCCTCGTCCTTTCGCCCGTTCTGTCCTGGTTTTCCACCATCGCCGCTTTGCTCCTTGCGGACGTGCACGATCCCCTTCAGCCGCCGTTTCACCAAATGAACGCGTTGGGCCTTACCGCCACGCGATACAGGCTGTCCTCCTCGCGTTCGAGCACACTGATGCCGCCATTACGCTCCAGCACCGCGTACTCCACGTCGTCGATGCTTTTCAGACCCTTTAAGCGGCTTGCCGCCTCCAGATCCGCACGTCCCACGTGCATACCCGTGGCCACCTCCTCCTGCCACTGCCCACCCTTCATCAGCACCAGGGGTGTGCCGTCCACAAGGGCGCCAATGCGTGGCGATTGCGTCTTGACCCAGGAAACCGTGCGGTGCAGCAAGCCGACCGCCATCACCGCACACACGCAGTTCGTAATGGACCGGTCCGCGCCCACGGTCGCCAGGATGATGACGCCGCCCATCAAAAACACAAGCACAAAATCACCCAGCGTCAACTGGCCGCCGGGTCGCCGCGTCAGAACCCGCACAACCAGCATCAGGAAAAAATACCCTGCAATTGCATGCAAAATGGTGCTCACAAAGACCTCCCGGCAAGCTTGGGCTACAGGTATCGGTTAGGGCAACACAAATGTCTCGGCTTGCACCCGCTGTCCCCCGGGCACGGCCAAAACGAAGTGCTGCATGCCGATCGCCGTGGGTTTCAACTCCATTCCCACGGTGATCGGCAATGTCGTTGCCGCAAAGGTGTACGTCACACCGCCGTTTCCAACTGCGGAGGCCACCGGTTGCGGAATCACACGTTGAGTTCCCAGCTTTCTCAAAAGGGCATCGCTTACGAACAGATCGAATTTTCCGCCCTGGACCGCCCCCGATCCAGGAAGCACGGTCAACATGGAATTCGTATTTTCCCTTTGCACTCGCTCGTACCTCACCGTGAGATTGCCGTCGGCACTTTTTCGCTCGGCCTTGGCCAGCGGTCCGCGGCCAAGAATCCCGCTGATGTCGGCAAGCAGGATAAGCACAAAAATCGACCAGACAACGCGCTCGAACTTCCACCAGCGCTGCTGAAACCGCAGATCCTCGCCTACGGCCACCGCACCGTCGACCTTCGGCACATCGTCGCCGACCTGCCGATTCATCACTTCATTTGCCATTGAAAGCACTCCGTGTAGAAAGGGCAACATCGCCCGAGAGGGAAGGGCGAACCGCGGGCCGCGTACGTCGGGTCCATAGATAACGATCCGAAATCAATCGCTTTCCTTGGGAATAATGCTGATCTCGCCATTTCTTTCAAGCACCGCTGTTTCTACCTCGCCCAGGTCCTTGAGCCCCTGGTCGCGCGCCCGCTCCATCACGTCATCCCCCTTGATTCGCATGCGGCGCATGGTGGACATGCGCCAATGCCCACCCTCCATCAGGATCAGTGGTGTGCCATCCAGCATTTTGGCCGCCGTGTCCGAGCGGCTGCGGGCCGCCGTCAAGCAGGAATGCGCAAACGCGATGGCAAGGATCTGGCAAAATGCATTGGTAAGCGAGGAGTCTTCGGCCACAATCGCCGTTAACATCAGCCCACCCAGAAAAAAAATCAGGATAAATTCAAACGGTGTCAGCTGCTTGCCTGGTCGACGACCGACGATTCGGACGATCAGTACCAGGAAAAAGTAGCCGAACAGCGCGCGCAGGACGGAGGCGACCGATTCCATGGCTCCCTTTCACGTGCCGCAATGCGTTCTTTGCCGTATAGGATGCGCCGAGGGATCCGCGTGCAGGCTCCTTTACGCAATTGCGTTTCGCCCTACTCTAAAGTGTGCACGGGCGTGCATCGAAGTTTGTCCGCCCGCAACGCCGGAAACGCCTCGGAACGGCTACTCTTAGAGAGCGATTCCACAGGCCTCTTCCAGTCCACGGCAGAAGAGTTGAAGGAGCACCCCTTGGCGGTTTTTGTAAGAAATATCAGCGCACCCGGTTACGACGAGGGCGTCGTCCACAAAACCGACACCCGGGCCATGGCCGTCGCCACCTCGCTCTTTTTTATGGTGGGTTTCCTCACCTGCCTGAACGACATCATCATCCCGCACCTGAAATCCATCTTCGAGCTCAACTACGCCGAAGCCATGCTGGTGCAGTTTGCCTTTTTCAGCTCCTACTTCGTCTTCAGTTACCCCGGCGGCATGATCGTCGAACGATTCGGCTATAAACGTGCCATGATCGCCGGCCTGGTCACCATGGCGGTCGGTGCCGGTGCCTTCGTGCCCGCCTCGTACGTGGCCAATTTCGGCATTTTTCTCACCGCCCTCATCATCCTTGCAGCCGGGATGACGATTGTGCAGGTCGCCATCAACCCCTATGTCACGGTCATCGGCCCGCCCGCGACTGCCTCCAGCCGGCTGAACCTCGCGCAGGCTTTTAACTCCGTAGGAACCTTTATCGCCCCCTTCCTCGGCGCGACATTTATCCTGCGCGGCGTTTCGCATCTGCAGCCCACCAATTTCCACAAACTTTCCGACGCCGCCCGGCAGAGCTATCGCGCTACCCAAGCCTCGTCTGTCCGCTTGCCCTATATCGGCCTTGCCCTCATGCTTTTGTTGCTCGCCATTGCGCTCGGCCTGATCAAGCTGAAAACGCAGACCGGCGTCTCCCAACACACCCAGGACTTCCGCCCCGGCGCCTTTTCAGAAGCCCTCAGCCGCCCGGACAGCATCTGGCGGCACCCCTGGCTGCTGTTCGCCGCGCTCGGCATCTTCTGCTACGTCGGTGCCGAAGTGTCCATCGGTTCGCTCGCCGTAAGCTACATGGGCCTGCCTCAAATCGCTGGCCTCCCCGAACAGACCGCCGCCTTTTTCCTTCCCGTGTATTGGGGAGGCCTCATGATCGGTCGTTTCGTCGGATCGGCCATCCTGCAACGTGTGCGCACCGGCCTGGTGATCGGAGTCGCTGCCCTGGTTGCCGTCGTCCTGCTCTTTGTCAGCATGCACACCGTTGGCACCGGGCGGGTCTACACCAAGGCCTTCAACCTTTTCGGACACCACGAACTGAGCCTTCCCCATTCCACCCCGATGTGGACCTTGCTCGCCATCGGCTTCTGCGCCTCGGTTCTCTTCCCCTCCATTTTCGCCCTCGGCATCCAGGGTCTGGGCCCGCTCACCAGCAAGGGCTCCAGCCTTTTGATAGCCGCCATCCTGGGGGGCGCTCTGATTCCGGAACTGCAAGGAAAACTCGCCGACCGTATCGGTTTGCAACCCGCCTTTATCGTGCCGGCCATTTGCTTCTTGTACATCACCTGCTTCGGTTTCACCGCCTCACGCCGCCGCCCCGCGCAGCCGGATCCCATGCTCGAGGAAGACTTCGCCTATAGCCGTTCTCCTGAAGATGCATAGCGAAGAACAAGATCGCCGACCTCCGGACTCGCCGACCTCAGACTCCTGCAGTCATGAGGTCGGCGTGGTGACCAGGGTGCACGTCAGGAATCCCGTAAGCCCCCACGAAAGGGCGATCTGTAACGTTTGCGGCTGCCCCGCCACCTGCAAGGGAAGAACCAAAACACCTCCATCCGCATCTGCAGTCGCCGCGGCCTCGGCGGTCTTTAATACCGGGGCTGCCGGGCACGCGCCAGGCCCCGGGCAAAGCCCTTCCCATCCCAGCACTCGCTGCCAGACAGCGATGGCCGCTCCCTGCAGCGGATGTCCCAACAGATCTGTGACCAGCACGCTTACCGGGGCCAGCGTACCGCCCGCCGCTACGCTTTGGCCGGCACCACTCACCAGGCTCACTTGCCACTCGGAAGAATCCACACTCGAAACCGTCCATGTCGAGCATTGCGTTACCCACGCACAAGCCGTCAGCGATCCCGTCCCGCCTGCAGCGAGCGTTCTGGCACTTACCGTAACGGCCGCACTTCCATCGCTTCCCGTCACGCCGGTCGTTGCCGAAAGTTGCAAGCCCGCCCCCACACTCCAGGTGACGGGCACCCCAATGCCAGCGGCCCCATCCTGGATCGCGTTAAGCCGCACGATCCAGCTTCCCCCTGCACCGCCAGCGGCCACAAACGCGGTTGCATTGGAAAGGGAGACCGATCGCACGGGGTCTGTATCCAGCAGGTCCACCAGCACGGTCGATCCCCCGCTGATCTCTGTGGCGCTCAGTGTGACCGCACCAACGGCCGCGCCGGTCACACCGCTTTGCACGCGGCCATTGCTGTCGCTGGTCACCCAGCAACTTGGCGCCGTACCGCATGCGCTCAGTTGCGCCATTCCCGCCGTTACGCTCAGGTTCACCGTCGCGCCCGGAAGCGCTGTCACACCATCGGCCGCCAGCACTTGCACCGCAAACGCCGTGGCGGCCGTGACGCCCGTCTTCAGGTTGCTCGGTGCCGAGATCCACTGCAGCAGATCCGCTCCATTGGTATAGGTCAACGCCGCCGCCACGGATGTTGTCCCGCCCGTGGCCAAATCACTCACCGCGACGCTCACCGCGCGACCGACACGCGCCCCGGCCGCTGCCCGCGACGGCACCAGCACCGTGATCCGGGTCGCCGACACGCTTTGTACTGTTGCCGGCACACCGTTCACCTTCACAAGGTTGCCTTGCTGGAAGCCGGTCCCCAGGATCACAACGGTGCCGCCCCCCTGGCCCACCGTCGTTGGCGAAACTGTGTCGGCATACAGCATGCGTGCCTTGTACGTGAAGTCCGGCCGGCCCGCGCCGAATTGGTCCCCAACCACCACCCGCAGCACCGAATCGGCCCTCGCGGCACCGACATGCAGCTGCGTCATTCCAAACACCATGGAGTTGAACGGAACAGCCTGGCCCGCAACCGTGGGCAGCGTTCCCGTCGGATCCGTCGATTGCCACACACCCACGACCGGCTGCGCCTTGTTGCCCGTCGCGGCACCATTCTCGTCGGTGGCCGTCACCTCCAGCGTCCATGTGCGCCCCGCGCGCACCGTGAGGTTCCGCCACGAGCTCCGTCCCCAGGCGGCGAGCAGTCCGGCCTCGAATCCGCTCGGATCAAACGCCACCGGAGCGTTTTCCGTACCCGCGTCCGATTGCGAATCACCCATCGCCCCATCGCCCGAGGTCATCCTGATGTTCACAAAATTGTCTCCGAGCGCGGAGAAATCCACCACCGTTTGCGGTGAACCGGACGGCGTTGCCGGCGGCCGCACATACGGTGCCAGCGCGTAGGCTCCGGTGTACAGGGGATTGATCGCTTCGGTGGTGAAAAACAGATTCGAAAGTCCGTCGATGGGGACCGCCTGGAACTGGTAGTAGCCTTCAACCCCGCTGTAGGGTGCTCCCGAGTTCGTCGTCCCGGCATGCGTCACCGGGTTTTGCAGTGCCTGCTGATAGATGGCTCCGGTGGTGGCGGACACCAGTTCCCAAGGCTCGGTCACACCCGCGTGTTGCCGGTGAGCCGTCACGTTCACCCAACCCATTCCCTGGCCACCGGGAAACGTCAGAACTCCCCATGAAAACACGGCATCGCTTCCGCTCAGGCGCTTGCCGCCGGTCAGATTGCCATTCGTTACCGGATAAAGACCACTCAAAGAGCTAAGATCGTCCGCCCGCAAGGTGAACGGATTCTGCATGCACTGGTAGGAGTAAGCACCGCACAACACATCCAGCGGGTGCATCAACGGCCAATAGGTTTCCTGGTCCGCCGTTACCGTACTCGCAGCGGTAAAGACGTTGTCATTGACCTGCGCCCACGCCAAACCCAGCACCCGCCCAAAGGCTCGAGTGAGTTGATACTGCATCTGCGTCAGCTGCTCCGCGGTGGCACCTACACATCGTCCATTCAGCAGCAGCAATGCATGGTGGATATGACCGTCCGGCTCGATGTCGTCGACACTCTCGGTCACAGCATTTTGACGGCAGGCCACCGGATTGCTCGCTCCTGCTCCCAGCAACAGATCCGTCACGCTGCCATCCGTGTCGTAAATCACAGCCACCGGTACCGCCGCTTCATTCGTTGTCTCGACGTCGGCCGGAAACACGACACCGTCCCTGCCGAAATAGGTGTTCGCCGAACTCACATGCTCGGCCAGCTGACCGCCCTGCGCAAGGGTCAGGCTGGACGTCGGTACATTCCAAACTGCCGCCGCCGCCGCGACCATGGCATCGGCCTGCGCATGACTCACGCCGCTTCCGAGCGAGCCGGCATCCGTGTAGTACAGAAGCTGTGAAGTCGCCCACATCTCGCTCTGCCCGGCATTGATCCATATGCCTGGCCCGGTCACAAATCGTGGACCCGCTGCCTGGGCAGCCTGCGTAAATGCCAGAATCAGCGAGACAACGCACCATTTGCGCAACGAAAGGCACACCGCCGCACACCGGGCGCGATCCGCTTGGAACCAGGAGTGATTAGAGCGATCCATAGATCACCCCCGCCTTCACAGCGTTCCGCCCCGGCAACTGGGGCGAGCTCTCGCGGGAGTCCGCCGGCTCCTGCGTCCTTGCACCCGCCACACCCACCCGGACCGGCATTGGCAGCCGCACCGGTTCTGGCCGGGGAAGCCGGTTCCCACCCCTCACCAGCCCTGCCGCGATCAGGGGCAACGCCTCCGCAAGCTGGATGGCCCCGGTCGCCTCTGTAGCCAGCGGCGTGCCCGGCCTTCGCAGCAGCGCTGCCGATAAACGCCGGACGTCCAGCAACTCCGGTGCATTGGCCCCCTGCACAACCACCGGCACCACGCCTTCGGCACCGTCCACCGGCGATCCCAGACCTGCCGCACTCGCCCCGTGTAGAAACAGCAACGCCCGCTGACCCACGGTGTAGCGATACTGCCCTTGCGGCCAAAGGCCCGTCCACTCCCGCAAGGTGTACTGCCCGTCGACCGATCCGGCAATGGGCTGTTCCACATTGAACGTAATCTCGACCGCTTCGCCACGGCGTTCAATCCGGATGACCTGTCCAACAAAGATCAGCGCCGCGCGGCTGGCCAGCGAGGCGAACTCACCCGGCAGCCCCGTCGCGGGCACGGTTGCCTGCGCGCAGGCGTCTTTACCCGACCACACCAGACCGATCGCGAGAACCCAATTTCCAAACCGTCCAAAACGCATGGCAGCCACTGCCTCCATGCACTCTTTCGGCACAATGTGGGATCGGCGTCAGTCCCGCCTCACTTCGCGACATCTCGCAGGCCAACACACAACTTTTGGGGGGCGGCTGTCCCAATCGCGGGCACCCATCCTCATGGAGCCGGGCCTATCGCCCAAATGTGTCAGCATTTGCACCCATAACAGCTCTAGATTTCGGGGTAAAGATCGAAGAAGGCCTCCACCGAGGTCCGCAGCTGCGCCTCAATCTGCTCCCGGCTACCTTCCAGCACATGCATCGCCACCTGCGACTCGTTTCCGTTCTTCAACTGCACGGGCGCGGGTTGCACCCCGGCCAGTTCCTCTGCCGGCAGCAGCCGCATGCCGTACACCAACACTAAATTCGCCATCGTTCGATGCTACGCCCTGCCCGCGGCACAGCGCCCGAATCCGAATGCCCGCGGCCGCGCCCGATTGCCCGCGGCCGCGCCCGATTGCCCGCGGCCGTAGCCCTCCATGCATCCAAACGGGTCTCGCTACAATCAAACCGAAGCCATGCCAGACCAGACTCCGATTCGCGAAACCGTCATCCTGGGCTCCGGTTGCTCCGGTCTTACCGCCGCCATCTACACCGCCCGTTCCAACCTCAAGCCCCTTGTCGTCGAAGGTCACGAACCCGGGGGGCAGCTCTCCATGACCACCCTCGTGGAAAATTTTCCCGGTTGGCCCGAGGGCATCCAGGGACCTCAGCTGATCGACAACATGAAGGAACAAGCCACTCGTTTCGGTGCCGAAATCACCATGGGCCACCTCGATGGCATCGATCTCACCAAATCACCCCTTGAGCTCAAAATGGGCAAGGAAACGGTACTCACCCGCACCCTCATCATTGCCTCCGGGGCCTCTGCGCGCTGGCTCAACCTGCCCTCCGAGCAGGCCCTGATCGGCTACGGCGTCAGTTCCTGCGCCACCTGCGATGGTTTCTTCGCCTCTGGAAAAGACATCGCCGTGATCGGCGGCGGCGACTCCGCCATGGAAGAGGCCCTGTTCCTCACCCGCTTCGCGTCCAAGGTCACCCTCATCAACCGAACCGAGAGCTTCCGCGCCAGCAAAATCATGCTCGATCGCGCCAAAGCACACACCCAGATTGAGTTTTTGAACAACACGGTCGTGGAAGAAGTTCTCGGCGTCGAAGAAAAGGACGTACGTGGCCTCAAGCTTCACAATCGTAAAACCGGCGAACGCTCCGAACTGCCCGTCAAATTTATGTTCCTCGGCATCGGCCACGAGCCCAACGCCCGCGCCTTCGAAGGTCAACTCGACCTCGATTCCGACGGCTACATCAAGACCGACCGCAACGTTTTCACCACCCGCATGGGCCTTCCCTTGCCCGGCGTCTACGCCTGCGGCGACATCCAGGATCGCCGCTATCGCCAGGCCATTACTGCCGCCGGCTCCGGCTGCATGGCCGCGCTCGAAGTCGAGAAGTACCTGGAAGCGCTGGGCCGCTGAACCCCACCGCTTCAAACACAAAGGGGTTAGTGCCAAGCGCACTAACCTCTTTTGCTGGATCCACGGCCTTTCCCGCTCAAACTAATTCCAGACCGTGCTCGCCTTGATACGCTCCACATTGAAGGCCTGATCGGGCTCGTTCTTCTGGAGTTGCTGCGCAAACTGCTGTGCCTGCTCCTCGGTCGTGAACAGCCCGGAGGTGTAAACTCGACCGCCGCGCCTCCCTTCGCACCGCCAAAGCATCTCGGCAGCACCCATTCCACCGACACCCAGGTTGAAGGAGACGGCCTGCGGCCAGGCCTGATCGGTTCCATGCTTCAGATTCTGCTTTCTCATGCTTGTGCTCCCCTCCATGTGGCTCATTTAAGGAACGCTTCCCGGCGATCCCTGGATGTAAAGACCCGTTTTGCGGGTAATCAGACGTAAAGACCCGTTTTGCGGGTAATCAGACGTAGAGACCCGTTTGCTGGTAATCAGACGTAAAGACCCGTTTCGCTGGTAATCAGACGTAAAGACCCGTTTGCTGGGGAACAGACGCTGCGAAAAGGGAGAGACCGAGGTCTCTCCCTCCCGCTCCTTACCGCCCCTGGACGTCCGGCTTATTTTGCCGTGTCGACATATTCCGCGTCGATCACACCTTCGTCCTTCGTGCTCTGCGCACTGTGCGCCTGGTCTGCTGTCTCGGAGCTTGCCGCCGCGCCATCGTTCGGGGGCATACCCGCACCACCTGCATTGGCCGCGTACATCGTCTCCGCCAGCTTGTGGCTGGCCGTCGTCAACCGCTCCCGCGCCGCGTTCAACTCGGTCGCGCTCGGGTCGCCCGTCAGGGTGCTCTTGGCATCCGCCAGGGCCGACTCGACATCGCTCTTGTCCGCGCCCTGCAGTTTCTCGCCCCCATCCTTCATCATCTTTTCCATGTTGTAGACCATGGAATCAAGACCGTTGCGTGCCTCGATCTTGTCCTTGGCTTCCTTGTCCTCGGACGCATGCGCCTCGGCTTCCTTGGCCATCCGCTCGACCTCGTCCTTGCTCAGACCGGACGAGCTCGTAATCGTGATCTTGGCGTCCTTACCCGTGGCGTTATCCTTCGCCGTCACGTTCAGGATGCCGTTCGCGTCGATATCGAACGTCACCTGGATCTGGGGCACACCCCGCGGAGCCGGCATAATGCCGCCCAGCTTGAATTTGCCCAGCGTACGGTTCTGGCTCGCCATCGGCCGCTCGCCCTGGGTCACATGCACCTCGACCTCGGTCTGGTTGTCCGCCGCCGTTGAAAACGTCTCCGTCTTCTTCGTCGGTATGGTCGTATTCCGCGGAATCATCGGCGTCGCTACCGAGCCCATGGTCTCGATGGCCAGGGTCAGCGGCGTCACGTCGAGCAGAAGCAGGTCCTTGACATCGCCCGAAAGCACACCCGCCTGCACCGCCGCACCGATCGCGACCACCTCATCCGGGTTCACACCCTTGTGCGGCTCCTTGCCGAACAGGTTCTTTACCAGGGCCTGAATTGCCGGCATACGGGTCTGTCCGCCCACCAGCACGACCTCGTCGATCTTGGATGGATCGATCCCCGCATCCTTGAGCGCCTGCTTGCACGGCCCCACCGACTTCTGCAGCAGATCGTCGACCAGCGACTCCAGCTTGGCGCGGGAAAGTGTACGCACCAGGTGCTTCGGCCCGGAGGCATCCGCCGTGATAAATGGCAGGTTGATCTCCGTCTCCTGCGCTGTCGAAAGCTCGATCTTGGCGCGCTCGGCGGCATCCTTCAACCGCTGTAACGCCATTTCGTTGCCCTTCGAAGTCAGATCCAGACCCGACTCATCCTTGAATTCCTTGATCAGCCATTCCACAATGCGCTGGTCGAGATTGTCGCCGCCCAGGTGTGTGTCCCCGTTGGTCGACTTCACCTCGATCACACCGTCGCCAACCTCCAGGATCGACACATCGAACGTGCCGCCGCCGAAATCGTACACCGCGATCGTCTCGTCCTTGCCCTTGTCCAGGCCGTACGCCAGGGCCGCCGCCGTCGGTTCGTTCACGATCCGCTTCACATCCAGGCCGGCAATCTTGCCCGCATCCTTGGTTGCCTGCCGCTGCGCGTCGTTGAAGTACGCCGGAACCGTGATCACCGCCTCGGTCACGCTCTGGCCAAGGTAATCCTCCGCTGCCTTCTTCAACTTCTGCAGGATCATCGCTGAAATTTCAGGCGCCGTGTACTCCTTGCCCTGCGCCACGATGGCAACGTTGTCGCCATGGGAAACGACCTTGTACGGCACCATCTTCATTTCATCGTTCACCTCGTTCGGGCGACGACCCATGAAGCGCTTCACCGAATAAATCGTGTTTTCCGGGTTTGTTATGGCCTGGCGCTTGGCCACCTGGCCCACCAGACGCTCACCGTTCTTGGTGAAAGCCACGATCGATGGGGTCGTGCGGCCACCCTCTTCGTTCGGGATCACCTTCGCTTCGCCACCTTCCATCACTGCAACGCAGCTGTTGGTCGTGCCGAGATCGATTCCAATAATCTTCGCCATTGCTTAGCTCCTCGCCCTTTGCCTCTGCAGCTCTCCGCTGCTCAACTCGCTTGACTCACTCAATGTCGCATGTGAGTGAGTTACTGTCAACCAATATGATGCTCAGGATCGCCGGGGGTTGCGTTCGGCCCTCAGAATCCTCCCCCGTCCGGGTGAGTGACTGACCCTACCCCGGTTTGGAACACTCGCTCCAACAGAAAGCTCCGGTCCCTCAACTTGGGGCATCCCGGCTTTCTGGACCTTTTGTTCGGCCCCCAGCCCTTCGGAGCACCCCATGTCGCACCCACGTTCGCTGCGCCCCATGCCGTCGCCTTTCCCATCCAAAACAGTCCGCACCGTTCTGCACGCCTCACTTGCCACCCTCGTTCCCCTGCTCAGCGGCTGTGCCGTCACCAATGTCACCGCGCCCGAATCGGCCCTTCCTGCGGTGGCCACCGGCAACTGGCAGTTCAGCTCATCGGCGGCGCCCGCGGCACACCTTTCCTCCCTCGCCGGCGAGCTTTCCGGCAAAGCGGACGCTCTCTCCGGCATCCTGCACGCAGGGGCAGCGTCTTCCTGCCTAAAACCCGGTGCCGCCATTGAGGTCTCGGGTTCTGCAACGGCCAAAGGTGCGGTCACCCTCACCGGACCGGTTGCCGGCGGCACCCTCGCCATCACCGGCACCCTTGCTGCCGACGGCAAGTCGTTGACGAACGCGACCTACAACGTGACCGGCGGCACCTGCGCCTTCGCCAAACCGGCGACCGCCACAGCCCAGGCCTACACCCCCATCAACGGCACCTATGCCGGCACCTTTTCCGACGCCGACGGCCCGGTCATCAACGTCACCGCGCAGCTGCAGCAGTCCGATCTCTCCGACACCACCGGCAACTTCACCCTGAACGGCAACGGGAGCTTCGGTCGAAACCCCTGCTTCACCAGCCCGGTCCAGGTTTCAAACACGCAGGTTACCGGTGGCAGCTTCACCATGACCTACGCCGACAACACGACAGGCAACAGCGTCACGGCCTCCGGCACCTTCTCCCCAGACGCCACGGCCCTCACCGTCACCTCCTGGCAACTCACCGGTGCGTGCGGTCCCGACAACGGTGTGCCAAGCACCATGACCAAGCAGTAGACCAGCCAGCAGGGGAGCCCCTCACGCATCCTCCGGGGCTCCCGTGTGACTCCCGGAGGTCGTCGATCGGTTCAACCGTGACCCATCCCACCGCTCCTCTCAAACCGAGCCAAGCCAACCCGAGCCAAGCCAACCCGAGCCAAGCCAACCCGAGCCAGGCTAGCTACGGCAGCGCTCCCCGCAGTCTCC
>CAXTBI010000017.1:44044-53575 GCA_964242195.1 uncultured Acidobacteriaceae bacterium
CCGAGCCAAGCCAACCCGAGCCAGGCTAGCTACGGCAGCGCTCCCCGCAGTCTCCATCGCGTGGGCGCGCTCGATGGCCTCCGAGGGCTTGCTGTGCTGGCGGTCTATGTCTTCCACTACGGCGGGGGCCTTCGCTCCGGCAATCCCCTGCTCCGGCTTGGCGGTTTCGTCACACAGGCCGGATGGATCGGCGTGGAACTCTTCTTCGCACTTTCCGGCTTCCTCATCACCGGCCTGCTCTGGGAGGATCTGCAACAAAATCGTACCCTCGGCGGCTATTTCCAGCGGCGTGCCTGGCGCATCCTTCCGCTCTACGGTGGTGCCCTGCTGATCGCCGGAATTGCCGCCCTGCTCTGGGGTGAATCGGTGGGGTCGACTGTAAATATGCAGCCGTTTCTCGTCTATGCCTTGTTCGCGCAAAACATTCCACCACTTCTATCTGTAGCCATGCGCTACCCGGCACCGCTGCCGTTGCACCACCTGTGGACCGTTGCCGTGGAAGCGCAGTTTTACCTGGTCTGGCCGGCGCTTCTGCTCGCCGCGCGTACCCGCCGCCGCTGCCTTCTTCTGTGCGCGGGAACCTTTCTGCTTTCCTGCTGTTTTCGCGCGGCCGTTTTCTGGCCTCACGCGTTCTGGCTTCAGGCGTTCTGGCCTCACGCGCAAACGCCGGAAATCAGCGCAATCTGGTCGCCCTTTCTGCTTACACGCGCAGGCGGTCTAGCCCTCGGCAGCGCCCTCTCTTTGTTCGATCCCGCTCACCTGGCCCATGTCGCCCGTCGCTGGGCTCCCCCGGCTTTACTGGGCAGCGCGGCCCTTTTCGCCGCGGTGGGCCTGCACTGCGGCAACCTGCTGCTCGCCAGCCCGCCCCAGTTCATCCTTTCGCTGCCCGCCATCGAGATCGCCTCCGCCGCTCTGCTCCTTTTGGCCCTGCAGCCCGGTGCCTGGCAATCCGCCCTCAGCCTTGCTCCCCTGCGCTGGCTCGGCCGCATCAGCTATGGCTTTTACATCCTGCACATCCTGCTGGAGCCACTTTTCGACCGGATCGGCCAGGCCGTCGCCCATGCGCCCGGCGGCTCCACGTACCTGCTGGTGCGCTTGCTGGTCGCGTTTCCGATTTCTGCCGCGGCCGCCTGGCTCTCCTTCACCTTTCTGGAGCAGCCCCTTCTTCGCTCGCGTGTTCGTCGGTCCTTTCTCTCTCTCAATCCCAGGGCAGCCCCTGGATAACACGCACCCATACCACCCTGCCGCACATCTGGTCCGCGCATCCGAATGCGCATCTGGCGCAACGCCGAAAGCTTAGAGCCCCAGTTTGGTGGCAATCTCTCCAGCCACCTCGTCCGGGGTGCGGTCGTTTACCACCCGCAACGCATCCGCCGGGGGCTCCAGCGTCGCAAGCTGACTTTCCAGCATATTCAGGTGCATGTAATGGTTCTCACGAGCCGCCAACCTGCTTGCAATCAACTCCTTGGATCCATCCAGCCAGACGAACCCTATCTTGCCGTCCGCGATGCCCGCCCCCAAGGTTTGCCTGTACTCCGCCTTCAGCGCCGAACAAGCCAAAACTCCTTGTTTCCCCTCCGTCACCCAACCCAGCAAGACACCGTTCAGGATCTTCAGCCAGGGCGCACGGTCCTCGTCGTCCAACGGATGCCCGGCCGCCATCTTCGCCTTGTTCGCCGCCGTGTGGTAGTCGTCCGCATCCGCGAAGGTCGCACAAAGCTTCTTCGCCAGGGCCGTTCCGATCGTCGTTTTGCCCGATCCGCTTACACCCATCAGCACAATTGCCAGAACATTCTTGCCCTCAGCCATCCAAACGCCTCCTATTTGCCCAAAGCCCAAGCCCCGGGTTCGACACAAAAAAAACTTCCTCGCCGTCGACGGTGTTCCAACCGTCCTTCAGCACGGAAGGATCGTACCTAGCCATGTACTTCGCCAGGTCGCCGTATTGGTAGTGCACGCCCTCAATCTCTTCCCTGGTCAGGTGTCCCGGGCAGTATCGAATCGTAAACCGGCCCTCGCTCGATCCGTGGATCAGATGCGCCGCCGCGCTCAGGTTCTTCGCCAGGTCCGGATCGTTTTCCGCCGCCCGCAGCGCCGCCGGTGTGCCGCCGTACCCAAATCGCCGAATCAGGGTGTCGATCGCCTTGTCCTCGCCAAACGTATGCACCCCCGGCGCCAGCACGATCAACTCCGCTCCATCCGCCAGCGCCATGCGCGTCCGGTACACGCTTTTGTTCCCCAGCCAGGTCGACCGGAACTCGCCCGGATCCAGAAACACCACTGCCTTTTCTATTTCGCGGTCCAGAACCTCGAAGTTGCACTGCAAACTCAGGGCCGCTGCCTGCTCAAAAGCCTGATCGTCGTCACTGACATACAGCCCGCGCACTACCAGATCACCGGCGGCGTTCTTTGCGACCACTGTTTGCACATAGGCAACCGGCAGGTCCTGCGCAAAGTGATCGCTCGCAAAGCGCAGCACCCGGCGCACCGGCGTATCCACCCGTCCCATCATGCGTTCCATGCCATAGACCGCACCCAGAAAATGCGATCGGTGAATCCCCAGCGCGCCGCCGGTGCCGATAAAGATGTTCTTCGCCCCATTGGCCATGCCGACCACCTCGTGCGGCACAACCTGCCCCAGGCTCAGAATCAGATCGTATCCACCGTGCAGCAGCAGCTTGTTCACCTGCGCCGGCCACGGATAGCTCAGCTTGCCCTCCGAGACCACCTCCACAAACGCACCCGGCACTTCGCCCAGCGTCACGACGTCCTCCCGCCAATTGTGCACCCGAAACAACTCACGCGGGATTTTGCCGAACATTTTCCCGATCTGCGCATCGGTCATCGCGGAATGTGTTCCCAGCGCCGGCAGCACATCGGTAAGCCGCTCGCCGTAAAACTCCCAGGCAAATTCCGTAAGCTGCCCTGCCCGCGAGTGGACGCGCGTAAAGTCCGGCGGTACGGCCAGCACCTTGCGGCGCGGGCCCAACGCGCTCAGCGCCCGGTGCAAATGCGTCCGGATCTCTCCCCGGGAAAGCTCCGTGGCCGGCGATCCGATGGCTAGAAACAGGCTCATAGGCAGGTCATCTTCAGGGTAACCGCCCGCGGGTGCATACAGGAGCCCTTTGGCGAGACCGGGGCGGAACTGTTCTACTACTTTCGACCGCCATGGAGCTTTTCGTGTCCCAGATCACTACACCTGCCCAAGTTCTCTCGACCGCCGAGTTCCACGCCGCCGTCCACGCGCTCTCCCCGAAGATCGCCGTCTTCGATTGCGACGGCACACTCTGGTCCGGCGACGCAGGCTCTTCCTTTATGCTGTGGACCATCGAAAACGGCATCCTCGGTCCCGAAAAGTCCGACTGGCTCAACAACCGGTACGACCGCTACAACCGCGGCGAAGTCACGGAACTGGCAATCTGCGGCGACATGGTGCGTTGCTACGCCGGTCTCGCCGTAGACACCCTGCGCGAAGCCGCCGCCACATTCTTTCGCGAACGCATCGAGCGCAATATCTTCCCCGAACTTCGGGATCTGGTTGCCGATCTCCAACGCAGCGGAACCGAAATCTGGGCCGTAAGTTCCACGAACGGCTGGGTCATCGAAGAAGGCGTCCGGCAGTTCGACCTCTCGCCCGAACGCGTCCTCGCCGCTCGTGTGGCCTCCGAAAACGGCATCGTCACCGATCGTCTGATCGATGTCCCGACCGACGAGGGCAAAGTCACCGCCCTCCACCGTGCCGGGGTCACCGCCCCCGACGCGGTTTTCGGCAACTCGGTCCACGACGCCGCCATGCTCGCCCTGGGGCGGCGCGCCTTCCCGGTCAATCCCTCGCCGGCCCTGCTCGCCCGCGCCGCAGCGGACGGCTGGCCGGTCTTCTGGCCCGCCTCCGTCGCGCCGGCAACGTAGCAACCCAGCAACCCAGGGGCCGCTGCCGGACGAACCCTCCCCGTCATACACTGGGCAGGACGGTGAAGCAGCCCATACGCAAATTGAACGACGCCTCGCACCCGGCCATGGCCAAGCCGCTTCGTCATGTCGTTGCGGCGCTTATCCTGCGCGGCGAAGGCCACACCCGCGAGGTCCTCGTCTGCCAGCGCCGCCCCGATCAGCCCATGGGCAGCAAATGGGAATTTCCCGGCGGCAAGGTCGAGCAGGGTGAAACAGCCGAAGTCGCCCTGGCGCGTGAACTCAACGAAGAACTCGGCATCGTGGCCACCATCGGCCGCCGCCTCGCCCTCGTCCGGCACAGCTACCGCAACGGGTCCACCATAGAAATTCAATTCTTCGTCGTGGACAGCTTCGAAGGCGATCTCGAAAACCGCATCTTCCTCGACATGCGCTGGTCCCCCCTGCCGGACCTCCCCGCATTCGACTTCCTCGCCGCCGACCTCACGCTCATCCGCGATCTCGCCGAAGGCAAACTGCTGTAGCGAGCCCTCACGGTGCCCGGGCCTAGGCTGCCGTCACAGTCCGCGGTTCGACCTCTCGCTCGATCGTCGACGCCCATTCGACTTTCGCCTTCGAGTCGTCGTACTGAACCTGCAGATTCAACCAGAACGCAGCCGTTGTACCGAAATACCGGGCAAGGCGCATGGCGGTGTCTGGACTGACTCCGCGCCGTTCGTTCACGATCTCGTGCATCCGCGTTGCCGGTACACGCAACTGCAGAGAAAGGCCGTTCACAGTCAATTCCATGGGCACCAGAAACTCCTCGCGAGGCACTGCCCCAGGGTGCGTGGTAACGCCCTTGACGTCCCATCCAGTATCCGGTCGAGGTATGGACATGTGTTCTCCCAATTGATCATCTTAGTGATAATCGACAATTTCAACAGCATGCGGCCCGTTGTCTCGCCCGCAGCCAGAATCACCCTAACTCCCCACCACCTGCCCAACCAGCAAAACCAGCGTTAACACGATCGTCATTCCCGTCAGCGACCATGCCACGATGTTGTACGTCCGCCCATTCACCAGGGTGCCCATCAGGCTTCGGCGGTTCACCAGGATCAGCATGAACACCAGCACAAACGGCAGCAAGAGACCGTTCAGCACCTGCGACAGCACGGCGATGCGCACCAGCGGCACGCCGGGCATCAGGATAATGGCCGCCCCGATCACAATCAGCCCCGTATACAGCCAATAAAACGCCGGTGCATCGCGAAATTTCTTGGTCAGCCCGGACTCAAACCCCAGCGCCTCGCACACCGTGTATGCCGTCGACAACGGCAGGATCGATGCCGCAAACAGCGAGGCATTCAACAAGCCAAACGCAAACAGCAGGTAGGCATAGTCCCCGCCCAGCGGCCGCAAGGAGGCCGCCGCATCCGCCGCATTCGCAATCTCGTGGTGCCCGCTCACAAACAGGGTCGCCGCGCACGCGATCACGATAAACGCCGCCACCACAACGGAAAACAACGACCCGATAATCGCATCGGCCTGCGCAAACCGCAGCTCGCCTTTACCCGTTCCCTTGTCCACCACCGAAGCCTGCAGATAAAACTGCTGCCACGGCGCCACCGTCGCGCCGATCATGCCGACTGAAAGAAACAGGTAGCTGGAACTCCGCAGATCGGACACATGCGGCAAGCGCAGCGTCGCCCGCACCGCGGAGCTCCAGTTCGGGTGCGCCAGCGCCGCCGTTACGATGTAGGCGACATACAGGAACGACAGGAAAACGAAGATCTTTTCGAGCGTCTTGTAATCCCCAAACACCACCAGCGACCAGACCAGCGCCGCCGCCGCGGGCACGGTAAGGAACTTGCTCAACCCAAACAGCTGCGTACTGCTGGCCACACCCGCAAATTCCGCGGTCACGTCGCACAGATTGCAAACCACCAACCCGAACATCAGGATCGCCGTCGTCCGCAACCCGAACTCCTCGCGAATCAACTCGCTGAGTCCCTTGCCGGTCGTCACACCCATGCGCGCGGAAATTTCCTGCGCAAATGTGAGCATGATCGCCATCGGGATCATGGTCCACAGCAGGCCGTAGCCGAACTGCGCGCCCGCCGTCGCATAGGTGTAAATGCCGCCGGCGTCGTTGTCGACGTTGGCGGTGATGAAGCCGGGCCCCAGCACGGCAAAAATCAAAACTATGCTGTTGCGCCAACGCTTCCACTGCATCACATCGTCACCACCACGCGCAGATCACAACCCAGATTGGGCCACCGGAACCCGGGCGGGCCTGGCTCCGGTCCATGTGCCCCCGGCACGAGCCCTCACCTTGCGGCCCTTCGTGTTGACTTCACCCTCGGCCCTCACACGTCCCCTAAGACTAACCTGTGAGCGCCGTCTGGAGGTCAGCGGAACGTGTCAGCGGCGCTCCACCACGTTGGGTGCACCCGGTTCCCAAAGACGGGACAAAATAAGTTCCATCTGCGCGTCATTGCTGTATCGGCTGCGGACCGCCCGCACCTGTCCCGCTGCCGCAATCCTGGCCCGTGCGGCTTCATCCGGCAGATAGCGCCGTATCTTCGCCGCACATTCCTCCAGGTCCGAAAAGAAAACGGCTTCCTCATCCTCAACGAAACGTTCGGTATGCCCCGGGGAGCGTTCCGCCAACAGAAATGCCCCGCAACCCGCGATTTCAAAGCTCTTGTGCGCGAATTCGTCCTGGTTGGAATGGGTCAGGAAGCTGAGGTTGATCCGCGACCGCCAGATCGCCTCCCGATACCCGGCCCCGTATAACTCTCCCCCCGTGAACACGGCAGCGGCCACCTCGGGCGACAACGCCTTGCGCCAAAGCCAATCGGCGCCGGAAACCACCACCGGTGCCTGAAACTCCCGCCACAATCGGGTAAGAAACTCCCCGCGCTGGTCATACGGCGTCCCGATGAACGACACGCCCCGGTCCCGCCGGCGATCGTCCCATTCCCCCGCTGGCGGAAAATGCACGGTAGGCTCAAATCCGGTCTGAATTTTCAGAACATCGCGTGCTCCCCGTGCGCGGTAATCCAACACATTCGCGTCCCGCTGCGTTGCATGCAGATCGAACTCCGGGATGCACTGCGCATAGAGCCGCCATCCAGGATCCCGCCGCGGCCCAAATGCGTTGTCGATCATGTAACTTACCGTGCGGATGCCCAGGGCGCGCAGGGTTCGCAGGGTAGCCGGGCGCAAGGCCAACAATTTATCCGCCCAGAAAACGTCCGGTCGCTCCTGCCTGGCCATTCGCAATACTTCCCGGTTCAGCCCTTCGACCCACGGCCCGGCCTGCACGCGGTGCAACACCTTGCGCAGCAGGGGCTGCTTCGGCTCATACGTGTACGCATTGAGCGGAACCACGATGTGGCCCAGGCGCTCCAGCGCCCAAAGCCGGTACTGCGCCGAGTCGTTCGGCGAGAGTCCGGCGGCATACAAAATTTTCAGCGGCCGCTGGGGACCGGAACCCGGTATCGCCAACTCACGACTCCCGCAGTCCGGCGATCACCTGCTCTGCATGGATCACGCCCGCTACCCGTCCCGTCAAGTCCAGCACCGGCAGCGACCGCAGGTTGTACTTGTCGAACAACTCCGCAACCTCGCTCTCATCCGCATCGAGCGAGCACGTCACACGCCGTCCTTCCGGTGCCAGCGCCAGCACCGGTTCCTCGGGTCTGGCCAGCAGCAGCCGCACCATCGGAACCACGCCGGCAAGATGGTCCTGGGGGTCCAGCAAATACACCTCCGTCACGTTGTCCGGATCGCCGGCAAAGACCCGAAGTTCCGCAATCGCATCGGCCACCGTGGCATGCACCGGCAAGCAGAAATAGTCGGTGGTCATGCGCCCGGCAGCGGAATCCGCCGAAAACTCCAGCAATTCCTCTACGTCGTGACGCTCCTCCGCGCCCATCTCCTCCAAAATCCGGTCTGCATGCTTGTCGGAAAGCTCCGCCAGGGCATCCGCCGCCGCGC
Organism: uncultured Acidobacteriaceae bacterium; assembly: GCA_964242195.1. GTDB lineage: Bacteria > Acidobacteriota > Terriglobia > Terriglobales > Acidobacteriaceae > Granulicella. Next base: position 51,938 of record CAXTBI010000017.1, read on the forward strand.
CCGGATCCATCTCCTCCAGGATGTCGGCAGCCCGTTCCGAACCGATCCCTTCCAACAACTCTTTTTGCAACCGGGGCTCGATTTCTTCCAGCGTTTCCGCTGCCGTCTCCTCGTCCAGACTGGTAAAAATTGCCTCGCGCTCCGCGGGCGCCAGTTCCTCCAAAATTTCCGCGATGTCGGAAGGGTGCAGCTTGGCCAGGCGCTCCTGGCCGATTTTCAAGCGCACGCGCCGGCCCGGATCGCGCTCAATCAAATCCACGCAACTCCACGGAATCGCGTGCTGGCTCACATGTTCCGACAAACCGACCACGGCGCTTGGAAGCCCATGCAGCAAACGTCGCACCGCGCCGCGAAACCCGATCTCCACCTCGTCGATGCGCAGCCCCACGGCATGCTGTTCGTCCAGGCCGAACTCCCAGGTCAGGTTCACATCGTTGACCCGCACCACCTTGCGGCCGTCCACGTCGATAATCTGCTGATCCAGCAGGTCGCGTTCCAACAGCAGCGCGTCTTCCATTTCACCCAGCGGATGGGGCATCACCGTCGTGCGCAACGCGTGACCCGCGCGATGTGGCACATTCATCCCGTGCACGGGTACGGAGGTCCGCTCCCCCCCGCGCCGGTGCAGGATCAGCGATGAAATGTGAGCCGCATCCTGGGCCACATCCACCGCCAGCTCCTCCACCTTTCCCCAGGAACGGCCTTCTCTATCCACTACCCGTAACCCCAGCAGGGAAGAGGCACTCGTCGAATTTTTGGCGGTACCCCCCATGCTCGCCGCACACCCTTCCCCGCTGCTTGGGAACCCCGGCTTGGGAATCCCGACTCCCCGAACCTACTGGTTGAAATCCACGGTGGGCGCATTCGCATTGGCCGGATTGCCCTTGAAATACTGATCATCCTTGGAGTGAAAGCCCGCCATTCCCGCCCAAACGGAATTTGGAAACTGCTGAACATACACATTGTAGGAGCGCAGCGTCAGGTTGTAGCGGTTCCGTGCCACCGCAATCCGGTTCTCCGTCCCGGCCAGCTCATCCTCCAACCGCATGAACTGCTGATTTCCCTTCAGATCGGGGTATTGCTCCTGCAGCCGCTGCAGTGGGTACAGCGCCACATCCAAACGGCGGTTGGCATCGATCGAACTCGCCCGGTCGCCGGAGGCCGCAATCACCCCGGCCCGTGCATTCGCGATATTGGTCAGCACCGTCTGCTCTTCCTTCACATAGCCTTTCACGCTGGCCACCAGGTTCGGAATCAAATCCAGCCGCCGCTGCTGCATGATGTCCACCTGCGAGTACGACTGGTTCACATCCTCATTCAGGCTCACCAGATGATTCTTTGTCGAAACGTAGCCGCCAAATCCCAGCAGGGCGACTACCACCACCAGTACCAAAACAACAAGTCCTACCCGCGATCCCTTCATGCTTTCCCCTTATGCCTCTCTATGCAGCTTACCGTTCCCTGGGCCGTGCCCCGTTCCCTGCTCGCGGAAACGGCCCTGCCGAACCACGGACCGCCGTGCTTCCGCGCTCACCAGTTGCCGCTGGCGCCGCCGCCTTCAGACCCGCCGCCAAAACCACCGCTGAAGCCGCCATCGTCATTGCCTCCGCCCCCACCGCCGCCGTCTCCGCCGAAGCC
>CAXTBI010000018.1:0-51572 GCA_964242195.1 uncultured Acidobacteriaceae bacterium
CTCGCGCCCCGGGTGCAGCACGCGGGTCTTTGCCTCCTGTTGCACTGCGGCCGACCCCGCCGCTTCGCGATCCACCGCCGGCAACGCCGCCGGCGGCCCCAGCACCACCCTGGCCGACGCATTCAGCAGCCGCCGCAGCGGCCAGGCCCCGTCCTCGTTGGGCAGCAACACCTCACCTGCACGGCTCTTCTCCGGCCGGTAGTACCAGCGTTTGAACAGCGCCAGAGCATCGCCACGCTCTGCGGGATCGGGGTCTCCCTCGTCGCGAGCCCGTTCCCGCAAGCGTTCGATCACATGCCGCGCACGGTCTTCCGGGCTTCCCGCCGCGCTGCCTGGATCCGCCCCGGCCCGGGTGTCGGAGTTCGCACCGGCACTGGCACTGGCATCGACATCGGCACTGGCACCGCCACCGGCACTGGCCGCGAACAATCCCGAGGGCCCCGCCTCCGGCACCGCACTCAGCATCAACGGCTGCGCAAACAGGCTCGATCCCACGGCCGTCTGCTCCCGCACCGCGCGCACACCCAGCGTCGAAAGCCGCACCGGCCCGGTGATTCTCCCATTTTCCAGGAGGAAAATTGCCGCCTCCGGCCCACTCTCCGCACCGGGAAGTGACGCCGCCTCCTGCACCACCAGCGCTCGCACCTCGGTCGCCGCTTGCACGATGGGGTCGGCCGATTGAAACACGGCCCGCGCCTTTTCCCACTGCCGATGCAGCGCCGCCGCGCCTTCGAAATCCATGGCCTCACTCGCCGCTTCGCGTTTGGCCGCAATCTCGTCCATCACCGACGCGCCACGGGAGCGCAGATAGGCAAAAACCGCCTGCGCTTCCGCTTGGTATGCCTCCGCCGAGCACGCCAGCTTGCACGGCGACAGGCAGCGGTTCATCTCGCCATACGCGCAGCCCGGATGCTCCGGATGCACCTCCAGATCCTCATGGCAGCGCCGCAATTTGAACAGCTCGCCGACCGCTTCCGCCATGCGTTCGGCCGCGGCCCGCGTCGCAAACGGCCCAAAGCTTTCCGCCAGCGACCGCTCACTCAGTTTGCCGGTCACCATCACCCGGGGATGCTCGTGTTGCATGGAGATGCGCAGAAAATACGGTGGAAACAGCCGCATCCGCTTTCGCGCGTCGGCCTCCCCGAAGCTTGCTCCCAGCGCACGGTACAACAGCAGCACCGACTCAAACTCCGAGCCCGTTTCGGTCCATTCAATGGAGCGCACCCGCTCCCGCAGGTTCAACCGCCTGGACAACACGGGCCGGCCTTCGGCATCCAGAACTTCCGGCGGTGCCAGCAATCGGCGCAACCGCCGCCGCAGATCCGCTGCCCGCAACAGGTACGGTTGATCCGTCGCGTGTTCGCCGCGCAGGGCAAATACACCGGCGCGCGCCGGCACCTCGCGCAGGATTGCCTCGGCGTGCACGGCTTCAAAAGCCGCCCGATGCGCGAATTGAAACGGCTCCCCCATCTTTTCGAAGTCTAGTCGCTCATGCCCGAACGGGGTATGGCGCACAAGGGTAGCGGACTGCCCCGAAAACAGGATCGGCATGGCTTTGAACATTCGCCAGGGGGAGTACAGATGGGCGTTCCGCGTGGGTTGGCGAGTGAACAGACCATCGTATTCATACCATCGCAAGCCGGGTTGGATCGTCAAAACTAATGATTTACAGCGGCGCGTTTCACCCCGTTTCGGGGCAGGGTCTCCGTTTTGCCAAGCACCTCGCCGGGCCTCCGCTTCACTCTTACTCCAGCAGCGAGGCTCCCTCTTTTCCTCAGTCGCGGTCGACACGGTCGCGGTCACCACGGCCACGCTGCAACGGGCGGGAATCGATTCGCACGACAAGAGCTTCACACCAACTCATCACGGTGAGGTACCGAGTGGTCACACAAACTCCAGCGCCGTCCTTGAAGGACCCGCGCACCAGTTTTCCCAAACCCCCGTTTCCCGAGCAGCAACAAAGTGCGCCCGGAGATGAGGATCGCCTCCAACCCAAGGCGGACCACGGCGTGCACAGCTACCAGGGCAGCGGCAAGCTGACGGGCCGCGTTGCCCTGATCACCGGCGCAGATAGTGGCATAGGTCGAGCGATCGCCGTTTGCTTTGCGAAGGAAGGTGCCGACATCGCCTTTACCTGCCTTCCCGAGGAGCAGAAAGATGCGGACGAGACCGTAAAACTGGTCGAAGCCGCTGGCCGTCAAGCCCTGGCGCACCCCGGCGACATACGCTCAAAGGAATTTTGTGACGAATTGATCAAAACGGCGTTCGATGCCTTCGGTCATGTCGACATTCTGGTGAACAACGCTGCTTTTCAACGCACCTACGATGCCCTCGAAGACATCCCCGAGGCGGAATGGGATGCGCACTTCCGCACCAACGTCTATGCCCCGTTCTTTCTTACCCAGGCGGCGCTCTCGGTGATGAAACCGGGCGGCGTTGTGCTGAATACCTGCTCCATCGAATCCTATATGCCGGATGCGGAATTGCCCGCCTATGCCGCCACCAAAGCGGCCCTGGCGAGCTTGACCAGCAGCTTTTCCAAGCTGTGCATGAAGAGAGGGATTCGCGTCAACGGTGTTGCTCCCGGTCCGGTATGGACCCCGTTCATCCCGTCAACGATGAAACCGGAAAAGGTCTCTAAATTCGGTTCGAACACCGTCTTCGAGCGGCCGGCGCAGCCTGTCGAGCAAGCGACTCTGTACGTTTTTCTGGCTTCCGATGACGCAAGCTACGTTTCAGGCGAGGTATTTGGCGCAACGGGCGGACGGATGCCGCTGTAGACCCGACCGCGTACAGCAGTGCAACACCGTGTTGGCCCAACAGCATCAAGAGAGAAGACTCATAGGGAGATGCCGAATGAAATCGACATGGAAGCCTCATGACGAACGTGGCGTACTTTCGGGGGCGGAGCGAAAGGAATTGCCCGCGTCGGTGTACGCATTCTCTAAAGAACGTAAAGAGCCTCTTACGGATGCATCTCATGTGCGAAATGCCCTCGCCCGATTCGATCAGGTGAAGGGTGTCAGCGACGAGGAGCGTGAGCAGGCTTTCGTGAACATTCAGGCAGCCGCCCGGCATTACGGTGTGCATATGCCTGAAGAACATTGGCAGGAGTTGGGCAAGAAGCCTCACACAACCAACCCCGAGCATCGACAGTAGTTGAAGGGCACCGTTTGCGAAAAGGGCACCTTCAATTTCGACCAACGTGCGGCCGCAACGACCGCCCAAACAACAAGCGCCAGAGGAAAAAGACATGGGCTTCATCACACCGAACGACTACGACGATCTTCGCTCCCTGTACACCGGCCAGTTGCAGTACCTGCTCTCAACCGAGAAGCAGATCGTAAAGGGTCTGGAAACCATGATCGAGAACACGCAGGATACACAGCTGAAGCAGGCGTTCCAATCACACCGGCAGGAGACCGAACTCCAGGCACAGCGGCTGGAAAAGCTGCTTGGGCAATACACAGGCAGTTCGGACGACAAGAAGGACCCCGTCACGACAGCCCTGATCGGTTCCGGTGCAAACATCATTCGTGAATCGAGCGAAGGGCCGGTACGGGATGCGGGTCTGCTCGCCACCGCACAGAAAATCGAGCATTACGAGATCGCTTCCTATGGCTCGGCACGCAACTGGGCCAACACGCTTGGACTCACCGAGCATGTCTCGGTGCTGCAGAAAACTCTCGATGAAGAAAAGCATGCAGATCAGTTGCTTACAACGATCTCTGCTCGCGAAAACGCCGCTGCCGCACAGGCCTGAACACGTTGGGAACGCCTGTAACTTCTCTCATCGCGGGAGGGGTTACAGGCGCCCTGTGGGGTGAAACTTTCGGCTTACGACGGGCGTTCCGGAGTGGCCGCCCTGCCAAGTGCCTTGCCCACCTCCCCTGCCGCCTTTCCAACGGTGTCCAGCACGGATCCGGCAGCTTTCAGGCCTACACCCTCCACTTCTATTCCCTTATCTCCCGTTAGTTTGCCCGCGCCTTCCACAAGTTTGCCGGCCACGTCGGCAACAGTTCCGGCGACCCTCTTTTTCGCGCCCCAGGCCTCGGTATTTTCTGCGGCTTTCCCTACACCGGTACTCGTGTGGGCAGCGGGGTAGGGCGGTGCCTTGCGCACAAGGTATACGACGGTCCCAAAGGTAGCGGCGGCGATAATCCACGGTAATTTCATAGATCCTCCTGCATCTTCGATGCGACGCACTGCCCGGCAGCAACCCACCCTACGGCGCAATCACAACACGCGAGGTCGTCAGCAGCCTCTATCGAACTGGTGACACAAAATCTCCTCACGCGCTAAAGCTGAGCGCGGCTGGAGAGATGGACGTTCGTTTCGATCCCAGGCTCCCTTCTTCTGTGATGAAATGCACAGAACCCTTTCGGTGCTCGGTATTTCGCGAAGTTTGCTCCTTGGCCTGCCATGCGGCTCGCGTATCGCACACCAGCTGAGCGAGATCTTCAAAGTCTGCCGGTTTTGCTGAAGCCTGCACCTGCAAAATTCGAGTGCGCAGCATCGCATAGAAGTCCCGGAGCCCGGCAGCCAACCGTGAATCATCCACGAGTTCAACCCATTGTTCCAGGTGGCCTACGAGGAGCATGGCGTGTTCCGAGGCGATGCAGCGCCGTTCGATATTGTTCTGCCGAGCCGCCTGCGCCGCCTGGATTAGGTCCCGTGCAAGTCCATCGTAGACAAGTACAACCATGCCCGCGTGCGTTGCACCATCGGCAGCGGCCATTTGGTAGGCCAGAACATCGCGATGATTCACAATTAACCTCCCGAGTTATTGCTGAGTTCTGCCTGCAGTTGCTTCAGAGTCGTCGGCAGGGATTGCAATGCGATTTCCGCCTTGCTGTACATGCTCGTGAACAGGGTCTTCTGCGAAGCGATGTAACCCGATTCGTAGTTGTTCACATTGGCTTGCAGGTCGTTGTACTGCCGCGTGAGGCTCTTCTGATCGGCGGCGAGCGCACCGACCGAGGGCGCCGTAAAGCTTTTCAGTTGTGCCTGCGCTTGGGCGGCGAAACCGTTTTGAGCACTGCCCTGGAAGAAGTTTTGAACGCTTGCTGGGTTACTGGCGATTGCCTGGTTCAATGTACTTGTGTTCAGGCTCATCGTTCCATCGTCGTTCATCGTGATGCCGAGGCTGGCCAGAGTGGAGTTCGCAGGGATTGAAGAGCTCGTCGACGCGCCCTTTGCCGCACTGTACCCGCCGATGCCGAGCAGCACACCCTGCAATGTACGTACGGAAGCATCACTGCCCAGTGCGCCTTGGGAGCCGGCAGTGACGCTGTATGTGAACTGGCTGGCTACCTGTGTGATGGCCGAGTTGAAGTCGTTCACAAACTTCGAAATAGCGGAATCGATGGTGCTTGTATCTGCCGCTACACCAAGGGTGACCGGACCGTTTGGGGTAACTCCCGTTAGATTCAGGCTCATCCCGGGGATTGCACCCGTCACGGTGTTGGTGGCGCTGCTTACGGGCACACCGTCCACCTTGAGGGATGCGTTTGCCCCTTGTGACGCCTGCGTGAACGTCAGAACCGGGTCGGCCCCAACCGTTACATTTCCGCCGTTGTTCGAGGCCACGGATAGATGGGAGCCCGAGGAGTCGGTGACCACGCTCGCGGTCAAACTCAGGCCTTGTGCGTTGATCTGATTGGCAACATCGGCCAGCGTACTGCCGGTGCCGACGTTGATGGTTGCCGACGATGTGCCGTCGCCTACCTGGAAGGTGCTGGCCGATAGCGAAGTTGATGCATTCGCCACGTCTGCCGAGGACCATGCCGGCGTTGTGGAACTTCCATCGCTTACTGTGAAATTGGCTGCGGTTCCCGTACTGTTGCCGACCAGCGCCAAACGAGAGCCCGAGGCATCCTGCACGACACTGGCGGTGATGCCGAGCTTGGCGGCATTAATAGAACTCACCAGCGATGACAGGGTGTTGTTTGCCGAGGAGCCCAGCGCAAAGCTTGTTTGTGTTCCACTGCCCTGCGTGATCGTGAGCGTCGAGGATCCAAGCGCAGCGCTCGAACTTGCGACAACAGGCGAATACCAGGATGCGGAGGTCGCGAGGCTTGCGACGGTGATCGTGTGCGTGCCGACCGCGGTGCCCCCGCTGGCGGTCCCTGAAACAGCGGCGGAATTGCTGGACGTCACGGTCCGGCTGGCCAGCGAGCCGACCGGATCGTTCAGCAGGTCGAGGTCTGAAGACACGGCAGAGGTCGCTGTTTGGATCGAGTTGAGCGCCGTTATCTGGGACTGGAGGGTGGCCTGTTGCGCCTGCCACTGTCGTTCCGGGGCTTGCGCTGCATAGACGGCAGCGTCTACTGCAGCCGTAACATCGATGCCGGTGGAGGTGGCGCCGGTGGCGGCCGTAAGCAAGGAACTGAGGTTCACCGACGACGCACTGGATGCAGAACTCGAAGACAACAGGGAATTCAGAGACGACACAGAGCTCATAAACGCATAACTCCTTCACAAACCTTGAATCACAAACCTTGCACCACGAACTTGGATCAATGGAGGAGCATGGACGGTTAAGTCCATGCTCCTCCACTTTGTCCTTACTGCAGGAGCTTCAGAACGGACTGCTGTGACTGATTGGCCTGCTGGAGAGCGGACATGCCGGTGGACTGCAGGATGTTGTATTGCGTCATGTTCGCGACTGTCTTGGCGACGTCGGCATTCATGATGCCGTTGGAAGCGCTGGTCAGGTTCTGCACCTGGCTCGTGATCACGTTGCTCGCGGAGGTCAACCGGTTGACGGAAGCGCCGATCTGGCCGCGCTGCGATGAAATGCTATCGATTGCGGCGCTGATCGCGGTCAACGAGGCCTGGGCATTCAAGGCCGTGGTGAGATCGTTGGGCGTGGCAGCTGCCGCGCCGATACCGAGGCCACCAGAGGAAAGAGCCGAGATCGACGTGTTGATCGTGGCATTGGCTCCGCTGGTGATTCCATCGCTGATGAAGGTGCTCAACGTGCCGAGGCTGAAGACGTTCTGGCCGTTGAAGTCCGTCGTTTTGCCGATCTGATCGATCTCTGCGGAAATGGACGTGTACTCCGTGTTGAGAGCCGTCGACTGATTGGAGCTGAGATTTCCGTTGGACGCTTCGGTGGCCAGGGTGACGGCGCGGTTCAGCAGTGCGGTCACTTGGGAAAGGGCGCCATCCGCTGTTTGCAGCGTGCCCACGCCGTTCGTGGCGTTCTGGCTGGACTGGGTCAGGGCGGCGATATTTGCCTGCATGCCGTTCGCGATCGAAAGGCCGGCGGCATCGTCCGAGCCGCTGTTGATGCGGAGGCCGGTGGAAAGCTGTGTCAGTGTTTTCTGCAGGTTGGCCTGGGTCATCGAGAGCGAATTCTCTGCGTTCATCGCGGAAAGATTGTTAAGAATCGAAATCACTTGTTGCTCCTTGAGGTTTCTATTGAGGTAGTAGGGAAGCTCTTTTAACTGCTTACCCTTCGAGTACACTTTCTATATCGGCTGCCCTCGGGAAAAGGTGAGGGGCTGGACATACAACCTTCTGGTTAGCCCTGCAGATAATTGAGCAGAGACGTGGGCAGAATTTTGGCAGCCATGGCCAGCACGGCGCTTTGTGCCGTCTGCGCCTGTGTGAGATTGGTGGCCGCGGTGGCGATGTCGACGTTCACAAGGGACGTCTGCTGCGAGGAAAGCGAGATGGTTTCCTGGGACAGGTAATCGTTCTCCGCTTGCAGTTGATTTACGGTGTTGCCGTACACGACGCGCACCTCTCCGACGTGCGCAATGGCCGAACTGATCGCGGCGGTGGCATCCCCAATGGCCGAAGTGGAACCCGACTGCATCGCGGTGACCATCGCTTGAAGGGACCCGAGAACATTTCCGTTGGGGTTGGTGAAAACAGAGTCACCGGCAACATTGACGGTCACGGATAGGCCGCTGCCCACCTGCGCCTGGTTGCTGCCGCTGTTGCCGGTATAGGTGTAGCCGGAAGGGGAAGTTGGGTCGGCGGTGAACGGTGTTGCCGTGGCCGCTGTTCCGGCAAACAAGGCAACGCCGTTGCTCGTTGCGTTGGCTTGCGTCAACACTTCGGCGAAAATTCCCTGCACCTGTTGGGCAAGACCGGCGCGCTGGTCGCTGGTCAGCGTTCCGTCTCCGCTTTCGGTACCCAGGCTAAGAGCCTTTGTGAGTGCCGTCACCACACTGCTCAGAGCGGAATCGGCAAGTCGTGCCCCGTCCACGACGGCGTCGGCATTCTTGCTATAGCGATCCACGCTGGCCGAGGCTGCGACACTTCGCAGATCGGATGCAAACGCCAGCGGATCGTCGGAAGGTTTGGCCACCCGCTTCCCGGAGGAGAGCTGGTTCATGGCGGTTTGCAGCGATTGCTCTGTTTGCTGCATGGACGCATTCACATTTGTGTAGAGATTCGGATCGACGCGCATTAGGCACCCGTGCTCATGTTCATCAGCGTTGAATAAAGTTGGTTGACAACGGAAACCACCTTGGCGGCGGCCGTATACGCCTGCTGGTACCGCAGAAGATTGGTGGTTTCCTCGTCGATCGAGACACCGGAAGCACTGGCCTGTTGAGTCGTCAGCTGCGTCAGCGCGGTATTGGTCGCGGACAGGTTGCTGCTCACCGCGGAGCTGGCAAGGCCGATCGTTTGCACGAGGTTGGTATAGGTGTCCCCGGGCGTTTTCCCGGAAGGCAATGCATGCGTCTGCACGGCTAACAAGTTGGCCAGGTTGCCCCCGCTGCCGGCACTGCCATCGGAACTCGCGGCAATGCCGGAGGTATCGGAGATGTTCAGCGAGATGCCGGCGGCCGCACCCATTGCACCCGAGGGCACATGAAACATCGGCTGCCCCTGGACGCCGTTCGCGTCGTATCCCTGGGCCTGGGCCGCGTTGAGCGCAGAGGCGAATTGGGAAGCGAGTTGATCGAGTGCACCGCTCAGCTGGGGAATGCTGCTGTCCCGCATGGTCAAAGCACCCCCCAGTGAACCTCCGGTGAGGGACGCCGTGATGTCTTTACCCTGGGTGTCGAGGATATGCGTCGTGCCGTCCGTGCCCTGCGTAACCTGCAGTGGGTAGGCCGTGTCGCCGATGACGAGCGGCGATCCGTTGCCGGTGCTTAGCGTTGGCGTGGACTCCGTGGAGGTGGAGGAGATACCCGTGAGCTGCGCGAGTTGTGTGGTGAGGGCGTCTCGCTGATCCTGAATGGAGCCGCCATCCTGCCCAGGGGTCAGCGTGGAAAGCTGGCCGTTCAGACCGGCAATCTGACTGCTGAGTTGATTGATTTTCGCCACAGTGCCGGCGATTGCCTGGTTCGCCTGGGTCGCGGCGCCGGTGAGCGTGGCGGCACTTTGGTGAAAGGCGCCCACCAGCTGACTCGCGGAAGAAAGCGCGGACTGGCGCGCCGCACTGTCGTTCGGTGTGGTGGACAGACCCGAGATAGCCGAAAAGAAGCTGGACAACGACGCGCCCAAACCGCTGGTCGTGCCCGAAAATCCGCTTTCGATCTGGTTCCACGAAGTGCTTTGCGCATTCAGGCTACCCGCATCGGAGGTCTTGCCATTGATGCCGATTTGCAAAACTTCATCGCGTACGCCCGTGAATCCATTGAATGAAACGCCGTTGTCCTGACTCGCTCCATTCGAGGCGAGGGCCTCCGCGCTAAGGTTGACGATCTGCCGGGAGTAGCCGGGTGTGTTTACGTTGGCGATGTTGTTGTTTGTGATCGCCAGGGCACCGCTGTTGGCGGAGAGCGCCTGCGAGGCGAGCAACAAAGTAGAGTTCAGTCCAATCATGATCACACTTCCAATGAGCAGCACATTCCGGTGCTGGCGGCCGTGTCGCGGGGGGTTGCGCCTCTGTAACTAAGGCAAAGCGCATACAGCCGGTGGTTAGAGGATCGCGACTGTTCCACCACCTCGGCGTAGGTTCGGTTCACGGCATGCAGAGCGGTCATGGCGGCCTTGATTCTGTCCGTCGCGCCGTTCTGGAGCGAATTGCCTTGCAGCGTCCCCAGCATTCGTTTCAGCCCCACGCAAAGAACTTCCTGTCGCCAAAGGCTTTCTTCCAAAGCCTGCAACGTGTTTGCCGAAACCGCCGACATCGCCTCGTCGATCTCGTGACGCAAGGCATCGAGTGCATGGAGGCACACCTCGCTTTTTGGTTGCAGCAGATCTTCGTCCACAGCCATCCCGTGTGTCCTTACCCGCCGGTTCGAGCGGAAGACATGCCTTCTTTGTACCCTTTGGGCGACGCGGTGAGAATCCATCCAACGTGGCAGGAAAAAACGCGGGTAATCACTCGATCGTCACCTTACCTTCGGGGCTGCGGGCAAGCTTGTCGCTGGGGCGGCCGCCTGGCCATCGAGCGCCTTCGAAACAAGCTTTGCCAGGCCGATGCCGCCGGAGTCGGTGAAGGCCTTGGCCAGGGACTGCACCGCAAAACTCTTCATCTGTTCATCGCCTGGGTCCGCATCGTCGTCCGCTCCGGGAACACTTCCAAAGCTGCACTCGGCTCCCTGCAACCATTGACTGAGGAGGATGGATTCAAATTCCTTGGCGGCGTGCGCAAGCTGCCCGGGCCCCGTCCCTTTGGCGGAACCGGTGTGTTGGAGCAGGTTGACGGCGTTGAAGCCTGCCGAAGAAACGGGGAAGTCGGACATTAGATCACCTCGAGCGCGGCCTGAAGACCGCCGGCCGATTTCACTGCCTGCATGATGGAAACGATGTCGTGCGCGGTGGCACCGATGGCATGCAGACCCTTGATCAGCTCTTCCACGTTGGCACCGTTGCCCAATCGAATGGAACGAGCTTCCTTGTCCTGCACGACGAGTTGGGTGTTGGGGACGGTGACCGTCGTGCCGTTGGAAAAGGGCGCGGGCTGCGACGTTGTCAGCACGGTATCCACCTGAATTTGCAGGCTGCCATGAAGGATCGACACCGGGGAGAGCAGAACATCGCCGCCCAGCACAACCGTGCCGGTACGCTCATTGAGCACAACTTTGGCCGGTGGCTGGACATCGACGGAAAGGTTCTGGATGCGGGAGATGAGCAGGGGCACGGACGGCATGCCGGCCAGGGTGACGTTTACATCGATGTGGCGGCTGTCGGCGGCTGTCGCAACGTCCCTGCCGAAGCTCTTGTTGATCGCCTCGGCAACGTCCCTGGCTGTTGAAAAGTCGGCGTCGCGGAGCAGAAAACTCACTCTGTGCATGTCGCGCAGATCGACTTTCACCTCCCGCTCCACGATGGCTCCTTCGGGAATGCGGCCGACGGTGGTGTAGTTCACCGCGCGCAGCTGGCCGGGAGCGCCTTCGGAGTAGCCTCCGGTGATCAGCGGGCCTTGCGCCTCCGCGTACACCTGGCCATCGGTGCCATGCAGGGCCGTGAGCAGAAGAACGCCGCCTTCGAGACTTTTCGCATCCCCCACGGAGGAAACGGTGATGTCCATCTTCATGCCGGCTTCCGAAAAGGGCTGCAGCTGCGCGGTCACCATCACGGCGGCGATGTTTTTCACAACCGCCGTACCGGCAGGGATCTGTACCCCCAGGCGCTGCAGTGTGTTGGCCAGGGTTTGGATGGTGAAGTACGTTTGCTGCCGATCGCCGGTACCCTGCAGGCCGACCACCAGCCCATAGCCGAGCAGCTGGTTTTCACGCACGCCCTGGATTTCGGTGATGTCGCGTATGCGCGTGGGCCGGGTTGAAGCGGCTGGAGCGATCGCAACCGCACAGGCCAACAGCAGCGAAAAGGCGAGCAAACGCCGGCATCGACGCCTGGCGGCGGACGCGAGCAAACGCGGACGCGGGAGGCACCAATGAGGATATGGAGGAATGGGCATGGGGAGTCTCTAGAAGCCGAACAGCCAAAGAATGGCGCGGGTTACGGGGTTTGGGGGACGAACGCTGTCGGAAATAATGCCCTTGCCCTTGAGCTCGATTTCAAGGTCGCTCAAAGCCGCGGACGGAACGACGTTGGACGGGGCAATGTCGCCGGGGCGGGCCACGCCGCGCACAATGACCTCCTCATGCTGGTTGTTCATGGAGATTTGGCGATGGGCTTCCACCACAAGATTTCCATTGGGCAACACGGCGATGATCTGTCCCGTGAGGCTTGTGCTGAACGTTGTGTTGGAGCTGGTTTGTCCCTGCCCTTTCAAGGAGTTGGAGGAATTGGCGGCAAACAGCGGGTTGACGGCGCTGGTGGAAACGCCGCCCGCCAGACCGGTGATGGCGGAGTTGGCGGCGAAGGCTCGGGCGTTGTTGACCGATCCACTTTGGGCCGCGGTGGTTTGCACGGAGACCAGGATCGTCAGCGTGTCATGGAGCGAGCGGGCCTTGTAGTCCATCGACGGATTGGTCAGGGGACCGTCGGGCGACCAGAGGCTGCCGACGGTCCGGGCGGGCGGGGGAGCGACATAGGTCTGCGCGATCCTGGCGAGGTATTCCGCTTGCAGCTGCTCGGTCGTTTTCCTGGGCGCTTTGCCCACGCCCGCGGCGGCAGGCACGGTCAACAAGAGCAGCAGCAGCGGCCGCGTGGCGCGGAAGCGTAAGGCGCGGAAGCGTGAGGTGAGATGAAGTGCGTTCATGGAAGATTCCCTCTCACGACACCGTCGCCCGCCACCACCCCGCGAAACGTTTTCTTGCGGTCGGGGCTGCTTACGCGTACCTCCGCACCGGCGGCTCCGCTGTCGATGACGATCACCGGAAGCGCGATGCGCATGTGCTCGTCTTCCATCAACAGCACCGCGTGCTGCCCGGCCTGCAGCGAGGGGCCGCGGGGCGGAAGCGCGGTGGAGGCCGCATGCAAGCTGGCGTTCACGGCGAGGACCCCGGCCAGGGAATTTTCCGCGGAAGGGAGGGCGACGGTGGCGAGAAACGGCTGGCACTGGCCCGCTCCGCGGCAGGCCAGGCGTACGCGCATCCGTCCATCGGCGAGCAGCTCGGCGCTGGTGATGCGCAGCTCCGGCTGCTCCGTTGCCGCGCTCAGGGAGCCGGGCAGTTCCAGTTGCCCGGGGGGGACCGGGAGGCCGGCTTTCTCCAACACGGCCGCCACGGTTGCCTGACTCAGGGGGTATCGACCCTCCCTCCTCTGCCCGTGCAGGGCTGGGGCTGCGTTGATGGCTGCCGCGAAAGCGAGAACAGCGACGATTCGGTGGCGGGGGGAACGCATGGTTTTTCCTTACTGCGCGAGCTGGTTGAGTTGCTGCAGCATCTCGTCGGCGGCCTTGACCACGCGCGAGTTGGACTCATAGGAGCGTTGGGCGACGATCATTTCCACGAACTGCTCGACCACGCTGACGTTGGATTGTTCGAGTGAATTTTGCTGCAGCGTGCCCAGGCCTTCCGCGCCGCCCGGCGTACCCACAATCGCATCGCCCGAGGCCGCCGTGGGCAGGTACACGTTGTTGCCCACGCTGTTCAGGCCGCCGGGATTGGCGAAAATGGCCGTCTGGATCGCGCCGACCTTGGAAGCCTGCGCCTGGCCGGGCAGGGTCACGGTCACCGTGCCGTCGCTGCCAATGGTGACGGCCGTGGCGTTGTTTGGGATCGTGATGCCCGGCTGCACCGGGTTGCCGTCCGGCGTCACGAGATTGCCCTGGCTGTCGAGTTGAAAGGAGCCCGCGCGCGTGTAGCCGGTCCCGCCGCCGGGCAGCAGGATCTGGAAAAAACCGGCGCCTTCGATGGCGATATCCAGAGGATTGCCGGTGGCCGCCAAACTGCCCTGCGTCTGCAGAATGGCCGTGGAGCCGGGGCGCACGCCCAGGCCGATCTGCATGCCGGTGGCCACGGTGGTACCCTGCGTCGCGGCGGCGCCCGGCATGACCTCGTTCTGGTACAGGAGGTCGGTAAATTGCAGGCGGCGCTGCTGAAATCCGGAAGTGGACGAGTTGGCCAGGTTGTTGGCGATGTTGTCCAGGTTCAGCTGCTGGGCATTCATGCCGCTGGCAGCGGTGTAAAGGGCGCGAATCATCCTTGAAACTCCTTAGCTTGCATTCACACGCGGCAGATCCGCCGCGGCGGTTTTGTCCATCTCGGCATCGAGCATGGAAAGCACATGACGCATCGACTCGGCGGAGCGCTGGGCGGTGATGAGCTGGACCACGCCTTCCACGGGGCTGACGTTGGAGCTTTCCACCGAGCCCTGCCGAACGGCGACACCGGTTGCGGCTCCTTCCGTATTGGCCGGGGCGGTGTAATAGCTGCCCCCACGGCTGGTCAGGGTCGTCGACGGAGAGAAATCGACTACTTTCAGCCGGCCCGTAATGGCGCCCCCGGAAGAAACATTGCCATCCGCGCTGATCGCCACGGCGCCGCGCGACAAGGCGATCGGGCCGCTCTGGCCAAGCACCGGATCGCCCGCGGCCGTGGTCAGCAAGCCCGCGGTCGACACCTGGAAACTCCCGTTGCGGGTGTACGCGATGCCGTTGGCCGTTTGCACCTTGAAATATCCCGGGCCTTCAAGCGCGACGTCCAGATCGTTGCCGGTATGGGTCATCGTCCCCTGCGTCCGGTCCATGGCCGTGCCGGAAAGCACGCCGTAGCTGTTGGTTACCTCATTCAGAGCCGACATCCGGCCATGGTGCGACGCTTCGGCGAGCACGGTGCCGAAGATGTTGCGTTGACCCCGGAAACCGGCGCTGCTCGCGTTCGCGAGATTGGAAGCAATGGTGTCGAGAGATGTCGTTCGTGCCATCAACCCGGCACAGGCTGCATACAGTCCGCTGTCCATAAACCCTCACCCCACACACAAGCAGTCGGTGGGCCAGAACAGCCGCACGAGGTGGTTCGGAAGCTGGAGGGGGCTACGGCCTATGTGTCAGGCGGAGGCGTTTTCGTCCCAAAACGGGACACTTTCGGGCGCGGCTGGGGTGCGGCAACCCCTTTTGGACCCTCGTCGAGGTTGTGGCGGCGCTCCGAGCGTACCCGGAGCCATCCTTTCCCCTCCTGGTTTCGCCCGCCTTCCGAGGCGCTCTCATCGGCTTCTCAGAATCGCAATGCCTTGCGTGTGCAAGGGGCAAGGGTATGAGGTAGACCGGGGACATGGTCTACAGGATTCACACTGATGTGGCGTATGTTGGACACGAATGGCCAAGCGTGGACGCGACATGCAGACGACACACCTGGCCATA
Organism: uncultured Acidobacteriaceae bacterium; assembly: GCA_964242195.1. Classification (GTDB taxonomy): domain Bacteria; phylum Acidobacteriota; class Terriglobia; order Terriglobales; family Acidobacteriaceae; genus Granulicella. The sequence goes on from CAXTBI010000018.1 coordinate 15,128, forward strand.
GGAGCGCAACGGAATGAGTAATTCCGCGACACCGGATGGCACTCTTGTACGCCTCATTCAAAATTAGCCATCTAGAAAGCGGTACCGCGCACATCGATGAGGTTGGTCCCCCAAAGCACTTCTTGCGGGTGCGACGCATGGAGCTGGATGGCGTTGCGGTCTAACCAGCCTTGCCAGGCGAATCGCAGACCATGGGCCCCTCGCTGCCACCCGCCAGATCGTGCGCCGCGCGCACGGCGGCGGTCCAAAGCGAGGCGTCGTTTCCGCCATGGACGTCCTCCAGCGCGCAGCAGAGAAATGGGGGCAGCCGATACCGCCGTGCCAATGCCGCCGCCGGGACCGCGGCCCAGGCAGGCCCGGCTTGCGCGACCGGCGATTGCTCGCCCTCCTGCACCTGGGCAAGTTGCTGTGGCAAAAACCCGATCTCGTGCAGCAGACCGATCAGAAAGGCGTGCTCCCCGTTCAGCCCAAGCGCCCCGGCCACGGTGCGCGTGCAGCAGGCAATCGTAAATGCATGCTGCGCAAAGGCCAGGCAGACCGTTTGCTCCCGCCGGGAACCGGGGATGGGCTGGCAAAGGGCACGCAGAATATCGTCGCGCCTCACGCAAGCCAGGCAATCTTCCAATCCCTCGGGAGCCCCCGCCAGACCGTTGCCTGCTTCCGCCGCCAGGAGGTATAGACGCAGCACCGCGACAGGATCTCTGCAGACGACGTCCGTGAGTGTCCGGGAAGGGAGCGCACCGCCACCAAGGGCCAGTTCGAGGCAAAGCCTTGTGCCGGCGAGCACGGGAAGCGCTTCCAAAGATGACGCCGCCTTTGCAGAACGCCGCTCCGCAGTCTCCGGCATACCGACAGGGAGCCCTCGCGCCGCTCGCAGCTGTTTGTTTTCCATGGCAAATTCCTCGTGTGGGTGGGGCGGCGGCTCGGCTTTTACGCGAGAGCCGAAAGGCGGTTCACCGGCATTTCAACCACCTCGAGCACGCGCATGCCGTAGTTGCCGTCCACGATCACCACCTCACCACGCGCGATGACCCGCTCGCCCAACATCAGGTCGACTGGCTCTTCGACCTGACGATCGAGCTCGACCAGCGAACCCGTATTGAGCTCCAGCAGTTCACGCAGCGTGAGTTGCCGCTGCCCAAATCGCAGGGTAACGGCCAACGGCACATCGATGACCCGGTGCAAGGGAGCGGCCTCGGAAACTCCGGCAGCGGAGAGGGCGGAGACCGGGACGGGAGCATCGGTCGCCGGCCGCGGCTGATCGCCGCTGCTCAGGCGCGCGCGCAGGGCGGCATCGATCAGCAGCGTGACTGTGCCGATCGATGCGTCTCCGGTGCGAAGCTGCACCTTGGCCAGCGGGAACGCCTCCGAACGCGGCGGATTGAGCTGGCAACGCACCTGCACGGCCCCAAAGTGCGTCGACAACGTCTGCGTGATGCCGTCCACGGAATTTTGCAGCAGACCGAGCCAGGCGGAAGGAAAGGTTTCCGGCGACGGAGGCTCAGTGGCCGGAAACGCCTCCCGGGAGATCTGCTCATCGGGACAAAAATATAATTCTCCCTCCAACGCACCTCCGAACTGCAGCGCCACGACGGAGCCGTCGGCCAGGCTGGGGGACGTCTCTTCGGCAGGGGAAGGAACCACCTCGCTGTCCCAGGCTGCCCCAAGCTGGGTCGCGGCGGCGGAACGCAGGGCTTCGGAAAAGGCGGCGGTGAAATTCTCGGTGAACGGCATGGGAACCCTCATTTCTCTTTGGGCAGTTGGCAAGCACGGCCCAGCTGCGCGGTTTTGTGGCCGCCGCGGCGGACCGGTGTCATTTCAAACAGGGGATAGCTTCCGACCCCGAGCCGAACGGCGGCCTGGACGGGAGCGCGCAGATTGATGACCGATCCGGGACGCAGACCGATCAGTTCGCCGACCGTGATCCGCACGTTCGAGAGCTCCGCCGAAAGCATCATGGTGCAATCCATCAGCCGTTCGCGCAGACGCTGGGTGCCGGCGGCTTCCTGGCCGACGCGTCGCGTGGTTTCCACCTGGCTGGAACGCACCAGGGCATTGCAAAAGGCCATCGGCAGAATGATGTACATGCCGGCGTGGGTGGCGCCGAGAGTCATTTCAAAGTGCAGCAGGACGACCCGCTCCTCGGTGGCGAAAATCTGCCCCGCCATGGCCGCCCGCAGCGAAGGGTTGGGCACCACGGAGACGTGGCAGGCTTTCCAGGTTCGCTCCAGCTGTATCCCGATCAGTTCCGTCACGCTGCGGATCAGTTCTTCGTCGATGTCGGTCAGTTCCCGAATCTCGTCGAGCGGGTCGCCTGAACCCCCGAGCAGAACATCCAGCAGGGGAAACAACAGCGCGCTGTCGAACTTCACGAGAACGCGGTTCTGCAGGGGCAACAGCGTAAACGGGACCAGGTAGCTGCCGGCCGCCACCGTCGACGGGAAATCGCGCGCGGCAATCTGTTCCACCCCGATCACCTTCACACCCAGCGGCGATCCAAGAAACAGATCGAGGGCATGCGCGGTGTCCCGGGCAAAGCTTTCATGCATCGTGCGCAGGTGCCGGGTGCTGTCGTTGGACAGCCGGCCGGCGGAGCGGAAGTTGCAGGGCAGTATCGCCGCTTCCGGGGGAGACGCCGTGTCGGGCGCTTGGGGCGTAGCGTTGTCTGTGGTCATGCGGTGTTCTCCTGGCGGGGTAGCCGAGCACTCGGGCGGAGCCGGTCGAAGTCGATAAACGACGAGGCGATGAAAGACAAAGCGATGGAAGACGAGGAGACGGTAAGGCCAGTCATCAGCGCACCATGCCCAGCGTGCGAACCTGCGTGAGGGATGGGATCTCCGTCGGCGAGATCACGACAACTTTGGGAAGAAACGGTTCCAGCAGACGCCGCAGGTAGAACCGCCCCGGCGAGGAACACAGCAGCACCGGAGGCGCGCCGCCCACGTCCTCGCCGAAATTGGTGCGCAGGCTTTCAAGCACACGGCGGGCCACGGAAACCTGCAGCGCGCTGGAGGTGATCTGCCCCGGCAGCAGATTGCCGGCCCGCGTGCATTCCTCCTCCAGAGAGCTGTCCAGCGTGACGACCTTTAGCTCGCCCGCCTCGCTCAGCAGCGGTTGAATAAGCGCGCGTCCAAGCGCTTGACGCGCTGCTTCCACCAGCGACACGGGATGTTTGTTAACCGCGGCCGCTTCCACCAGACTCTCCAGAATGGAACCCATGTCGCGAATCGACACCTGTTCCCGCAACAGTTGCTGCAGCACTTTTTGCAGCTCACCCAGGGTCAGCAGCTTGGGAATCAACTCCTCCACCAGCTTGGGATGGGAGTCGTTCAGGCGATCCACAAGGCGCTTGGTTTCGCCCCGGGAAAGCAGCTCATGGGCATGCTGTTTGATCAGCTCCGCCAGATGCGCGACCAGCACGGAAATGGGCTCCACCACAGCGCAACCGGAGGCAATGGCGCGGGCCTGCAGATCCGGCGCAATCCACTTGGCATTGACGTGGAAAGCCGGCTCCTGCGTGTCCAGGCCGGGCAAATCGATCGGTCCCGGCGTGGAGCAGACGGCGAGCAGCGAATCGCGCCGCAGCTCCCAACGGGCGATTTCGATTCCTCGCAGCTGCACCACATATTGGCCTTCGCGCAGGCCGATGTTGTCGGTAATGTGAATGGACGGCACCATGAAGCCCATCTGCCCTGCCAACTTCTTGCGCAAGGCGCGAATGCGCGGCAACAGCTGGCCTCCCTGCGCTTCATCCACGAAGCCCACCAGGCCGCTGCCCACCTCCAGCGTCAATTCATCCAGCTTCAGCGCGACGTCGATGGCATCCGTGAGCGTGGTCGCCGACGTGGGTGCGGGGGCCGCTTGACCGGACTTGCCGAGCTTGCCGGACTTGCCCTCGGCGGCAGTCTCGGTGCCCGCTTTTCCCATGCGGTACGCGCCGTACATCAGCCCCCCGCCCAGCAGGAAAAAGGCCAGCTTGGGCAGCCCGGGAATCAGGCCAAATGCGCACAGCACACCGCCGGCGATCCAAAGCAACATCGGTTGCCGGATCAGCTGGCCTTGCACGTCCACGCCCAGCGAATTTTTGCTGGCCGCCCGCGTCACCACGATGCCCACCGCCACTGAAACCAGCAGCGACGGCAGGATCGACACCAGGCCGTCGCCGACAGTGAGGATGGTGTACGTCTTCAGCGCTTCGGCAAACGGAATGCCCTGTTGAAACACGCCGATAAGAAAACCGGCAACGATGTTGATTGCCAGAATCAGGATGGTGGCCAGCGAATCGCGTTGGCTGAAGCGCGCCGCGCCATCCATGGCTCCGCAAAATTCCGCTTCCTGCGCGATGGCCTCGCGGCGCTCCCTCGCTTTTTCTTCGTTGATCAGGCCGGCGTTCAAATCGGCGTCGATGGCCATCTGTTTGCCTGGCATCGCATCCAGCGTAAAGCGCGCCGTCACCTCCGCTGTGCGCACCGCGCCGTGGCTGATCACAAGGAACTGAATAGCCACCAGGGCCAGAAACAGCACAAAGCCGACAATATAGTTGCCGCCCACAACGAATTGCCCGAAGGCTTCAATGACGGCACCCGCCGCGCCCGTGCCTTCATTGCCATGGAGCAGAATGCGGCGTGTGCTGGCCAGATCCAGCGACAACCGCATCAGGGTCAGCAGAAGAATCAGGCTGGGAAACACCGAAAACTGCACCGGGCGCAGCACCTGGATGGCCGTCAGCAGCACAAGCACGGAAGCCGCGATGCTGCACGTCAAAAGCAGGTCCAGCACAAAGGTCGGCATGGGCACGAGCATGACAAACACCATGGCCACGGCGGTCACCGGCACCATCCATTCGCCCGAGCTTTTCAAAATTCTGTTCAAGGCCGTTTTGTTCATTTCGGTTGTACGACCTCTCCTGCCGCGTTGCGCGCGCGGCGCATCCGCTCCTGCTCGCGCACTTCGGCCTGCGCCCGGAAGACCACCACAAGCACCTCCGCAACCGCCTGGTACAGCTGTGCGGGGATCGAATCGCCCACCTCCACGCTCTTGTACAGCGCCTGCGCCAGTGCCTTGTTTTCCATCACGGTCACGCCGTTCTCAAATGCGATCGCCTTGATCCTTTGTGCCAGCAGATCGCGTCCCTTGGCCACCACCTCGGGCGCGGCCATGGGAGGTTCGTACCGCAGCGCCACGGCATAGTGCGTCGGGTTGGTCACCACGATGGTCGCGGTGGCGGCTGCCTGCAGGGAACGCCGTTTGCGCATGGCGCGCTGCAATTTGCGCACCTGGCCCTTGGTGTGCGGGTTGCCGTCGGATTCCTTGTGTTCTTTCTTGATCTCTTCGCGGCTCATGCGCAGCTGCTTTTCGCTTTGCCGCCAAACCATGCCGTAATCCACGGCGGCCCAGGCCAGCAGCACAAGGCCCGATTTCCAGGCAACGTTGAGCGCAAGGGCGGCAACCGTGGAGCCCAGTGCGCGAACGTCCGCCCCGGAAGCCCGCGCCAGCTCGGTCCAGTGCGACTCGAGCGCCTGCACCCCAATCACGGCAATGGCCGCGAATGGGATCAGCGATTTGCCCAGTTGGCTCAGGCTCGACATCGAAAATATCTGGCCGATGCGCTTGGCTGGACTGAAGCGCTCAAACTTCGGCTGCAACGCTGCCGGTGCGATATTGATCCCACCCTGCGTCAGCGCGGCACCCACGGAAAGCAGCATCGCCGCCAGCAGCACGGGAACAATCCAGCGCAGGACCTCCACCCCACTCCAAAAGAAGATCGGGCCTTCCGCGCTGAAACTGTCGGTGCTGGCCGAGGCCAACAGGCTGTTGTAAAAGCTGCGCCAATGCGCACCCATGTCCGCGCTCATCAAGGACAACGCGCCGATCGCCCCGACCAGGGCAAGCAACCCAGGAAGTTCGCGCGAACGCGACACCTGACCCTGCTCGCGCGCTTTTTTCCGGCGTTGCGGCGTCGCTTTTTCTGTCTGGTTGGCTTCAGGCATGCACGCTCACCGGGCCTGCGCCAGCAGGTGGTTGGAAAATTCCATGGAACTCATAAAGAAGCGGCCCAGCATGGCCGGCCAATACTTCAGGGCGAAAAAAAGAATGCTCAATCCCAGCAGGGTCTTCAACGGCGTGCCCAGCAGCATCAGCGGGGCTTGCGGCGACGCTTTGCCGAGCAGCCCAAGCACGATATCGGCGAGAAACGTCGCCGACAGCACCGGTGCCGCAATTTGCACGCCCAGCGTAAACACCGCGCCCGCCGCATAGACGACCGTCATCGTGAACGCTTTCGACAGGTGCGCGGAGCCCGGCGGCAACACAAGAAAACTCCGCCCCACGGCGCGCAGCAGCCACAGATGAACATCCAGCCGCAGAAAGATCAGCATGGCGATGGTCTGGTGGAACACGGCCATCACGGTGGTATCCACCTGCGTTTGCGGATCGAGCAAATTGATCAGCGAAAGGCCCATCTGCTGGCTCAGCACCTGGCCCGCCATGCCCACAGCATCGAAAATCAGGTTGGTCGCAACCCCCAGCGCCGCGCCGATCAGGAGCTCGCCCAAAATGTACCCGGGCCAGGCGCCTGCGCTCATGTGCGTGAACGCCGGTGCCAGCGCGGGAAAAAACAGCAGGGTTACGGCCGCCACCAGCCCTGCCTTCAACCGCGGCGGAATCGATTGGCTGCTGAAAAAGGGAGCGAACAGCATCAGCCCGGAAATGCGTACGCTGATGCCGAGAAAGGCCGTGATGATCTGTTCCAGCGAGAGTCCGCTCATTGCAGCACCGCACGGAAATCCGAAAAAATGCCCAGGGTGTACAGGGCGAGGTGCCGCCACATCCAGGGCATCAGCACAAAAAGGATGGCGCCGGTTGCCAACAGGCGCGGCACGGCGGAAAGCGTCTGGTCCTGCAGCGAGGTAAGCACCTGCACAATGCTCATCGCCAGGCTGACGATCAACACCAGCGCCAGGATCGGCAAAACCAGCAGCGCGACTTCCAGCAACATCGCTCGCCCGAGGGTGACCACGTGATCGACGCCCATTATTGAAAGCTCCGCATCAGCGCGCTGATCAATAAATGCCAGCCGTCCACCATCAAAAAGAGCAGGAGCTTCAACGGTGTGGAGATCACCACCGGCGGCAGCTGCATCATGCCCACGGACGTTGTGATGGAGGCCACCACCATGTCCACCACCAGAAACGGCAGAAAGAGCACCGCCCCAATCTGGAATCCTGCCTTCAACTCGGAGACGATATACGCCGGCAGAAGCACGCGCATGGAAAGGTCGTGAATATCCCGCGGCCGCGGTTCTTTGGCGATTTCCAAAAACAGCGCGGCATCCTTTTCGCGCACGTAATGCACCATGAAGTTGCGCATCGGTTCCTGGCCGCGCGCAATCGCCTCAAAGGCAGTGATCTGCCCACGTTGCAGAGGCTCAAACGATTGTTGGTAGATCTGCTTGCCCACCGGCTCCATGATGAAAAACGTCAGGATCATGGTGAGCCCGATCAGGGTCTGATTGGAGGGTGTCGTTTGCAGGCCCAGCGCTTGGCGGAGAAAGTGAAACACCACCAGCAGCCGCGCAAACGGCGTGACGCAGATCAGCAGCGACGGGATCAGCGTCAGTGCCGTCAGCAGCACAACGATTGTCCAGGGGGCGGAGCTGCCCCCCAGCCCCGAAACGCGCATCTCCCCCGGCGTCACCGCAATCCCCATGGGCGCGTTCGCTAACGAAGCGTTCGGAAGCGGTGCGTTGCGAACCGGGGTCCCGGAAAGCGGGCCGGGCGGAAGTGTGCCGGCCGCCTGGCCCGCGGTCGTTCCGAGGCGCGGCGCGGTTGCCGTTCCCCGAGCGCCGACCAGGGGCGGCAGCGGGGACGGAAACGGTGGAATCGCGTTGTTTTGCCCCCCGGGCCTCAGGGTCGTGGGCTCCATCGGGGGCAAATTGGGAAGCGATTGCGCCGCGGCTGCAGGCGCGGCAGCGACGGGCACATTGACGGCATTTCCGGGAACCGCGGAACCGTTCGATGGCGTTTGCGCGGCACCGGCGTTGCCCGGAAGGCTCGTCTGCGCCTGTGTCTGTGCAGGGGTTCCAGCGAACCCGAAAGCCAGGGCCGGCCCCGGAACCAGGGCCATGGTCAGCGTCAATAAAACCGCACGCAGGGTTGGGTAAACGGGACGGCTCATGCGGTTTCTTTCTCACTCCACGCCGTTCCAAGCACGCTTGGAAACGACCTGGCCTCCGGGCGCGGCGTCAAGGGGGTGAGCAGAACCACGCCCCCCGCGCCACCGCCGATCAAGAACGAGGTGCCGTCCACGTCCACAACCGAAACAAAGCGTTTGTCGCCCAGCGAGATCGTTTCACTGACGCGCAAGCGGCGATTTCGGGGCGCGAGCATGGTGGCTCCCCCATGCCGCTGGATCCACTTCCAGGCACCGTGCAAAGCGGTGAGCAGGGGTGGCACCGGACGTCTTTGGGGCACCTTCGGTATCTCGGGGACGGCCACCGGCCCGGACGGGCTCGGTGCCCCCCTGCGGACCGCAGCCCCTCGAAGAAAGGGGGTCCAGCACCCCGCATCGCTGTTTGGGTTCATGCCATCCCCGTCAGGCGAACGGCCAGGCGATTGCCGATCACATCCACTTCCACCATGCCGACCATCTGCCCGTTCACCTGCAGCGAAAGGTCCTCATTCTGCTGCGCTGCCGTGGTCACGATCGTGCCGGGGCGAAGCTCCAGCAAAGAGCGAACACTGAAGTCGACCGCCGGCATCTCCAGCACCAACATGCAAGGAAGGTCATAGGCGCGTGCCAGCGGATCCGGGAATTCGGGGGGTGCGCCCGGCGGCAAAAGAACGGGCGGCGCTGCACCTGGTTGGACCATCGCGAAAACTCCTTCGGGGCGGTCTCGCTCACCCGGTGTGGATCGGGCGAGGGGGAAACCGTCTTCGAGGAAGTGAATCGCAATCCGGCAACCAAACGCGAGGCGGATCCCTCGTTCGTGGCAGGGGCGGCCCCACCCGTCGTCTGAAAGCCGCGCCAGGGCAAACCGCCCGCGCAACGCAAAGGCGTCGGCACCCGCATCCTCCGCCTGCACGGGGTCGCAAATGAGACTTCGGTTAGAACGCCTCCAGACGGGCAGCCCGAAACCTTCGGGGGTCGAAACTTCCGGCCTTGCCCCCTCCGCGGTTCCGCTCCGGGATGAACCGACCCGCGAATTGGATCAAATTGGATCCATGGAAAGCTTTGTCATCCTGGGCAACGCGAGGGACCTGCTGCTTGCCTACCGCGCTTCGGGCCAAAACAGGTCCTTCGCTGCGCACAGGATGACAAAGGGTGCATGGGGACTACATCAACTCCTGGGAGCTTTTATCGCATGATCGCAATGGTGTCCTGTTCAACCTGGTCGAAGGCCGTGATGGTTTTCGCATTGGCCTCATAGGATCGCTGCGCCACAATCAAAGCGGATAATTCCGTAGCCACATCCACGTTGGATTGTTCGACGCTCGATCCAATGATGGTTCCGCGGCCACCCGAACCGGCGATACCGATCACCGCCTGACCCGAGGAAGAGGTGATCTGGCACTGGTCGCTGCCCACCAGCTGCAATCCTTCCGGATTGGCGAAGCTGGCTACCGCCACCTGGCCGATCGCCCGGTTCTGCCCGTTGCTGAACGTGGCCTGTACGGTTCCATCCGGCAGAACCGCGAAATCGGAAAGCGTTCCCGCGGCAAAGCCGTTCTGCGTGTTCGCGTTGTTTCCGCTCGCGCTGGCGGTCTGCGTGAGCAGCGCATTTTTGCTTCCGTCGGTGAAATTCCATGTCGGACTCATGGTCGCCGCACCGTCCGTAAATGGTCCCACGGGTCCCAATTGCACAGAGCCGGTCGGAGAGGACAGGGCTCCCGTACTGTCAAAGGTCAGCGTGCCGGAACCCAGAGACGTGGCCGTGCCGGTCCCGCCCTGCACATCGGCCGAGGGCACCGTCGCGTTGTAACTCCATGTATTTGTTCCCGTCTTGGTGTAGCTGATGCTGAGCAGGTGCGATCCGCCCAGGGAGTCGTACACCTTGAGAGGCGACGGTGAATACGTATCACCGTTTGCGGCCCCGGCGTCCAGATTGGTGGTCATTGAAAAGGCGGTGGTCGGCGTTGCCGGTGCCGTCGTTCCTGCTCCTACATTGATCGGCTGCAAACTGGAATTGGTGGAGACGACCCCACCGACCGCGGGATACCCCATCACCAGATTGCCGGAAAGGCTGGTGAGCTGACCGGCGGTGTTGGTGGTGAAATCGCCGGCGCGCGTGTAGGTGAGGACACCGGAGGGGTTGCTCGTCACGAAATACCCGGGGCCGTTCAGGGCCATGTTGGAATGAGTCCCGGTTGATGAAACCGGCCCGTTGGTGAGGTTCGCCGAGATGCCCTGAACCTGCGTCCCGAAACCTGTCTGGATGGGATTGCCGTTTCCACTGGTCCCGTAGTTCTGATAGAAAACGTCCGAAAAAATGGCGGTTTGCGCCTTATAGCCATCCGTGTTCATGTTGGCGAGGTTGTTGGAAATGGTCTGCAGCGCCGTGGAACTGGCGTTCAGGCCGGACAGGGGGGTCGAAAACATAGGCATCGCGAAATCTCCAGAGAGCTGAGTTAGAAGTTGGGAAAACCGGTGGAGGAAAGCCCTGCGGCAGCGGCTGCACCGCTGTTCAGGCCGGCGAGAGCGGCCTGTACGGCAGCCGCAGTGTTTGTCTGAGCCGCCGCGGCCACCTGCTGCGCTGAAGCGGCGTTCTGGGACGAGCCGGTTCCCGTTGCTGAACCGGTTCCCGCTGCCGAGCTGCTGCCGAACACGGTCGTCAGCAACTGGTTGATGCTGGCAGTTTGATCCAGCTGGTTGAGCGAGATCATCTGGCCGACCATCTGGGTGCTATCCACCGGCGCGGTGGGATCCTGATTCTGCAACTCCTGCGTCAGCAGCTTCAAAAAGGTGCTGCCCAGGGCATTGAGGCTGGTCTGCGAGGCGCTATTGGACGTCGCCGACGTGGTAGTCGTGGGTGCCGTCGCCACCGCAGCCTTGGGCTTGGCGACGCCGGAAAGCGACAGGGCGGGATTGTTCACTTGCAGGGGTTGGGTAAGGGTCAACGACATGGAATTTCCTTTCGGGAAGTGAGGTCAGATTCGAATATCGAGCCGTGTACTTGGCCCGGTCAGGGAGGCCAGGTAGGGCGACGACGACGGCGTGGTCAGCGAGTCGGGGCTGGTGGCAATTTGAGGAATGGAGGAACGTGCGTGTCGGCGTTCCGGGGGGGTATTTGTTCCACCGTGCGCACCGCCGCCGGCTTCCCCGTTGCTTTGCGTGTCGACCGTGACGGAGGTGCGGAGGCCGTGGTCCGCACCCAGCTTTTGCTCCATTGCGGGAACATGGGAAGCCAGGGCCGACCCTAATTCAGGGTGTTCCAAGGTGATTTGCGCCGCAATCGAGTCCCGTCCATAGGCGGCATGCACGGAAATTCTGCCAAACTCCTGTCCATCCACGTGGATCTGCATCTCCGACCGCGAAAGGCTCTGCAGCAGCCGTGCGCTGGCAACGCCCGGCGCCTCCGGGAGCACGCCCCGCTCGCCCGCCCCGTAAGCGGCAGTTTCGTTCGCGGAGGCCGCACCCGCGTCCTGTACGCTTCGGAAGCCGTTATCGCTCGCGCCGGGAATGCCGGCCCCCGCCAACGTGTTGGCGAACGCAAGCGGGGTGTCCCGTACTACAGCCGGAGCAGGGGTAGACGGAGCAGAGGCCGCCGAGGCAGCTACCGCCGGGGACGAGGCGGAGCCTATCCCAGCCGGGGCACTTGAAGCGACTTTCCCTGCCGCACCGGCCACCGCATACCCTGTCACCACGACGGTGTTCGCCATCGTAGCCGCGGCATCGCCGTTCGTGTCCGGCAAGGTCAAACCGGAAGGCGGTGCGCTCGCCGTGGCCGCAAGGGAGTCCGGATCGGAGGTTTGTCTGCGACCGAAATCCGGTACGGGGGACGATTTTCGCCCACCGCTGGTGCTCGCCGTCTGCTCGCCATTGGCGCTCAACGCCGAAGCGGCCGGGTCGGGTGTTCTGGCGGTTTGCCGGGCCTGTCCCGAAAGGATCGTGACCGCCTCCTGGAGGCCGCGATCGGCGCGCTTTGCGGTGTGCATGGCCGAGACTCCCGCCGCCTTGTCCGTCCCTGTTCCCGCCGGCGACAAGGCGACCGGGAAGGGTGCTGCTCCAGGCGGGGCGGTTGCGAAAAGATCCGCGGGGGTTCCGGGAACGACCGCATCCGGTGAGGTAGGCGCTGCAGGCGGCGCGCCGACGCCCCCTTGCGTTTGCGTGGTTGCGGGGGCCTGTCCCACGAGCAAGGAACCGGGGTTACCCGAAGCGGAAGGAGCCATCCAGGTTCCCCCTACCGTGAGTTCCACCCCTGCCGCTGCGTTCACGGGATCATCCCCTGCGGACTTTGCCGCCGGGGTCTTGGGGCTATCCCCAACAGGATTCCCCTTGAGCGAAACGGCTTCGGCACTGGAGATCGCCTGGCCTGTGCCGCCCCCTTCGCCCCCCGCTGCACTTTCGCCGGCGCTGGCCGAAAGGCTCGTGGACCCCTCGGCACCTCCGTCTGAGAAAGTCCCACTTGCAAGGGCGCCGGGCAGCGGGAAAAACTCTGCGCCGCCCAACACTCCACCCATGCCGCCGGCAAAGTTCCAGGCCCCCGTGCTGCGTGGCGAGGTCTCGGACGCGATCCCGGAACCCAACCCCGCCGCACCGGCATCCTTGCCGGCGATCGGCTTGGCGGCAGGTTTCTCCTGGCTACTCTGCCATGCCGTGCTCTTTGGTTTGCCCCCGTGTGCATCCTCTCGGTAGCCGCCGTGAAGGGCCTGCAGAAAAGTTCCCTGTGCGGGGGCATCGCCAACCGGGCTCTGGCCCGACTTCACCGGCTCCGGAACTGAGGTTGTCATCGCCACACGCATACCTCCCTTACAGCATGTGAGGGGCCAAAAATTTCTGCCCTCGGTCAGAACTGGAAATCCCGTATTTTCGGCCCAAAATCCACCCATCGTCCCTCCTGCCGGCGCGATTCGGAGCCAAAGGCGGCAAAGCACTAGGCAAAAATTGCCTAGTGCCGCCCGGCAAAATTTGCCTAGTTGCCGGGAACGCGGTGCCCACATTGCCTTTGGGCCAACGCTTTGTTCAGCAACTCTCCCGAGTCGTGCCGTGCGGTGTGGTGCATGCCCGCTTTTGTTCAAGCGGCGAGGGGGCACATCTTCACCCTCGTCCCACATTGGGGAGAGCGGCCTCGCGGCGGGCATGACGTGCCGTGAACAGGTCGTCCAAACGCCGTTGGTCACGCCGTTCCTGTTCCGCTTCCCAGGCGCTTTGCCCCTTTTGTTGCAGAGTCGTCAGCATCTCACGGCCGCCCCGGGCGGCAACGTAAACTTCCTGCTGTTCCAGCCGCCGCGTCTGCAAAGTTTCAAGTTGGATCAGAAGCTGCTGCTGGGCTTCCGAAAGCAGTTTGTACCGGGCGTAGCTGACCTGGTGCGTGGCGCCGTTTCGCGCGGTGCCGACCTCGCCTGCACGGACATTTGCCTCTTGCCCCAATTCGTGGCGAACGCGTTCCAACGTGGCTTGCACCTGCCCTCGCTGCGTGGCAATGGCGGCCAGGGCGCGCTCTTCCTGCTCTTCCTTGCGTTGCCGCAAGGCCAGCACAGCGGCGAGTGGAAAACGGTGCGCCATGGGTCAGGCCGGCAAACTCAGCAGCAGCCGTTCTGCGTCCGCGAATGAGCAAAGATCGTTCGTGCTTTGCCGCAAAAACGCGTGCAGCGCTGGAAGGTGGTCGATGGCTCGATCGAGCAGCGCGTCTGTCCCTCGCTGGTAGGCGCCGATGCGGATCAGGTCTTCGGACCGCGCATAGGCACTGAGCAACTCGCGCAAGGCGCGCGCCTTTTCCCCGTGGGCCGGCGTGGTGATGGCAGGCATCAGGCGGCTCAGGCTGTCGAGCACGGCAATCGGCGGGTAGTGCCCTCGCGCGGCCAGACCGCGATCCAGCAAAATGTGGCCATCCAGAAGCGATCGAACCGTATCCACCACGGGATCCTGCTGATCGTCTCCTTCCATCAACACGGTGTAAAAGGCAGTGATGCTTCCAGTGTTGAAGCGGCCCGCACGCTCCACCAGGCAGGCCAGCTTGTTCAGCACCGAAGGTGTGTAGCCTTTGGCCGTGGGCGGTTCGCCGGCGGCCAGGCCGATCTCACGCTGGGCCATCGCAAACCGCGTGAGCGAATCCACCACCAGCAGAACCTGCCGGCCCGCGGCGGCAAAGGCTTCCGCGATGGCCGTGGCAGTCATGGGGGCACGCAAGCGCAGCAGCGCCGATTCATTGGAGGTGGACACGACAAGCACCGCCCGGCGCATACCGTCCCCAAGCACCTCAAGAAATTCGCCCACCTCGCGTCCGCGCTCGCCCACCAGCGCCATCACGATCACGTCGGCGGCTGTGCCCTGGGCCAGCATGCCGAGCAGCGTGCTTTTGCCCACGCCGCTGCCGCCAAAAACACCCAATCGCTGCCCTCGTCCGCAGGGCACAAAGGCATCCAGTGCACGGACGCCGCAACCCAGCGGCTCGCGGATGGGCAGGCGCGTGAGCGGCTGCGGCGCACCTCCATCCACCGGCCGGCGAACCCGTCCGCCGGGAAGGCCACGGCCGTCCAGCGGCTCCCCCGTCGCCGAAAGCACACGGCCCAGCAGGCTGTCGCCCACAAGCACGGAGGGGCGCCGGCCCGCGGCCACCAGGGGGTCGCCAAATCGAACACCCACGGGAGGTTCCGTCATCATGGACAGGATGGTCCCACCGCGAAAACCGATAATTTCCCCGCTGTAGCTGCGCCCGTCCGCGCCGCGCAGAACGCATTCTTCCCCGATAGCCCCGGCCGGTCCCTCGGATTCGATGAGGTTGCCGATCACTTCCAGGACGCGGCCCTGCCAGCGCACAGGGCTCCGCTCCGCCAGTTGTTGATGAAGATGGGTGAAAAGCTCTTCCATCACGCGGCTTTCATCGGAACCTGGACGGAAGAGCGAGGGGTCGCTTTTGCGGAAGCTGCGGGTTCCGTCTCTGTTCGGCCGTTTGGCCGGTCCGTGGGATGGTCATCCGTGCGATCGTCTGGACGCAGCTCCACCAGGGCGAGCATCCCCTGCTCTATCTCCTTCAGTTGTGCGTCAAAGCCGAAATTCGCCCGCCCCAGGCTGGTTTCCACCATGCACTCCCCTTGTCCGAGCGAAGGATCGGCGACCAGTTCGCACTCAAAGCGCGTTTTGGCAAACTCTGTATCTGCCTGCCATCGGGGTAGATCGCTCACCGGCAGGCGAAGTCGCACCGCCGGCCCCGCTCCCATGCGGTCCAACGCGATGCGTACCAGTGCGGCCAGCAGATCCGGGTCCTGCCGCGCTTCTCGGCCAAGAATCTTCTTCGCAATGGCCAGCGCCAGGTGCACCACTTCACTTTCGGCGTTGCGAAAGTACCGTGCCCGCTGCTCCGTGAACCCCTCCAGCGCAGCCTCGAGTTGTGCCTTCCGACGGCTTTCCGCGGTCGCCAACTCGTTGGCCCAGCGGGCTTCCGCTTCCGCCAGGGCCGCTTCGATACGCGCCTCAACCTGCGCCTCCGTGAAGCCGGCGGCAGCCCGCGAAGCAAGCGCTTCCGAACCGGTCGACACGGGGGGGAATGCGACCGAAGTATCGTGGTACTCCCACACCCGGAGCGAGGAAGATGTCTCGTTAAACAAAGGATTCCTCCTCGTCGCGACGCAGTGTCATCTTGCCTTCCTCTTCCAGTCGCCGCGCCAGGCTCACCATCTCTCCATGCGCCTTGGCGACGTCCTTGCCACGCACGGGGCCGAGCGCTTCCATGTCCTCTTTCAGCATTTCCACGGCGCGCGATGACATCAGCTTGAAGAAGCGATCGCGCAGCTCCGGCAACGTGCCTTTGAGTGCCATGGCCAATGTTTTGCGGTCGACCGCCGAGGACAGTTCGCGCAGCTGGGTATCGTCGAGCCGGCCGAAATCCTCAAAGGTGAACATCAATTCGCGGATGCTCGCGGCCAACTTGGCGTCCTGTCCTTCAATGCTTTCCAGGATCTCGCGTGAGGTTTCGGAATCGATGCTGTTCATCAGGGCGGCCACGTTTTGAAACCCGGAATAGGTCCGTTTGTTGACTTCCCCCGCGGAACGCAAACGCCGGTGCACGGCCGTGGAGATGCGCTCGGCAATGGCAGGGGAAAACTGCCGCAAATTCGCAAGCCGGCGCACCGATTCCGCACGGGTAGCCCGCGGCAGATGAGCCAGCAGCGCGGAGGCCTGCTTGGGTGCGAGCTGGCCCAGAACCAGGGCGACCGTTTGGGGATGCTCGGCCTCCAGCAGCCGCGCCAGCTGCTTGGGCTCGGCGCGTTGCAGGGAATCCGCCCGGCCCACGCCAAGCTCGTCCACCCGCACCATCTGGTGCTGCAGATTTTTTGCGCCATTTTCGCCAAACGCCTTCACCAGCAAGCGGTTTGCGGTCGCCAGGCCGCCTTCGGCCAGGTAATCGCGCGTCTGGATCATCCCCCGGTACTCCTTCACCACCTGCTGGGAAACATGCGCCGGCACCAGGCCCAGCAGCGAGATTTCCCGCGTGATCTGCTGCACGGCTTCTTCCGAAAGATTGCGAAAAATCGACGCCGCGGCCTCATCGCCTAACACGGTTAACAGGACCGCTACCTTTTGCCGGCCACTTAGTTGCGCGGCATCGGTCAGCTCGCTCATACGGTGTCCTCACGCAGCCAGGCCTGGAGGGTGCGGGTCATGGAAGCAGGTTCGGCCTGAATCAGTTCACTCAATTCCCGCTTGAGCGCGGAATTCTCCGCTTCCCTGTCCAGGCCTCCGACGGAAAGGCTGGTTCCCAGCTCCGGCTTGGCGCTCGCCTCAAGCAGTGAATTCTTCGGGCCGGCTGCGCCCAATTCCTTCATCGAAGCCATCACCTGCTTCTGCACCGGACGGAACATCAAAGCCCACACCAGCAGAAACAGCAGCAGCATCGCAGCATAGCGAACCGCGGTCGAATAGTCCGCCAGACCGCTCTTGAACTTGCTCAACAGGGTGGGCGGCATCTCGGCCGAAGCCGCGTCATCGAACGTCATGTTCTGCACGGTGACGATGTCGCCGCGCGCGGCGTCCACGCCCAGCACACCGCGGGCCAGATCCGTCAATTGCTGCAGCTGAGCCGGCGTCCGCTTCTTCGGCGTACTCACCCATTGCCCCTTCACCTGCCGTCGGTCCTGCCCGTCGTTGATCAGGATGGCGGCCGTGATGCGGTGAATGCGTCCCCCGGGCGACGTTGTGTGGCGGATCGTCTTGTTCACACCAAACGTTGCGTTCTCCGAGGAGGACATCTGCGATCCATCATCCGCCACGGCGTTCTCCGGCGCGGCCGCGCCTGGCGTGTTTTTGGGCAGGTTGGCCGCCGTCCCCGCAACGCCGCCCATGCCGGCTCCGGAACCGGCCTGCTCCTTGGTCTTCTGCGAGGTGAGCACCGCCGTCACCGCGGGATCGTACTTGTCCTGATCCTCTTCGCTGCTGCTCAGGTCGTACTCCACATTCACGCTGGCACGCAGGTTGTCCGCCCCGACCGCCGGTCCCAGCGTGGCCAGCAAACGCCGCGACAGTTCCCCTTCGAGCTCGCGACCCTCCAACGTTCCGCTTTTGCCGCCGAGCGCTTCATTGGAATCGGCGTCGATGATCACCACATCGCGCGCCGCAAGATTGTCCACCGCCCCGCTGACCAGGCGGGCAATCGCACTGATCTGGTCCGCCGAAAGGGAGCCCCGCTTCATGCGCAACGCGACGGAGGCACGGGCCCCGCGTTCACGGTCAAGAAAAATCGAAGCGGTCGATAACACAAGGTGAACGCGGGCACTCTTCACGCCGCTCAGGGTTTGTATGGTGCGCTCCAGTTCCCCTTCCATCGCGCGCTGGTAATTCACCTTCTCGTCGAATTCGGTCTGCCCCCAGGATGTTTTATCGAAAAGCTCAAATCCCAGCCGGCCGCTGTGCGGCGTGCCCTCCGAGGCCACTTCCATGCGCGCCGCGTCGAGTTGGTCGGCCGCGACATTGATGCCCTTGCCGTCCGGCGTAATCTGATACACGATTTTTTTCGCCGACAGCTGCGCTCCGATGGCCTGCGCATCTTCCGGCTCCAGGCCAACCATCAGCGGCTTGTACTCCGGCGCGCCGAACACCTTCACCATGGCCCCGAGCGCGACCAGGGTCAGCAGCAAGCCGCCGGCCACCACCATCCGCTGCCGCGGTGCGAGCCGAGCCCAGAGTTGCTGCATCCGTCCTAAAAAGTTACCCATCGCTTTTGAGCCCTACCCTGCAACTTCGCATTGCGCTAAAACCCTTGAATTTCCAGCAGCTCTAAAACTGCATCTTCTCGATGTCCTGGTACGCGCTCACAATCTTGTTGCGCACCTGCATCATGAGTTGAAAGGCCACATCGGCCTTTTCCACGGACACCATCACGTTGCCGATATCCGTGTTGGGCGCCCCGCTCAGCAGGTTGCCGATCTTTGCGTCTGCCCCTGCCTGGGCGTCGTCAACGCCCCCGATGGCGGATTTCAGCACATCGCTGAACCCACCGCCGCCGCCGCTGTCGCCAGGGGTGGTGGTCCGGGGCGTTTTGATCAAATCGGTTGCGATCGAAGACAGGTTGCTGCCAATACCGTTCAGCATGGATGTAGGCCCTTTCAGCTTTTCAAAATGTCGATGGATTGCTGGATCATCTGTTTGCTCGCATTGATGGCGGAGGCGTTCAGTTGGTAGGCCCGGACCGAGCCCATCAAATCGACCATCTCCTGCACGGGATTGATGTTGGGATAGGCAACATAGCCTTCCTTGTCCGCGTCGGGGTGGCTCGGTTCAAATCGCCGGATCGGGGCCGCCTTGTCCTCAACCACCCGGGTCAACCGCACGCTCCCGGCCTCGGCGCCCTTGCTCCCGAAAGCAGCGTTGTTCAGCAGCGCGCGGAAGGGTGCGCCTCCCTTGCTGGCCAGCACCACCTCCCTGCGCTGGAAGGGCACCTTGCCCGCGTCCGTATGCGTTGTATCCACATTGGCGAGGTTGGTTGCGGCCACCTCGGAACGTTGCCGCTCCGCCGAAAGCGCGGATGCGCTGATGTTGAGTGCGTCGAAGATGCTCATACTTACTGGCCTCCGCCGTTGATGGCTGACAACAACTGGTGAAACTGGGACTTCATCAGTTGCGTTCCAAGTTGGTATTGCAGTTGCACCTCGGACAGCAGCAGGGACTCGCGGTCCATGTCGACATTGTTGCCGTCAGGCCGCTCCAGGAGCCCGGACACCTGGTGCAGCGCGACGTGGGTGGATGCGTTGTCCGCCCCGGCCTCGGTCATCGCACGGCTTAACTCGTGTTGAAAGTCAATGTCCTGCGTGCGGTATCCGGGTGTGTCGATGTTGGCCATGTTGGCCGCGATCACGGTTTCCCGCTTTGTGTTCAAGCTCAAGAAGCTTTCCAGTTGAGAGAATAGCGAGAGAGCGGGCATCTTAGGCATACCTCCTAGGGGGCAGATCGTACTGCCGAATTTTGTTACGCATCGTGCGCACGCTGATGCCGAGCATCTCGGCGGCGCGCGTCCGGTTGCCGCCCACCAACTCCAGCGTGCGTTCCAGATGCGTCCGTTCCACCTGACCCATGGAGTGCGTTGGATCGCTCGTTGTCCGCTGCGTCTTGAGCGGCATTTCGAAAAGGGTATGCATCCCACCCCGCCC
Organism: uncultured Acidobacteriaceae bacterium; assembly: GCA_964242195.1. GTDB lineage: Bacteria > Acidobacteriota > Terriglobia > Terriglobales > Acidobacteriaceae > Granulicella. The sequence continues at coordinate 34,927 of CAXTBI010000018.1, forward strand.
CTCGACAAGGTCCTGCGCCGGAGACGGGAAAGAATGCGCGGGAGCTGGGAAGGGTTGCGCTGAGCTCAAAGCTCGCGACGCTTCCCCTGCGAATCGCTGCGCTGGGACCGGGAAGCGCGGCGCACCATGCGGTTGGTGCTCGCGATCGAAGGCCTCCGACGTAAGCTCCGCTTCGGGCGAAAGCGAAAGCACTCGCTGCATAAAGTTCGCGAGCTCCCGTATGTTGCCGGGCCAATGGTACGTCTCCAGACGCCGCAGAAAAGAGGGGTGCAGCGGCACCGGGGCCCCACCGCTCTTTTGCGCAAACATCTGCGCAAAATGCTGCGCCAGGGGCGGCAGATCCTCCATGCGATCGCGCAAGGGTGGAAGCGTCAAGGGAATCACGTTCAACCGGTAAAACAGGTCGCTGCGAAACAGGCCGCGGTCCACCCGGTTGCCGAGTTGCAGATTGGTCGAGGCGATCACTCGGATATCGGTTCGGATGGAACGAGTTTCCCCCAACCGCTCCACCACGCGTTCCTGCAGCACACGCAGCAGTTTGGGCTGCAGGTTCAAAGGCATATCGCCGATTTCATCCAGCAGCAGGGTGCCCCCATGCGCCATCTCGAATTTGCCGGCTTTGGCGGCGACCGCTCCTGTAAACGCGCCGCGGGCATGACCGAACAGCTCGCTTTCCAGCAGTGCCTCCGGCAGGGCAGCGCAGTTGATCGCAATGAACGGCCTGCCGCGCCGCGCGCTGTTGTCATGAATCATCCGGGCGAGCAGTTCCTTGCCGGTGCCGCTTTCCGCTTCGATCAGCACGTCGGCATCCCCCTCCGCTGCGGCCTGCGCACGGGCAAGCGCTGCCCCCAACCCGCGCGATCGGCCCACCATGCCGCCGGGTTTTTCTCCCGAGGCGGGCGGTGGCGGCCCTTTGCGTCCGTCCAGAATGCGCGTGGCCACGCTAAGCAGCTGGTCGAACGCGATCGGTTTGGTCAGGTAGTCCACGGCCCCGCCCTGCATGGCCTGCACGGCCTCGGGCACCGATGCGTACGCCGTCAGGAAAAGAAAGGCCGTCTTCGCGTGGGCATCCCGCACGGCCCGCATCACCGCAAATCCATTGCCGTCGCCCATGCGCACGTCGCACAGCACCAGGTCGAAGGCGCTGCGTTCCAGCCAGGCCAACGCTTCCGCCAACCCGGAGGCGGTTTCGGCGCGCCATCCATGACGCAGAAAGTTCGCTTGCAGGGCCAGGCGCAGGCCGGGCTCGTCGTCGGTAATCAGAACGGAGGGGGTGTGTGTCTGGGGTGTCATGCCTGGGGAAACTCCAAGGTGAACGTGCTGCCCTGGCCCACGCGACTTTGCACACGGAGGGCCCCGCCATGCTGCCGAAGCAGCCGTTGGCACACGGCCAGGCCAAGGCCGGGCGTCGTTCCGGAACCGCTGAAGCCGGGCTCAAAAAGCCGTGCAAGCACGTGCGGTGACATCCCGCAGCCGTTGTCGATCACAGAGAGACGAATCGGCTCCCCCACTTCGGCCGGCGCCGCGCAAATGACATACACCCTGCCTTGGGGAGGCGTATGGCGCAGGGCGTTGGAGCAAAGATTCAGCAAAATCTGGTGAAACGCGCTTTTGTTGCCGAACGTCCACAGCTCGTCGGGTTCCATCTCCAACTGCAGAGAAATACCGGCCTGTTGTGCAAGCGGCTGCAGAAAGTTCACCGCCAGCCTGGCCTCGGTCGCCACATCGACCGGTTCGGGCGCCAGCGTCAGATGACCATGCAGCGTAAGCACGTTGTTGACCGTGCCCGACAAAGAACGAATGCCGGCCCGCAGATGCGAAAGCCACTCGCCGGAACGTTCCGGGCTATCGGTAATCAACCCCGCAAACAATTCCAGACTCGCCAACGGGTTGCGAATTTCATGCGCCAGCACGGCGGACACCTGTGCCAGGGCAACGGCATCGCGGGCCGATTCCCGCTCCTCTTCCATGCGCTTGCGTGCGGAAATGTCCCGCAGCATCAGCACCGACTCGGCCCGGCGGCTTCCTGGATCGAGATTGAGCTGCTGTGCTGAGTAGTTCGCCGCGCCCGTTTCGGGACCGGGCAGGCGCACCCGGCGCACCGCGATCCAGTGCCGGCCCTCCACGCTTTCAAACGAAAGCTCCTGCTCTCCCTCTTCGGCGTAATCCTCGGGCATCTCAAATTCGAGGTTGAGACCAAGCCGCAATCCGATGGTCCCCAGGCTGGGCGCTCCCGTGCCGGAAAGGGCCAGCAGCCGATTTGCTTCCGGGTTGGCCAGGCGCACAGACCCTTCCGCGTTCACCACCAGGACCCCGCAAGGCATGGCCTCCAGAATCCGCTCCAGCGTAAACCCCATGTTTCTGTTTTCCGAGAGGCTGGCCGAAAGCGCCTGGTTGCGTTCCGAAAGAGCCGCGCTCAGCTCCCCCACCTCCATCTGCAGCTCGCGGTACGAAAGCTCCAGCCGGGCCGAAGCCGAAATGAAGTCCGAGAAGGCCTCTGCCAACAGCGCGCCCTCGGCCGGGGACTGCCGCGCTTCGGTGTGAACTTGATGAGAACTAGGCAACATGCACCTGTCTTTCATGCACATGCCGTTCCAGACCGGAGGTGCTTACAGCGCAAGTTGTAGGCCTGATTTACGCCAAAACGGAGGGAATCGCCGGACGCCGCAGCCTGCCCATCGACCGTGTTCCTTCACAGCACAATGTCTTCGCGAAGAATTTCGTTCCTGGATTCCACAAACAGACTGGCGCGCTCGATCACATTCCGCAGCTCGCGAATATTGCCGGGCCAACCGTAATCCAGCAGCGCCTGCCGCGCTTCGGGATGCAGGCCGATCCCGGGGCAGAAGCGCTCCAGAAAATTCGCGCTCAAGCCGTCGATATCGTCCATGCGCTCGCGCAGCGGCGGCAAATGGATGGGAAACACCGCCAACCGGTAGAAGAGATCCTCCCGAAATAGCTTGGCCTCGGCCGTTTTCTTCAGATCGACGTTTGTGGCGGCAATCACTCGGCAATCCACTTTGACCGTGTCGTTGCCGCCGATCCGCTGCACCTCGCCCTGCTCCAGAAAACGCAGGATTTTGCCTTGCAGGGGCAGGGGCATATCCCCGATTTCATCCAGAAACAGCGTGCCGCCATGGGCCGCATGCACACGGCCCAGGCGGGACTGAGAGGCCCCGGTGAACGCTCCCTTGGTATAGCCAAACAGTTCAGCTTCGAGCAGTGTTTCCGGAATCGCGGCGCAGTTGATCACAACGAAGGGCTGCTTCTCCCGCGGGCTGGCATTGTGGATCGCGTGCGCCAGCAGGTCCTTGCCCGTTCCACTTTCCCCCTGGATGAGGACCGTTGTACTGCGGCGCGCAACCAGCCGCGCGGCCCGATACACCTGTTGCATGGCCGGACACGCCCCAATAATTCCCTGCCAACCGCGTCCCCATCCGCCGGCTTCGATTCTGGGCTGCGGGCTCGGGCGCAACTCGGGCGTCGTTGTCGCAGGAAACGTCACCCCCGGCTGCAGGAAGTTCTGCAACCCTTGCGTAAGCCCATCCGGCGCTCGGCGTTCTGCACCTGGCTGTGCGCCTGCCGGGTTTAGGCTGACAATCTGTATGCCCGGACATTGCGCTTTGGCCAGGTTTTGGAATTCACCCATCTCCAGGTCGGGAAGCGAGGACGAAAGCAGCATCACGTCGCCGCCGCTTTCCCAAAGCATTTGCAACGCCGCCGCACCCGTGCGCGCCTCGCGCAGGGACCATTGCGTGCCGGCGAGCCGGCTTCGCATTTGCTGCCCGAAGTCGAGATCGCACCCCACCAGAAGGAGCCTGATGGCCTCGACGGAACCGCTCGTCGGCCAAGCTCGCTGCCCGGTGTCGTTTGTGCTTGCATCCTCCCCGGCTGGCTGCGGACCGGCCTCGCTCCGTTGAAACCGTTCCGGTGATGACCGGTCGGGACCGACCGCAAACTCTGCAAGCGCTGCCATGTTGTGGCCCCACCATATCGCGGGTGGGAAAGTCGCTGAATGCCCCCTTTGTTGCAGGGGGTCACCTGCCCAGGGCTATGGCAGGTTTTCCGCAGGAGGTCACAGCGAACCCTCGCATCCATCCCGATCCTGTCTCCATCCCGATCCTGTCTCCATCCCGATCCTGTCTCCATCCCGATCCGTAGGAAAACGATCCGGCAACGTGCCCAACAGCGTGGCATCGAGAAATCTGTCCCTTAGCTCTCGCTCACGGCGTAGCCGATTCCACGCACGGTGCGAATCAACTTGGGCAGCCCGGGAAGATCGACCTTGTCGCGCACATACTTCATATACACGTCCACCACATTGGTCGCCGTGTCGGCGGTTGCGGTTCCCCAGACCTCCTGCAACAGCACCGCCCGCGAAACGGGCAGCTGCGGTGTGCGCATCAGGTATTCCAAAAGGCTGTACTCCCGCTGCGTCAGGTCGATCCGGTGCTCCCCACGCATGACGGTGATCTTCTCCCGATCCAGCACCAGGTCGGCACATTGGCTGCTGTTCCCCGGCGCACCCCCGCTGCGCCGCAGCAGGGCTCGTATGCGGGCAAGCAGTTCGGTGTAGGAAAACGGCTTTTGCAAACAATCGTCGGCACCATTTTCCAGCGCCGGCACGGTGCTTTCCGCACGGCCCCGCGCCGTCAGCACAAGGATGGGTAGCTTGGGAAATCGCGGTCGCAGCCCGGACAACACGCCGATCCCATCAAGCAGCGGCAGATTAAGATCCAACACCAGCAAATCGACGTCGTTCGCTCCGGCCGCTCGGAGCGCCGCTTGTCCGTCCGAAGCGCACTCGACGTCGAACCCTTCCCCCTGCAGCATGCGCTGAAGAAACTGGGAAAGCATCTCATCGTCTTCGGCGATCAGGATGCGTGGCCCCGCGCTTCGGCTCCCGGGTCGAGGCTGCCGTGCGGCGTGTGAAGGCGAAATCGCTTGCGGGTGCAACGGTTCTGACAGCAAGAAGCAGGTCCCCGGTGAAGTCAGCTCGGCAGCCGGCGTCGCCAGCGTAGCACATAGCGGGAAAGCTATGCCTTCGGCAACTTCGCGTGGTGTTCCACTTCCAGCTTGGCCGTAACGCGAAAGGTGTAGCCCCGCTGCACCTGCGCTGCGCTAAAGTTGGCCTGTCGAGCCGCCTTTCCCCGTGGATCATTCCTTTACCTATCGCGCACCTCGTGTCGAGTTCTGCTTTCCGGTCGAGTTCGGTGCAGGCAACGAACTTCTTGTCGGTTCCACCAAAAACGTCAGCGAAAACGGATTTCTGGTCGACTTCGGCCAACCGGTCATGCTGGGCCTCACCGGCAGAACACGCTTTCGCGTTGGACGCTGCACACTGGAGCTGGAAGCTCGGGTCGTGCACACCGAAGGTTTTTCGGCGGCCTTGGCTTTTGATTTCGCCTCCGACGAGGAACGCTCCTTTTTGTGTGCCCTGGTCGGGATGATCACGCGGCAAAGCTCCACCTACGCAGCCTGAAGCACGCCGCTCCTGGCCCGGTCTCCGTTTATGAGCTCTCCTTCGCCCCACCTGCCTGTTCAGCGACCTCCTTCCGGGGAGCGGTTGCATCCGCTGGTTCCGGTGCGTCCGAGGCTTCCACAATCACCGTGATCCGGCGGTTGGATGGATCTTCCGGATGATCCGGGTGCCGCGGCAACTGACTCGCAAAGCCGCGCACCTGCGAAATCTGGGTTCCTCCAATACCGTTGCTTTGCATCAGCCGGCGCGCCGCGTTCGCACGGTCTGCGGAAAGTTCCCAATTGGTGTACGTGGAATCGGTGCTATAGGGTTTCGAATCCGTATGCCCCTCCAGCGAAATCCGGTTGGGTACCTTGCCCAGCTCGTGCGAAATCAGGGTAAGAAAGGTGGCCAGGGCAGGGGTCGGGATAGCACTGCCGGTTTCAAAAAAGGTGCCGCCCGGCTCTTCCAGCAGCTCGATGCGCAAACCATCGGGTGAGGCGCTGATCTCAATCTGCTTGCTGAGCTTGGCAAATTGCGGCAACTGACGCGCAGCCTCCTGCAAACGCTCCTTCAACTGCTTCATGTCCGCCCGGCTCAGGGGAACAGCGTTTCCTGCCCCGCGGGAAACGCTTCCTTCCAGCTTGGCCGTCCCCTTCGGGTCCTGGAAATAGGCGGCAACGGATTTCCTCACCGCGTCGTTGCTGCTGATCAGCCAAAGAACGATAAACAGCGACATCATGGCCGTCACGAAATCGGCGTACGCCACCTTCCACGCACCCCCGTGATGGCCGCCATGAACTACCTTTTTCTTCTTGATGATGATGATCGGTTCCACTGAATCGGACACAGAACTCTCCTTTAGCTGGCCGCTGCTGCGCCGTCGCCACCCTTGTCGCGGCAAGCCTTCTCAACCGTTGTGAACCCGGGGCGCACATGCTCCGGAATCGCCCTGCGGCCCATCTCGACCGCGAGGATGGGAGAGGTTCCCTTGATAAAGGCCATCAGTGTCACCCGCAGTACGTGGTAATACGCATGTTGCTCCTCCATGCCCTTCGACATATTGGCGGCTACCGGGCCGACCACGCCATAACACAGAAGAATCCCAAGAAACGTTCCGACCAGCGCCGAGGCCACCTTGTGACCGATCTCAGCCGGTGGACCGCCCAGCGCGCCCATGGTCACCACAATGCCCAGAACGGCCGCCACGATCCCAAGCCCCGGCAACGCATCCGCCATGGAGGCAAGGGCCTGCGTGGGCTGCATCGAGGTGTGGTGATGCACCTCCAGATCCAGCTCCATCATCTGGTCGACATCGAAGGGCTTCACGCCCCCGGTCACCGCCATCCGCATGGTGTCGCACACAAACGCCGTCACGTGATGATCTTTCAGGAAGGTGGGGTACTTCGAGAAGATCGGGCTTTTTTCCGGCTCTTCAATGTCCGGCTCAATGGCCACAAGGCCTTCCTTCCGGGCCTTGGTGAACACGTCGAAAAGCATTTTGAGCGATTCAACGTAACGCTTTTCCGAGAAAAGGCCGCCCTTCAAAACTCCGAGAACGCCCTTACTCACCCCTTTGAGCACATGCATCGGGTTGGCCGCAAGCACTGTGCCCAGGGACGCACCGGCAATGGTCAAGAACTCGGCAGGCTGGATCAGCACCGGGAGTTTTCCCTTTTCCATCAGAAAACCACCTAGAACCGAACCGATAACAACAAGAATTCCAATTATGGAGAACATAGACCTCTCCGCCTCATGCGGACGCTTACATGGAGGTTTATCGGCGGGAAAGGAAAAAAGGTTAGCCCTCTTTTCGCTTTTCTTTCGGCCTCCCCGCTTTCCCTGAGAACCGGCGCGAAAGCAGGAGCGCCCCAGCGCCGAAGCGCTCCTCTTTGCCGTCCCGCCCCGAAGGATCTGCCCCAAGTGTGGGATTGCGCCACAAAGCGAGGCGCAACTTCTTCGGGAACAAAATTCAGGCCCCTGGTGTCTAAGGGAACAAGCTGCGCTCGCAAGCCCGAGGTTGCTCCCATGTTTGAAGACTCCATGATGGAATCCGGTGGACGGATCAAAACCAAGTCCCGCTACTGGATGATCGCTACATTCGGCATCAACGGCGCCATTCTGGCGTTGTTGATCCTGATTCCTTTGCTGCATCCCGAGGCTTTGCCGAAAGGCATGATGGCCGCCTCGCTGTCAGCGCCGCCTCCGCCGCCACCCCCACCGCCGCCTCCGCCCCCACCTCCGCCGCCTATGCCGACCGTGCCCCATTCGGCTCCGGCTGCGCCGTCTGAAATGGACATGACGGTGCCGACCAAGATCCCGAAGATCAACATGATCCGCGACACTGGCCCGCCGCCACCTCCAGGCACCCCGAGCGCGGACCTGAGCAGCACCAACGGCGGCAATCCGACCTCGCTGTTCGGTAGCCCGACCGGTTCAGGGGATGGTCCGGCCGTCACGCTCGCTCCGCCCAAAAAGCCCAGCGGCCCGGTCCGTATCTCCGGCGGTGTCATGCAGGGGCAAATTATCAGCCGCGTGCAGCCCACCTATCCAGCGATCGCCCGCTCCGCCCGGCTCAGCGGAACAGTCGTTCTCAGCGCCAAGATCTCGAAATCGGGATCGATTGAGGATCTTAGCGTCATCAGCGGGCCGGCCATGCTGCAAGGCGCGGCCATCGACGCTGTGAAGCAGTGGCGCTACAAGCCGTATTTGCTCAACGGCGACCCGACCGAGGTCAACACCACGGTGACCGTCAACTTCAACCTCAACGGTGGTTAAAAGATCGACCGCTACCCTGCCCGTGGGATTGGATCAAACTTCCTGGGCAGGGTAGGGTTGCTTCAGAATGAATTTGCCCCCAGGGTGCATTTCCAGGTTTTCGCTTTTACTTAGGTACCCGTCCCAATGTTCGCAACAGTCTAGACTGCTCTCGCGATCCCCCTTCGCGCCCCGGCGTGAACGCAACAGAAACTCCCTCGCACCCCGTACCAGGAGGAAAGAACCATCGTGATTCTCGCTCATCTCATGCAATCTGCTCATATGTCCCTCGCTCCGCTCGCTGCATTTCTGCAGGAAGGCGGCGCTGCGGCTGCTCCCTCGGTCGGCTTCAGCCCTATGGATCTCTGGGGCAACATGGGCCTGTTCGCAAAGGCCATCGTCATCATTCTGTTCATCATGTCGATCTGGTCGCTGGCCGTGATCATCGATCGCGCCATCTACTTCTCCGCCGCGCGCAGCCAATCGCGTGAGTTCGCTCCCCGCGTAGCCAACGCCCTCAAAGAGGGTCGCTTGGACGAGGCGATCAAGGTCGCCGACAAGAGCAAAAAGTCGCATCTCGCGGAGGTGGTGACTGCCGGTCTCACCGAGTTCCGCTCCTTCGGCTCCGGTGGCGCGATCACAGAAGAGCAAATTGAAAGCTCCAAGCGCGCTTTGGAGCGTTCCGAAGCCATCGTGCATGCCAAGCTGAAGAAGGGTCTCGGCGGTCTGGCAACCATCGGTTCTACCGCGCCGTTCGTTGGTCTGCTCGGTACGGTCATGGGAATTTTGAACGCCTTCCGTTCAATCGCCAGCTCCAAGGCAACCGGTATCGGCGCAGTCGCGGGCGGTATTTCCGAAGCCCTCGTCACCACCGCTTTCGGTCTGCTGGTGGCCATTCCCGCCGTTATGCTCTTCAATTACTTCACCACAAAGGTGGAATCCTTCGACGTCGAAATGGACAACAGCTCCTCCGAGCTCGTCGACTACTTCATCAAGCAGGCCCACCGCTAAACAGCGGCTCCGCCAGGGGCTGGGGGCCGTCCAAGGCGTCCAGCCCGGAAGTCAACCGCATCCACGTGGAACAGCCGGAAACTAAATTCGGCGAGGCAGGACCTTATGGCGATGGCAACACGGAACGAGGGGAAAAAGGTAAACTCCGAAATCAACGTCACCCCCATGGTGGACGTGATGCTGGTGTTGCTGATCATCTTTATGGTGGTCACCCCTATGTTGAATAACAAGGTAAACGTCGACTTGCCGGTCGTAACGGCGGCGACCATCATGGACAACGCGAACAAAGAAGATGCCATCAATGTCGCGGTTACCCGTGACGGAAAATTCTTTGTCGGCGGCGATCGGGTCAGCAAGGACAATCTCGGGCAAAAGGTCGCCGACCTCGAAGCCAAGAAAACCAATCCCTCGGACGACAAGTCCGTCTACTTCCGCGCTGACACGCGCGCGAACTATGGCGATGTGATGACCGCGATTGACGCCCTTCGTACCGGTGGCGTCAGCCAGTTGAACCTGTTGACCGATTCCATCAACGAAAACCACTAGAAGCAGTGGCGGCGGGGAACCTTCTCCCGGCCGCAAAAGAAAGAGGGACCAGCATGGGAATGGGTGGAGGTGGGACCGGCGGAACAGTGTCCAGCATCAACGTGACGCCGCTGATCGACGTACTTCTGGTGCTTCTGATCATCTTTATGGTCATTGTGCCGAACAATCCAAAGGGGCTTGAGGCACTTGTGCCGCAACCGCCGAAAACCAAGGCGCCCGAAACGCCCAACGCCCGCACCATCGTTGTGCAGGTGGCTCCGGCCGGCGGCGGGCAGCTTTCCTACAAAATCAACGACCAGGCCTTTGCCAAGGCCGACATCACTGGCGAATTGCAGAAAATCTTCTCCATCCGCACCGAGAAGGTCATGTTCGTCAAGGGTGATCCCAAGCTCGATTTCGGTCCGATCGCCCAGGTCATCGGTTTCGGCCACGCGGCCGAGGTCACCAACATCGGCATCATCACACCGGCGGTCGAAGCAGGTCACTAACGCACAAGTAAGCCCACCAAAGAGGGTCGAGCCATGTAGGCTCGGCCCTCTTTTCGTGAACTTTGTACCAGTTCCCAGCGCAACGCCCGAACGGCAGGGATCTGCGCTACCGTAAAGTTGCATGCGCTTGTTCGCCGGATTTCCGTTGCCCCCTCACGTCGAGCAAAGGCTTTCAGCCCTCCGTCTCAGGCTCGCCGTGCCGGCCGACGGACTCCGCTGGACCACCCCCGAGCAATGGCACCTCACATTGCGCTTCTTCGGCGACGTCGATCGCTCCCAGCTTCCGTTCCTGATCGAAACCTTCCATGAGTTCCGTAGCCAGCAGCCCAACCTGCGCATGGAGGGCCTCGGCCTTTTCCCGGCAAAGGGCATTCTCTACGCCGGTATCGATCTCACGGACGAACTTACCGCCTTCCAGGCCGCCTTCACAGAGCACATAGCGACCGGCTATCCAACCTCCTCGTCCGCCTCGCTTCCATTCCGCCCGCACATCACCCTCGCCCGAAGCAAAGGCAACGTCGGCCTGAAAACCTTGGCTGCCCTCGCCCAGCCCACCCTGCCGGCATTCGGTCCAGCGCTGCAATGGAGCGCCGCTCAGCTTCATCTCTATGAGAGCGTCCTCGGTCCGCAAGGCGCGTCCTACAGCATCCTGGCCGTGCAAACGCTTTCACCTCCCGGCTAGCCCAGCTTCAGAGGCTGTGCCCCCTCGGAAGAATGGCTGGATAAGCCCGCGTGTCCCTCTGGTTCGCCTTCAGCGTGTCGCGAGGTGTACAGCGGCGGCATTTCCTGCGGCCGTTCGGTGCTGGCCACCACCAGGCGATCGCGCCCCTCCGCCTTCGCGCGGTACATCATGGCATCCGCCGCCCGAATGATCCCGTGCAGGTCTTCCCCATCCTGGGGAAAGGTGGCCAGTCCAAAACTCGCGGTGATGCGCAAAGGGACACCTTCGCTTACCAGCAAATCCGTTTCGCGTAGATGCTCGCGAAGATCGATCACGGCCTGCGTTGCACTGGTCTTGTCCAGGTTCCGCAGCACCGCCACAAATTCATCGCCCCCATAGCGGAACGCCATGTGCTCGGACCCCAGGGTCTCTTTGACCAGAACCCCGATTTCCGCCAGCAGGCGAGAACCCGCAAGATGGCCGTAGGTATCGTTCACACACTTAAAGCGGTCCAGATCGAAGAACAGCAGGCTGAAGTGCTTACCCGGCTGAAAGCGATCGCCGATGCGGGCTGAGGCGATTTCGCCATCCAGCGTCGTGTACAGGTAGCGTGAGTTATACAAACCCGTACAATCGTCCGTGATGCTCAACCGGTGCACAAGCTTCACCTGCCGAGCATTCTGCAGCGCAATGGCCGCATAATCGCAAAGCACGCGCAGAAATGACAGCGAGCTGCCCGGCAACAAATCCAGCTTGCTATTGTGCAGCTGCAAGACCCCAAGCGTTCGCTTGCCGTGCCGTAACGGAACACAAGCGATCGATTGCAGTTTCAGTTCCGGATGGGCCAGCGCGAAGCGGAGCCAATCGCGGTCCAGGCGCACATCGGGCACCACCAGCGGTTCTCCTGTTTGTGCCACATAGCCGGCCACACCTTCGCCCATGCGCAGCCGGGCGCTGGACGTTCGATTGCCCGCGCTCAACGCGTAATAAAGCTCGTTGGTTTCCTCATCCACCATCAGCAACGACCAGCGCTCCGGCCCGAAATACTCCTCCATCTTGCCGAGAATGGCACGCAGCAGGGGTTCCAGTTCCAGATTGGACGTGAGTGCCTGGGCGACCTCGTGGAAAAGTCGCAGTTCGTCGGCGGCCGGTGCTTTGAGTATTTTTCTCAGGGGTTCACTCGCTGCAGGGGGCTTGCGGCACCCCGGAGTCAAAGCATAGCGCTAAAAGCTTGGATCGGCGCGTCGTCGGAACCAGGAATATTGTATTTCTACAACTATCGTCGCCTATGCACGGAAGCATCGTTTCCTGCCTGGCACGGTCGTTTCGACGATGACCGAAAACGCAAGCCCCGGGGGCAACACTTCGCCCGGGCTACCCACCGATCTGAACCATGCTCCGGGATGGGCTTAAGAACCCGGGCTCGCCGATATGGTGACGAGCCTCCTTACGGTTCACCACGCGCCGAATCCATGCCGTCAAATCGGCATCGTTCACACCGCGCTTCAAAGGCCCGGCTAGGTCATGGTCGGCTTGAGAGAAAAGGCACGTGCGAATCTTGCCGTCGGAGGTCAACCGGATCCTGCTGCAATGGCCGCAAAAAGGGTGCGATACGGGGGCGATGATCCCAATCTCGCCAAGGCCATCATCGAACGTGAAGCGACGCGCTGTCTCGGAAAGCTGGTTGGCGGGCAAGGCCACGACGGGACGAACCCGGTTCAATCGCTCCAAAATTTCCTCCATGCGCACCACCGTCTCCGGCGCCCAGACGCGGTCTTCACCCAGCGGCATGAACTCGATAAACCGAACGATCACACCTTCCGTGCGCGAAAATTCCGCAAACGCCTCGATTTCGCCGTCATTAAACCCGCGCATCAATACACAATTCACCTTCACCGGGGCAAACCCCGCATCCTGGGCCGCGCGGATGCCGTCGCGCACACGTCCCAAACTCCCGGGAATGCGTGTAATCCGCGCAAACGTTTCGGGGTCCACGGCATCCATGCTGACCGTGATCCGGGTCAGGCCGGCGCGCTTCAAATCCTTGGCCATCGTTGCCAGCAGATGACCGTTGGTGGTCATCGCAAGGTCCAGTTTCGCTTCCGGGGCAAACGCCGGGCACATCTGCGACGTTTCCCGAATCAATCCCGTCAAGCCCTGCCGCAGCAGCGGCTCTCCGCCCGTAAACCGGATCTTCTCCACGCCCAGTGCCACAAAAAGTCGGAGCATATGAGCGTAATCCTGAAGCGGCATCTCGCCCAGGGAGGCACCGCCGGCGCCGGTACGGCAGTACACGCATCGGAAATTGCACCGATCCGTTACCGAAAGCCGCAAGTCGGTGATCGCGCGCCCATAGCTGTCCTGTAGGCGTCGCCCCGCCTCGCTCGCGGCACCCCACAACACCTCCCGCGCACTGGGCAGGTTAGCCGCGGGGGAAAGGGGCGAGATGGAAAGGGGGGTGGTTGCCATGATGCAATGCTTCGTTGGATGCAGTCATACAAGCGATTTCGCCAACCTTGCTCTACATTGATGTGCGTGGCCCCGGCAAGATGCAGATACAAGCGCCGGCCACGGATCCCGCATTGGAAACCGCCCGACCTTCGGGCCTGAACTCGGTCCTATTCGATCGTGCACTTCGCTATCGACGTCTCACCGTGAACTTTCGGCCCGGACTGCGGAACAGCTTGCGATTTTCCGAACTTAAACTCCAACCCCGTAATCCAGGTCCCCGGAAGCTCGCGGCAACGCGGCGCCGGCGCGTGCATACACGTCGTACGGCGTTCGTCGCCTGAACTTATAGCGCTGGCGCAACTCACGACCCACCGCTACGCCCATCGCCAGCGCCGTTATACTGGCAGAGACAAGGCCCACATTACGCAGCACAAGACGGCTCTCCTGCGCGGCAAACTCCAGGGTGTCTTCCACCCCATGACGAACGGATCGGATCAAACGGTTCAGCATCATGCGGAGCATCATAGCTTAGCTATCATAACGGGCAGCTACCCCAACGGTCATATTCCCGTGAACTTCCGTGGGAGGTTGCACCCACCGTCCAGTGGCAGCCTGCATCTCCCGCCTGCGCCCAACTTCATCCTCCTGAGGGTAGTTCACCGGCTTTCTTTCGATGAACTGGAGGGAGCCGCCGAGGCAGACGGTGCCGGTGCCGACGACGGCCCTGATGATCCCGACGACGGCCCAGATGCGGACGACGGCCCTGATCCCGACGACGGCCCGAGTGCTGCCGACGACCCTGACGTTCCCGCCGCCCCCTCCGGCTTGGTGGCTGCCGGGTTCGCCTCCCCACCCCCCGCCTGCGTACCTCCCGCAGCCCCGGCCGCCTCACCCCCCGGTGCGGAAGGCGGTTTCGCCGAGGAATAAAGATCCTTGTACCAGCCCGCGCCCTTAAACTGGATCGCCGGCGCGGTTACCGTGCGCTCCAGGCTCCCACCGCAGTGCGGGCAAACGGTTAACTCGGGATCGGAAAACTTCTGGATCTTCTCCAGGCGTCGATGACACTGCGTACACTCGTATTCATAAAGCGGCATGGTTCAATAACTTTCTGTCAGCCTGTTGGATTCCGCTCGGGGCCGGTTGTTGCGCATCCCTCTTCGTCCGGCCCGCGTCATCGTTCCAGACCCGTAGGCGTAGCATAAACCCAGCCGCCCTCACGCCGCCCCGTCAACCCGGCGTCCACAGCTTCCGGCGATGCCGACCGATACCGGGGGCTCCCCCCAGGACGGCGGAGAACTCGGCGAAAAGCTAGGCAAGAAAGCCAGGCAAGGCTAGGCAGGAAAGCTCATCGTACCGTGGCGATAAACCCCCGCGATTGCCGCTATTGGTTGCTGCTGTGTTTGCTCGCCTCCCTTCCCCATGTCCGGCAGGCTACGGCCCAGAGCATGGCTCATCCCGGCTGGGCCGGCTCGGGCCCCATCGCGCAGCCCTGGTGGCAACGGGCCGTGTTCTATCGCATCGACCCCCTCCGCTTTCAGGCTTCGGGCCGCGGAAGCACGGGAGATCTCGCCGGGGTAACGTTCCGCCTCGACTACCTCCAGTCGCTCGGCGTCGACGCCCTGGTCCTCGATCCGGCGAGCGATGCCGGCGTACCCTTGGCCGTACCCTTGGCCGCACCCTCGGCCACGCGCTTGGATCCGGACGCCCTTGAAAACCTCATCCGCGAAGCCAGCCGCCACAACCTTCGCGTCGTTCCCGCACTCACACCCGCGCTCGCGTACGGTGACCGCAACACCCTGCTGCGGATTGTGCACGAGTGGCTCGGCGAAGGTGCCGCCGGCATCGCTCTCCCGAAGCCGCTCGCCGACTCAGCCCGGGAAGCCGACGCCTACGTCTCCCTGGTCTCGCTGCTCGCCAACGTTCTGCGCGGGACCCCCGGCGACCGCGTTCTCCTCACTGGGCCCGTTTCCGCGCAACTCCCTCCCGCACCCCCCGCTCTGACCGAACACGACCTTCCAGACACCCAAAAACGTACCCAAAACCGAGTCCGCAACCGCACAGGCTACCTCGGACAAGGCTCTGGCCGCCTCACGGCAGTCGCTGTCCTGCCCGCCGAGCCGACGGAGGCCGCCATCCTGCGCTCCGCTCTCGCCCCCATCCCTGCCAACAATTCCAGCCCCGCAGCCACTTCCGATCACCCTCTGCTTCGCCTTTCGGCAGTGCCGCCGGATCCGGGTGTACTCCCCGCTCCGTACCCGGCGTCCGCCTTCGCCGCACAAAACACCTTTGCGGCTGCCGCCGCCCTGCTCGCCTCGAAAGCCGCCGTGCTCTTCGACTTCGGCGCTGAGATCGGCCTGAATACGTCGGCTCGCGACCCCGCCGGAGCCGCCCGGCTCATGCAATGGACCCCGGCGAACATGCAGCGCGCCCCCCTCGAGCGCACTGATCCCTCTGCCGTGCCCCCGGCTCCTGGCCAGCTCATCCCCTTTGGCCCCTATAAGCCTTTCGTACAGCCGCCGCCGCGCTCACTCACCGGCAACCTGCCAGCGGGACCGGCGGTGGAGGTCGACCGGAACCTCCCGCCACCGCCGCCCGATCCCGACAGCCTCCCCGGGTTCACGACCGGTACGCTGCCCGGTACTGGGAGCCCCGGTACCGGGAGCCCCGGTACTGGGAGCGTTGTGAACGGAAATGGAGCGACGGTAAACGTGGCGACGGAAGAGCGCGATCCCCGCTCAAACCTCAACGCCTTCCGCACCCTGCTCGCGCTTCGTCACGGGAACGCCGCCCTCCGTCAAGGCGCACAGATCGTCCTGAATCACGACGCCGAAAACACGCTTGTACTCCTGCGCCGCCTACCCCCAGGGGCACGCACCGCGGGCGCAGTTGTGGTCGCCGCGAACCTCGGCAGCCTACCCGTGCAGATCTCCCTGAACTCCGACCTGGATCGTCTGGGCCTGCGCCCCGGCCCGCTGCGCGCTCTGTTCAGTTACGGCCCGGGATCCCTTACCGGCGAATCGACCTCCGCGCTTCGCCTTCCAGCACACGCGGTGTTCGTCGGCGAGCTCCGCCGGTAACCGTACCGGCCCGTACCAGTCCCGGCCCGCCCCCCCCCCACCCTCCCCCCGCCCCCCCCCGGCCCGTTCCCCCTTCAATTCCCCCGCCCCTCCCCCCTACCTCAGGGGGCCACCTCCCGTGCTCCGGGGTACACCCCGCGCCGCTTGGTCTGCCGGACTCCGACCGCCTCCCCCGCCTTCGCACCCCCCTCAAG
>CAXTBI010000019.1:0-49971 GCA_964242195.1 uncultured Acidobacteriaceae bacterium
TTCCCGTCACGCCCACCTCCATGGCGGAGACCGCCGGCGGGCCGGATTCGGACGAGGGTTTGCACCTTGTGAACTCTCCCCTGGTGGGGACGTTTTACGATGCGCCTTCGCCGGGTGCGCCGATGTTTGCCAGGGTCGGCGACAGGATAGAAAACGGCAAGGTCCTGTGCATTGTGGAAGCGATGAAGATTATGAACGAGATTGAGTCCGACGCCAGCGGTGAAATCGTGGCGGTGTATGCCAAGCCGGGGCAGCCGGTGGAGTATGGGCAAAAGCTGTTTGGCGTGCGGCTTTGACGGACTGAGGCCCGAACGCGGATGCCCTGCGGGGGATGATTGGGTGGAACCGATCCCTTGCGGGAGGACAACGTAAGAAGTGGGTGCGTCCTCAGCGCTGAGTCGACGCCGAAAGAGCGGGGCAGATGTTTCGTAAGATTTTGATTGCCAACCGGGGGGAGATCGCTTTGCGCGTCATCTCGGCGTGCAAGGAAATGGGCATTCGCACGGTCGCAGTGTATTCCGAGGCCGATCGCAATAGCCTGCATGTGCGTTTTGCGGATGAGGCCATCTGCATCGGGCCGCCGCGTTCGTCGGAAAGCTACTTGAATGTGCCGTCGGTGATTTCAGCGGCCGAGATCACGGGAGCCGAGGCGATCCATCCCGGCTATGGCCTGCTGAGTGAAAATGCGAATTTCGCCGAGGTGTGCCGGGCGTCGAACATCAAGTTCATTGGGCCGCCGCCGGAGGTGACGCGCCTTATGGGGGAGAAATCCACGGCGCGGCAAACCATGAAAAAGGCTAAAGTGCCGATCCTGCCGGGTTCGGACGGCGTGATGGAAAGCGAAGGCGAGGCGCTTGAATGGGCGCAGACCGTGGGCTATCCGGTGATTCTGAAGGCCGTGGCCGGCGGCGGCGGGCGCGGCATGCGCATTTGCCGGACCAGGGAAGACCTGCCGGGGTTGTTTCAGGCGGCCTCGACCGAAGCGTTGAACGCGTTCGGCAACGGCGACCTGTACATGGAGAAATTTATTGAGCGGCCTCGGCATATTGAATTCCAGGTGCTGGCCGATGAATACGGCCATGTGATGTCGCTGGGGGAGCGCGAGTGTTCGATTCAACGGCGGCACCAGAAGCTGATTGAAGAGGCGCCCAGTCTGCAGGTAACGCCCAAGCAGCGCGAGCAGCTGGGCAAAACGATCGAGCGCAGCTTAAAGGAGATCGGCTACTGGAATGCGGGCACGATCGAGTTCCTGATGGATGAGGATGGGTCGATCTACTTCATCGAGATGAATACGCGCATCCAGGTGGAGCATCCGGTGACCGAAATGATTACCGGGATCGATTTGGTGAAGGCGCAGCTGCGGATCGCGTCAGGGGAAAAACTTGCCTCGATCGTGCCCGAAAAGCCCGAGATCAACGGCCACGCGATCGAGTGCCGCATCAACGCCGAGCACCCGGAAAAATTCGTTCCCAGCCCCGGCCGCATCACGGTGTACAACGTGCCCGGCGGCAACGGGGTGCGGGTGGATACGGCGCAATATGCCGAGGGCGTGGTGCCGCAGTATTACGATTCGTTGATTGCCAAGGTGATCTGCCATGGCAAGGATCGCGAAGAGGCGATGAACAAGATGCAGCGGGCGTTGAGCCAGTTTGTGGTCGAAGGCATTCACACCACGATTCCGTTGCACCAGCGCATTTTCGCCGACCCCGAGTTTCGCTCCGGGCTGTTCGATACGAAGTTTATGGAGCGCTTTCTGGCGCGGGAGAAGGAAGAGCGGGATTTGCGTGGTTAGGAGGAATTGCTTCCGCCAATGCGACTTCAGAGGATCAACGCACACTGCTGGAACGCGCAGATCAAAGCCAATCGTATGATCAGCAGCATGAAACGCATCACTGCCCCACTCGCACTCTACTTCTTGGCGGCAACCGCCTACTGTGCTGCTGCAACTCCTTGGGACGGAACCTGGAGATTTGATCCCGCTCGCAGCCGTCTCAAACCTGGAAAGATCAGGATTGAGCGCCGCGGAGATGGCTATCAGTGGAATGGGGCCCTCGGCTATCACGCACCCTGCAATGGTGTGCCGAGCCCAGGGCCGGATGGCTTCTCCATAACTTGCACCGAGAAGCCGGAGGAAGTCAGGACCACGCTTCTTGAACATGGTCGACCCTTCTCGACCTCTGTGTACAGGCTCGAGCTAGGTGGCAAGTCCCTGCAAGTGTCCACAGAGTACATGCACGGACGACAACCCCATGCCCTTCAATCCGATGAGTACGTCCGAACCTCGGGAACCGGCAACGGTCTGGAGGGCACGTGGCAAGGGACCAGAACCACACTGCGAGGGCCCCTGACCTATGTGCTCCGGCTACATGACGGAGCGCTCTACTACCTGGACACCATGGAGGGTGCTGAGACTGACTCGAAACTGGATGGATCGGAAGCCATCTTCCGCGATTCGCATCCCGATAATGTGCGTTGGATCAACCGATGGGAGGGCCGCAGAAGGATCTTCGGTGCCTATCTGGTAGACGGTAAACCCCACCTCCAAGAGATCCTGGAGCTATCGCCAGATGGGAAGACCCTCAAGAACTGGGTTGTAGGCGACGATGACAACATTTACGTGCTGGACAAGCATTGAACGCTGCGCGAGCCGCGACATAGCAGCATTACTCTCCATAAACGCGGTTCCGTTGATCTAGCCGAGCAAGACCCTTCTTCCGTTAACGCATGATCGCTGATACCGCCAGCGTATCCTAAACTGGATGGCGGCACGTCTGGAAGAGCGAATGAGGGTCTCGGCTTGAAACGCCTTGCGCGCCTGCTGCGTTACATGCGCCCCTACCTGCCGGAGACGCTGCTGAGCGTCGTGCTGATGGCCGTGGTGGGGGCGATGCAGGCGTTTCGCGTGCTGCTGATCAAGCCCATTGTCGACAACGTGCTGAGCCCGGCAGATTCGCCGGCGCGGGTGCTGGTGTTCACGGTGCCGCGCACGGGCATCCACGTCGACCTGCAGCGCTGGCTGCCGCCGCATTTCCACAATGCGTGGACCGTGGTGGCTTTGGCCCTGGTGGCGTCGGCGGTGTTGAAGGCGGTGTGCGATTACGCGGGCACGTTGCTGGCCAATCGTGCGGGCTTTGGCATGATTACGGATTTGCGCAACGATTTGTACGAATCGCTGCTTGGGCGGTCTTCCGCTTTTTTTCAGCGGCATGCGACGGGCACCCTGGTTTCGACCCTGATCAACGACGTGGAGCGGGTGCAAACGGCGATGTCCACCGTGCTGAGCGATCTGCTGCAGCAGGGATTTACGCTGATTTTCATGGTCGGGGCCGTTATTCTGGTCGGCGGCAAGCTGGGCTGGGTGCTGCTGCTGTTCGTTCCGGTGATCGTGGTTTCGGCGCGGCGCATTGGGCGTAGCGTGCGCACGACGACGCGCAAGGGGCAGGACAAGCTGGCGGAAATTCAGAACATCGTGCATGAGACCATCACGGGCCACGGCATTGTGAAGGCCTTTGGCATGGAGCGGTGGGAGCTGACGCGGTTCCGAGGCGCGGCCGCACGGTTGCTGAAGGCGAACATGAAGTCGGTGGCGGTGCAGTCGATCTCGTCGCCGCTGATGGATGGTTTGGGGGCGGTGGCCATTGCGCTGCTGCTGTATCTCGGACGGCAGCTGATCGTGCATCACGGGGGCACGGCAGGCAATTTCATTGCGTTTCTGGCGGCGGTGATGATGCTGTACGACCCGGTGCGCAAGATGCCGATTTACTACAACAGTTTTCAGCAGGCGGTGGGTGCCAGTCAGGAGATTTTCCAGTTCATCGACACGCAGGATGAGGTGCGGGAGGTGAAACGGGCGGCGGTGCTTCGACCGTTTTCCCATGCGATCGAGTTTCGCGATGTGCACTTCAGCTATGAGCGCGAAGGCCGGGGCGACGAGGTGTTGAAGGGAATTCAGCTTACGGTGCGTTGCGGCGAGGTGGTGGCGCTGGTGGGGCCAAGCGGGGCGGGCAAGTCGACGTTGGCCAACCTGGTGCCGCGATTTTACGACCCGACCGGGGGTGCCGTTCTCGTGGACGGGCAGAATGTTTGTGAGGTGACGCTGGCCTCCCTGCGCGGGCAGATCGGCAAGGTGACGCAGGAAACCGTGCTGTTTAACGACACGGTGCGCAACAACATCGCGTATGGGCGGCCGGATGTGCCGATGGCGCGGATTGAGGCGGCGGCCCGTGCGGCGCGGGCGCATGACTTTATTTTGCGATTGCCGGGGGGCTATGACGCCGCCATTGGGGAGCGAGGAACGCGGCTTTCAGGCGGCGAGCGGCAACGGCTGGCGATTGCGCGCGCATTGTTGCGGGATGCGCCGATCCTGATTTTGGATGAGGCGACCTCGGCGCTGGATAGTGAAAGTGAGGCGGCGGTGCAATCGGCCTTGATGACGCTGATGGAGAATCGTACGGTGCTGGTGATCGCGCACCGGCTTTCGACAGTGCGTCGCGCGGACCGGATTGTGGTGATCGAGGGCGGAACTATCACCGAATCCGGGCGGCATGAGGATCTGCTGGCGAACAATGGGACCTACAGCCGGCTATATGCACTGCAGTTTGGCGAAAGGGAGACGGAGCGGGCAGCGGAGGCGGATCCTGGCGTGGAAGACAGGGCGGCGGTCATAGCCGGGAAGTCGTAGACCCTGTCTCATCTTGGGGCAGCGTAGATTCGTGTTCCGGCGGTAGACTATGCAGAACAAGCGCATATGGCTGGCATACTTTTTATCATTTCGGCACCCAGTGGCTCAGGGAAGTCCACCCTGGTGAGCGAGGTACGCCGTTTGGTGGAGGGGCTGGATTTTTCAATCAGCTACACAACGCGGGAACCGCGCGGGTCGGAAGAAGACGGCCGGGAGTACCATTTCACCACGCGAGAAAAGTTTCTCGAGATGGTGAAGAACGACGAGTTCCTGGAGTGGGCCGAGGTGTTCGGCAATTTTTATGGAACGGCATTGAGCGCTTTGGACCATGCGCGCGATCTGGGACGCGATCTACTACTGGACATCGATGTGCAGGGGGCGCTGCAGGTCATAGGTAAAGTGCCGCATGCGGTGTCGATTTTTGTTTTGCCGCCGCGGCCGGGGGAGTTGGAGCGTCGCCTCCGCAACCGTAGCCAGGCCGAAGGCATGCTGCAAGAGGCCGTGATTGAGCGCCGCCTTTCGCAGGCGCGGGCGGAACTTTCACGGCTGGACGGCTATAAATATGCGTTGGTTAACGACAAATTGGACGATGCGGCGGCTGAGATGCGCGCCATCGTGCTCACGGAACGAGGGCAGGGGGCAAGGGACGAAGCGTGTCTTTCGGCCCATTGCCTTGTGAGTTCGCTTTCCGGTTCATTGAAAGCGGCATTGGAAAGCTTCTCGGTTGACTTAGCCGGTGTGGGTTGAGGCGTAGGTCGACGCATGGTGCAAGGTAACCCGAAGTCGCTGTGAATGAATAACACTGATGTCGCTACGATAGTTCATCCTCCTGCTCTACCCGAAAGGTAAGTTTCCACCCATGTTTAACGAACCGTCGCAGAACAAGTACAGTCTTGTGAAGGGCGCGGCTCGTCGCGCAAGGCAATTGCAGTCGGGAGCGCCGCCGCTGGGCGTTTCGAAATCGATGAAGGCCTGCCGCGTGGCGCAGGATGAGATCAGTGCAGGCAAGGTCTTTTTTACGCTGACGGGAAAGAAACCGCCGCTGCCCGGTACCACGCTGTAGGGGTTCAGAAGGCTGCAGGTGTGAGAAAGCTGTAGGAGTTTGAGAGCTTCAATGGATGTTGTTCCCGAGGGAGCGCTTCGGGCCTGGGTTGATTATCTGCGAGATATGGGTGTGTACGACCTGTATCGCTCGGCAGAGCCTCGGCGTCGTTTGCCTGAAGCGACCCTGGCCAAGCTGCGCAGCCGGTCCCCCGCGGGGGGTGAGACGCCCATCGGGGAAGGGCGTGGACCCGTTCCTGCGGCAAGCCGACCCACCGCGGGGCCGGGGCCGGGGAAGCCTGGTCCGCGCGCGCTGACAGCGCACCCCGGAACACCTGTCCGCAAGGCGGAATCTTCGCCGTTTTCGGCTTCGTCGCCGACACCCGCCCCGGCTTTCTTTACGCCAAGTTCCCAGCCTGGTTCGCCTCTCGCGGCCCCTGAGGAGCGAGCTTACTTTAGTGTGGAATCTGAAGGGATGCAGACGCTTCCCTCGGAGCTCGCCGCACCGATGCCGAAGCCGCAACCGTTGGAAAGCCTTTTCGTGTCGATTGCGCCGATCGACGCAGCGGATCGGCCGGCAGCCCTGTCCCGGTTACGGGCCGAGATTGGGGACTGTACCCGTTGCCCGCTGGCCTATGCCGGCCGGCACAACATCGTGTTTGGGGAGGGCGATCCGGGTGCCGAGCTTATGTTCGTGGGCGAAGGTCCCGGGGCGGATGAGGATGCCAGTGGGCTGCCGTTTGTGGGCAAGGCAGGCCAGTTGCTGAATAACATGATTGCAGCGATGGGGCTTACACGAGAGAAGGTCTTCATCTCGAACATCGTGAAATGCCGGCCGCCGGCGAACCGCGCACCGGAATTTATCGAGGCGACAACCTGCTCGCAGTTTCTGCTGCGGCAGATCGACATTGTGCGGCCCAAGGTGATTGTGGCGTTGGGAGCGACGGCGGCCACCTATGTCCTGGGAGTGCGGCAACCGTTGGCTTCCTTGCGAGGACAATGGTTCGGCGCACGTGAGGCTAAGGTGGCAGTGACGTACCATCCGGCTTTCCTGTTGCGCGATCCCCGCCAAAAGGCGGAGGCTTGGAAGGATTTGCAACGTGTGATGGCGGAACTCGGGTTGACTCCGCCATCGCCGCGCAAGGGATAAGGAAGCGGGTGTTCGAGCAGTTCTCCTGCTACCGCGGCGTCGGAAGCTGTGGACAACGCCGCCTTTCCTGAAGGAAAACCGGCGCTAGCAGCTCCCTTTGCTGTGACATGTTCAAAAGGACGGCCAGAGGCAAGCGGCTCTACAGGTTTCCGCTGAAATCGTCGCTTCCGCCGTTGTCGAAAGCTGAGGAGTCGTCGAGGCTTGAGGTGTCGTCCCCGGAATCGGTGAAGGCGCTATCGTTGTCGCCGGTATCGGCAAACTGCCCGCCGCCGCCCCGGCTGGCATCGTCGGACGGGTTATAAAAGCTTCCGCTGTCGCGATTGTCGCCGCGATCGTTTCCCTGCTCATTGCCGCGGTCGCCATCGTAGTAGTTGTTGACGACGGTTTCGCCGCCCCCCACGCCAGCCCCGGTGAAGCCGCGTTCTCCGCCGCCCCCGCCAAAGCCGTGGAACAGGTCTTCAATGCCGCGAAACGCCATTTCGCCGGCGGCGACCCCGGCCGCGGTGCGCATGGCTCCCTGCAGGAAGCCGCCACCGCCCCCACCGCCGCCGAACAAACCACCGCCGGAGGGAGCGGGGTAGCTGGGCGGGGGTGGAGGGTAGCCGGCACCGGCAGAACTCTGTGGCGGGTAGCCTGGTGCGGGATAGCCTCCCGGCGGGTAGTT
This sequence comes from uncultured Acidobacteriaceae bacterium, assembly GCA_964242195.1. GTDB lineage: Bacteria > Acidobacteriota > Terriglobia > Terriglobales > Acidobacteriaceae > Granulicella. The sequence goes on from CAXTBI010000019.1 coordinate 7,537, forward strand.
GCCGCTGTTTACCGGGCTGTATCCCGCATTTTGGGGCGGAGGCGGCGCAGACTGGCCCGAACCGCTGCTGAAAATGTGGCTGAGAAAGCTGCCGCCGGAAGGTTTAGGGGTCTGCGCTGCCTGGTGCAGTTGATCCTGCAGTGCCGCGTTTTGTTGCTTCAGATCTTCGAGTTGGGATTGCGCCTGTTGCAGACCGTACCCCTGCACGAGCACGGTTTGGGCGAGAACGTAGAGGCTGTCAGGGTATCCGGCCAGCCCTTGCTGCAGCCGCTGCTCGGCGGTCGCGTCTTTGGTTTGGGTCGGGGTGTTACGGATGCGGCTGATCAGGCCGTCGATCATTTCCTGTTCCTGGGGGGTCATGCCTGGCTCCTGTCGTTCGGTGTATACGATGCAATTGTGCGCCATTCATCCGGTTGCGATGCGTTTGGACGGAAGTTCGATTGCTGGTATGGTTAAAGGGGTCGCCGGGTTGCGCAAGCGCGTGGCTGTGCGACCTTGGTGTGGGGCTGTAGCTCAGCTGGGAGAGCGCCTCGTTCGCAACGAGGAGGTCAGCGGTTCGATCCCGCTCAGCTCCACCAATCATTTGTCATTCCACCTTCCCGTTTCGGCTTCCGCGGCTGTCGGTGCAACCCCCTTTCCCGAATAGGGAACTCGCCTGAACAAGAAAGGGATTCTTCCGCGTTTCGGGGAGCCCGCACTGCTATGCTGGCTCGAAGATGAACCTCCTTACCTACATTCATCTGCGGAATATCTACCGTTCCACCGGTGTGGGAAGGGTGGGCCGGGAGATCACCGAGCATTTGGCGCAGCGACCTGACGTGAACCTGCGCATTCTTGCCGACCGCGGCGATCACGCCCGCATCGTTGCCAAGGTCGGCGCACCGTGGACGGGATTTCGTTACGAATTTTTCGAGCAGGACACCTCCAGGCAACAACTGCAATGGCTGTTGCGAGGAACACCGAAAGCGGAGAGCTATTGGCCCGAGGCTGAGATCGTATATTGCACGGCGGAGTCCTTTGTGCCGACGCGCAAGGCAAAGCTCGTTGTGACCAGTCACGATATGCAGCTGTTTGAGCCGGGGGCTCACCCCAGGAGCCGATGGCTGTTGCAGCAACGGTTGAAATGGTGGTGGATGTTTCGCGTGTTGAGCAAACGCGCGGCCATGATTCATGCGATCTCGCAATTTTCTGCCGACCGGTTGGCACATTATTTTCCAGCCTTGCGGGATCGGATCCGTGTGGTTCCCAATGCGGTTTCCGCCGCGTTTTTTCAACCCGCGGCAGAGGACGGAGTGCAGGTCCTGCGCGATCTGCACCTGCTGGATAGACCGTATCTTCTGCTGCCGGGTGGTTTGCACTTCCGCAAGAATGCGCCGTTGGTGCTGGAGGCCTGGCCGGAGGTACACCGCCGGTGTCCGGAGCTGACCCTGGTCATCGGGGGGCACAATACACCCGAATTTTCGGTTCGAGCGGAGGCGATGGACCGCGTGAGGATGACTGGATTTCAGGAAGAAAGCACGCTGGTTGCGTTGTATCAGGGTGCGCAGGCGGTCTGGTTTCCCTCGCGGTATGAGGGTTTTGGAATGCCACTGCTGGAGGCCATGGCGTGTGGAGCACCGGTGGTGGCCAGCAATAGTTCGGCGGTGCCGGAGACGGCCGGCGGCGCTGCCGCGGCCCTGGTGAGTCCGGACAGGCCGGGGGAACATGTCGACGCCCTGGTGGAGTTGTTGGGGAACGCGGCTGCGCGGACCGAAGCGTCAGCGAAGGGAAGGGCGCGCGCGGCGGAGTTTACCTGGGTTCGATCGACCGAGGCGTTGATGCAGAACTTTGCCCGGTTGCTTTAGATGGGGACGCCGGGGACGCTTTCCGGTAGATGGCCGCGATTGTGGCGTTGTTGGGCTCCCGGTAATCGATCTGACCCATAAGGATATCGCCGTGGGCGACGCTTTTTTCAAGCTGGGGTGCGGCGGCCCGCAGCTTGTCGGGAGCGACGTTGTTGATCAGAACAGCGCTGAAGGCCTCGGGGTAGAGGTGTTCGATTTCGGCATCGGTGCCGGTCTCCGCATGGAAGAGAAAGCTTTTGAAAGGAGCGGTATAGGCATAGAAAAGCGGCGTGGATTCTTCCGGGATGAGCAGCGAGTCTGGGAAGGCGCGGGCGACTTCCGCGAAAATAGCCGCCGGAAGCACGCCGCGGTTGGCATCCACGGTTGAATCGAGATAGAAGATTGTGGCGCCCCAGCGATCGTGCGCGAAACGGATTTTGCGCGTGAGTTCGGCGGCGACTTCGTTGTTGGGCAGAAAAACCTGCGCGGCGGTGCCGTCGGGATTGAGGGTAAAACGCTGTGGACGAACGCAGACACCGACGCGGAGACCGGCGGAACGCATGGTTTTGAAGAAGGCGTCGTCGAGCTTCATCCCGTGGAAGGGCGAGCCCTGCACGGAAACGATGGTCTCCATCTCCGGGGCGACTCGCGCGATCGCGTCCGGGGCGCAGACATAGCTTGTGTCCTGCGGGAACTGCTGGCCTTCGATGTCCCAGGTGATGACGCCGCCGGCCCCCAGAGCTCGGGCGTTGTCGACGTTTTTTGTCGCTTGCGCAAGAATCCGTTGTTGAAACGCCGCGATCCCAGCGGGTGTGTTGACGTCCACGCCCGACGGATTGGCGTCGGTGAAATAGCGGCGCGGGTTCGATGGAAAGCCCCCTGGATGATGGAGATCGCCGGCCGGGGAACTGGCGAGAAAGACCGTGCCGAGGGGGCGGCGGTCGGTCCAGTGGAGGGTCATCGGGTACGCCTTTGCCCAGTTCCTGTAGGCGTCAGCGGCCAGCGTGTAGACCGGTGTTTCCGGCGGGGCAAAGCGCAGGGACAAACGGTAGGTGTCCGTGCCCCCGGGGCGGAGGGGACGCTCGTTGTGCGGCTGAAAGGTGGCCAGGCCGTCGGGCACGGTGCCGCTGAGGAAGGCGCTGTAGGCGGTTCCATTGTCGGTGGGAAAGAAGCCCGTGTAGAGCGGTTTACCGGCCTCCGGGGAGACGGCGACGACCTCGCCTTTCCCGTAATGGGCAACTGTGACACTGGGACCGGTCGTGTTGTAGGCGAGTTGTGGGAAGGAGGCGCTGCCGAAGCCCGCCGGCAGCTGCGGAAAGTGCAGGGCAAGCGGATACAGGGCGGCACCGTCGAAGATGATGCCCGAGTTGGCCGCATTCTGCGTCGTTACGAGAAGATCCAGAGCGTCGCCGTGCTGCACGTATTGCACACGGATCGAGCCCCAGGGGAAGGTGTAGGTCCAGCTGCGGTCGCCGGCGTTCCAATGTTTGGCTGTCGCGGCTTCGCCCCAACCGAAGGGGCCCGCGGTACGCGGTTTGCCGCTTGTGTCCGTGCAACGCATGTGCCAGATGTGGAAGGCGTCGGCGGGAAAGGCTTGGACGTCCTCGAGCAGAGTTCCGTTATAGCCGAGGCGCTCGAGCCCATTGGCCCCAAACTCCACCTGGAGGCCGGCTTGAGCATGGAAGGGTTGGGCATGGACGGAGGCGGGAATCAGGCATGTCGCCGCTACCCCGCAGCCGAGGAGACGGAAGACGGAGAAGGGAAGCGAACGTGGGCTCATCGAGCGGACTCGGGCGGTTGCGCGAGGGTGGGGAATTCGAGCGTTTCCAGGTAGCTGCCCACGGCGGCGGCGGCGTCCTTGCGGAAGCGCGCCCAGGTGAACTGTTCAGCCGTGGCGCGTGCGGGGCCGCGCATGGCTTCGAGCGCGGCCCGATTTTCCAGGCACCAGGCGATGCGTTCGGCGAGCAGGTCGGGCCGGCGCGGATCGACGATGAAGCCTTCCACCCCTTCGGTGATCAGGTCGGGCGCGGCGGTGTGGGTGGTGGAGAGGATGGGCAGACCGCAGGCGAGGGACTCGAGCAGCACCTGGGCGAACCCTTCGGCGACGGAAGGAAAGATAAAAAGGTCGGCGGTCTGGTAGGCGCGGACGAGTTCTTCGCTGCTCACGGAAGGGCGGATTTCGATGGGGAGGCCGCTGTCGCGGAACAGGCTGAGCGAATCGACGACGCGACCGCAGATGGTGAGCTGCACCTCTTCCGGCTTGAACATTTTGAGCGCTTCGAGGAGATATTTCACCCCTTTGCGCTGATTGATGCGGCCGACAAAGAGGAGTCGAAGTTCCGGGGAGCGTGGCCGCGGTCCCTCCGCTGGACGGAAGCGTTCGAGGTCGACGCCGTAGGGAACCACGGCGACGGAGTCGAACGCAGCGCCGTTTTCGACGAGGCTTGAACGGGTGAAGCTGGAGGCGGCGAGGAAACGGGAAGCCATGCGGCTTTCTTCCACGAGATGTTCGAAGTCTTCGTCGGGCAAGGCAAGTTCCCATTCCTGCCCCAGCGATTCGGCGCATTCGGGAAAGGCGTTCAACTCCTGCTGCAGGAGGCGTCGGACGGTGACGGGATGCGGATGCACCTGAAAAAGCATGGCCGGATGGCCGTACCGGCGCATGGCATCGTACCCGTAGTAGCTGTAGCTGACCAGGCCGGCCTGCGCCTCTTGCGCACGGCGGCCGGCGGCTTTGCCCAGCGCGGCGTCGGCACTGCGATGCGCGCGGCGGCGCAGGTCGGACGGAAGGCTGCGGATGTGCTCGGCTGCGAGGCACAAAAGACCACGGAAGGCGTTGAGGCGAACGGAGCCGAAGGGGATGCCGGGTGCACTGCGTTGCCTTGCCTGGCGATGGAGCGAAGGGACGCGTCGCATCAGCTGATTGGGGAATGTGGCCTCGGCCGGCCAGAATAAATCGGTGAACAAGCGATCCAGAAGACCGTGCTCCTCGAGTGCCAGGGCCAGTTGGTAGGCATCCCGCGCCCCGGCATGAACGACCACGGCCTTCCGGATGGAGTGAATCGAGGCCGCCTGTGAACCGAAAGGGCCGGAGGTTTGCCGCGAGATGTCGGAAGAGCTTGGCATGGCCTGAAAGTGGCAATCCGCGAACCCATGGGTTACGTAGTTCTCCATAGGGAATAAACGTAGGATACAGGTGGGACGGATACGTCGGGCTCAGGTTCACGGCTAATTTCGCACGTCAGATACAGGTCTACGTTACTGAAAGTGACACAGTCGTACCGCAACGGATCGTGCAAAATAGGGATCGCCGCCCAACGAGCTAGCATCCAAGCACCCAGACGCTAGCGATTTGTACAGAGACAAGCAACTTAAGTACCGGGCCATGGTCTTTAAATCGGGTCGCGCTTTTTGACTTGGGTCAGCCATCGTTTGAGTAGGCGGGACTTCCCTAGGTTGCTGTGATGCTTATGAGGAATTCGAGACACCGCATGAAAAGGTTGCTTAGTGTTTTGGTGTTATGCCTGGCATGGAATGCAGGGGCACAGGTCCTGCAGCAGCGCCCCGTTTCCGCCGAGCCGGAGTTCACCCTCGGCGTGGGCGACCAGATCGCCGTGCATGTGGCCAACCTGGACGATATGCCGACCGCACCGATGCGGATCGGACCGAACGGGACGCTGGATTTTCCCCTGATCGGCCAGGTGCAAGCGGGCGGGTTGACGATCTCCCAATTGCGGACGGAACTTTCGTCGCGGCTAAGCAAATACATCAATACACCGGATATCACGGTGAACCTGGTGGAAAGCACGAGCCGTCCGGTGTCCATTGTGGGTGAGGTGGTAAACCCGGGGGTGCGTCAGATGGTGGGGCCGGAACATCTTTTGGACGTCCTCTCGATGGCGGGCGGGCTGAAGCCGGATGCCGGTCCGAATGTGCTGATTACGCGGCAGCCACAGTGGGGCAAGTTGCAGGTCGGCGCGGTTACAGAAGATCCTGCCACCCATAGCTATGCTACGAAGCTGCCGCTGGATTCGCTGCTGGCCCTGAAGGCACCGGAGAACAATCTCTTGATGGAGCCGGGGGATACGGTCTCGGTGCCGCGGGCCGAGCTGGTGTACGTGGTGGGCGATGTGAAGAAGTCAGGCGCGTTTGAGTTGACGACGCACAACACGATGTCGCTGCTTCATGCGGTGACCTTGGCGGAAGGCGTGGAGCCCAACAGCGCGGCCAGCCATGCACGCATTCTGCGTCCGTCCCCGAACGGGGATGGACCGGTGTCGGAGATTCCGATCGATATTCCGAAGATTCTGGCGGGAAAAAATAAAGATGTCCCCTTGTTCGCGAACGACATACTGTATGTGCCACACAGCGGGTTGAAGGCAGGGTCCAAACGCGCTATCGACGCGGCAATCGGCCTCACCACGGGCATCCTGATCTACAAATAGACGGGAACGGGAACGGGAACGGGACTTGGGGTTTGTGACTTGGGATTTGTGACTTGGGGTTTGTGAACGGGACTTGGGGTTTGTGAACGGGACTTGGGATTTGGGATTGGGCCTTGGGAACTTGGGACGGCAGAGCAGCGGGTACAAAGGGAGCGGACGTGGCAGACGTGACAAAGGGAGCGATCAGGGTGAGGGATGTGCGGGCCGCCGTGGGAAGGCCGCAGGGGAAGGCGCGGCGAAGCCAGCCTGCGGCCCCGGCCCCGGTCGAGGGTGGCGGTACGCTGCTGGAGGAATACCTCAGGACATTGAACCGGCACCGTTTGCTGCTTTTGCTTTTTGCCGGCACCGGGGTTCTGCTCGCGTTGCTTACGGGTTTCTGGACCCTTCCGGTGTACGCGACGCGCACGTCGTTGGACATCCGGGCGTTGAATACCGACTTCATGAACATGCGTTCGGTGGCCCCGACCGGCGACAACGCCCCGGCCGAGGCGGACACCAACCTGCAGACACAGATCAAGCTGCTACAAAGCGATACGCTGGTCAATCAAACGATGGATCGCATGCTGGCGCAACCGCACCCAGAGACGATCGATCGGGAGGACCTGTTTTCCCGTGTGCGCCGGGCGTTGCACGTCGGACATCCCGCCCCGATCCTGTACAGGGACGCTCTCGGCGAAGCGGCGCAGCATTTCAAGGTCAAGCCGCTGGGGCTAACCCGCCTGGTCGAGATCAGCTGCGAAGCCTGGAATGCGAAGCTGGCCGCTGACTTTTGCAACAGTTTGATTTCAACCTACCAGCAGCAGGATTTGCAGGTGCGCAGCCAGGAAGCCACGGAGGTGAGCGGCTGGCTGACGCGGCAGGTCGCCGACATTCGACAGCGCGTGCAGCAGACCCAGGATGAGTTGGAGAAAGCTGTCGGCAACAATGGCCTGCGCTTGAGCCAGGCCAACACCAGCATCGGCGAGCAGCGGCTGCAGGCGCTGCAGGGTGAGGTTGTCAAAGCGCAATCGGACCGCATCGCGAAGGAAGCGGCCGCCGATGAGGATCGAAACGCGGCCTCTGCCCCCGGCACCCTCGCGGAGGTGCAGCAGGATCCGGCGCATCGGGCCTATGAAATCCGGCAGGCGGAGCTGCGCAGCCAGCTTGCGGCGTTGACGCCGACGCTCACCGCAAACAATCCCAAGGTGATCGCCCTGCAACAGCAGATCCACGAGGCAGAAGCCGGTCTGCAATCCACGGCCAACAACAGCGTGGCTCGGGATCACAACGATCTACAGGCGGCGCGGCACCGGGAGCAGCTGCTTACCTTGACCTATAACGCGGAACTGGCGACGGTGAGCTCCGACCTGCAGCAATCGGCCAAGGTCAGCTTGCTGCGCAGCGAGATGGATTCCGAGCAGCAGCTTTACCAGACGCTCCTGCAACGCGCCCGCGAGGCCGGATTTGCATCGGCGATGCAGGCGGCCACCATTCGCGTCATCGATCCGGCGCAGGTGCCGAGGATGCCCGCTTCGCCACGCCGTTCGATGGAGTTTCTGGTCGGCCTTCTGCTTGGCCTGGCCGCCGGCATGGTGACGGCGTTCTACCGTGAGCGCACGCAAAACGTGTTCCGCTTGCCGGGCGAGCTGACGCGGATGCTCGATATCCAGGAACTGGGCGTGATCCCGGCCGGGCTGACCCAGGGGCGCTCCTTCGCCACACCCGCTCCCGGCGGTCTGCTGCGCATGGACGCCAGCCAGGGAATGTTTGCTCCGGGCCCGGCGCTGGACATGACGCGCTGGGACGAGAAGTTTTCGCTCGCCGCCGAAGCGTATTCAAACGCGACCTTTTCCATCCTGCAGGCAGGGGCCGGGCGCTCCTCGCGAACGTATGCGGTGTCCAGCCCAAAGGTCGGTGAAGGGAAAACCACGATCACCTCCAACCTTGGCGTGGCGCTCAGCAAGGCCAAGCTCCGCGTGCTGCTGATCGATGGCGATCTGCGCCGGCCGAGCCTGCACAAGGCCTTCGGCCTGACGCGCGGACCGGGGATGCGGGAGGCTTTACGCAACCGGCCGGTGGGCGTAGGGGAGCTGGTGAAGGCCGGCCTCCTGCGGGAAACGGCGTTTCCGAATCTGTCGGTCATTACGGCGGGTTCAGGGGATGAGGACAGCGTCGAGTTGCTGCACTCGGAGCGCTTGCCGAAGCTGCTGCATGAGCTTTCAGAGAATTTCGACATTGTTCTTGTGGATACGCCGCCGGCGCTGCACATGGTGGATACCCGCATGATTGCCCGGGCCTGCGATGGTGTGATCCTTGTGGTTCGCGCCTCGGTAACCACGCTCGACGAGGCGGCGAAGGCGCGCGACCAGTTCGACAGCGATGGTGTGCACCTGGTGGGCACCATCCTGAACGACTTCGATCCGCAGCGGCAGGGGTACAACGGCTACTACAAAGCCTACGAACAGTACCAGAAGCCGGACGGCGGCAAGGGGCCAGAAAAGGCGGTCACCGCCGCATGAGTCCCCTTGCCGGAGCTCCGGTTGCCGGGGCCAACGCCGTGCCCGAGCCGGTGCCGGAGACCCTTGGATCCGGCGATCCCAATGTGCAGGACTGGCCACCGGTGGCCATGCCCGTGCTTGGCATGGAGGCGGTCGATCTCGGCAGGGAGGGTATCGAGGCGTCCCCCGCGGCCGTTCAGGGGGCAAGCGGCGGCGATCCGCTGCCCGATCAGGTCACACGCAACGTGCTGACGGGCACATCCGCCATGGGCGCGAGCGTTTTTCTGGAGCGCGGGGCCGGCTTTCTGGCCAACATTCTGGCCTTTCGCCTGGGGGGGAGAGAAACCTTCGGCGCCTATTCGCTGGCAATCAATACGGCCACAAACATCTCCACCTACGCCGCAGGCGGCATCGGCGCGACCGCGGCGCGGTTTTCGGGGAAATATCCCCGGCACACCCGCGGATACGGCAACCTGATCAAAGCCCTGGCGATCGTTTCGGCGGTGTCGGCGGCAATTGCCGCCCTGGCGATCTGGTTCGGCGCGGGGCCGATTGCACACCTTTTGCACAACGAGAACCTGACGACCCTGCTTCGATGCGCCTGGATTTCGGCCGCCGGCGTGGTTTTGCTGGAATGCGCGCGAGGCTTTCTGGTGGGCCAGCGGTTTGTGGCCGCGCTGCTTACGATGTCGGTGACGGTGGGCGCGGGGATGGTGTTTCTGCTGCCCTATGCGGCGCACGGACACCACCCAGCCACCATGGTGGAGTTGCAGGGCGGCATATCGCTGGCGGCCGTTTTGCTCTGCTTCGTGTTCGGAAAACGTTTCGGGTGGCGCGTGGCTCCGGACCCGGCCAATCGCGAGCCGCTCGGCCCCGTGCTGAAGGAGGTCTGGACTTTTGGCCTGATCCAACTTGCAGGTCTGGTGGGCTTGAATCTTTCGGGCTGGTGGGCCACGGCGCTGGTGGCCCGTGGCGATACCACGCTGGTGCAGATGAGCTTTTTAACGATCGCCAGCCAGCTTCGCAACCTCGTCAGCCTGCCCCCGAGTTTGTTGACCGAGGGCAGCTATGCGGTGATGGCCGATCCGACGCATGAGGAGTCGCAAACGCCGCAACGAGTCATGGCGCTATGCACCTTTGGGGCCCTAAGCGTGTCCCTTCTGCTGGGCTTGATCGGCATTGCGCTTGTGCCCTGGGGATTGGCGTTGCTATACGGAAAAAGCTCCGCGGGCGCCGGGGCGGCCGTTGCCGTGGCGCTGGCAACCGCTGTGTCGCACATGGGGACGGCACCGGCGTCGGCCCGCCTGACCATCGTGTCCATACGCTCCACAGCGGCGATTAACACGCTTTGGGCGATCTTTGTCGCAATCGCCGCGACCGTTTTTCTGCTGCATGGCGGCAATGCCTGGGTCGCGATGGCCATTTACTTCAGCGCGCATGCCATGTCGTCCACCCTGGCCATGCTCGCGCTGAAATATTGGGATAATTTGCCCGAGGGCCTGCTGCCGCTGTTTGCGACATCGTTGCTGAGCATCGGTGGGGCAGCGGCAATTTCACTCTGGCGGGGACGGAGCGGTGACATGGGGCTGCCGACGCTGCTGATCGCAGCCATCCTGGTGGCGACCACGGGTGCGCTTTATGGGTTTGGCCGCCGCCACGGTTGGCTTCCGCCACGGCACGTGTACCGGAAGCTGCTCGCCCGGCTGCCGCTGGTGTCGTCCTGGAGAGCGCGCCATGTTTGAGTTCATGCTTTTCGCGGCGGCCACGATTGCCCTGCTTGGGGTCATCGCGGCCTTTGACGGCAGTCGCGATGTGTTTCACCCCTTGGTGTTTATCGGGCCGATGATGGCGTTTCTGTATGGCTGGATGCCATGGAAGCTGTTGCAACAGGATGGCCTGGCGCGGTTTTTCGATCGCGACCAGTTGCGCCATGTCCAGCTGCTGAACCTGCTGGGTGTACTTGCGTTCGTGGGTGCCTGCCTTGTGGTCGGAACGCAGGTGCGGCGGCCGCGCGCGGTTTCGCGTCCGTTGCCCCCGCGTACAGCCGGACGGCTGCTGGTCGGGGCCGCCTTGCTGGGCAGCATCGGTCTGTTGTGCTGGGGGGTGACGATTGTCAACGTGGGGGGCTTTCAACAGGCGTTTAGCACGTCCTACTCGGGCGGTTGGGACCCAAGCGGGTATGTGCGCGACGGCAGTCTTATGCTGTTGCTGGGAGTGTTGCTGGCGCTGAGCTCGGTCGCGGGCGGCGGTCCGAAACTGATCGGCCTCCTGGAAGTGATTCTGTTTGGAACGCCCTGGTTGATCAGCGCTCTGCTGATGGGACGCCGCGGACCGACGTTTGCCCTCTGCATGGTTTTGATGATGGGTTGGTACTTCAACCGCTCCAAGCGTCCATCCCTGCTGTTGATTGCCGTGGGCGGGGCCTGCCTGGGGTGGCTGGTGTTGTTCCTGGTGACCAACCGGAGTCAGCTCTACCTGGGCTCGGATTTCAAAATGAACGACGACGTCAGCCACATTGTGGACACCCCCGATACGGGGAACGAGTTCATTTACGGTACCGGAACCGTTCTGAGCTCCGAGCGCCGCGACCATTATTTCTGGATGCGACGCTACCTGGCGGAAATTCTTGTGCGGCCCATCCCGAGTGCGATCTGGCCGACCAAGTACGAGGATTTCGGCGTGCCGGAGCTGCTGTTCAACGCGGGCACGGGCGAGGGCTTCGGCGACACCCTGGGGTGGGTGGGCGCGGTGGGTTCGGCTCCGGGCCTGATCGCTGATCTCTGGGTGGAGGTGTGGTGGTTCGCCATTCTCGCGATGGCGGGCCTGGGCGCACTTTACGGCTTTGTGTGGAAACGCGCCGTTTTGCGCGGCGGCCCATGGGCAACGCAGTTCACCATCCTGAGTTGTCTTTCCATTTACCTGGTGATGCAAACCGTGGAGGCGATCCTGTTCCGCACGTTGATGTTGTCGATTCCAGCCTGGCTGGCATGGCGCTGGGCGCAGGCTCCGGCGAGGGTGAAGGTGCGCAGGCGACTGGTCGGCGGAAGGCTGCGCCGTGGACCGTTGCCACGCCTGCAAGCCTCCCCGGGAGCCATTGCCGCGGTGGAGGCCCGCCATGTCTAGCCCCCGTACGCCGCGTCCCTGTGAAGTCGCCGTGATCTGGATTGATTGGTACGCGTACCATGTGGCCCGGTTCCGCGGGCTGAACCAGGTGCCCTCCTTGGCGGGCAAGGTTGCCGGCATCGAGCTGGTCAGCGGTGTAGGCGTGCATCCCGGCCTGCGTTTTCGCGAGGACTTACCTGAGGAACTTCGGATCGAGACCCTGATGCCGGGTGTGAGCTGGGGGGCGGCAAACAAGATCGCCCTGGCCAAGTTGCTTTGGAAGCGCCTGGACGCGTTGAATCCGCGCGTTGTGCTGGTGCCCGGGTACTACACGCTCCCGGCGATCGCGGCCGCTGTGTGGGCCAGGGTTCGCAGGCGATCGAGTGTGCTGATGACCGAAAGCACAGCCTTTGATCACAAGCGGAAGTTCGTGCGTGAGCTGTTCAAAAGGACGGTGATCCGTTTGCTGTTCAACTGGGCAGTGACGGGCGGCAAGGCGCATGTGCGTTACCTCGAACAGCTCGGATTTCCCAAAAATCGCATTGCCGGCTGCTATGACGTGGTCGACAACGACACGATCCAGGCGGGTACGGCCAGCTTGCGGCAGCGGGTCGCGCGATCTGCATCGCAAAAGCCGTCGTTCCTGTTTGTGGGGCGCTTGGCGGAGGAGAAGAATGTAGAACTTCTGCTACGCAGCTGGTTGCGCTACCGGGCCGAAGGCGGAAGTTGGCCGCTGGTGCTGGCAGGCGACGGTCCACGCGGCGACGCTTTGCGGGCGGAGGCAGCGGCCTCTCCGTTTGGGGGGGAGGTACGCTTTCCCGGATTGTGCAGCGCCCAGGAGCTTTTGCCGCTGTACGCCGCTGCCGGGTGCTTTGCCTTGCCGAGCACACGCGAGCCATGGGGTCTGGTGGTGAATGAAGCCATGGCCGCGGGGCTTCCCGTGCTGGTGTCGGAGCGTTGCGGCTGCTGTGAGGACCTGGTGGTGGAGGGCGAGAACGGCTTCATTTTTTCACCTGAGAATGAGGTGGCCCTGACGGCGCTGTTGTTCAGAATGGAACGGCTCTCGGCCGAACAGCGGGGGTACATGGGCTTTCGGTCGGGCGAGATCATTGCGGGCTACACGCCGCTCGGCTTTGGCCGCGCGGTGGCTTCCATCGTTCGCCGGGATGACCGCGCGGATCGCTTGCACCTGCTTCCGGAGGTGGCGCCATGAGTGTAGCCATGCGTACAACGATGGAGGCAGCCGTGAGTGGAGGGGGGCAAGAACTCGGGTTGCAGGACCTTGCCGTGCAGGACCTTGCCGTGCAGGACCTCCCGCGTCCGCAGCAGGAAACGGGGCAGCCCCCATCCGTCCACGCATCGCAGGGCAGCACGCGCAGTCGATGGCTCGCAGTGGTGAGTCACCTCGATCCGCGCTATGGCGGCCTCAGTGCCGCGGTGCCGCGGCTGGGGCTCAGTGTTGCCGGAGCCGGGTATGAGGTGTCACTCGCCGCTTTCTGCGCGCCCGGCGAAAAGTTCCGACCGGACGGCTACACCGAGACACAGGTAAGCTTTTGGCCCAGTGCAAGACGGCAGTGGATGAAATCCGCAAGCCTGCGAAGCGATTTCGCCCGTGTTGTGCAAGCCGCGGACGGCATTCATGTTCACGGGCTGTGGGAGGTAAGCACGGCGATTGCCAGTCGCCGGGCCCGTCGCGAGGGCCGGCCCTACGTGCTTTCGGCGCATGGCATGTTGGAGCCCTGGGCTTTGGCGAACAAGGGCTGGAAAAAGAAGGTCTACGCCGGGTTGCTGGAGAAGGCACACGTGCGCGGGGCCGCCTGCCTGCATGCCCTGACCGAGGCCGAAGCCGAGCAATATCGCCATTTTGGTGCCCATGGGCCGATCGCCGTTGTGCCCAATGCCGTAGACATTCCCGCGGAACGGTCGCCTGAACCGTTTTGGGAAGCCTTTCCTCATGTGCGAGGCAGGCGTGTCGTGCTTTTTTTGGGACGGCTGCACCCAAAGAAGGGTCTGGATCTGCTGGCCGACGCCTGGCTGCGCGTTGCGCGCGACCACCCGGAGGCGGTTCTGGTCCTTGCCGGGCCGGACAGCGAAGGAACCCAGGCGAGATTGAGCCGCCGGCTCGGGAGTGAAGTGGACGCCGGCAACGCCATCTTCGCCGGCATGCTGAACGAACGGATGAAGTGGAGTGCGCTGGCGGGGGCGGAATGTTTCGTTCTGCCGTCCTTTTCAGAAGGCCTCAGCATGAGCGTGCTGGAGGCCATGGGCGCCGGCGTGCCGGTGCTGGTCACCGATGCCTGCCATATGCCGGAGGTAAGCGAGCGGGAGGCGGGGTGGGAGATCGACGCCGCGGTGGAGCCGCTCGCCGAGGCCCTGGACGGGGTCCTGAAGCGCACACCGGAGGCCAATCGGGCGACCGGCGAACGGGGTGCCCGGCTGATCGCCTCGCGGTACAGCCCTGCCGGTGTCGCTGAGAGGATGCGGCAAGTATACGATTTCGCCCTGACGGGCCAGCAACCCAGGGGCGTTGCCCTGCTGTACGAGGGCGGACGATGAAACTTGTCGAGCTGCGGAACTACAACAATGCCTGGTACGATCCGGGCGGTTCGGTCGCCAGGCGCGCGCTTTGGATGCTGCTGGGGCAGCCCGTGTTTGGGTGTGTCTGGTTGCCGGGCTCGGCGATGCGGGTCGGTCTGTTGCGGGCTTTTGGAGCGCGGATCGGCGAACGCGTGGTCATCAAGCCGGGCGTACGGGTGAAGTATCCCTGGCACCTGGAGGTGGGGGACGACTGCTGGATTGGCGAGGATTGCTGGATCGACAACCTGACCACGGTCCGGATCGGGAGCAACGTGTGCATTTCGCAGGGAGCCTATTTTTGCACGGGCAACCATGACTGGGGCGACCCCTGTTTCGGTCTCCGGGTGGATCCGATCGAGTTGGGGGAAGGTGCCTGGGCGGGAGCCAAGTCCATTTTTACCCCGGGCACGGTGCTGGGAAGATATGCCGTGGCGGCGGCCGGCTCCGTGGTTCGGGGAACGATCCCGGAGTTTGAGGTGCATGCCGGCAATCCGGCTCAGTTTGCCAGGCGTCGAACCATCCGCGAAGGCGTACGGGACGTACATGAGGTAGTCCGTTTATGAGAATTCTCTTCATCAACCAGTTTTTTTGGCCGGACTCCTCGGCCACCAGCCAGCAACTCACCGACTTGGTGGGAGCCCTGGCGGCGCGGGGAACCGAGGTCGCCGTTCTTTGCGGGGAAGGCGGCTACGCCGCCGCTGCCGGCAGCGCCCCCCCGCCGGCTGAGGTGCATCGCGTGCGGGCGTTGCCCTTTGTTCGCGGAAAAGTGGGCCGGGTGCTCTCGTACCTGTCCTTTTATGTCACCGCGTTTGCCAAATCGTTGATGGTTCGCCGTGCGGATACCGTGGTTTCCATGACGACGCCTCCGTTGATCTCGGTCCTGGGTGCTGCCCTGAAGCTGCTGCGGGGGTCGCGGCACTATATATGGGAGCAGGATCTGTACCCGGAGATTGCCGTCGATCTCAACTACCTGAAAGCGGGCGGGCTACTCCACCGTACGACCGGCCGGATTGCCGATGCCGTGCGCCGCCACGCCGACGGGATCCTGGTGCTGGGCCCGTGTATGCGAGATCGCCTGATTGCCCGCGGTGTAGCCCCGAATAAAATTCACATCGCCGAGCATTGGGCATCGAGCACCGCCATCCAGCCCCTGCCGCGGCCGGGCAACCCGTCGGACCTGGTCGTGTTGTACTCGGGTAATTTCGGAATGGCGCATGATCTTGAGACCATCCAAGGGGCGATTTCGAATGTGCGCGACGACAACCGGCTTCGATTCGTGTTTGCCGGTACGGGGGACAAGCGGCAGGTGCTGGCTGATTTTTGCAACGCCCAGGGTATAGGGTCGGTTGAATTTCGTCCCTTTGTGGCACGCGACCGGCTCAGCGAAGGTCTGGCGGTCGGCGACATTGGCCTGGTGACGCAGCGAGAGGCTTCCTGCGGTGCGGTTGTGCCGAGCAAAGCGTATGGCATTCTCGCCGCCGGTCGGCCGCTGCTGTTTATCGGCCCGGCGGAGGCTACACCCGCCCTGCTGATTGAGCGCCATGGCTGTGGGTGGCGCGTGGACTGCGGCGATGCCCGGGGCGCCGGCGAGTTGCTGCGGTTTTTAGCCGATCACCCGGAAACGGTGAAGTCCGCCGGTGCGCGTGCCCGTGAGGCGCTGGTTCGCCACTACGATCTGCCGCAAAGTGTGAACCGCATCGCCGATATTTTGGGGGCGGGTGCGCCCGCCTCCACCGCAGTTCCTCAGTTCGATTTGCAAACGACCCACTGATCCGCAACACGCTTCTCTGCCGCAGCCGCTTGCGACGAGGTAAACCATGTTTGTTCTGTTGTTCCTTGGACTTTGCTCTTTTGCTCTTTGCCTGGCGCTGACTCCCCTATGCAGGGATGTCGCGATCTGGGCCGGGCTGGTCGATAAACCGGACACTGACCGCAAGTTCCACCTGCGCGAGGTGCCACGTATCGGCGGTGTTCCGATTGTGGCCGCCTGTGCCGGCTCGTTTGTGCTGCTGAAGTTGTTTTTCGGTGCCCGCGGGCAGCTACATATTCAACACAGCGAAATTTTGCACGCGATCGTTCCGGCCGCGGGTATTGTTTTTGCAACCGGCCTGATTGACGATCTGATCGGGCTGAAGCCCTGGCAAAAGCTGGCCGGGCAGGTCGCCGGTGCGGGTCTGGCGATTTCCTTCGGGGTGCGGTTGTCCACCGGGCACTTCGCCCCGGTTCTGGGCATTGTAGCCAGCATGGTCTGGCTGATCTGCTGCACCAACGCGGTCAACCTGATCGACGGCATGGATGGTTTGGCCTCGGGTGTGAGCCTGCTCAGCACGCTGACGATGCTTGCCGTCGCCTTGATCTTCGGCCGCTACGGCCTGGCGCTGGCGACGGTTCCGCTGGCGGGTGCGCTTCTGGCGTTTCTGCGCTACAACTTCAGCCCTGCGTCGGTGTTTCTGGGCGACTGCGGCAGCCTCACTGTGGGCTTCTTGCTGGGGTGCTTCGGCCTGGTATGGAGCCAACATACGGTGAGCTTCCTCGGCCTGGCAGCACCGTTGATGGCCCTGGCTCTGCCGCTGACCGACGTCGGTTTGGCCATTGTGCGACGCTTTTTGCGCAGCGCACCCCTGTTCAAGGGCGATCGTGGCCACATCCACCACAGGGTGTTGGCCCTGGGATTTTCGACCTCCCGCGCGGCGCTCATCCTGTATGCCGCCTGCTGTGCGGGTGCGGTGTTGGCGCTGGTTGTGAGCGTGAACCAGCGAGAGTTTGGCTGGCCGGGCATCGCCCTGTTTTTCGTACTTCTGAGTTTCGGGATCAAGCGTCTTGGCTATGTTGAGTTCAGCGCGGCCCGCAAAATGCTCTCACGCTCGTCGATCCTCCACGCGGTAAAGGAAGAGGTGAAGTTGGAGGAGCTGCGCATGGCGCTGCAGGATGCGCGTTCGGTGGAGGGCTGCTGGCAGATATTGCGGGTAACATGCCGGGAGTTGAGCTTCAGCTCCGCGCAGCTACGGGTCGGGAACCTTGATTTTTTTGAAGAGTTTTTCCAGTCCTCGGAAGCCGAGGCCTGCGACATAGAACTGACCCTTGGACCGGGAAGCTGGTTGATATTGAGGCACTCCACCGAGGAGGCTTCCCCTCGGATGTCGATGGCCGTCCTCAATGAACTACGGTCCTCGGTACGCGCGAAGTTACTGGAGTTGCAGGTACACCCCAGGCAAGTCGCGGTGAGCACAACGGCGGCGTGACCCTGTCGGCAGGGGAGGAGGAGCTGGGGGCCTGCAGAATATGGGTCTCGCTGCAGGCAGGAGGTCTCTTCCTTGGGCCACGGCCGGGTTCCGGTATATGCCAACGCTCCCTGCGGACGAATTCATCCTAAAAGCCTTGCAGCCGGGCACGCACCACGAAACGCTTGGGAGCTGAACCGATGTAGTGGAAGGGATAGCAGGTGATCAGCGTCATCTGCGGCACGTCGCCCATATCCAGCACGTCGACATCCCCGGGAAGAACGACTTTCGTGGATTCCACGATGTAGGTGTAGGTTGCGTCAGCCGTCCTTACCTCCATTTTCATGCCGGCATGAATGCCTGCCAAGGGACGGAAGTACGTATCGCGGTGCGCTGCGACCACGAAGTTTCCCAGACCGCCGGGCATGGCGGTTCCGCGAACATGGCCCGCGCCCATCATCAGGGATTCGTC
Source organism: uncultured Acidobacteriaceae bacterium (assembly GCA_964242195.1). GTDB lineage: Bacteria > Acidobacteriota > Terriglobia > Terriglobales > Acidobacteriaceae > Granulicella. The sequence continues at coordinate 25,654 of CAXTBI010000019.1, forward strand.
GTCGACGTCGTCGATGATCGGCGTCGACAGGTGCAGGGCAGGGATGTCGAGCTTGCCTAGAAGCTGTTGGCGATCGCCAACCGGCTTGGTCCTGGAGGTTGGAGCAAAAGCTACAGGGCTCAGCATGGCGGAACGCGCATCAGCGGCCGGTGCGACGATTGCATCGGCCGCTCGCTGCGCCGAGAGCGCCTCCACCCGGTCATAAACCAGGGTGGAGGCGCAACACAGGCTCAGGCACCAGGCGGCGCACTCCGCCGCCCGGTGCCACCGCGGGGATTGACGCACTAGCGGTTGGCTCCAAAGCGCCGCGCCGCTCCCAAGCCACCGGCCAGGCCAAGCGAAAGCAGACCGGCGAGGGCGACCAGGGGCAGGTTCGACGCGGTGTGGGGAAGCTGTTTGACGGCTGGCCGGATGTGCGGACGAGGGCTGCTGGCTACCTGCACCGGTGCCGGCTGCGCCGGAGCGGCGGGCGAGGCGTCGTGGTAGGGCTGGGGAGCCGCTGCTACCTCGGTCGTGCCGCTGACAGCGCCGGCGGAGGTAGGTGGCTGGTACCGGGCCGCCTGGATGCCGGGGCCGGTACCGGGCTGCACCGCGGTCGGGGTCAACATCCAAAGGGTGACTTCGTTCATGTCCGACTGCGTCAGTTGGGGCAGCTTGGGCCGACCCTCGGATGCGGGATCCACCGCCATGACTTTGACATCGTTGGCCTTGGCCAGGGTGACGGCATCCTTTTTCGGGTACACGAACTCAATCGCGGGACCGCCGGAGAAGGCGAAACCCCGCAGTGTCGGCTTATTGTTTAGGCCGCTGGCGAATAGGACGGGTCCGCTGCCGGAGCTCGCCAGCGCAGGGTTGGGGTAGGCCAGCAACGTGGCCACATTGCCGCTGCCGGATTTTTGCAGCTGAACGATCATGCGGTCGTTCAGGTGGTCGGCGATGCGGACGGTATAGCTGCCGGGAGCCAGCGAAACGCCGGGTGCTTCCGTTTTCTGACTGAGCTGCAACGGCGCAGACGAGGAACCGGTTTGTGCTCCGATCAGCGATGTGCTGGACAACACAATGGCAGGTACCGCAAGAAAGGCGGGAAGCCTCATACGAACTCCTTTGGATGCTTTGAATTACTTGGTTAAGACGCCAACCGGAGCCGCCGTGCCACCCCTTTTGCCGTTTATTTGCCGACATTCATGGAACGAATGTCATCCGCGGTTTGGATGTTGAGAAGTTTGTTCGGAGAAGGGATGATCGCCTACCGAGGCGATCAGATGTCGCGCAGCAACTCCGACAGACTCAGACGGAAGCCCAACGCGAGCACTTCAAGCATAGGCAACGAGATGGATTTTCGACCCCGCTCCACGTCGGAAATGTAGGTTCGGTCGATGCCGAAATCGACCGCCATGCGCAGTTGCGTCAGGTTGTGGTCGCGGCGCAGTTGCCGAAGCCTCAAGCCGAAACGACTGCTCACATCCATGTGGGGAAGGTTCGGTAAAGGAAGGACACTCTGCACATTCCGCTCGCGCACGGACAAAGAAGGCGTGAAACCGATGGATACGCTTTGAGTACCATGCATGTACAACTCCACAGCTCCGTAGACCAGGGATACGGATCGGCGCATGATCCCCGCTCCCGAGAAGGTCTGGACTCGCGGCGGCGAGCCATCCGCTTGGGAATCAGCTTTGCATACTTTTCGAGCTACGGAGGTACGATCTTGAAGACTTTTGAACAAAGGGCCAGATACCTTTACTTCCGTACCCACATTGGTGGTAACGATCGTGACGTACTGGCCGGTCTCTGACCTATCTTGGGACAACCAATTGCTGGTAGGGCGTGGTACGTTCTTCTAGAGTCGCAAGCAGAGCGGGAGTTGGAGTTGGTCTTGAAGAAGGCACTGATCACCGGGGTGACCGGCCAAGATGGCGCATACCTTGCAGAATTCCTTTTACGGAAGGGCTATGAGGTACATGGAATCAAGCGCCGTACCTCGCTTTTCAACACAGCGCGTGTGGACCATCTTTATGAGGACCCCCATGCCACGGAGCGCCGCTTCATCCTGCACTACGGGGATATGACGGATTCTTCCAGCCTGTTGCACATCATGGAAAAGGTGCAACCGGACGAGGTGTACAACCTGGCCGCGCAGAGCCATGTGAAGGTGTCGTTTGAGGAACCGGAGTACACGGCGAACTCCGACGCACTCGGCGTCTTGCGGCTGCTGGAGGCGATGCGGACGCTTCACCTGGACAGGACGCGCTTCTACCAGGCGTCTACTTCGGAACTGTATGGCTTGGTGCAGCAGATTCCGCAAACGGAAAGAACGCCGTTTTACCCGCGCTCTCCGTATGCCGTCGCCAAAATGTACGGTTACTGGATTACGGTGAATTACCGTGAGGCCTACGGCATGTATGCCTGCAATGGAATTTTGTTCAACCATGAATCGCCCATGCGGGGCGAGACCTTTGTGACCCGCAAGATCACGCGCGGCCTGGCCCGGATCAAGGTGGGTTTGCAGGACAAGCTTTACCTCGGGAACCTGGACGCGAAACGCGACTGGGGCCATGCCCGCGATTACGTTGAGATGCAGTGGTTGATGCTGCAGCAGGCGACACCGGAGGATTACGTCATCGCCACCGGCCAGCAGTACAGCGTTCGTGAATTTGTGCAGCGCTGCGCGGCGAAACTCGATCTGGATCTGCACTGGTCGGGCGAAGGTCCTGAAGAAAAGGCCATCGACGCGCAGGGCAAAGAGATCGTCGCCGTTGACCCGGCGTACTTCCGCCCCACGGAGGTGGAGACGTTGCTGGGGGATGCCACCAAGGCGCGCGAGCAGCTGGGCTGGGTTCCGCGAACCACCTTCGAGCAACTCGTGACCGAGATGGTGGATGCCGACCTGAAATCGGCCGAGCGGGATGCCCTGGTTCGCCGGCACGGGTACGAGGCCTACAACGTGAGAGAAAGCTGACGCCATGCCGCATTCCGACCTGACGCCGCCTTCCGACCTGACGCCGCATGCCGACCTTTCCCTGCAGTCGGACGCAAGAATCTATGTCGCCGGGCATCGTGGGCTGGTCGGTTCCGCTGTTTTGCGAGGATTGCAGGCGGCCGGATACAGCCAGTTGCTGACGCGCACGCACGCCGAACTGGATCTGACCGATGGGGGGGCAGTGCGGGCGTTTTTCAAGGCCGAGCGGCCCCGGATTGTCGTTTTAGCGGCGGCGAAGGTGGGCGGTATTCTCGCCAATGACCGCTATCCCGGCGATTTTCTGCGGGACAACCTTGAGATTCAGTTGAATGTCATTGAATCCGCTCGCCAGGCTGGGGTGGACCGGCTGGTGTTCCTCGGTTCGAGCTGCATCTATCCAAAGCTGTGCCCGCAGCCGATCAAGGAGGAGTACCTCCTGACGGGTCCGCTCGAGCCTACCAATCGTGCGTATGCCCTGGCTAAAATCGCCGGTGTGGAGATGTGCTGGTCGTATAACCGCCAGTACGGTACACGCTATCTCGCCGCCATGCCCTGCAACCTGTATGGAACGGAGGACAATTTCGACCTGGGGAGCTCGCACGTGCTTCCCGCGCTGATGCGCAAGGCGGTGGAGGCGAAACGGACGGGCGCGGCCAGCCTGAGCGTTTGGGGTACGGGTACACCGAGGCGGGAATTATTGCACTCCGACGACCTCGCGGCTGCGGTGATCTTTTTACTCGAACTGGACGAGGACACCTACAGCAAGCTTTTGACGACCGACCAACCGCCCCTGGTGAACATCGGCACGGGTGAGGATGTCAGCATCCGGGAGTTGGCAGAAACGATCTGTTCCACCGTCGGTTTCGAAGGGGAGCTAGCCTTTGACCCCACCAAGCCGGACGGCACACCGCGCAAGCTGATGGACATTTCGCGCCTGCATGCCCTGGGCTGGCACCATCGCATTGCGTTGAAAGAGGGAGTACGCAGGGTGTATGAGGCCGTTCAGTCGCGGTTGTAGGAGGACGATGTTCGGCCCCATCGACCGCGGACATCCCAGCTAAACGCCAACGGAACCAGGTGGATCCTGGTGTCGATTGAAGCAAGTTCCATCCAAGTTATAATCGATCTGAGCGCGGGAGTAGTTCAGTGGCAGAACGTCAGCTTCCCAAGCTGAATGTCGCCGGTTCGATCCCGGTCTCCCGCTCCACGATCAAGGTTGCGTCACTGAAGCAGAAGAGGCCACCATCAGCGGTGGCCTCTTCTGTTGTCGCGGGTTGGCGGGTTGAACGTTGCCCTATGTCCAGCCATCAAGAGGAGCTAGCGGCTGGCGGTCTGGGTTGCCTTAGTGTGGTCGGGAAGCTTGTGTTCTTCGAGCGCGAGCGCCTCGGGCATGTAGGTAAGCGCTTTTTCGATTTGCGGATCGTATTCGGCCCGCGCCTTCATGCCCGCAGTCTGGCCGAATTGCGAGGTTAGCAGCTCCGACTTGATGGACATCCTGATCCAGGGCAGGTTGTCGTTGAAGTCCTTGTCGGAGACATCGATTTTCTGCTCGTGCAGGAAAGCCTTGAAGTCCGCCAGCATGGCATCGTCGACGACCATGTCGCGGGTTACGGTGTGATTGGCGAGGTAGTGCTTGGTGAAGTTGAAGAAGGCGTAGTGGATCAGGAGTGTGTCTTCGGTTCGATCGTCCTTGATCTCGGGGACTTTTTCGTCCGGGGTGATGCCGCCGCCACCATAGACCGGACGACCGGAGTCGGTCAGTTTGACTTCCTTGTTGGTGGTATTGGCCGGCGCGGCGTCATTGCGCACGTAGTAGTAGTCGTACAGCGAAACGCCGTTGTAGTTGCGCTGAATCAACCGGCCCGAGGGTGTGTAGTAGTGGTACGTCGTGAGTGCGAGCCCGGTGTTTTCGGACACGGGAAACACGGTCTGCACAAGACCCTTGCCGAAGGTGGTTTCGCCGACCACCAGGGCGCGATCGTGATCCTGCAAGGCGCCCGAGACGATTTCGGCGGCGGAAGCGGTATTGCGATTCACAAGAACCACGATGGGGTACCTGGCTTCCGAGCCCTTGGGTGCGCGGTAGACCTGATCCTGAAAGGCCCGGCCGTGCTGTGAGACCACGATCTGGCCTTTTTGCAGGAATTTGTCTGAAACCGCAACAGCTTCATTCAGCAAACCGCCGGGGTTGCCGCGCAGATCGATCAGCAGTCCGTGGAGATCGGGGCCGAATTTGTCGAGCGCTTCCTGAACGTCGCGAGACGTGGTTTCCTGGAAGTTTGTGAGGTGGATGTAGCCGATGCCCGGCTTGATCATGAAGGCCAGATCGACGGAAGAGCGGCTAACTTCGTCGCGAACGAGGTCAAAGCTCAGCGGCTTGGCCGAGCCCTCGCGCGCCATGGTGACGAGCACATGGGTTCCGCGGGGACCTTTCAGCAACGTAGCCACGGCGGCCGAATCCATGTTCTCGACCTGCTTGCCGTCGACAGAAACGATGGTGTCGCCTGGCCGGATGCCGGCCTTGTAGGACGGCGTGCCTTCAAACGGGGTGACGACGACGATCTTGTTGCCTTCCGGCCGGATCGACATGCCGACGCCGTAATAATGGCCGCTCTGGTCCTCGCGCATCTGCGCATAGGCCTTGGGGTCGTAGAAATTGGAGTGCGGGTCCAGGGCGTGCAGCATGCCCGGAATGGCGCCGTCGTAGATGGCTTTATCCGTGCGCTCGGTATTCATCTTGTCGGCGTAGTTTGCCTCGACAAGAGCGTAGACATCGGTAAACGAGCGCATGGAATCGCGCAGATTCGATTCATCCGTCGCGGATTGCGCGGCGACCTTGCCGCCGACGACCGAACCGGCGAAACCGCAGACCGCTAAAAAGACCGTTGCCGAAAACAAAGCGCGGCGTGCCGAGGGATTCATCAAGCGGTGTGACCTCACAGGGAGCGATCGCGAGGCGGAAAGCTCATCCGGTTGGACGGAGTATAGCACCTGGAGGTAAGCCGAAGCCGGGGACGATGTGGGCCCCGGCGCACACGGCGCATGCCCTCACACCGCCGCGACGGTACAATAAGGAGGTTCGAAGACCATGTTTGGGCCCGGCGGCGGTCTAACGAATATCGCGACCTGTGCGGGATGTACGCCGCACGGCAAATGTGGCAGAAGCGGGAAGTGGTGGGCAAAGGATGAGACTTTTGCGGTACAGGGACCGGTTGGCAGTGTTGATGGCCGTGGCGGCGACGGCGGTGGGCGTTTCGGCGGGGGCGCAAAGCGCGACGCCGGCGGGGATTGGGCAGCGGTCGTTTCCGGTACCGGGCGGCGGGTTGACGACCGCGGGCTCGTCGTACCAAGTCTCCCCCGTTCCGCCGGCGACACCGATCAGCGCGGACGGCACGGTGGTGGAGGACGCGATTGCCCGGGTGAACGACCGGGTAATTACACGCACCGAGTACGAGCGCTCGCAGCAAGGGTTGGTGGCGGAAGCCAAGCAGGATAACTGGAGCCCGGCCGAGTTTGAAGACAAAGAGCATAACCTGCTGCGCGACATGATCGATCAGCAGTTGCTGCTTTCCAAGGGCAAGGAGCTTGGGATTACGGGCGACTCCGAAACCATTCGGCAGCTGGATGAGATTCGCAAACGCGCCAACCTGCCCGACATGGAAGCCCTGCAAAAAGCAGCCGAACAGCAGGGTGTTTCCTTTGAGGATTTTAAGCAGAACATCCGCAACCAGGCCATTACGCAGCAGGTGGTTCGTGACGACGTGGGCCGCCGCATCAGCATGACGCCGAACGAGGAACAGGCTTACTTTGCCGCGCACAAAGCGGAGTTCGAGCAGCCGGAGCAGGTGCATCTGAGCGAAATTTTGATTCCAACGCCGGACAATGCCACCGACGCGCAAATCACGGCGGCGCAGACCAAGGCCGAGGCCGTGGAGGCGAAGCTGAAGGCCGGCGCCGATTTCGCGGCGACCGCGAAGGGCGACTCCGGCGGACCCACGGCGTCGGCGGGTGGGGACCTCGGCGATTTCAAGCGCGGAACCCTGGGCGATGTGCTTGAAAAGGCCACGTTCGGTCTGCCGACAGGGCAGTATACCGAGCCCATTCGAACCCGGCAGGGTTTTGTCATTCTTCGTGTGGATGGCCACCAAGCCGCCGGCACACCGCCGCTGCAGCAAGTGGAGCCGCAGGTGCAGGAGGGGCTCTACATGAGCAAGCTGCAGCCCGCGCTGCGCAGCTACCTGACGCAAGCGCGCCAGGACGCGTTTGTGGAGATCAAGCCGGGCTTCACGGATTCGGGTTCCAACCGCGCGGACACGCGTATGAAGTTCACCACCTATGCACCGCCGCCGGTGAAAAAGCGGGTGATCAAAAAGCAGGCGGCGGAGCAGGAGCGGGCGGACAAGGCGGAAAAGCAGCTGTCCGATGCACGCGCCAAACTGGCGGCCAAGCAGGAAGCCAAAGCGGCGGCGAGCGGAGGAACGGGCCGCCTGCGTAACGCCTCGGCTGCGGGCAAGGCCAAAAAGATACGGCGCGAAAAGGTGCGCTACGGGCAGGCGCCGCGTAACGCGCTGCCGGCAGGTTCGCTCAGTGTAGCGGCCGTGCCCTCGTTGGGCGCGAGTACACCCGAGGAGCAGAACAAGGCGTTGGGCGGCGAGGCCCCGGGCGCGGCCATGGGTTCGCCGACGCAGTCGGTCACGTCCATTTCCACCGGAACCGGCATGGAAGAAGGGGGGAGCGACGCGCTGGCGCCGAAAGCCGGCCCGCAGCGCAAAACACGCTTCGGCAACCGCGAGGTGGATTCCGAGGAGAAGCGGGCGCAGGTGAAATTGGCGTCGGCGGAGGTGAAGGCCACCAAGCGGCCGATCGCCGCCACCTCTGAGGAAAGTGCCGATGAGAAGTTGCAGGCCGCGCCCCTGGGCCTGGCGGACAAGAACGTCAAAAAGGAAAAGAAGCACAAGCGCGCCAAGAACGAACCCAAGGAGCGCCTGGGGGACAAGGTGAGCACGCCGCAGGCACCCCAGGAGATCGCCCCCACAGTGAATCCCACCCTGGGCACCTCGGCCACGGGTACCGGCGTTCCGGCACCTCGGGCCGCCGATCGGTCTACCTTGCCCCCGGCCACGCCGACGCCGCCGAACCCGGCCGCGGCGGGGAAGCCCATTCCGTCGGTGACTTCCGCGTCGCCGAACGCGCCCACCACCACGGCGCAGCCGCCCCAGTAGAGCGATGAAGGAATTTTTCATTGCGGATGCGCCGCGCTTCGAGAACCAGGCGATCACGAGTTATTTCTGCCTTTCCTCGATAGGTGTGCGCGAGCGCAAGGGCGGCGGCGGGCAGTACCTTGCGCTGGTGCTCGCCGATCGCACCGGGCAGTTCGACGCGCGCATGTGGGAGGAATTTGCCGATGTGCTGGGCAGCTGTTCGGAGGGCTGCTACGTCAAGGTGCAGGGCCAGATCTCGCGGTACGGAGGCAAGTTTCAGATCACGCTAACCCGCATGCGTTCCGCGACGGAGGCCGAAGTGGAGCCCGGCGACTTCGTCCCCACCACGCGGTTCGACGTGGAGGCCATGGGAGCTGAACTGCGCGGCTATGTCGAGGCGTTTGAGAACGTTTGGCTGCGTCGGTTGGTCCTGAGCTTTCTGGATGATCCGATCGTGGGGCCGCTGTTTCGCACCGCACCGGCGGCCAAGCGGCTACACCACGCCTGGATCGGCGGTCTGCTCGAGCATGTGCTGCACCTGGTGCGCGTTTGCCGGGCGACCGTGCCCTTTTACCCGGAGGTGAACCCGGACCTGCTGGTCAGCGGAGCGATCCTGCATGACATCGGCAAGGTGCGCGAGCTGGCCTGGGGAACGGATTTCCGCTATACGCTGGAGGGTCAGCTGATCGGCCATATCTCCATTGGGCAGCGTATGCTGGCGGACCGGATCACGGCCCTGAATGCCGCGGCCAAGGCGCAGGCTGACGAGGCCGGTACCGTCGCCGAGATGTTTCCCGCGCCCTTGCGGATCGTGTTGGAGCACCTGTTGCTGGCGCATCACGGCAAGCTGGAGTTCGGCTCGCCGAAGCTGCCGATGACCCCCGAGGCCCTGCTGCTGAGCACGCTGGACGACCTGGAGGCGAAGTTCGAGACCATGCGCGCGGAGTTTGCGGCGGGCATTGCCGCCGGCCGGGCACCCGATCAGGTGAGCGAATGGGTCCGCTCCATGGATCGGGCGCTGTTCGATTCGCGGCGCTATCTGGAGATGGGGAAATGGCGCGATGCCCTGGAAACGGCAGGTTCAGTAGCGGGAGATGTCTCGGCAGCAGTCGAAGGGGGAGAACCGGGGCCGGGGTCCGGGGAGGTTTCGGTGGCGACGGAGCCGCCTGCCCAGCCTGAAGTCTCGCAGGGGCCTGTGACGAAAGCACCCCTGTTTGCTGGAATCGACGTGGAGTAGTTAATTGTTCGTTGTGGCGTGGTGAGAAAGCAGATCCCTTCGCTTCGCTGTGGAAACCACAAACCTGCTTCGCTACGGGATGACAAACGCAAACGGAAGACTCGGGTGAGACGAACTGGGCTTGGTATGATCGGAAGCTTATGCTGAGGTTTTCAACCGCTGGGGAGAGTCATGGTGAGGCGCTGGTTGCCCTCGTGAGCGGCCTGCCCGCGGGTATCCCCTTTGACGGCGAGTTCTTGAATCGGGAGCTCTGGCGCAGGCAGCAGGGTTACGGTCGCGGCGGGCGCATGCGGATTGAGCAGGATACGGCCCATGTGCTGTCCGGGGTGCGGCATGGGCAAACCATCGGCTCTCCGGTTGCGATGACCCTGGCCAACCGGGATTGGAAAAACTGGGAAGACCTGCTGCCCGTCGAGGCCGGCGACCCCGGGAAGCACAAAGCGGTGGCGAGTCCCCGGCCGGGTCATGCCGACCTTGCCGGAGCTTTGAAGTACGACTTTAAGGATGCTCGCTATGTGCTTGAAAGAGCGAGTGCAAGGGAGTCGGCGGCCCGGGTCGCTTGCGGCGCGCTGGCCAAAATGCTGCTGCGGGCGCTGGGCATCGGCGTGGCCAGTCACGTGACCCGTGTCGGGACAGTCGAGCTGGAGCGGGCGGCATCGTGGGAAGAGATTACGGGCTTGGCTGCGCGCGAGACCGTTTTGCTCGGCTGCGTCGACCCGGAGGCCGAAGCGGCGATGAAATCGCAGGTGGACGCCGCTTTGCGGAGCGGCGACACGGTCGGTGGCGTTTTCGAGGTGGTGGTCCATGGATTGCCGCCGGGCATCGGAACCCACGTGAATTGGGATGAGCGACTGGACGGCCTCTTGGCGCAGGCGCTGATGAGTCTGCAGGCGGTGAAAGCCGTGGAACTCGGACGGGGAGTGACCGCGGCGAGCTCGCCGGGGTCCGCCGTGCACGATGCGATCGGCTATGCCGGGGCGGTGCCGGGAAGTTTAACGGAAACCGAAACGGGCACGGCAGGTGGGGGCTTTACACGGTTCACCCGCGAGCGCAACAACGCCGGCGGCGTGGAAGGCGGGATGTCGAACGGGGAAGATGTGGTGGTGCGGGGGTATTTGAAGCCGATTTCGACGCTGCGCCGGCCCCTGGGCTCGGTCTCCTTTGCGACCCGGGGGGAGACCAAGGCATCGTATGAGCGATCGGATGTGTGTGTGGTGCCGGCAGCGGGCGTGGCCGGTGAGGCAATGGTGGCGTTGACGGTCGCGCGTCTGGTTTTGGAAAAGTTCGGCGGGGATTCGCTTCGGGAAGTGCAGCGCAATTTCTCCGGGTACCGTGAGCAGATCCGGGCCTATTGAAAAGGTGAGCATGGCAACAACAACGGTCGAGACGCCGCGCAAGGTGTACGAAGTATTGAAATATCCCGATCCCGTGCTTGCGCGAAAAGGCGAGCCGGTGCGGGAGTTTGGGGCGGAACTGGCTCAGTTTGTCGACGACATGTTTGAAAGCATGTACGCAGCGCAGGGCATCGGCCTGGCGGCGCCGCAGATCGGTGTTTCGCAGCAGATCACGGTGATCGACGTCAGCTTCAGGAAAGATCCGAAGGACAAACTTGTGCTGATCAATCCGGAAATCATCGTCCGCCGGGGCGAGCAGTACGAGGAAGAGGGCTGCCTGAGTTTGCCCGAGATCCGCGAAAAGGTGAAGCGGTCGGCGTGGGTCAGGGTGCGCGCCCAGGATGCGACGGGGACGTGGTTTGAGGTGGAAGGCGAGGAGCTGCTGTCGCGAGCACTGCAGCACGAGATCGACCATCTGCACGGAACGTTGTTCATCGATCACCTGAGCCGGCTGAAGCGCGATTTGGTGGGGCGGCGCATCCGCAAGCTCCAAAAACAGGGCGAATGGTAGGCCGGGACCGGTGAAGCTGGTGTTTTGCGGCACACCCGCGTTCGCCGTGCCGACGCTGCGCGCGGTGCTGGATGCCGGCCACCAGGTGTCGCTGGTGCTGACCCAGCCCGATCGCCCAGCCGGGCGCAAGCTTGCGATGCACGTACCGCCGGTGAAGCAGATGGCGCTCGAGCAGGGGCTGGAGGTGCTGCAACCGGAGCGCATCAAGCGCAATGAGGAGCTGCGGTTGCGCCTCGAACAAATCCAGCCGGAGGCGATCCTGGTGGTAGCCTACGGGCGCATCATTCCAGACTGGATGCTGGGGCTGCCGCGCTTTGGCAATCTGAACCTGCACGGCTCGCTGCTGCCGAAGTACCGTGGGGCGGCGCCGATCCAATGGGCGGTCGCGAACGGTGAAACGGAGACCGGGGTGACCACGATGCGACTCGATGCCGGGCTGGATACGGGCGATACCCTTGCCAAGGAGCGGATGCCGATCGGCCCGGAGACTACCGCGCTGGACCTGTTTGCATCGCTGGCGGAGGTGGGGGCCGGGCTGATGTGCCGCACCCTGGACGGCTTGGCCGCGGGTACGCTCGCGGGGAAGCCGCAGGACCATGCCCGGGCTACGGCAGCGCCCATTTTGACAAGGGAGGACGGTCGGCTTCGCTTGGAGCGATACACCGCCGGGCAGGCCTACGATCGTTGGCGCGGCTTTTATCCGTGGCCCGGTGCCTGGGCGAACTTCCGGGGCAAGCGTTTTCTGGTGCATCGCATGTCTCCTGCGCAGCAAATGGACGAGCTTCCAACCCCCGGGGAACTTCGTTTGAGCGGTGAACGGCTGCTGGCCGGCGCTGCGGGCGGGAGCGCGCTGGAACTGAGCGAGGTGCAGATCGAAGGCAAGCCGCGGCTTTCCGGGCAGGCGTTTGGCCGCGATTTCCAGTTGCGGGGAGGGGAACGACTTGAGTAAGTCTCCCGGCCCGCAAAAGAGTGTCCCGGCCAACGGCGAACGTGTGGGTTCCATGGCGGCCAACGTGAGCCCGGCACGGCTGGCAGCGGCTGAGATCCTGGAGGAGGTGGGCGCGACCGGCGCTCACAGCGACGATCTGCTGCACGGTCCGCGGCTTCGGACCCTGTCCCAGGTGGACCGCGACCTCACAACGGCGCTTGTTCTCGGGGTTTTGCGCTGGCAGATCGAGCTCGATGCGCGGGTTCGCCCGCTGCTGAGCCGTCCGGATCTGAAGCTGGCGCCCCCGGTCGAAATTGTCCTGCGCCTGGGGGCTTTCCAGATCCTGCACCTCGAGCGAATCCCGGTGCATGCGGCTTTGAATGAAAGTGTGGAGCTGGTCCGCTTCGCCGGGCAACCGCACGCCGCGGGTATGGTCAATGCGGTGCTGCGTAAGCTGGTGAACACGCCGCCGCCACGCCAGCCTTTAGTGGAAACCACGGCCGCCCTTGCCGAGCGGCTGGGCCATCCGTTGTGGATGGCGGAACGATGGAACGCAGCCTATGGCCGGCCAGCGGCCGAGGCGATCTGCCGGTTTGACCAGAGCCAGCCGCCATGCCCGGCGCTGTTCGGCATGGCGGAAGGCGAGCCGCCGTTCCCGCCCATGGACGCCGGTTCGCGCCTGGTGGCGGAGTTGGCCGCGGCCAGTCAACCGAAGGCGCGGCGGGTGTGGGACTGCTGTGCGGCTCCGGGCGGCAAAACGATGGTGATGGCGCGGCGGCTGCCCGAGGCCGATCTGCTGGCCACCGACCTCAGTCCGGTCCGGCTGAAGCGGATGGCGGAGCGCCTTGCCCGCGAAGCTCCTGAAGCCCGCATCCGGATGGAAGCAGAGGATGCGTCAGCAGGCCGAAACTGTGCTGGCGAGGAGGATCGGTTCGACCTGATTTTGTGCGATGTTCCCTGTAGCGGTACGGGAACCCTGGCGCGTAACCCGGAAATCCGCCATCGTTTGCAGCCCGCCGACCTTCGCCGGCAAGCGGAACGCCAAGTTCGCATTTTGCAGGGAGTCTCGCAATGTCTCGCCGCGGGCGGACGTCTGCTCTACTCGACCTGCTCGCTGGAACCGGAGGAGAATGAGGCTGTTGTCGAGACCCTGCTCGATGCCGGAGTCGGCTGGAAGCTGGTTCCGGTAGGACCCATCTTGCAGGCGATGCGCGAGAGGGGTTTGCTGGTAGCCGACTCGGAGGCGATCGATCGGCTTACCCGGGCGGAGTACATGCGCACGTTGCCGGGGTACACCTTGCAAGGAGACGGTTTTTTCGGGGCCTTGCTGGAACGGGTTTGATTGTGCAGGTCCCTCGGTTCGCCCCGGATGACAAGTTCTGTGCGAGCGAAGGGGCCTACCGGGGCGAGGTCGGGGGTGGCGGGGGTAACGTAGGCGTCGCGGCTGCAACGGGTGTGGCGACCGGCACGGCTACCGATGTTTGGGCCGGGGACACCGGGGCGGTCGCACGGTAGAAGTACAGCCGAAGGGTCTGTCCATCGTGCCCACGAAAGCCGGCTTCAGGAATCTGTGACAGTACGGACCCCACCGGTGTATTGGGGGCGGGCCGTGGGGCAACCACTGCGACTGGCTGTCCGTTGGCGTCGACGGTGGTCGAAAGGACGGCCGGAGATGGCGCGGAAGGCACACCGCCGATGGTGGCGACGCGCAGCCCCAGTGCGATGGCGGCGTGATTGGCAGAGGGAAAGCTCATCCCCACAAACGAGGGCATGACAAAACCCGCAGCGGCGTCGGTTGCGGTGGAACTCAGCAGCAGATTGACCCTCGGCTGATCGATGCCGGCATCGGGCGGCGGATTCTGCGCCAGCACGAAGTCCGACGAACCCGGCGCATCGAGATGAACGACAGTTCCCAGATCGAGCTGGTTCCGACGCAGGTCCATGGTCGCCTGGTGAGTCGGTTCGCCGACCACGTTTGGAATCGTGACCTGCTGTGGACCCATGCTTTCCACCACGCGTACCTGCCATCCTTCCCGCACCTTGGAACCGGCGACGGGCGCCTGCGAGAGGATGCGACCGGCCGGCACGGTCGTGGAGTAGAGCTTGTTCTCGATGTTCAGATCGAGGCCGCCACGCAGGGCAGCATCGGACGCCTCAGCCACGGTAAGACCGGCGAACTCGGGAATGCGCACCTCGCCGGCGTGCAGGGCCAGACGCAGCGTGATGCCGGCGGCAAGGAACATCACCAAAATCATCGCCAGAATACCCGCAGCGACCTTGAAGGATCGAAACATCACGGACTTCAGAATACATGCGTAGCCGGGTCGGGACGACGGCTGCGGTTACCGACGGTTGTCGGTCGCGGGTTCCGGGTGAATCAGGACGCGCGAGACGTGCGGATGCTGCAGCCGGAACTCACTTTCCAGATCCGTAATGACTTCGTGCACGCGCGACATCGGCAGATCGTCCGGAAGGGTGCAATGGCAGTTCACTTGCACGGTCAAGGCCGCGCCGCTGTGGCCGCGGGTGAGTGTGATCTCATGCACATCCAGAATGTCGGGAAAGGTGTTGGCCGTTTCCCTCAACTGGCTTTCCAGATTGGCGCTTGCACCGAGCAGGGCGGTGGGCGCGATGGTGATGGGTTCGCTTTCGATATGGGTCAACAACGCGGCAATGCCGGGCACCTCGCGCCGGATCGAACTTTCAAGGTGCGTGACAAGGTTGTGCGCCTCGCGCAGAAGCATGGTTTCGGGCACTTCCAGATGCTGTTCCACGGCCAGCCGGCCATCGCGGTCCTGGACGCTGACGTCATGCACGGCCAGGTTGGCTCCCGCCGCCACGGCACGGATGCGCTCAAAAACGCTTTCTCCCGTGCTGGCCACCGGCACGGTATGGATCACGACATCGGCGCCGGGGAGATGCCGCGCCACCGCCTCCGTCGCGGCAAAGGTCACCTGCTCGGCGCGCTGAAAGGTCAAGTTGCGCGGTAATCCAAGCGTCAGATCGACGAAATAGTTCGATCCCGAGCGTCGTACCCGCAAGCGTTCCGCCTTCACCACGTCGGGAATGGCTCCGAGTTCAGGAAGCACCGTCGTCCGCAGCTGCTCACGCACTTCCGGCGGCGTTGCATCGAGCAGCGAATCGAGCGTGCGGCGCGCCAGTCCCACCGCGACATAGACGATCACACCGGTAACCAGAAGCGCGGCTAGGGGATCCGCCAATTCCAGGAAAGACAGATGGAAGTGTTCTCCCAGGTAGCTGGCGAGCAATCCGAGCAGAACCGCGGTGGCCGACCAGATGTCGGTGCCGAAGTGGGCGGCGTCCGCATGCAGGGCCTCACTGCGCTGCTCGTCGGCCACTCGCTGAAGGCTGCGGGAGCGTGTGCGGTCCACGCCGATTGAAAGCACCAGAACAAGGAACGGCCAGATGGAAAATCGAAGCGCAAGGTGCTGCCGGTGCAAAATGCGCCCGATCGCCTGCCAGGCTACCCATAACGCCGAGGCGGACATGAGGAGGATTTCGATGCCGGCGGAGAGGTTTTCCAGCTTGCCGTGACCGTAGGTGTGCTCAGCGTCGGCGGGCAGGTCGGACACGCGCACGGTGAACAGGGTGATGGCCGCCGCGATCAGATCGATGCCGGAATGGGCGGCCTCGCTGAGCATGCCGAGGGAGCCGGTGAGCAAACCGGTGACCAGCTTCAGCAACGTGATCCCGAAGGCGGCCAGCACCGAGCTGAGGGCCGCGGAGCTTTTGGCGGCACTGCGCCGCAGGTGCTCCGGCGGGATTTTGGCTGCCGTCAGGCGATCTTGAGAGTACATGTCCATTCAGCCCATCTGGGACGATTCGGGTTTACCGCTTAACCGCATGATAGAGGCCCGCGGCGTGCAGCATGTAGCCATCCCAGCCCGCCTGGGAAAATCCGGCGTCTGCCAGCATGCGCAACATCGCCGGTGGTCGGGGAAATCGGGCGACCGAGGCAGGGAGGTACGCGTACGCCGCACGGTCGCCGGAAAGCGCACCGCCCACCACGGGCAGAATGCGATGGAAATACAGGTTGTAGAGTGCACCGTTGAGGCCGTCGGGCTGATTGCATTCCAGGATGCCGATCTGTCCACCCGGGCGCAGAACGCGGGCGATCTCGCACAAACCGGCGGCGTAATTGGGGAGGTTGCGGAAGCCGAAGGCAGCGGTGACCAGGTCGAGACTGCCATCCGGGAAGGGAAGATGCATGGCGTCGCCCCCAATCCATTCGGCCTGGGGGGAAGCGTACTTTTCGCGTGCCCGCGCCAGCATCTCGGGTGAAAAATCGAGCCCGGTGACAGGCTCGCCGGTTTCGGGACGGAGCTTCAGAAGCGCGGCCGTCATGTCGCCTGTGCCGCAGCAGATGTCCAGCACCCGGGCCTCGGGCCGGCGAAGGATTTCTGTGAAGCGCGTCGAAGCCTTGCGCCACCAGTGCCGGTCCAGACCGAAGGAAAGCAGATGATTCAGTCGATCGTATGAGGGCGCGATGGAGTTGAAGAGGGATCGAACGTGATCGGCCGCATCGGCCTCGGTCAGCTCGGCGGAAGGACGCGCCCCTGGGTTGATCCCCCCTCCCTCTCTCATGCCGAGGCCGCTTCCGCCGACGAACAGATTGCCGCCGCTGCGCCCAGCAATTCAGCCTCGGTTACGTCACGGACCACGATTGCCTGGCCGATGCCGCAGGGCAGAACGAAGGATCGTGCGCCGCCACGGTTCTTTTTATCGCGAGCGGTCAAGGCCACGAGCCTTCCGGGTGATACGGCGAACGGCGGCAGCGGACCGTACGCGCGAATCACCTCGCCTATCCGCAGCGCGTCGGCCCCGTCCACCAGACCGCGCTTTGCGGCAATGCCCAGCGCCCCGAGCATGCCCCAGCCGACCGCCTGACCGTGTAGCAATGCGGTGTACCCGGTAGCCGCTTCAATGGCATGGCCCAGCGTGTGCCCGAAATTCAGAATCATGCGCAGCCCACCCTCACGCTCGTCGGCACCGACCACCTCGGCTTTGACGCGAACGCCCCGGGCGATCACCTGCTGCAGCAGCTCGGGATCACCCGCCAGGATCGCCGCGCGCTGGCGGTCCAGCATGTCGAACAAGTCACGATCTCGAATGATTCCGGCTTTGACGGCCTCTTGCAGGCCGGCGCGCAACTCTGCCGGGGGAAGTGTGCGCAACGTCGTGGTATCGGCAAAGACCGCCAACGGATGGTGAAAAGAGCCGATTAAATTCTTTCCCGCCGCAAGATTCGCTCCGGTCTTGCCGCCGACCGAGCTGTCCACCTGGGCCAGCAACGTGGTCGGCAGCTGCACATAGCGGACCCCGCGCATATAAATTGCCGCCAAGAATCCGACCAGATCTCCCAACACTCCGCCGCCGAAGGCCAGCAGTACAGAGTCGCGATCCGCCCCGAGCGCGGCCAGTTCCTCGGCCAGTCGCTCCACCGTGGGCAGCCGTTTGTGCGCTTCGCCCGCGGGAACCAGCAAAACCGGGAGCTCTGCGGGTGAGATGTCGCGCAACCCCCGCCGCAGTGTCGCTCCCCAAAGTGCATCGATTTCCGGCGAGGTGATGACGAACAGCCGCACTTCGCCGCGGGCGAGCTTGCCTTCGAGCAAGGCATTCAGCCGTTCGCCCACCCGCTCCAGCAGACCGGAGCCGATGACGACGTCATAGAACGCTGCGGGCGTCTGTACGGTGACGACGGATTCCTGAACCTCTGTGCCGGAAGCGGGCATGCCCCAAGGATACGCCGCCGCGAGCGTTAAGGGTTCGCGGCGGAGGTGGCTTTCGCGGGTGCCGGGTGCAGCAACGAAACGGTCACTGTGACGATAAGCATGGCGGCGATGACGCCGAGCGAGACCAGGGGGCCCACAGTGAGCCAATGCTCGGCCAGAATCTTGACCCCGGCAAAACCCAGCACACCGGCCAGGCCGTAGTGGAGGAAACGAAGGCGGCTCAGCATGGCGGCCAGCAGGATGTACAGCGAACGCAGCCCCATGACGGCCATGATGTTGGAGGTGTAAGCCAGAAACGGAGACCGCGTGATGCTGAGCACGGCCGGGATGGAATCGAGCGCGAACACTACGTCGGTCAACTCCACTGCCAACAGCGCCAGGGTCAGCACGGTGGGCAAAAGTCGGCCGTTCTCGCGGGCGAAAAAAGTCTCGAGACTGGGGCTCACCGGCGAAACGCGTGTCAGCCAGCGCAGCCAATGGGGCATGCCAGCCGGCTGGTCGGCTTCGGGCTTGAGCAGGCGCACGGCCGCGATCAGCAGCAGGGCACCGAAGACGTAGTCGATCCAGGCGAAACGGTCCAGCAGCGTAAGGCCGCCCGCGATAAACAGACCGCGCAGGACGATTGCCCCGCCCACACCCCAGAAAAGCACCTTGCCCTGTCGATTTTCCGGCACCTTGAACAGCCGGAACAGCAGCAGAAAAACGAACAGGTTGTCGACGGAAAGGGCTTCTTCCATGGCGTAGCCGGCGATGTACTGCAGCGCCGGGCCGCTGTGCCAGTAGCGCCAGATCACACCGAACAGGGTCAGGGAAGCGCCGGTCCAAAGCACGGTGGCGAAGGCGGCGCGGCGTTGCGGGGTGGGCACCCATCGTCGCATCAGGCCCTCAACCGCCAGCAGCACGATCAGGGCCACGTGAAAAGCGATCCAGGGAATCTTTGAGATCCAAGGGAAGAGTCGCGGGGAAAGCAGCGTCATACGGGCCTAGTGCCCCTGGTTGATGAGCCGGATCACCGCCAGAAACAGGTCGGCGGCGACCTGCAGGCTGTTTGCGCTGAGCTTGTCCAGCGTGTCGCCCTCGGTATGGTGGAAGGCTTCCCGGTTTTCCGGCGGGCCGTACTCGTAGTCGATGATGTCCAGCACCGGCACGCCACGCCGCGCAAAGGGCATGTGGTCGTCCAGCATGGATTCGGAGTTGCGGAACAGGTATTTGGAGTCGCCCGTCTCACGGCCCGCCTGCGCCAGGGTGGTTTCCAGCCACGGCGTGGAGTTGGTGTCGTGGGTGATGTTCATTTCTTTCCAGCCGATCATGTCGGCCAGAAGAAGGGCCTTGATTCTGGGCAGGGTACCGTCGCCGGACCACTTGGCCGCCAGATGACGGCTGCCGTAAAGCGAATCCGCATCGCTCCAGTTGCCGCTGACGGACTCCTCCCCATCGAAAAAGACCAGCCAAACGGCATATCCCTCGGGTGGATGATCGCGCAGGTGCTGGCCGAGGGCGATCAGCAGCGCCGAGGTGGTGGCCCCGTCGTTGGCGCCGACGAAGTTGATGTTGCGCAGGTTGTAGTTGGTCTCGTAATGCGAAGCCAGCACGATGACGCCGTCGCGTTTGCCTGGAAATCTCACGATCAGGTTGTGCATCGCCTGCGGGCCGGCGGGTGTGTTGGCGAAAAAGCTGTCGGTGAGGAAATTGCCCCTGGCGGCCTCGGGCGCGAAGTGCGCCTTGATGAAACTTTCCGCTGCCGCATGGCCGGGCGAGCCGTTGAACCGCTTCGGAGCGGCCGCCAGCAGTTCCTGGGTCAGCCGCAATACGTGCTGACCGGAAACCCCGCCTCCCTTGTACGGGGAGACCTTGGCCTGGCAGGGAAGCGCGAAAGCTGCGCTGAGTAGAAAAGCGAAGAGCGCGCTACCGGACGCAGGCCAACGGGAAAGAGGCCTCAAACGGCCCCCTTGAGCTTCCGGTTGCGGCGCGTTGGGTGGACCAAAAAGGCGACAGCAACCCCGAGAAAATAAAGCGCAAGCATCGGTGTGGCGAAAAGGCACATGCCGATCGGGTCGGGCGTGGGACAAATTACGGCTGCCACGACAAAGATGGCCAGGATCGCATAGCGTGCATTGCGGAGCAGGAACTTGGCATCGACGATCCCAAACAGGGCCAGGAAAAAGATCAGAATGGGCAATTCGAACGAAGCGCCCAGCCCCAGGATGACGGCCATGAAAAACCCGGTGTAGTCCTCTATGGTCAGGATCGGGTGAAAGGCTTTGCCGAACTGAAGCACAAGTACATCGATGGCCTTGGGCAGAACCCAGCGGTAGCCGAACCAGGCCCCGGCTAAAAAGAGCGCGACGGTGGCAAACATGAACGGCCACACATACTTTTTTTCGTTGGCGTACATGCCCGGCGAAATAAACAACCAGATCTGGTACAGGATAAAAGGCGAGGCCAGGATGGCGCCCCCGGCAAACGATGTTTTCAGGTAAAGATTGAGCCCATCGGTAGGGTGCGTGAAGTTTAGCTGCAAGCCCAGGTCGGTGACCGGTTTCTGCACATAGTCATACAGGCGGACATGGAAGGCGTACGCGACTGCAAAGCCCGCGAGCAGAAAGCCGACACACCAAAGCAGGCGCGAACGCAGCTCTTCGAGGTGCTCCATGAGGCTCATGCCGGGCAGTTCGGCGCGGTCATGGACAGCGGCGCGGGCGCGATCGACCAATTCAGTCGGCATGCGCGGTTGTCTCCTGCCTGCTCGCCGGTGCCGTTTCCGTGATAGCGGTTTCCGGGATCGTGCTTTCCGGGATTGCCGTATCCGGGATGGCGTCCAGCAGGCCGCCACCGAGTGGGTTTGTGCCGCGGCCTCGCGGTGTGGGCAGGCCGGTGGGTGGGGGCATCATGTGCAGATCACCGGAAGACGCGATGGGAAGGGGGCGCACGCCGTCGATTGTCTCCTCATAGACCTTAACGGCAGAACCGTGGGAAATGTTAGGGGAAAGTTCGGAAATTTCAAGAGCCGGAGGTTCCACGGCAACGCCGGCGAGGTGATCCGGCAGGGGCGGGGGAGGCACGCTCGCCGGTGGACGGAGGTGCGGATGTTCCTCGGCAGGCTCGCCGAGCGGGGGCGGCACGGGGGCGGCCGCTTCCATGGCGGCAATTTGCTTTTGGCGCTCGGTTTGCTCGGATGCGCGCAATTCGTCTTCCATTTGCATTTTGAATTCGTTGGAGGCGCGGCGGAATTCGCCCACCCACTTGCCCAGCTCGCGCGCCAGGACCGGCAGCTTTTTGGGGCCGAACAGCAGAAGCGCCAACACGAAGAGAAAGATGCTGTCGGCAAAGCTAGGCATACGATCTCCCATGATACGGCCTCGGTGAGAAAGGCACCACGGCGGCGTCGGCTGAAATCGACACAGGCGTTCAGGTTGCGGGAACCGGGGGTGTGCGCGAAAACCCTTTCCGGTGCGGAGCGTCCTACACCGTGTCAGCCCAACTTTAGCCCTGGTCTCCCGACTGGGTTCCCGCCAGGAGCCACGGAAGGAGCCACGGAAGGTGTTTAGGGGAGGGCGAAAATTCCATTTTGTACCTATCGGAACCGCCGATTCTGGAATGCGGAACGTGGAGGAGCCGACATGACCAAACGCATCGCAAACAGCCGGCAAAGGGCGCGGCCGGCCAGTGGATTGGCGCCATCGGCGAGGCAGGCAATCCCCTTGCTTCCCCTCCTCCTGGTGGCGCTGAGCGGATGCAACGGCTTCTTTGTGAAACCGACGTCGACTTCCACAACCACGCCCACGACAAGCCCGGCCGCCGACTACGCTTATGTGGCCAACAGCAGTGCCGGCATCAACTCGCTTTCCGAATACAACGTGGGCAGCGGGAGCCTGTTGTCGGTCGGGACCATCAACCTGGGCTTTGTGCCCGTTGCCCTGTCCGTGGCTCCATCCAACAGCCATTTGTATGTCGCGGCCGCCCCCGGCTCCCCGAGTCCGGGTATTTACCTGTACAGCATTGCGACGGGTGGGGGGTTGACCGTGGCCAATAACGGCATCGCCCTGGCCACCGACAGCGTGGCTGCGATGACGATTTCCCCGGATGGGAACTGGCTGTTCACCGTGAACAGCGACGGGCTCACGATGAATGAGTACAAGGTGGACACAAGCACGGGAGGACTTACACCCAACTCCCCCCTCCCCTTGCCTGGCGTCAGCTGCCTGCTTGGCCTGGGAACGCCGGCGACCCAGACCTGTTCGGTGGCGGCCTCGCCTTCCGGGAACTATGTCGTGGCTTCCGTGGGAACCTCCGGCGACGCTGTTTTTCCCTACAGCAGCACCCTCGGCATTACGGGGAAATCCATCCCCATCGCCTCCGGCTATTCGACCGCAAACGCCACCGGAGACTTTTCGGTCGCGATGGACAATAACAATTACGCCTACATCGCCCGAACGAGCACGCTGGGCGTGTACAGCCTCGGATCCACCATCGCCAATACCTACAATCCGAGTTACGTTGCTGGAACGGTCCCCCGCAGCGTGGTTCTGAACAAGGCGTACACGTATGTTTTCACGGCGAACGAGGGAACGGGCACCATTTCAAGTTTCGGCATCGGTGCCTCGGGCTCGCTGACAGCCGTCACCGGCTCGCCTTTCCCCGGGCCCAGGTACGCCTCGGCGCTGGGGGTCGACAACACGGGAACCTACATGGTGGCGGTCGGCTATGATGCGAGCGCGGGGGTGCGACTTTACCTGATTGCCTCCACGGGCGTGCTGGCGCAGGTTGCCGTCGCCGCTTCCGGCACAAATATCGGCTACCCGGCGCTGGTCGCCATGACACACTAGGTACCAGACACACCAGACACACCAGAGCGGCGGGAAGCCCAACCCCGCGGTTTGAGAGGCGCTGCCCGCATCATGCCAGCTTGCTTTACCCCCTCGCGTCCCGCCTCGGCGAAACCCAAACCCCGGAACTGGCATATTTGCGCTTTCGTACGCGCCTCGGGCCCGCTCCTCTGCGCCGCGCTGGCCCTGGGCGGATGCACACGGGTGCGCAAGGCCGTGGTGAGTGAAGATGTGTACGTGATTGCCAAACAGGCCTATCTGCGGGACCGTATCGCGGCCGTGTCCAACCGCACGGGCGAGGTGAGCAACGGGCAAAAGCTGCAGGTTCTCGGGCATCAGCGGCGATTTCTGAAGGTGCGTACACCGAGCGGGCAGGAAGGCTGGATCGAAGAGAAGCTCACCGCCGACCAGGGGGTGGCCGACCAGTTCGAAACGCTGGCACATGCGCATGTGCAGGACCGCGTTGTGGCCACGGCCGTGACGCGCGATGAGGTGTACCTGCACCTCACGCCTGGGCGCGAGACGGTGCATTTTTTTCGCCTGCCGGAGAACGATTCGCTCAGCCTGCTGGAGCGCGCCTCCGTCCCCAAATCGGCCGCCCCAGGGAACGGAACAGGTGCCGCGGCCAGCGCTGGGTTACCCTCGGCGGCCAAGCTGCCGGTGCGCGACAGCGGCACAGCCCACAGCCTGCTGCCTGAGAGCGGCGCAGGGGCTGGCCAAGGTACACCCATCGCCTCAGCGGAAGCCTCTTCCACGTCCGCCGCGGCCGCCGGTCCGCCCCAGCCCGTGATGGAGGACTGGTGGCTGGTGCGCGACAAGGAGGGGCAGACCGGCTGGATCTACGCCCGCATGATCGA
The DNA here is from genome assembly GCA_964242195.1 of uncultured Acidobacteriaceae bacterium. Lineage (GTDB taxonomy): Bacteria > Acidobacteriota > Terriglobia > Terriglobales > Acidobacteriaceae > Granulicella. The sequence goes on from CAXTBI010000019.1 coordinate 49,317, forward strand.
TGTGAGTGAGCCGGACACGCTGGCCCGCTATGCCGAAGGCCAACGCATTGTGGGTGCCTATATTTTGACCTACGTCGACGACCCCGAGTCCAATATCGTCAAGGACGGCCAACCGGTCACGCGCATCCCCGAGTACGTCACCGTGCTTTCCCCATTCAAGGCAGGCCTGCCCTACGACTTCGACCAGCTGCGCGTGTTCATCTGGAATGCAAAGAAGCACCGTTACGAGACCGCCTACCGCGAGCGCAACATTGCGGGGTATCTCCCGGTCGGGATCGGTATGAAAAGCGACCCGTACAACAAGGACCCGCACTTCGCCGGGGCCTTGCCGACGTTTACCGTCCGCGTGCTGCCGGCGAATGCGGTGTTGCCGGCCCCGGACCCTGCCACGGGCCTGGTTCACCCCAAGGGCACGATCGACGACTCGATTCGGCTGGTCGGCAATGTTTGCCGGCGCATTGCACCGCCCAACGCACCACCGCTCGCCCTGCTGCACCCCAATCCAGAGCCGCAGAAAGCGGACAAGGGGAAGGGCCGTCAACGGCGGTAGCGCTGTGCGCCGTAGCGGTTGACGCCAAGGTGGGTAGAAGCCGCGGGCAGACCCAGAGATCCTTCGCTGCGCTCAGCGACTGTCTTGCTTGTCAAGCGGCGCGGG
>CAXTBI010000020.1:0-8930 GCA_964242195.1 uncultured Acidobacteriaceae bacterium
ATCCGCCAATCCATGCACGCAATCCGGTCCTTGATGCAGTTGATCGCCCGCCGCGCCGCCGGTATCTCCGCCATCCGGCGCAGATTCGCCGCCGTCGGCTTCGGCCCGGCACCCGCGCTCCCAGCCCCCCGGAACGGCATCAGCACCGACCCAGGCATCAACCCCGAACCCAGCCCGTAGCCCAACCCCGAACCCAGCCCGGCACCCAGCCCCGACGCCGCACTCGAAGTCTTACGCCCCCCAACCTCCGCCTCGCCCCTGGCCTCCAACCCCGCCAACCGCTCCCAAATCCGCCCCACCGCATCCCCCAGCCCCATCCACGCTCCCCTCCGCGGCCCTGACCGCAAAACAGCAAAAGGGCGCAGCCGAAGCCACACCCTCCAACTCTCGAAGTTGTAAGTTGTAAGTTGTAAGTTGTAAATTGTAAGTGCTCAGTGCTCAGTGCTCAGTGCTCAGTGCTCAGTGCTAAGTGCTCAGTGCTAAGTGCTCAGTGCTCAGTCGTGAATGCGTATTCGGTTGGCGTTCGCGCAGCACAGCACCATAGTAAGTTGCCTGGAGGTATACAGCGCACTTGCTTTTCTGTCTGTCATTCCCGCAGGGAACCTGCTGTCCGGCTGCCCGCACACCTGGGAAGTGCACCAAACAAGCATAATCTTCCCTTGGTTGTCATTCCCGAAGAAAATCTGCGTTTGAGTTTACCCTTGCCCTTCTCTGTTCCACCTTGTCATCCCGAGCAAAGCGAAGGACCCGCTTCTAGCTCGAAGCGCAAACACAGCAACGAGGGACCACTTACAACCGCACCAAACCTTGACACCACCACTCACCACCAAAACGCACAACGTACAACTTAAAACGTACAACCACTTAAACCCGCAACTCCCGCCGCGCCGTCTCCGCCACCCGCCCCAGATCCGCCACCGTCAACACCCGCAGCCCCGCCCCTTCCATCAATCCCACACCAAACCCATACATCTCCGCATCGCTCACCACCGCCACCGGCTCGACCACCGCCGTCAGCTCGAGTTCCACCGCCTCCACCCGCCGCACACCGTCCCGCAACCCGGCAAGCGAAAATGCCAGGCTCTTGGCCAGCTCCGCATCCCCCTCAAGCGACACCGCATGAAACAATCGCACTCGCCCGTTGCGATACCCGCAATCCAGCTTCAACGGATCCCCCGGCCGCGTATACTCCCGCGCCGCCACCCGCTTACGTAACAGCGCCCACACCCCGGCGCGCTCGAACTCCGTCCGCATCCGTCCCGCAATCGCCGTTCGTCCCGTTGCCGCCCGTCGCTCCGCCTTTACCCTGGCCGGCTCCACATACATCCGCAGCAGCAGCTCCATCTCCGCCGGCAAACTCTCCGCCAGCGTTCCGCGCATCGGCGAAATCTGCACGCAATTGGAAAATGTATCCTCCAGCAGCGGCATCAAGGCCCCTGCCTCCGCCCCACGCAACCGCTCCGCCAACTCCTGCTCCAGCCCCTGCAGCAGATCGAGGTCCGCATCCCGGTCCAGGCACCGCACCCGCCGCCAATCCCGCGTAAACCGCACCGCGGTCGGCCCATCCGTCCCGGCCGCGCGCAGCAGTACGCCGATGTTGGCAAACTCGCCCTTCACCGGGTTCGGCACATAGCGCACCAGCCGAAACTCGCATTCCACCCGCCCCGGCATCCCTCACTCACCTCTACATAACCAGTATTCCAGCTTTCGCGTAATTGTCGGCAACCCCCACCCCACAATCTTTAGTCACCCCTCCCCACCGCGGAAAAGGCTCCCGCGCCGACCGCCGAAATCCGTCGATCAACCCCCGAATTTTCCCGCGCCGCGCCAACACAGCTTCCAGCAGCCGCTCCATCGCCCCCGGATCGCCGCCGTACCATGCAGGCGGCACCTGTTCCGCCGCCGCGCCCAGCACCTTCGCCGGCAGCGCCTCCAACCGACTCAGCCATGGCTCAAAACTTTCCCACCCCGTCACCCACGTGTACACGCAATTCCGCGGGTACACCCCCCGCAGCGCCGCATCCGGAAACGTCCATTCCCCCGCATTGAAACAAAATCCCTGGTCGATAAACGTGGCCCGGTACTTCCTGTCCCGCGCCCCGCGCTCAAACACCGCCTGCCGCCCGTTGCAGTTGCCACACAGCTTATCCACCGCCAGCATCCCGGCAAACTCCCGCAAGTTCCGCAATTCGCCCAGCTGAGCCTCCGGCAGGTAATCCACCACCTGCCCCGGCCGATACCCCCCAGCTCCCATCCCGGTGCCCGACCCGGAAACAGCCCCGCCCACAAACCGGCTGCCAAACTGCAGCCCCGCCTCACACCGTTGCCGCTCGCCCCGCCCCAGATCGATCGCCAACTCCGGGCTGTTCCGCACCAGCCACTCCGAAACCTCCACCACCTCGGTCTTCGGCACCGTCAGCCCAACCGCCTCGGCAATCCGCGTAGCCAGAAACTCGTTGGCCAACACCCGTTCCCCCTGCGGATTGTTCCGAAACTTCACCACCCACAGGTACCCATCGGCCCCCAGCATCAACTGGCTCTGCGCCCCGCCCCGCATCCGCCGAATCGCCTGCACCGCCAAAACCGCCAACCGCCTCACCCCACACCATGCACCATACCGCAACCCCCCTCCCGCACCCAATGCCCCCATAGGCCGCTATGCCTCCACCACCCACCCCAACCCACAACCTCTTCCACCACCACGCTCCAGTCGATGCCTTTGCTTTTCTTTCTGCCATTCCCGAAGGGAACCTGCGTTCCCACAGCGCGCCACAAAGCCCAACCCACAACCACACACGATCCACCCACCACTAACCACTAACCACTAACCACTAACCACCCAAAACCTCCGCCCGCACCGCCTGCGCCACCGCCATCGCCATCACCAGGTCGTCATGCGCGCCCGCCGCCCCCGCCGTCCGCCCACGCTCATCGGCCGCAAACGTCCGGCACTCCCCCAGCAATCGCCGGCTCATAAACCGCTCCGGCGACTCCCGCAAAAGCACCCCCAGCCGCGCCACCGCCTCCGGCTTCGAGGCCGCCGAAGTCAACCACCCTTCCTCGCCGCCCCGGCTCCGGTACAGCCGTCCATACCTCTGCTCCGTCCCCAAAAACGCCAGGGCAGCCGACCCATGGTTGTTCCGCTCCACCGCCACCAACGCCTCGCCGGCCGCATCGCCGGCCCCGTCGCCGGTCCGGTCCCCCGGCCAGCCCCCGCCATACTCCCGCCCCAGCGCCGCCACCACCCGCGCCAACTCCGCCGGCCGCAACCGCTCCTGCAACTCCGCGCATTGCAACCCAGTCGCTACCTCAACCACCTGCGCCGCCGCAAAATCCCCGTCCTCGCCCCCGCCCGCCGTGTCCACGGCCACGACGTAGCGCTTTCCCGCCACCGGCGGCAGCCACACCAGCAGGGCCCCGTTCCGCCGCCGCTCGATCGGCTCAGGCACACCGGCCAATCGCTCTTCCAGCGCCGAAACCTCGAAGCAGCAGCTGCCCGTAGCCCGAAAGCAAGTCTCCGCATCCTCCGCGAACTCCTGCCCCCGCAGCGCCCCATACCGCCGCTCCAACCCACGCCGAAACCCGATCTGCGCCCCCGTCAAACCCCACGCGCCAACCAGCCCCCGCTCCTCCGCACTCATCGCCGCAACCGCAACCGCCGGCCCAACATACGCCGCCTCCATCCACCAGGGAAAGAAATGCCGCACCACCCCATCCCCGGGCACCCCATCCCCGGGCACCCCATCCCCGGGTGCCCCAACACCGGGTGCCCCATTCTTTCGCAGCTCCACCGCGAAAGGGTGGGGTTGCCCCGCCGCGGCAGCCAAAGGCCCACCAAAAAATCGGCCCCCGCCACCCCCCACACCGGGTGCCCCATTCCTCCGCAGCCTCACCGAGAAAGGGTGGGGTTCCTCCGCCAAGGCAGTCGCGGCCCCCTCAACAAAGTCCACCCCGCGCCTCCACTCCTCATAAAAAGCCCCATACGCCCCCCGCGGCGTACTCTCCATCACCAGCTCACCCCCCGGCGCCAACGCCGCCCGCAACCCCGCCAGGATCGCCCCCGCGTCGCCCGGCCACCGGCTCACCTCGCTGCAATGCAGGTTCTGCACACTCAATCCGCGCCCCGCATTCGCATCGCACGCCGAGGACACCCGAAACTCACTCCCGGTCTCCTCAAACACCATCCCCCCGGCATTTCTCTGCCGCAACCGCAGGGGACCTTCCCGCATCTCCGCCGGCAGGCACTCCCAAAACCGCCGCACGATCGTGAAAATCCCTTCGCTCGCCTCCCGCGTATGCGCCACCAGCAGCGTCGTCGTCCCCGGCCGCGTGATCGTCCGCAGAAAAAAACGCCCCGCCACCCACGTCGTCATCCCCATCTGCCGTGCCTTCAACACCACATTCTCGCGTCCCCGCCGCGCCTCAAACGCCCTCTGCGCCGCATTGGCCCGCAACACCCGCGTCCGCCCACTCCGATCCCGCACCCGCAACAACCGTTCCGCCGCCCAAATCGCCCCGTCCGCCTGCCGGTCCATCAACTCGCCCAGACAAACCAACTCCTCCACCGCACTCCGCCGCCGTCGTCCCACCATCCCCCGCGCCTGTATCCATTCGTCTATCGATCCGTTGGGTTATCTGGACGCCCCAAACCGGGTGCCCCATTCTTTCGCAGCTTCACCGCGAAAGGGTGGGGTCGCTCCCGCCCAGGCCAGGGAAAGCCGCAACCTCGAAACCCCAGCAACCTCGCACCTACAGCCTCCCGGCCTTTTGCTCGTCATTCCATAGGGGACCCGCTTTTCGCCCATCCCCACCACCAAACCCCGGCGTCAGCCCCAACCCTCTTAGCCTCGTCATCCCGCGGGGACCCGCTTTTCGCCCATCCCACCACCAAACCCCACACTCCAAGGGGCGGCCCATCCACCAAACAGGCCACCCCCAACACCGCTATTGCCGCGCCACGCACATATACCCAAAGCTCACCGCAGCCCCAGGCGCCGCGCCCACACTCACGCTCAGCACCCCGGCCGACACCTGCGGTACCCACCCGTTCAGCGCCTGCGCCGCCGCCGGGGTCGCATTCTGCGGCTGCACGGCGCACACCGGCGCACTCGCATACCCGCCCCCGAAGTTGTAACTCGCCGAACTCGTCGCACCCGCCGGAACCACCAGCACCCCCGCCAGGTCCGAGTTGCCCGCCGCACCCGTCGCCAATCCCGCCCCGGCCGTCAGCTTTCCGATCACCGTCATCCGCCCATTGCCGTCGTCGAGCGTATTCCGAAACGTCTCCACCAGGTTCGAATCCGTCACCGTCAACGCCACACTCCCCAGCCCGCTTCCGCTCTGCGCCGAGTTCAGTACACCGAAAATCGGCGTTCCCGTACCCGCCGACAGACCGCCCACACCCATGCCCGAGTAATATCCGCCGACCATCGTGGTTCCCGCCGGTGCCGGCAAACCCGCCGCGATCCCGACATACTTCGACCCGTCAAAAATGCCAAACCACGGGTCCGCATACGTCCCTTGGTGCACCCCATTCGGCTGCCATGTAAACGCGCCCTGCGTATTCGCCGCTCCCAATCCAAACGCCGTCAGCCCCGTCACACTTCCGCCCGTCGCCTGCAGACCCGCCGTGTTCACCGTCGCCGCCTTCACCGTTCCCGCCGTAAACGCCTGCGGGCTGAACGTGTACCCCGCCCCGCCCAGGCTCCAGCTCGCCGTATTGCTGCTCGGGTCATAAAACAGAAAATCCTGCCCCTGCCGCGCATCCAGCGAAAACAGCGCATATGCCGAATCCCACCGGTTGCATCCACGCAGGTTGCAATGCACCCGCAACAGCGAGTTCTCCCCCGCCACCACGTCCATCGCATCCCGCCAAACGCCCGTCGTCATTAACGCCGCATCCGGCGCCTGGTGCGTCCCTCCACCCCCCAGGTAATTCGTAGAAGCCGACCCATTCGAAATTTGCCATCCCCGCGTACCCGGCCCCACCGCTCCGCTATACGTCTTGCCCGCCGAGGAATACTGCACCGGCTTCGGCACAAACTGGTTGATAAACTCCGTATCCGCATCCACCAGCTGCTGGTGGTAATGCGGCTCTTCCACCGGGTCGCCCGCCGCCCAGGCCACCGTATTCGGCGCCAGCGCCATCGTCCCATCCACGGCCGCCGCCGCCGGGTTCCACACGTTCAGCACCTCGGCCATCGGGTACAGGTTGAATCCACCCGTCACCGTGCCCACCGTTCCGCCCGTGCTCGATCCGTCGGTCCCCGCATTCGTGTACGTCAACGTGTTACTCCCCGTCGTCGCCACGGCGAACGTCCCGTTAAAGCTCGCGTCTGCCACCCCGCTCACCGTCAGGCTCAGCCCGTTCAGGTCCGCGGGAAACGCCGTCCCCGTCGTCAGCGTTGTCGTTCCGCCGCTGCGCACCGCGCTTGCAATCCCCACCGACGCATTCAGATACCCGCTCGTGCTCCCCGATCCCGCATTGCCCACCACGTTCGTATTGCCCGGCGCGTAGTACAGCTTCGTCCCGCTGATGGACCCAACCACCGGAAACACCTGCCGCACTCCGCCCACCGTGTCCACCGTCTGCTCCAGCCCATATCCGCAAAGCCCGCCCACCGCCACCACTGCCCCGGCGAAATGAACCTTGTTCAGGGTCAGCTGCAGGTGCGTCCCGTCGGCGACCGTGTACCGTGCCGTCTCAAAGTTCGGAATCCCCACCGGCCCCGCCGTATCCGCCACACAGGCCACGCCATTCCCCGGCAACCCCGCCGTACTCGTCGCCAGCCCGTTTTGCACCCCGCTCGTCGCAATCGGCAGCGTCACCGTCCCCGGCGCCAGGTTGCCCGCCTGCGAGTTCGCCCCCTGCGTCACCTGCAGAAACACGCTCGCCGGAAAGCTCGTCCCGCTAAAATTCACCGTCGCAAACAGGTCGCCCCCCGAGCTGACGATCGTTCCCGCCGAAAGGACCTTTGCCGGGTTCTTGTCGATCAAAAATCGCCCATCCCCCTGCGTTCCACCGTTTGCCGTCACGTTCACCACCAGGTTTGTCGCCCCCGGCGTACATCCGCTCCCGCACGTTCCCTGGAACACCCGCGGGTCCTCGCTCACCTGCAGGTCGAACGGGTGTGTCCCCTCGTCCGCCTCATCCCGGTATCCGCCCGCCGATAAAATAAACTGCCCACCCGCCATGCAATCGCCCACAGAAAAACAGTTCACATTGTTGTTGAACTGCACATGCTGCCCCTGCGTGTTGTAGCTGCCCGTAAGCTGCAACACACCGTAATTGCTCTTCCCATACGGCAACGTTTCATGACTCGCCGGAAACTGGTTCGATCCCCCCGTCGGCGCCACCTGCGTCATGTACTCCGCAAAGCTGTTCGGCCCCACAATCCCCGGTCGTGCCGCCGCCGCCTGCTGCGCCGTCGCCGTGGAAATCTGCGTCAACGACTCCGCAAGGTACGAAACCGACCCCGCCCCCAGCGGATTCACCGCATATGTGCTCACCGCCCCGCCGCGCGCATCCACCACCCGCCCACCCGTGGGAATCGACCCCACCGGCACACTTTCCGTCCCCGTGTACGCTTGGCTCCCGCGCACCTCGCATCCGCCCGCGCAGTTCGCGCTCCCCAGGGCATTCGCAAATCCATTGCTCCCCACGCCGCTCAGATACCCGCTCGCATCCAGCACGCCGTTCAGCGCATTCACCTCCATCGCCGTTCCCGCCGGCTGCGCCACCCGTTGCGACGCCGTCGGTACCGTACTCACCTTCGTCGTTCCGCCCCCCGAAAGCTGCGCCGCCACCGTATCCACATAATTCTTATCCGCCGCCTGCAGCGCGTTCACCGGATCCCCCGGCAGCAACAGCGGCCCGCTCATCGTGTCGCCCGTTTTCACCACGTACGGTGTCGTCGCGCCGTCCGGCGCGTACCCCGTCAACGCCGTCGCAATCGCGTTGTCCACATAGGTCTTGCTCACCGTTTGCACCGCCACGCTCGTCGGCAAAACCGTGCCCGCAATCGCCGCCAGCTTCACCGCGCCACCACCGGTTCCCGCCGCCGGAACCACCCAGAACTGCCGGCTGGTCGTCCCATCCGTCAGGTGAAACACCGCGGTGTAATAACTTCCGGCCGGCGTGGATCCCGCATTCGGTGCCAACGCAATCGTCAACGCTCCATTTGCCGGGATCGCCGCCGATGTATTGCCCGCCGGCACCGCGCTCCCACCCGCCGTAGTAAACCCCGTCCAGCTCACCAGCACCGTCCCACCCGTAGGCACGCCATTGGCGCTATAAACCGTATCCTGCACAGTCGTAAGCGCCACCTGCGCCCCCATCCCCGCCGGAGCCGACCCCATCGCCACCACCAACAACCCCACCAACCACCATCCCCGACCCCGCATCCACCCTCCCCGACCCCGCATCCACCATCCCCGACCCCGCATCCACCCTCCCTCACCCCGCATCCACCCTCCCTCACCCCGCATCCACCCTCCCTCTCAATGCCCTTTGCCTGTCGCACTTGCTTTTCTTTCTGTCATTCCCGAAGGGAACCTGCTTCTTCGCTCCTCATTCCGCAAAGGAATCGCGTTTGCCCTTGCCGGGTGCCCCATCCCCCGGGTGCCCCATCCCCCCGGGTGCCCCATCTACGCGACAGCTCTACCGTCGCTTAGGTGGGTTCGCTCCCGCCCAAGCCAGCCCAAAGCCACAAACCACCTTTGGCCACCTTCTCCTCCCGAGCAAACCGAAGACCCGCTTCCCCCGGGTGCCGGGTGCCCCATCTACGCGACAGCTCTACCGTCGCTTAGGTGGGGTCGCCCCCGCCCAAGCCAGCCCAAAGCCACAAACCTCCTTGGCCACCTTGTCCTCCCGAGTAAACCGAAGAACCGCTTCCCCTCGGGTGCCCCATTCTTTCGCAGCTACACCGCGA
>CAXTBI010000020.1:9030-11080 GCA_964242195.1 uncultured Acidobacteriaceae bacterium
CTTCCCCTCGGGTGCCCCATTCTTTCGCAGCTACACCGCGAAAGGGTGGGGTCGCCCCCGCCCAAGCCAACCCAAAGCCACAAACCACCTTTGGCCACCTTGTCCTCCCGAGCAAACCGAAGAACCGCTTCCCCTCGGGTGCCCCATTCTTTCGCAGCTACACCGCGAAAGGGTGGGGTCGCTCCCGCCCAAGCCAACCCAAAGCCACAAACCACCTTTGGCCACCTTCTCGTCCCGAGCAAACCGAAGAACCGCTTCCCCTCGGGTGCCCCATTCTTTCGCAGCTACACCGCGAAAGTGTTGTGTCGCTCCCGCCCAACCCAAAGCAAACTCACAAAACCCCGTGGCCACCTTGTCCTCCCGAGCAAACCGAAGACCCGCTTCCCCCGGGTGCCCCATTCTTTCGCAGCTACACCGCGAAAGGGTGGGGTCGCTCCCGCCCAAGCCAACCCAAAGCCACAAAACTCCGTGGCCACCTTGTCCTCCCGAGCAAACCGAAGAACCCGCTTCCCGCAAACCGCCCAAACCATTGCAACCCGCCGCACCGACCCGCTACCATCAAAGCCGACACCGAAAGGCCTCCATGGACTCCAGCAGCACCGCCCTCTCCGCTCGCCGCCCCGAAGACATCGCCCTCGATCTGCTCAAATTCGTAGCCGCGCACGCCAACATCAAGCCCGGCGCAGGGGGCACCACCACCGGCTTCGCCGCGCCCTCCGCCGCCAAGGGCGAAGACTCCGTCACCCAGCTCCTGGACCTCTACACCCGCTGCCGCGAAGCCGTCGAAGCTCCCCTCAAGTAGCCCGTGCCCACCCCCATCCGCAGCGCCGTGGCTCCCATCCGCATAGCCGTGGTCGGCGCCGGCGCCTTCGGCCGCAATCACCTGCGCGTCCTCGCCGACCTCCCGAACCTCGCCCAGCTCACCGCCGTCGTCGACCCAAACCCCGCCGCCCGCGCCGAAGCCGCCGAAAAATACAACATCCCGGCCTTCGCCTCGATCGACGACCTCCTAAAAGCGGACTTGCACCTCCACGCCGCCGTCGTCGCCGCACCCACCGTCGCGCACGCCGCGGCCGCGGAGCACCTTCTCTCCGCCGGTCTCGATGTCCTGATCGAAAAACCCCTGAGCGCCACCCTCGCCGAAGCCGACGCCCTCATCGCCCACGCCGCCCGCACCGGCCGCATCCTAGCCGCCGGTCACCTCGAACGCTTCAACCCCGCCGTCGCCGCCGCGCAAACCCGCCTCACCCGCCCCATGTTCTTTGAGGCGCACCGGCTCTCCGTCTTCACCCCGCGCTCACTCGACGTAGACGTCGTCCTGGACCTCATGATCCACGACCTCGACATCCTGCTCGCCTTCGCCCAATCGCCCGTAACCGAAATCCGCGCCGTAGGCCTGCCCATCCTCAGCCGCAAAACCGATATCGCCAACGTCCGCCTCGAGTTCCGCTCCGGCGCCGTCGCCAACCTAACCGCCAGCCGCGTTAGCACAGAACAGGTCCGCAAACTCCGCCTCTTCCAACCCGCCCAGTACCTCTCCCTCGACTACGCCCGCCAGGAACTCCTCACCGTCAACGTAGACCCAGCCGCGGCCCAGTCGGCAACCACCCACCCCTCCGCCGGCCTCACCTTCGACAAACACGCTCTCCCCCGCGCCGAACCCCTCCGCCTCGAGCTAGAAGACTTCCTAGGCGCCGTCCGCACCCGCACCCCACCCCGCGTCCCCGCGGCAGCCGCCCGCGAAGCCCTCGCCCTGGCCCTCGAAATCAACAGAAAAATAGCAGCGCACGCCAACCAAACCGGCTTGGCCTAGCTTCCCGTCATCCCACCATTAAGCTGTCATTCCGAAGGGAATTTGCATTTACACTTGCACTTCTTTCTGTCATTCCCGAAGGGAACCTGCTTCTTCACCTTGAATTCCAAAAGAACTCACCGGGTGCCCCATTCTTTCGCAGCCTCACCGCGAAAGGGTGGGGTCCCTCCGCCCAGGCCAAAGGAAACCGCAACCACCCCACAAACTCAATCCATCCGCGTAACCGCAAAATTCCCC
>CAXTBI010000020.1:11180-35306 GCA_964242195.1 uncultured Acidobacteriaceae bacterium
AACCGGTCAACCCGGTCAGCCCAGCAACCCCCGCCAATCCAAACAAGCACAGCTTTCCCATGAACGGCTTCCGCGAAACGGTATCCCCCTGAACAGCTACTCAGTATATCGATGCCCGGACTCCCGCAACGACTTGACTAAGCCAAATTCACCTCTTGCGTGTCCTTCCCAAAGGAACCCGCATCCCCCTTTGGTGTCATTCCCGAAGGCATCCGCGTCTCGCCCAACGCACACCCAGCGTCCCATCCGGGTGCCCCATTCTTTCGCAGCTTCACCGCGAAAGGGTGGGGTCGCTCCGCCCAGGCCCAGGTAAACTCACAAACCCCATGATGCGACATCCCGCTTTTCTGCTTTGTCATCCCGAAGAATCCGCATCTCGCCCAGCGCCCCACCCGGGTGCCCCATTCTTTCGCAGCTTCACCGCGAAAGGGTGGGGTCGCGCCGCCCAGGCCCAGGCAAACTCACAAACTCACAAACTCACAAACCCCATGATGGGACATCCCGCTTTTCTGCTTTGTCATCCCGAAGGAATCGGCGTCTCGCCCCTCCCCACCACCGCCTACACCGTCCGGTTCTCCATCTCCTCAATCAACTTCCGCACAACGCTCTTGGCCCGCTTCGGCGACCGTTCCGGGGTCCCCACCAACTCCGTCGCCAACTTCACATGCTGGCAACTCCCCTTCTTCGCCCCGTCCACAAAACCCTCCACAATGCCCCGAAACTCGCGTGCCAACTCCCGCCGCATGTACGCCCGGCACTGCGATGGCCGTAACGGCGGCAGGGTCTCGGCCACTTCCGCCTCCCCGCCAGCCTTCTTCCTCTTCTTCCCCGCAGCCTTCACCCTCACACCCATCCCCCCCCAAAAAACGAAAAGGGAGCGAGGCACCCACTCCCCCGGGCGCCTCACCCCTTTTCCTGCCACACTCAGAATACCAATCCATGCCCATCTCTACGCAGCTTGGTTCCCACCCGCAAACCACCGCAGCGCAAAGACTTACAACAACGTCGCAGACCTTACCCCATTGACAGCAACCGCAGCGGCTCCAAAATACGGGCCTTCAGCAGGATTCCCGTAAGCCGGTCCAACGCCTTGCCGTAACGGTCCACGCATGTCCGCAAGCAAACCCCCATCATGGCCGCCGCCTCCGCCTGCGTGTACTCCTGCATCGTCACACGCCGCAAAACTTCCCTCTGCTCCGGCTCCAGCTGCCGCAAACACTTCTCCACGTCCAACCGGAAGTTCACCGCATCGTCAAAGGCGTGAATCCGGTAGCTGCTCGCCCTCCCTCCCATCACCTCACGTCCCAGCATCGAAGGCACCCGCCCCGCCTCCATGCTCATCTGCGTGTATCGCCGCAACAACCCTTCGGTGTACTTTCGGTAAAACCGGACCTCGACCCCGGCCTCCCGAGCACGTTCCGGCTGCGGATTTCCCGCCGGATTCCCCGGCCGAACTCCCGGCACCACCGCCAAAGCCTTCCCGCCCGCCGCCACCGCCCACACCTTCGGCAGGGTCGTTGATACCATCCGCCCCGTCGTTCCTTCACGCAACGTCCGCTGCCCACGCGCCGCCGCGCTGATGCACACCACACCCTGCCGCCCCGTTACCAGACCCATTGCTCTACGCTTTTCCATCACCGTCTCCATCTCTTCGTTGCCGGCACTTCTGTTCACGTCCAAAGCTCGTTCTCCTTGGAAATCCCTGGCGAGGGAACTCTGCGCGCGCCGCTCTTCCTCTCGGAAAAGCAGCATCCTCCGCATTTCTCCGACGCCACGGCATCCGCAGAACCGCTCCGAATACCACCAAATCTGCTGCTGGCTTCAACGCGTACGTATCACCAGCGGTTGCGTTGCGACCGCGACCCTTGGCCTCCGTCCCCGCCGGCTTCGCCCCGTCGGATTCGGAAACTCCGCAAATGCCGCCGTGCACCGCATGCAGTACACCCCGGCTCCCGGAGCCCGCAGCCAAAGCGCCCCACATCCCTCGCAAACCTTCAAGTCCATGCTGATTCCTGCCACACTTTCCTCCACGTACAGCCTCTCCGCCAGCCCAGTCCCTTAACGTCAACTCGGCTCGTCGGTCTGGAGCAACACCCGCATGCCTCCCCACGCTCTGCCGGCGCGGTGGAACCACGAAATGCGCTCGAAAAAGGGGAACTCGTCGGCAGATCGACCACCACCCAATTCCAGATCGGAACAACTTCCTCTCAGCTCCCTTCCCATTTCGGGAAGGAGTAAGGCGTTTATAAGCGGGGGATCAACCCTAGTCAATGAATATTTATCCACATGGCATGACACATAGGAACCATTTACGAAAACAAGGGCTTAAGATGAACGTAAGCTCCCGTAGACGAACTTTTCTTCGCTCCAGCTTCGCTTGTTCTAAACGCTCGTTCATGATATTAACTTCGCTGCTTTGCGGATACGGTATTTGTGTCCAGGCCACCCAAGTACACCCCCGGTGCCCCTCCAAACGCCGTAAAACCAAGCAACCCCGCTTCCCCGTTTCGGCTCCACCCTCCCGCCCCGCACCCACTCTGGTCCTGTTTCCTTGACCCTCATCAACCTCCCAAAGGTCCGTGCCTCTTTTCCCATCAGTGTCTTCCCAACTTCTACACTTTTTCGATTCAGGGAAACGAGACCCGCACCTTCACCTCCAACACCCTGAACGAGGCCTTCTTCGGGTACAACCGTATCGAGGGCTTTTCTCCCTCCAGCGGCAACTTCACGGTGCCTGTAGTCAACGTCACCGGGCTGGGTGTGGGCTTTGGCGATGGCTTCGCCCTGGGCGACTACATCCAGCACAGCTATGGCTGGCGCGACGTGCTGACGCACATCCATGACATCTCAAGCCTCACCGCCTACCCAAACCCAAGAAGCATCGGCAGCACTGACAAGACTATGGGCCCGTGAGGGGGAGCTTGGAACGCTTGCCGCGTCCCACACGCCCACATAGCGGCATTCGCTAGGGCCTGTCATCCAACTACTTATTCCGCAAGCGTCGACAAAAACCTGTACGCCGAGAGGCACCGGATCGAGAACTTCTTTGCCCAACTCAAGCAGTTCCGGGCCATCGCGACACGCTATCACAAAACCAAACGCAACTTCCTCGCCGCCGTGCACCTCGCCTGCAGCTACATGTGGCTAGTTTGATGACAGGCCCTAGCTGAGCGGAGACAGAAAGAATTCCTCCACTCGCCCGTTGGCACCGGGCTCGCTACGCAAAGTCAGCTCGAGCTTGCGGCTGCCGTAATCCAAAAGGAAGCGCTCGATTGTCAGACCGCCGCGTAGGCCGGAACTGGTCTGAGTCATGCTCTTGAGCTCGCCAAGTTGCACGAGAGTGGAGCGGTAGTCTCTAATCGCCGCCGGCGTGAAATAAAAGTTTCCGTGTGCTGTGAATACTGCACGGTTAAAGGAACCGGAGCGCATCATGCTCAGAAGGGCTCGCGCGCGGCCGACGCCAGAGATGTTGGCAAAGAGCTGTTGCTCGATCCCATCGGCAATCGCCATTTCCGCATTGCCGAAATCGGCGTTGACTAGCACCACTATGGCGTCTCGGTCGTCGGGGTAGATGCGGTTCTCACTAAGAAATCCGGATTGGCCCCCTTCATGCTCTATAAGACGGCGACCGCCAGTGTCGGAGACACTCACGCCAAGACCGTATCTGGTGCCGAGCCCATTGCTCAGCACCTCCTCCTGTTGCTGAGCCGTGTAGGCGACATCGGACATTACGCTTCGGTCAATGACCGAGATGTCCCAACGCGCGAGGTCGGCCGCACTCATCACAAGCCCGGCAGCACCGAACGACCAGCCGGGCGCCACCGCTGTTGAGGGGTGCACAGGTCCGAGCGCGTAACGGCTGTAACCCTGCGGATTTACCGCAGTAAGACCATCGTCGAAGTTCGTGGGCGCCATGCCGAGGCGGGCAAAGATATGGTCGCGGAAAAATGCAAACAGTGGCTGCCTGGACACCCGCTCGACGATCAGCCCTGCGGCGACGTAGCCCGTGTTGGAATACTGAAAGCGCGTTCCCGGATCGAAGTCGAGCGGTGACTTGGCCCAGCGATCAAGTATCGCGTCGGGCGTAGTTGGCCGCGTCATGTCGTCGAAAACATAGTCCTGCGGCCACCAGTCACGATACCCGGCAGTGTGAGTCAAAAGCTGACGGATCGTCACCTCGTTCGCGCGTGTCAGGTGGGGCAAAAACTTCCCCACTTTGTCGTCCAGCGACAGCTTGCCCTCATCGGCCAACATGAGGATCGCCGCCGCTGTGAACTGCTTTGAAATCGACGCGACCGGGTAACGAGCGTCCGTTCGAGCCGGCTGGCCTGGTCGCTCTACCCCATAGGCCTTGCTGTAGATGATCTTGCCGCTGCGGACAATAGCAATCGATCCGGCCGGCACGCCCGTGTCTGCGAGCACCTTTGAGGCAGTGGCGTCGATGCTGGCGCTCTGCTCCCGAGAGAGAGACTGGGCGGTGAGCGGCGCCGCGCAGGCGAGAACCAGCGCGAGCGTTATGCTTTGTACTTGCCTTGCCCACTGCGCAAACATCATTTACCTACCTCGTTCCCATCAGCTGTCGGCGACAAGGCTTAGTTACAGCACCGTCCAAACTTACGCAGACATGGAAAGAGTCTGGATAGGCAGCAGATGCAAACCCTTCAACTCGGCTATCGCCGATCAGCCGTGTTTTCGTTCAGCATAGCGGGCGTGATCGTTCATGCGCAACGCGGATAGCTACTCACCTGGACGCAGAAGGAAAGGTCCCCCTCAGGCTCTCTTGTCTACCTTGTATTGCTCGACGGACCGCCTCTGTCGTTGTGGCGTCCGATGAAAAACTGCCTATAGTGCCTCCTTCTCCCGCTCAGAAAAGCATGCACGGCAAAATGCCGGGATAACACCTATCCTCGGCGGTGCACAGTCGCCAGCTGCACACGCACGCCTACCCCCTTGCTGATGCTCACATGCAGCACAGCTTCGAAGGACCGCAATGTGCCGCTGCTCGTTGTGCCGACGATCTCGGCGAGGGCGCGGAGGTTCTCCGGACGGCAAAGGAACTCCACCGCCATCTGGGTGCCGATGGTGGTCAGGCCGCTGATGACCAGGATGCCCGTGCCTGTTTCCATGCCCGGCAGCAGCGCCACAATGGCGGTTTCCTGGGTTCGATCGTTGGTGGGGAAGACGGCGGGTTCGCCGGGGCGGGGGTGCTGATTCACAATGTAACCACGAGCCTGGGCGTCCTGCGCGATGGTGAACTCCGAGCGGGCCGGCAGATCGTGCAGCGCCGTATTTTGGCTGGGTGCACCGACGAAGATGAGGTTGCTGGATCGGGCCTGATCCCAGGTCACCAGCCGGCTTCGCTTAAGGGTGAAGGTCGCGTTATGCGCGTCGAAAAAGTGCGTCAGGGTGTGAATTGCCTGCACTTCCCCGGTGCCGGTATAGGTCTCGTCGAGCGCATTGTCGGGGGTGGCGTCGTTGAGCCCATTGTCGAGCGCGTCGCCGGCCCCGGACGGGCGATCGGGGTCGACGAGATGGAGACCCCGCGCGGGCGAACCGCGAAACAGCGGGTTGCTGTAGATCACAAGCGTAGCGTGCGCGTCGCTGAGGAAAGGCGACCACAAGGGATCGGGAGGGGGCGCGTCCTTGGCGAAGTAATGCCGGTAGCTCCCGCTTCCGAGCAGTGCTCCTGCGAGTAAGCCGAGGGCAAGCCCCAGGCCCACCCAGAACGTGGGCAGGCTTCGGGCTATCTTCCACGACGCGGCGGGGGTTGTCGGTGTGGCAGGGGTTAGTGCGGCGGGAGGTATGGTTGCGACAGCATCGTCCAGGTAGGGGTCGTCGGTTGAAGACGCAGCTTCGAGCCGGCCCGGGCTGGTGGTAAACACCGCACCGTGTGGCAATGCAATCGGGGGCAACGGTTGAGTTCGGGGCGCACCGGCTCCCTGAGTCCCCTCTGGCCGATGCTCCGGGTGCATGGTTGGTTTGGGGGCGTTGGGGGCATTGGCGGCGTTGGCGGCGTTGGCGGAAAGCACGGTGCGCTGGTGGAAGCTGAGCAATTACCGGCCCTTCGGCATGTCGATGACGGAGGGTTCCGCGGCACCTTCGGCCGCGAAATAGGAGGTCAGCTTTTGACGCAGGAGACGGGCCTGGGCACGCACGATGCTGTCGTCGCCGGAGTTGTAGCCGGGGCGCCGCCCAAAGATCTTGACGCCGATCTGCTGCTCGGTGGCCTCTTCCGGGTGCTCGCGCAGGGAGCAATCGACGACGTATAGAAAAAAGGAGCGCAGTTTGGGCGATGCGGCCAGCTCCCGCCCGGCAGCCACGCGGTCCGCCAACTCCCTTCGCTCCCTAAACTCCTCCTCTGTCATAAACACCTTTTTAACAGGGGGTTGCGCCCGTTGCACGACGTGAATTTCACGTGGCGACACTATACAGAACTGTAAAAAGTGCTGACAAACGATCCCCCGGTGACGGTTAATGGCCACGCACGCAAACAGGAGTTCCAGCCGCTGCTGTGGGGTTACGCAATGATGCAACAAACTGCTTTCCTGAAACGTTCCGCTTTGGTTTTCAGTTGCCTGCTCGCCGGGGGCGGCAGTGGGCTTTCGGCCCAGGCCGTTTACGGCAGCGTGTACGGTACGGTGACCGACAACAGCGGTGCCGCCGTGCCGGGGGCGACCGTGACCGTCGTCGACGTAGCCAAGGGCACCGTGCAAACGGCGACCAGCAACGGCACCGGCAACTGGACGGTCGACCACCTGACGCCGGACAGCTACACGGTGAAGGTGGAGGCTCCGAACTTCGCCTATCAACAGCTGCCGCCGCTGGACATCCACGCCGACGCCGCACAAAAGGTGGATGTGGCCCTGGGTGTCCAGGGGTCCACGCAGACGGTGAACGTTTCCGCCGAAGCACCCGCGCTTGAGACCGACCGCGCCGATGTTTCGTCCATCCTTACCGAGCGCACCCTGAGCAATATACCCAACTTCACGCGCAACTTTACGGGGTACCTCCTGCTGACGCCGGGGGTGCAGCACTCCAGCTTCAATATCGCCGGCCCGGAGAATCCGCAGGGGGGTCTGGCCCTGAACACGAACGGCTCCAACTACGGCGAGCAGGGGTTCATCCTGGACGGTACGGACGATCGCGATCCGGTGCTGGGCATCATCGTGATCAACCCGAACCTCGATTCGATCGCCGAGGCCAAGGTGACGACGCAGAACTACGATGCGGAGCTGGGCGGTGCGGCGGGCGGGATCGTCAGCGTGAGCACGAAGTCGGGCGGCAACCAGCTGCATGGCGATGCATTTTTCTTTCGCCACTCCGATGCCTTCTATGCGCGCAATCCGTTCACGCAATTCCAGCCAGACCCGGTGACCGGCCGCGTGATCCCGGGCGAGGTGTACGGGCAATTCGGCGGGTCGGTGAGCGGGCCCATCGTGAAGGACAAGGCTTTCTTTTTCGTCGACTACCAGGGTTTGCGGAACCGGCTGGGCACAAGCCTGATCCAGAATGTGCCGACCAATCTTGTGCGTTCCACCTGCCTGACGGCGACCACAGGCTTCTGCAACCTGTCCGAGTACACGAGCCAGGTGCTGTACAACCCCCTGACGAAGCTGCCGTACAGCGCCACTCCGGGGCTAATTCCGGTGGCCGCGCTGAGCCCGCAGGCGCTGAACCTGTTGCGCCTGTTGCCGGCGCCCAATACAACCGGCCAGGGGATCAACAACAATTTCGTTTCCGCCGGCAATGGCATTCTGAACAGCGACCAGCCGGACATCCGGCTCGACGATCAGATCAGCGAGAAGGTCCACGCGTTTGGGCGGTACGATTATGCGCTTTTCCGCCTGCTGGGCACACCGGTGTTCGGCGCGGCCGGCGGTGCCGGTTTTGGGCTGGGCGGCACCACCGGCACGACTACAACGCAGAACCAAAGCGCCACGCTGGGCTTCGACTACGCGGTGAAGCCGACGCTCATCACGGACCTGCGCCTCGGGTTTCTCAGCTACCATGTTTCCGAAAATAAATTTCCCGGCGAGGTCAGCGCCAATACGCTGGGCATTCCCAACCTGAACACCACGCCGGATACGGCCGGCGCGCCGTCGTTCAATTTCAACCAGAACACCCTGAGTCCGCTTGGCAACCAGCAGTGCAACTGCCCGCTGACGCAAAGCGAACAGGTGTTTCAGCTCACCAACAATTGGACGAAGATCGTCGGCAACCACTCGGTGAAGTTCGGCGCGGATCTTCGCTATGCGAAGAATATTCGCAATGCCAGCGACAACAACCGGACCGGCCAGTTCACTTTCGACAATGCCTCGACAGGTTTTTCGGGTGCGGGCGGCGTTCTGAGCACGGGCAGCGATCTGGCCTCGTTTCTGGTCGGGGATGCGGCGCGGTTTCAGCGCTTCGATGTGTACATCAACGACCAGTACAGCTACCAGAAGCGCGGCGCCTTTTACGCGCAGGACACATGGCGGGTCACACCCAAGCTGACGTTGAATTACGGTGTGCGCTGGGATGTAATTTTCCCCGAAACGGTGAACGGCCTTGGCCACGGCGGCTTCGCCTCGCTGGAGCAGGGGGGCATCCGCGTGGCGGGGGCGAACGGCTTCGGTACGAACGGCAACCAGAAGATGGATTACACCAATCTTGCCGGGCGCCTGGGGATCGCGTACCAGGTGAACCCCACGCTTGTGCTGCGCGCGGGCTTGGGCACGGTGTACGACACGGTGGGCTACTTCGGCACGCTGTTCGGCAGCAATCTTTCGCACAATCTGCCGGTGCAGGCCGATGAGGACATCAATCGCATCGGCAACTACAGCGCCGGTTCGCTGGCCGCGACCTTCAACGCGCCTCCGCTGCGTCCGGCGGCCCCGACCATCCCCGCGAACGGCGTAATCCCCTTCCAGGATGCCTATGGCCAGACGTTTCGTCCGGAGCGCATCCAGCTTCCGAAGGTGGACCAGTACAACGTTGCGTTGCAGCAGCAAATCGGGGGGAGCGCAACGATACAGCTTTCCTACGTCGGCAATGTGGGTGAGCGGGTCTATCCTGGCGAGACCTTCGGCTACGATCTGAACGCGCCCTCCTTGCCCACCACGGCGGCGCAACTGGCGGCGGGCAACACGCTGCGCCGGCCCTTTTACAACCACTTTCAAGGCGTCTACCAGGGTGTTCCGGTAGTTTGCTGCTCGAGCGGCATGACCTCCGCCGCGCCCGACAGCCATGCAATCTACAGCGCGCTGCAAACCAAGCTGGACAAGCGCACATCGCATGGGCTTTCGTTCAACGCCAACTACAGCTGGTCGCGTGCGGAAAACTACGCCAACGACGTCGCCTTCAACGCCTACAAGCGCTACAGCTGGGGGCGCAACGATACCAACCGCACCCACATTTTCGTTTTCAGCAGCGTGTATGCCCTGCCCTTCGGCAAAGGCAAGCAGTTTCTCTCCGGGGCGAACACCTTGACTAACGAGTTTGTCGGCGGATGGACGATGGGCGGGCAAACCACATGGGAAAGCGGGCGGCCGTTTACGCCGACCTACCAGGAATGCGGCTCCGACCAGGATCTCGACACGAATTTCGGCGGCCCCGGAACGACCAGCGATTGCCGCCCGGACGGCACGCCAAGCGCGTTTCCGGTGGGAGCCGGCGGGCTGAATACGATCACTCACGCACGCAGTTTTTTCACGCCGGTGGCACCTTTGGTCAACCACGGATCGTTCTCCGGAGCGTTTAGCCGGCCGGCTTTTGGGACGTTCGGCAACAGCGGACGCAATACGCTCTCGGGACCCCGCGACTACTTTGCGGACGTTTCGCTGATCAAGGACATACCGTTGACGGAGCGCATTGCGGGCCAGTTTCAATTTCAGGTTTTCAACGTGTTCAACCACGCCGCGCTCGATATTCCCACGTCGAGCAATTCCCGATGCATCGATTGCACACTGCAACAGGGTGCGGGTGTGATTACAAGTTTGGAATCCAACAGCACCATGCGGCGCTTGCAGTTTGCGGCGCGGGTGACGTTTTAAGGTCCGATGGAGTCCTGGCAGGGGTGTGGCCCCGGAAAACGCAGATTCCCTACGGGAATGACAACCAAAGGGCGTGGCTTGCGCGGAGAACAATCGAATTGAACCCGGGCCACCTTTTCATTGTGTGTAGGGAGTCGTAGAGATTCATAGGGAGCTGCTCTTGCGTCGCTTCGTTCTGTTCTTTCTCGCATTGGCCGCACTCCTGGCGTTTCCGTCCGTGCATGTCCTGCGGGCGCAGGCTCTGACGGCGGGCGTGGCCCCGTTCGCTCCCTTGCCGCGCTTTCCGATGGATGGCAATCCGCTGGTGCTTACGCGTGAGGCCCGGCCGAATCTGCCGTTTTCCGTGGTTGGTCCGCGGGGGGCGATTCTGGGCCAGCAGGATGGTGTTTTCGAGCTTTGGTCGCTGCCCGTCAAGGTGTTGCATGAAGCTCATCTGAGTGCGCGCGTGGAGGGCTATGACGTCCCCATCGACCTGAACGAGTGTGCCGCCACGATCGAGGTGCGCCCCGACCACACCACGGTCACCTACGCGCATGCGGCCATCACCGTGCGTCAACACATGTTCATCCCGCATACGGCGGCGAACGGGATCGCGGCGGCGGTTGTGCTGTTCGAGGTGCACGCCATCGGACGGGCGGAGCTTACCCTCAGCTTTGCCCCGAGCATGGAGCGCATGTGGCCGGCCCCCAACTTCGGGCGGCCCAACGGCAGCTGGGTTCCGTATGGGACTGGGGGTGCGTTTGCGCTCGAAACCGACAACCCCGGATTTTTCGGCTTTGTCGCCATGCCGAACGCCTCGCCCGGCCCCATTCGGCCGTATCAGGAACGCCCCAAGACCGAACCGCTCGCCTTTCGTTTCCACTACGATCCGGCGGTGAACGACGCGCAGTTCTATCCTCTGCTGACCGCAGTTTCCGATGGGGGTGGAAGCGGCGCGCCCGCCCGCACGGCGCTGCTTGAGCGGCTGATGGCGGCGGCGGCAACCGTTCCCGCTCTGTACAGCGGTACGGCTGCGTTTTATGCCACTCTCTTCGACAGAACCCTTACACTCCATACGCCGGACGCCGAGTTCAACGACGCGCTTCGCTGGGCAACGGTGTCGATCGAGCAATCGCGCGTCGTCATGGCCTCGGGCAGCAATACGGCCTCGGGCTCCGGTACGGCCTCGAAGGAGGCCTCCGGTTTGGCAGGCGGATGGTTTACATCCGGCGACTCCGCGCGGCCCGGCTTTGGCTGGTTTTTCGGCCGCGATACGCTGTGGACGCTGTTTGCGGTGAACAGCTTCGGCGACTTCGCCCTCAGCCGCAGTGCCACCGACTTTCTGCTCGCGCACCAGCGCGCGGACGGCAAGATGATGCATGAATATTCCCAAACCGCGACAGACGTGGATTGGGCGCATTTGCCTTATCTGTATGCCGCCGCGGACGCTACGCCGCTTTTCGTCATGGAGATGGAAGATTACGTGCGTGCCAGCGGCGATCTCGACTACCTTCGCCGGCACTGGGACAATGTCCGGCGCGCCTTTGCCTTTACACGCGCACACACCACCGACGGCGTGTACGACAACACTGAAGGCACGGGATGGGTAGAGGAGTGGGTGCCGAAGTTGCCGCATCAGGAAATTTACCTGGCGGCGCTCGACCAGCAATCCGCCGAAAGTTTTTCCCGCCTGGCGCTGCTGATGGGGGACCGCGCCCTGAGTGCGGAGGCGAGGGGCACCGCCGACGCCATCCGTGCCAAGCTAGCCGGCTACCGCGGCGCGGACGGCACCTATGCCTTTAGCCGCAACGCCGACGGCACGTATGAGGCCGTGCCCACCATCTTTCCCGCCGTGGCCTGGTGGAGCGGGCATCTTGCCCTGCCGGCCGCCGCGCCCACTTTCCGTGGCTGGGACGGGCCGCGTTTCGCCACCGATTGGGGCCTGCGCTCGGTCGCAACGGATGCGGCCATCTACGACCCGATCAGCTATCACCACGGTTCGGTTTGGCCGCTCTACACGGGTTGGGTCGCGATGGCGCAATACCGGACCGGGCGTGCTGCCCAAGCCTTTGCCAACCTGCAGGCCGATGCGCGGCTGACCACGCTGGAAGATCCCGGGGCCATCACAGAGGTGATTTCAGGCGAGTTTCTGGAGCCGCTCGGCCGCAGTTCTTCGCACCAGCTGTGGTCCTCCGCCATGCTGCTGGCGCCGGCCGTGCGGGGTCTGCTGGGCCTGGAAGTCGACGCACTGAACCATACGCTGCGCCTGGCACCGCAACTGCCGGCCGCGTGGGACGAGATCACCGCCGATTACGTCCGCGTGGGTGACGATAGCTTCCACATCGCAATTGAGCGCCGGGACGGACAGATGGAGCTGGACGTGTCCTCCGGCACGCCCACCGTGTTGTGTCTCGCCGAGGCGTTGCCGGCGGCGCCTTGCACCGCCAAGCCCGAGCGTCACCACCTCGCCACGCGTCCCTTGCCGCCGGTTGAGGTCAGCCTGCCCTACGTTCCCGCCCGGGAAGGCGCACGCACGGGCGCGGTGAAGTTGATCGAGGAGGAACGTACCGGCAACTCACTCGTGTTGACCCTGGCCGCACCTGCGGCGAGCACGCAAACGCTGCGGCTGAGGGTAAACGGTCGAGCCCTGCCGCACCTTTCCGTGGACGGGGGCACGTTGAGCGGCGGCGATCTGGCCGTAGCCTTTGACCAGGACGCGACCGGGAACTACAAGCAGAAAACTGTCGCGATACGCTGGTAACAGGGAGCCGTTCCTGGCAACACCTACCTGGGCGGAAAGCTGAAACGCAGCTTCCCTGCGCATCGCGGCGTGCATCCGATGGGGAAACAAAACTGTGATTGCTCCTGAATCCGGTTAAGAAAAGCTGTATGAAGCATACCGTTTCCCTTGATGGTCAGCCGTCGTAACATCATCTCCTGCATTGATTGGCAAAGCACCGCTTTAAGGCTCCTCGCTTAGGGGCGATGTAGACTTTCGACAAAGTCACATGGAGTGAGGACACAGATGAAGCACGCCTTCGTAGCACTGTGTTGCTGCGCTGCAATGGTTTCTTTCCGTGCTGGCGCGCAAACGCAAGAACGTATAGCGACGGTCCAGCGTCTTGATGAGATCGCCTCGTACTACGCAAAACAGGACCGCTTTATGGGAACCGTTCTCGTTGCAGAAGGCCACGACGTGTTACTCAGCAAAGGCTATGGCTACGCCAATCTGGAGTGGCAGAATCCCCAGCAACCGGATGCTGAGTTTCACCTCGCTTCCCTAAGCAAACAATTTACGGCTGCGGCCGTTTTGTTGTTGCAAGAGGACGGCAAGCTTCAGGTTGGAGAGCGAATTTCCCAGTATCTGCCGAAGCTTCCCGAAGCCTGGAAGAGCCTGACGGTACACAACCTGCTCACGCACACCTCCGGTTTGAAAGAGATGATGGATGATCCGCGGTTCAACGCCTGGTCCATGATGCCCCACACCGTGCCTGAACAGATGGCGTTCCTCCATGATTACCCGCTGGAGTTTGTACCCGGATCGAAGTTCGTCTACAGCAACACGAATTACGTTCTGCTCGCGATGATTGTCGAGGCCGTGTCCGGAACACGTTTCCGCGACGTGCTTCAGCAACGCATTTTCACGAAACTGGGCATGCATCACACGGGAACGGACACAGACGCATTGGTTCTGCCTCACCGCGCCCAGGGATATCGAAGGAAATCTGGTGGATTCGAGCGCATAAGGGATGTCTCCTTCTCCGTATCGATCGTAGATGGCGGGGCCGGGGTGTACTCTTCGACAACCGATTTGCTGATCTGGCAGCAGGCATTGTTTGGCGGCAAGATCCTAAGCCCGGCGTCAGTGGCGTATATGACGCATCGCGGCTTGGGGAACTACGGAGCAGGCGAGGCCAACAACACGCGGCACGGAGAAACTGTGATTGAGCACAGCGGTGGTATGGAAGGATTCAGCACCACACTGAGCTATATACCCGGGCGCAAACTTACCGTCATCGTTCTGAGTAATGTGGAGCGAGCCCCCGAATGGGTCATCGCGGGCCAAATGATGGACGTCATGCTGGGCGATTCCGTCTCACTGGGTGACGACGCTGCTTCTCTGCCCGAAGCGACATTGAAAAAGCTTGCAGGCGTGTATACGTCTCCTGCGACGGCGCCTGATGTTCCCTTCAGGCTTTCCGTTGTTGGTCAACGCGTTTATTTACAACGAGGAGACGAAGAAGCAGTCCGTGCTACCTACGAGGGAACGCTGGGCAACTCTTTGCGCTTTGTTGTGCCCGATTACGATGCGGAGTTTCAGGTCGACATCACAGGGAAAGCGCCGAAGATGAACCTCCGCTGGAACTCTGACGAAGCCCTGACTAAGAAGGGAGCCTGACTTCCTCGGTTTAAACGATCGGTAGACCTGTATCGACGTCCTTCATCATTCTCGCAAATGAAGATTTGTGAGAACGGTTATCAACAGGACCGGCACACTACGAAACTGAGCTTTTCTCGTTTTCGCAAATAGTTCTCACAATCGTATCTTCACCGAACTCGTGACACTTCGATCCTCTGAGCACCTTCGAGTCGCTGTACATCAAGCGACCTGTACCCACTGATGCAGGTAGGCGGTCACCTCTTCTGTATCGTGCCGTGCTGTGAGCGCGATGTACCCATCCGGGCGAACCAGCAGCAGGCTTGCTTTAGGCAAGTCCTGTTCCCGAAGAAAGCGAGCTTCCGCGTCGACCAGAGTATCCAACGTCAGCGGGTTTGGACGCTGCGGCCCTGCAGACAGCAGAACGGCACGCAGCCTGTCCGAATACCTGCTTTGTGTGGATCGAGCATAGTCGAGAAGCGTGTTTGTCTTGTCTTCCTCTTCCCCTGCGGATGCGATCACAAGCAGCGTCCATTTCAAACCGTCGTAAAGATCGAGCACGTTGGTGAGGGTGCAGTCCGGGAGACGTTTCACCCACAAGGCTGGTGCACGCTCGCCGGCTTTCAGCTTGCCGAGAGAGCTTGGCGTTGCGTTCAAGCCGACGCCTGCATAGCTGATGTCCATTTCCGTAAACTGCTGCTCGTACGAATGCGTGAGGTGTTCGTTGGAAAGGAACAAGGGCGCGAGGGCGCGGGTAAGTGTAGATTGCAAGGGTTTGGGTTCGGTGATGAAGCGGAAGGTGCGGTCGATGCGGGCGTCGAGTTCAAGCCCGAGCTTTCGCCGTTCGTCGGCAAACGTATCGAGCAAGGTCTCCGGGCCAAGCCCCTTGACCACAAAGGCCAGCTTCCATGCAAGGTTCCAGGCGTCATGCATGGCATAGTTCATCCCCTGGCCGTAGAGAGGAGGTGCGCTCCGGGCCGCATCGCCAATCAGCATGGCGCGCCCTTTGCGGTAGGCTTCCGCAACCCCGTGCTTATATCTCGCCGTATTCAGCCATTGCGGGTCGGACAACGTGGCGCCCCCGTCGCCGGAAAGTTTGCGCACAAGCTGTTGCACATCCTCAAGCGACACCTCGTTGCTGGGGTCCTCCGGCCTTTCATCACGGGTGAGGATGTAGAAGTAGAAGCGATCAGGATCTCCAGGCAGGCGCTGGCCACCCATGTATGCCTGCTCTTCCACCATGAAGAAGGTTTGTCCGACCGGAGTGGCAATGGTCCAGTGGGCTATCACGTCGGCAATGTGGATACGATAGCCGATGTACTTCTCTCCCTCGTAGTCCAATCCGACCGCTTTACGCACGAGGCTGTGCGCTCCTTCCGCGGAGACCACCCACTTTGCCCGGATGATCTCCTCGGCCCCGTCCGCGTTCCGCACGGCGACGCATGCCACTCCGGCACCTTCCTCATAGCTGATGGCTTCCTGGCCGTATTCCACCGGGTGCCCGACCTGGGTGAGGTGCTGATCGAGCAGCCGCTCCGTGACGTTTTGCCCGCAAAAACGAGCCTTCGGGTAGGGGCTGTTCGCGGCAAGCGTAGGCACCACACCCGCAGCTTTGCCGTAGAAGTGCAGGCTCTCCTCCCGCATCGAATCGCTTTCCGGAAGCCACAAGTCGAGGATACCCAGGGCCGCCAAAATCTCCTGGGTGCGTGACCACAGGACCGGAGCTCGCGTTACCTTGGCCGGCTCCGTGTCTTTATCGACGATGCGGAAGCTTACCCCGTGGCGGCTCAGAGCGGCCGCCAGCGTCATGCCGGCCGGACCGGCTCCAACGATTAACACATCCGGGTCAGATTGCCCCATGCAGACTCTCCAGTCTTTGCCGCAGCACAATACTTTATGTATAAACTAGATGCATGTCGAGGACGCGAGGATGCTGCAGACGGAAAGCAACGGAGTCGATGGCCTGCTCTTCAGGCAGTATCGTCACAGAGGTACGCGAAAGGCGGTCCCGTGGAGAATCTTCGAGAGCTACTTATCGGCACCGGTCGGCAGCGACCCGAGGACGCCATTGGGTTCTGGATGTGGCGTCTTACGTTGATCTTTCAACGGCGAGCGGAATCCGCTCTCAAACAGATGGGCCTAACGCATCTGCAATACGTGATTTTGACCCTCACCGGATGGTTGAGTTTGCAGTCCAGCCAGGTTTCACAAAGAGACCTTGCGCGAATCAGCGGAGTTCAGGAGGCACAGGTGTCGCTGATGATCAAAGCGCTCAAGGCAAAGAAGCTGATCAAGCAAACGCCTGGCACGGAAGACATCCGTGTACGCTGGATCACCATCACGGCTGCAGGCGTCCGGCTTCTCTCCAAAGCCGTCCCGGTGATGACCTCACTGCAAAACGAGATGTGGCCTCCGGGCGACGATACCGATCACATGCGTCAACTCTTTGCGCAGACCCTCGATCGATGGGAGACAGAACGTGCATAACCATCTAGCCCTCCTTCTCGTGGCGGAAGCCATTCTCTTCGTCTTCACCATGGTGCTCGCTACCCGTGAATCAAAGGCGCTTGCAGGCGAATACATCGGCATAGGGTTTCATCTACTCCTGCTGCCCGTGATTGTGAGCATTGCGGCACCAGGGGTGGGCATAGCCTCCGGCTTCCTTTGGATAGTCTGCGACGTGGTCGCGAGTACAGGGTTGATCTGGAATCACGATCGTCCCTCCGAACAAGCTCACGCGGTATTCAATCCAATCAGAATGGCGGGGCATATTTTCGCGGCGCTTTGGATCGTGGCTGTCTCCCTTCAACTCGGAACGGTAGGGATGATTGTCGGCAGCCTTCTCGCGCTCGGCTTTGCGGCTTATTCCTTGGCCGGGGGCAGGATCCCCGAGAAGGCATTGGCCTTACCCGGTGTGCTCCTGCTGGTCTGGCTGCTGCTGGTGGCGTGGAAGTCGCATCATGGCACGCTCGGTGTGCTTGGGGGCTGAGGTGGTTCTGCCTTTCTCGTTTATTCGCACCGATTCAACCTTGGACCATCGGAGACTTCTACCATGAAGGTGACTGCACTGGAAGAACACTATTGCCCAGCCGAGGTGCTCCAGGCATGGAAAGAGCTGCCTGCCGATCTGCAAGATCCTGGCATGTCCCTCTTCCAGGGCGGTGAAACGGAACAACTGTTGGAGGATATGGGCGAGGCACGGCTGAAACGGATGGACGAAATGGGCATCGACGTACAGGTGCTCTCGCTGACGACCCCCGCCACACAGATCCTGGACGCGCCGCAGGCCGTGCGTCTCGCGCGGCTGAGCAACGATCTCGCGGCCAAAGCTGTTGCGGCTCATCCAGACCGTTTTCAGGCGTTTGCCACGTTGCCCACACCCGATCCAAAGCAAGCCGTTCGAGAGTTGGAGCGCTGCGTCTCCGAGCTCGGGATGAAAGGGGCCATGCTGACCGGGCGAACCGGCCCTATCTCTCTCGACGCACCGCAGTTCCTGCCTATTTTTGAAGCAGCGGCTCGTCTCAAGGTGCCGCTTTATCTTCATCCACAGATTCCCCTCAAAGCCGTGCGGGACATCTACTATACGGGCTTTGGCGACACCCTGGATGCCATCTTTGCGGCGGGTGGCTGGGGTTGGCACGCAGACACAGGGATCCAGGCCTTGCGCCTGATCCTGTCAGGTCTGTTTGACCGCTTGCCAGCTTTGCAGCTGATTCTCGGGCATTGGGGCGAGGTCATCCTGTTCTACCTGGATCGTATCGGGCCGGCCTTCGCGAAAGGCACCGCCGGCAAGCTCCAGCGCCCCCTTGACGAATACTTAAAGAGCAACTTCTACGTCACGCCGAGCGGCATCTTGTCGCAACGCTACCTGCGCAATGCCGTCGAGATACTAGGCGTCGACCGCATCATGTTTTCGGTCGACTACCCCTTTGTCTCGGTGCCGGACGCTGCGAAATTCCTTGCCGACTCCGGGCTAACAGCCACGGAGCAGGAAAAAATTGCGACCGGAAACTGGGACCGCTTGGCTCGCGCTGCCTAAGCTCGCGCGCCTTGCCAGCCGCCTCCCGAATGTAAGGCAGCAAGCCCGAAGCAAACAGGAACAGATCAGACATTCCCCAAGGCCAGCTAGCGCACCACTTTCACCCTCCCCTGCCAGAACGAAGCCCGTCTGCCCGCTCCATCCAGCACGCTTACCTGACAGCGATACTCATCCGGCGGCAAATCTTTTAACCCGATGCTGAACCGAATGGGCGTTACCCCCAGCCTCGTCCCCGCTTCGGGCTTCACCGCGATTGGCTCGGTCTCATAGACCTTCTGCTCGCCGCGATAAAAGCTCACAAACGCCACCAACGGCGTCTCGCCCGCCCCAGGCACCCCAGCCGTCGCAGCCGCGCTCGCGGCTTCGGGCAGGGTCCCGCCCTTCGCGTAAGCCTGCAGGTATACGTACATCTCGCGATCCGTCCGAAACACCCGCGTCACGCTGGGGATCAGCTTGCGTCCGTCCTCGACCAGCGGATTCGCGGCATCGTTGCGCGCCGCCTCCTTGCCTGTGGTCGCGTTATACAGCGCCTCCTTCAGCTCCACCCGCTGGCTGCTCAGCACCACCGAGCTCAGCGGCACACGCCGCACCTCCTTGTTCAGGTTGGGGATGTTGAAGCTCGTCTGGTACGTCCCGATCCGACCTGTTTCATCGTCGCGCGCCAGAAACTTCATTGTGTAGTGGCCCGGCGAAAGCGTGAACCCCGCGTCATACTCGATGGTCCGGCTCCCCAGCTCCGCCGCGGTCGCGTCGGTCAGCTTCACGTTCACGTTGTCGCGCACGTTGCTTACCGTGATGCCGCCCACGTCGTCCTTGATCTCGCACACAAAGTCGATCAGCGTGTGCTCGGCCCCGAACTTCTTCGCCAGCGCCAGCTCCCTGCCTGGGATCTTCACCATAATCGGAACGTAATACTCGGCGCGATTCAATTGAAAATAGTTGATCTCCATCGCGATCGTCAGGTCCGTGATCGGGTCCCCGAGCATCAGCGCATCTTCAAGCTGCCGCTCCTTATCCGCCGCGTTGAACCTCGCAAACTCCTTGTTGGCGTAGTAACCCTGCCGGTACTCCAGACTCCCCTCACGCCCGCCGTTCAACGTGATGTTCACCTTGCGAAAGCGTCCGTTCGGCGTGCTGTTCGTGGTGTAATACCCAACGATGTAGTAATCCGAGATTGCCTTCTGCGCGCCTGTAATCCCGCGCGTCAGGTCGTTGTTATCCAGCAGCGCCTTTCCGCCTGTGTCCGCCGCCAGCGTGTACATCGTGTCCTGTGATTGCTCTCGCCGGCTGGTCTGCGCCAGCCCGGCCTGCCCGTTGTACATGCTTGCATTTCCCGGCGAGCCCTGCGTCGCATCGCCCAGCGGCGCCCCCGCCAGCAGCCCACGCGCGTCCACCGGCCAGAACGACACCCCCATCCGTATTGCCGCGTCCACCGTCGCGTGCAGCTGCGCCTGGTTGTCCACGCCGTTCAATCGCATTCCGCTGGCAAAGTAAATCAGCGCCTTTTTCTCATTCATCTGCCCCAGCATGTTGGCCGCCGTTTGCAGCGCCGCCAGTTGCCGGTCGGTGTTGAACACGTTGAACTCGCTGTCATTCTGCCCAAACGCCGCGCCCGTATCCGCACTCGCCGCATCCTCAATCGAGTCCGCCGAGCCCTGCCCTTCGCCCACCACCAGCGTTTCCAGAACGCTCAGCAAACGGTTCCGATCCGCCGTAAAGTCCTGCAGCACATCCACCGCGCCGCCCCCAAAGCGCAGAATCGACACC
This sequence comes from uncultured Acidobacteriaceae bacterium, assembly GCA_964242195.1. Classification (GTDB taxonomy): domain Bacteria; phylum Acidobacteriota; class Terriglobia; order Terriglobales; family Acidobacteriaceae; genus Granulicella. The sequence goes on from CAXTBI010000020.1 coordinate 31,375, forward strand.
ACGTCCGCCTCGGTCATCTGCGTGCGCACAAACTTTTCCGCCGCCGCCAGCGCCCGTTGCTGATCCACCGGCGGCATCGCCGTCATGTCGAAGTACATCGCCAGCAGCCGATGATTCTTGTAGCGCGATTCAGCCCCCGCTCCCTCCCTTTCCGGCGCAATCGAGCTCCGCGTCAGCCGCTTGTAGATCGTGATGCGCTCATCGTCACGGCGGCTGGGCGGGGGCGGCGCCGCGGTTTGGGGCAGCGACTCATGCTCGCAAAATCGAATCGTCTGCGGCGTCCCATCTTCGGTCAGCGTGAAGTCCTTCGCCGTCAGCCCCGGAATGAAGTGCCCCGCCTTGTCCTTCGCCACCACGGTTTCCACCACCAGCTGCGACTTCACGGTCAGCGTGTACGTCGCGGCCTGCCCGTCCTTTTTATTGGACCCGATTTGCTGGCCACGCGCGCCCACCAGCCCGAGCGCAATCCCGCCTGCAAACGTCCACCCCCGCCCAAGCCTCCTCAAAATCGCAGCCTCCCCGTCAGCTGCATCGTCCGCGTCGGGTTCACGCCCGCGGGCAGCCCAAACGTTGTGCTGTTCACCGTTGTATTCCATTGCGTAAACACGACATGGTTCAGTAGATTCATCGCATCCAGCCGCACATCGAAGTTCAACGGATCGCGCAGCTTGAACGTACGCGACAGCGAACCGTCCAGGGTAAACTGGTTGGGGCCAATGATCGAGTTCCGCCGTGCCGTTCCCCACGCACCCACCATCGGCGCGCGATACGCTCCCGCGTTCAGGAAATATCCCACCGGTGTAGTCGCCGTCCGCCTCACCGGCGCTCCCGTCACGTCGGGCCGCACCGTTCCGGTCACACCCGTGTTCGCCACCGCCTCGTAGTACACCGGCGTCTCCGGAAACCCGCTCCCGGCCGAAATCGTCGTCCCCGCGGTCCATTGCTTCAGCACCCGGCCACGCCAACCCTCCAGCAGCGATCCTCCATGCAAGCCCATGCCGCTGGTGTACTGCAGCTGCGCCCGCAGCAGATGTCGCTGATCGAACGCCGACAAACCACGCTCGCCCACTCGCAGATTCAGCCAGTTCTGCGCAACCGTCGGCGACAAACTTCCCGAGCTTCCCACCGCCCCGCCCGCCGCACCCGACGTCGTTCCCGCCGCCGTCGTCAGATGTCCCTGCGCCCCCACCTGCGAGTCGTTATCGAGCGACTTCGAAAACGTGTACTGCACGCTGCCCTGCAAACCGCTCCGCAAGCGCCGCCTCAACTGCACCTGCGCCGATTCCCGCGTTGAGTCTCCATTCGACGTCCGGTACACAAACCCCTTCGGGCAACTCGGACACGGGTCCGCCGCCCCCGGTGGGTAGGTGTTCGGCAAAAATTCCTGCATCCCTCGAGTTCCCTTGATCCCCAGATACGTCGCCGAAATCACCGTCGCCCCGGGCAGGTCGCGTTGCAATGCCAACTGCCAGGTCTGGGCATACCCCACCCGATAGTTCGGATCGGTCGCGAACGTGTCGGCCGTCGTGCCCGCGCAGTCCCGAAAGCCATTCGCCAGCGTCAGCGGACAATCCGCGCTGTTCGATACACTCACGCTTTTCGATAACGGCGCCTGCTGCCCCATCAACTCCGCGCCCGAAAGATATACCGACGTGTCGTCATAGATCCCGTAGCCCGCCCGCACCACCAGGGTCGAGGCCGGCAGCGGACGCCACGAAAGGCCCACCCGCGGCTGAAATCCCCGGTAGTCCGGCCGCACCAGCGAACGCGGGTACACCTGCCCGCTCAGCGCCCCGGTCGGGCTCGATCCCAGCACCGGCGTCACCGCCCGAAAACCCTCGGCTACATCCAGATTCACCATGCGCCCAAACAGCTCCGTCAATGGCGCGCCATACTCCCAGCGCATCCCCGCGTTGATCGTCAACTCCGGCCGCAGCCGCCAATCGTCGCTGATGTACAGGTCCGCGGCCGGCGCCCGGAAGTACTTGTCCGGATTGCCGAACGCCAGCGCACTTGCATCCGGCACGCCCAGCAAAAAGTCTGCCAGGTCCGACCCCGTGCTTGCGCTTGCCGCCGCCACGCCCGTCGCCCCCGCCCCCGCCGCCTGCGTCGCCACGCCCGTGAAGGTAAACGTCCCGCGCGGGTTTCCCTGCCCGAACTGATTGAACTCCTGCCGCCGAAAGTCTCCTCCAAACGTCACATTGTGCTTCCGATGCACCCACACCGCCGAAGCCGAGCCCTCGTCGCTCCGGTTGCGATTGAAGGCGCTGTTGCCATCCGTCAGCGCCGTGATGCCGCTCGCGAACACCAGCCCCGGCGGCCCCCAGTTCATCGCATCCTGCGCATTGCCCCCCACGCCTGCCTCGCCGGAGATATTCTCGCGCCCCTCGAAGTTCGGCCGCACCTGCGTGCGGAGTCGGCTGAACGTGTACCCCACGTTCGCGATCACGTTATGCGGCAAACGGTGTGACCAATGGGCATCGCCGTTCACTCCCAGCGTGTCTGTGGTGTCCACAAATTGAAACAGGTTCACATGGTTGGACCGCGTGCTGTTAAAAGCGAACCCACCATAAAACGAGTCCCGGCGCCCCACGCTCTTATCCAGCCGCGACTGCAGCGAGTCGATATGCGTCCTGTTCAGCACCTGCGTTTGGTAGTTGTAGCGCGTGTTTCCGGCCCCCACCCCCTTCACATTCGGCAACGGGTACAGCCGCAGCAGCGTTGCCGCCGCCGCGCTCACCGGCACCGCCGCAGTGTTCAGCGGCAAACCCGTCGCCGGATCGAAGATCGTCACCGGCTTGCCAAGCCCATCCACCGTCCCGGACAGATCGCCCACCCGCTCCGCCGCTGTCGGCACCAGTCCCGCTTCGGTTGCCGCCGTGTTGTCGTGCGTCCACTGGTAGGCCACAAAGAAGTTCGGGCCCCGCGGCAGCAACCGCGGTATATGGATCGGCCCACCCATCGTCACAACCCCGGAAAGCCGGCTGTACTGCGCCTTCGGCAGCTGCAAGCCCGTAAGCGAGTACGGCCTCGCGTCAAACACCGAGTTGCTCGCAATCACTCCCACGCTGCCCGTGTACAGGCTCTTCGCCCCAGGCCGCCGATTCCCAAACGCCGGCGAAGTCGTATACCGCGACGTCGCCGCATTGTTTTCGCTGCCATTGACCAGCAGACCGTCAGTGTCCGCCGCCGCGGCCTCCTGCGCAGGGATCGCCGGCGCCCCCGGAACCGCGGCCTCCGCAGGCTCCCTCGCTTTTTTCGAAGCCGCCTCGGGAGCCGTCGCCGCCCGCGCAGTTAGCGCCGCGGGACTCACCTTTTGCGCCTCGGCCAACATCGCCGCCAGAGAGAGCATCTCCAGCTCCCAGGTCCCCTGCGGCGTGCTCGCGGAAACCATCGCCTCGCCTTCCCGCACCGCAAACCCGCGCATCTCCACGCGGATCTTCCAGGTCCCAACCGCCAGGTCTGGAAACTCGAACAGCCCCTGGCTGTCGGTCACCCCCGAAACCCGCTTGTCGCCCATGGTCGCCGTGACCGTAGATCCCGGTACCGGCACACCCCCAAACGTCACCACCCCGTGATATTCCGCTGCCCACGCGCACCCACCCATGACCAAACCCAACAGCACGGAGCCCAGCCGCCCAGCACCCCGGGACAGGGAATAGCTCGGTCGCTGCCGCCCTCCGCACTTCATCGTTCGCGCTCCACGGATCAGAAAGCCTCGTGATTCCCGGACATGTAAAAACCCGTTGCCGACAAGTTCAGGCTAATCGCTTTCCCTGAATCATCACGATCTCAGTTTTCCGCCGGATTTCGTTCAGGCTCCTTGTGCTGGTTACCCTTCGGACGCCGCCGATCGGCCAAGGTCACGCCCTCATCGAAACTTTTCTGCGCCTTTGTTTTCGCGAGCCAATCCACGCCCATCGGCCCGCGCC
>CAXTBI010000020.1:35406-44334 GCA_964242195.1 uncultured Acidobacteriaceae bacterium
AAACTTTTCTGCGCCTTTGTTTTCGCGAGCCAATCCACGCCCATCGGCCCGCGCCGCCGAAACCGATTCAGCTTCCCAGCCGTACAGCCCTCAACGGGTGCAGAACACTTTGTAGCTGACAAGCGATTCCCAGCGGGATAAACTTTCCCCGTCTATCCCATCTAATTTATCGGCAGTCCCAAACTTCATCACGCAGCACAGACCGCCACACGGAGGCGCTCCGGCGCAACTCGAACCCCATGACCCCGCCCCAGCTCGCCGCCGCCTTCAAGTCCGTTTCTCGACTCCTCGTCCTCGCCGCCGCCGCCAGCCTCACCGCCGCGATCACACCGCATCCCGCCGCCTTCGCGCAAACCCCGGCCGCCAGCGCCAGCTCCATCGAAGGCACCTGGCAAGGAACCTTGCACGTACCCAACGGCCCCCAGCTCCGCACCGTGGTGAAGATCAGCAAAGGCCCCGACGGCAAGCTCAAATCCACCTTCTACAGCATCGACCAGGGCGGCGGCGGCCTTGACGCCACCAGCACCACGTTCCAGGGCGGCGAGCTCAAGATCGTGCTCGAACGCATCAACCTCACCTACACCGGCAAGCTGGCCCCCGACGCGAAATCCATCGCCGGCGAAACCAGCCAGGGCACCCCGCTGCCGCTCCTGCTCGAGCGCGCCACCCCCGCCACCGAGTGGACCATTCCCGAGCCTCCCAAGCCCATCCCGCCCATGGACCCCAGGGCCGACCCCAGCTTCGAGGTCGCCACCATCAAGCCCAGCAAGCCCGACGCCCCGGGCAAAGCCTTCGTCGTGCAGGCCGGCAAATTCCGCACCCTCAACTTCACCCTCGGCGAGATGATCAGCACCGCCTACGGCGTCCAGGCCAAGCAGGTGATCAACGCGCCCGATTGGGTTTGGAGCGAAAAGTTCGACATCGAAGCCAAGCCCGACATCCCCGGATCCCCCAGCCGCGCGCAGCTCATGGGAGAGGTTCAAAAGCTCATGGCCGACCGCTTCCAGCTGAAGTTTCACCGGGAGAAAAGGGAGCTTTCCGCGCTTCTGCTCACCGTCGGCAAGGGCGGCTCCAAGCTCAAGCCATCCCTCGGTGACGCCAACGGCCTCCCCGGCCTCTTCTTCGGCGGCGTCGGTGTCCTGAACGTTCAAAACGCCCACATCAGCGACTTCACAGGCCTCATGCAGCAGGCCGTACTCGACCGCCCCATTGTCGACCAGACCGGACTCACCGGTCGCTACGACTTCACCCTGAAGTGGACTCCCGACGAAGCCCAGCTGGCCCAGATGGGCATGAAGGCTCCCGCGACCGAGCCCGCCGACGCACCCCCGAACATCTTCACCGCGCTTCAAGAGCAGCTTGGACTCCGCCTCGAAGCGGGCAAAGCTCCCGTCGAAGTCCTCGTCCTCGACAAAGTCGAAAAACCGTCAGAAAACTAAATCGAGAAGCCGGACGTCGCCAGCGGTGATCCGTGCGGCTGTTGTCGTCAGTTGCCAGCAGCAACTTCCGAAATACGGTTAAATTCCCTCCACTTCGCTTTGGCGATACAACGCGAAGAGGTATCGGCAGCATTTGTGTTTTAGAGTGATCGCAAGAGACAATCTGAGGAAACCACGCAAATGGGATACGTCCTGGGCGTTTCGGCTTATTACCATGACGCCGCGGCGGCAATCGTGCGGGATGGGGAGATCCTTGCCGCGGCGCAGGAAGAGCGCTTCTCGCGCAAGAAGCACGACCCCCGGTTCCCGCGACATGCCATAAATTACTGCCTGGGCGAGGCTTTCATCGAGCCTTCGGAGCTGGACGGCGTTGTGCTCTACGACGATCCGCTGCTTTCGCTGGATCGTGTGGTCAAGAACGCGGTGACGGTGGCGCCGGGAGGCCGCGAACACTTCGCCGCGGCATGCCGTGGCATGCTTGGCGCCAAGGCCCGCTTTGGGGAGGACATCGAGGCGACTCTCGGCGAGCGACCTCGGCTGCTCGTCACCCCACACCATATGGCCCATGCCGCCAGCTGCTTTTACCCATCGCCATTTGAGAGTGCCGCGATCCTGGTCGTTGACGGCGTAGGTGAGTGGGCGACCTGCACGCTCGGATTTGGGGATGGTGCGCAGATCGAAGCGATCGAGGAAATCCGCTACCCGCACTCGCTTGGACTGCTGTACAGCGCCATGACGTACCACTGCGGTTTCAAGGTGAATTCCGGCGAATACAAGCTGATGGGTTTAGCGCCTTATGGGGAACCCCGTTACGCAAGCCTCATCCGCGACAAGCTCATCGACGTGAAGGATGACGGTTCCTTTTGTCTCGATACGAGTTACTTCGGCTATCTTGATTCGGCGTGTATCACCAACGAACGATTCGACGATCTGTTCGGGGGCCCGGCGCGGGAGCGCGAAGCTTCCATCACACGGAAGGAGATGGATCTCGCTGCTTCGATCCAGCAGGTGATTGAAGACGTCATTTTGAAGCTCGTCGCTCATGCCCGGCGATTGACGGGGACCAGGCGGCTCACGATGGCGGGCGGCGTGGCGCTGAACTGTGTGGCGAATGGCAGGGTGCTCCGCGAATCCGGGCTGGATGAGTTGTTCATCCAGCCTGCGGCCGGCGATGCCGGCGGTGCGCTCGGCGCGGCGCTTTTGGTGTCGCATCAGTTGTTCAAGGCGCCGCGGGTCGTCAAGCCGCACGATGCGCTGTCGGGAAGCCTGCTGGGACCCCGTTTCGCGCCGCACGAGGTGGCCGCAATCCTTGATCGCCAGGGCTGGCCCAGCCACCAGATCGCAGATCCAAACGACTTGTCGCGGACGGTGGCCTCGGCACTCGCAGAGGGCAAGGTCGTGGGCTATTTCGCTGGACGGATGGAGTTCGGTCCGCGGGCGCTCGGCGCTCGATCGATCCTCGGTGACCCGCGCCGCCCCGAGATGCAAAGCGTCATGAACCTCAAAGTCAAGTTTCGCGAAAGCTTTCGCCCGTTTGCGCCGGCAATTCTCGCGAACCGTGTTTCGGAGTATTTCGATCTCGAAGAGGAGAGCCCCTACATGCTGCTCGTCGCTCCCGTGAAAGCGGAGCACGTTCTCGCCACACCGCCGATGCCTGCCGAAAATGAGGACATGCTAGCGATCATCCACCAGACGCGAAGTACTATCCCGGCCGTCACCCATGTCGACGGCAGTGCTCGCGTGCAGACCGTTGATCCCCAGCGCAATCCGAACTTCGCCCGCCTTCTTTCTGCATTCGAAGAGCTGACCGGATGTCCCGTACTGGTGAACACTTCCTTCAATGTTCGCGGCGAGCCTATTGTTTGCACGCCGCAGGACGCTTACCGCTGCTTCATGCGCACCGACATCGACCTGCTGGTGATCGAGGACAGGCTGCTATGGAAAAGCGAGCAGCCGGCCTGGAAAGAGGCCGTGGACTGGAGGGCTTTGCATGAACTTGATTGATGACGTGCCGGCGCCTGCCGAGAACGGAGCGGCGACGACCCTTGCCCACGCCCTTTTCGATGAGGTGATTGCGCCTGCATCCGCCGAAGGGAAACCCAGCTACTTCGCTTGCGCCGGCGAGCCTGGCCGCGCCACGTATTTTCTGCAGCCCAGCCCACCCCGGTTGACGCCGACGGATTTCGAGTTTCCCGGCGGCGGCGAGGCAGACGGCCTTGTTGATGCACTGGTCGAGCATTGGACTAAGCAAGGTGAGACTCGCCTTGCGACCTCAGGCCAGCGGTTGAAAGAGATTATCGCCGCCCTGCGCGCCGAGGGTGTCGAAAACGACGGAGACGTCGACCCCTACTGTTACACGATGTTTTAGCTTGAGAGGGCCAATCCATGCAGATCGTGAACGAGACACAATCGAATGGGCCGACCGATGCGACCCCAAGCACATCGCTTTCCGCAGCGATCGAGCAGGATCTCTGGACCTGGCTCAACGCTTTCGTGGCGGCCAACAACAGCTTCTATGTCGGCAAATTTCCGCCCTGCCCCTATGCCCGTAGCGCCATTCTCGCTGGCCAGGTGGACATCAAGGTGTACATGGAAGGCAATGTTCGCGAGTTCATTCGCGAGAAGACGATCGAGCTTCGCGATACCCCAAAGCTTTCGACGCGTGTGATCGCTTTTCCACCGCGCGTCCAGTGGCAATGGGGCATCTCCGAGTTCGTTGAAGGTCTGAATGCCGAAGTGATCTCCGACGACGTCTTCCTGAACACGGGCGTTACCAAAACCATGTTCAGCCGCTACAGTGGATCTCGCCCCGGCGAGTTGTATTTCATCGTCGTCGCCAACCGGGTCGGCGCAGTCCTGGCCGGCTCGGAAGCGCTTAAGAGAACCGACTACTACTCGAACTGGCCTCAGGAACAATATGAGCTCGTCGTCGAACGGCGCGCGCGCATGGCCGAACGCTACGGCAAGAAAACGGCGCGATGATCTGGCAAAGTCATCTGGCCTACCATCCGCGCATCGGGTTGACGTATTCGCCGAGCTTCAAGGGGCGCCTTCCGCACGAAGGCGGCGGGTATCTGCTTCGCAGTAATTCGGCCGGTTTCCGCTCGGAACATGAGTTTGCGGCGGAACGCGCGCCCGGGGTGTTTCGCGTGCTGCTGTTTGGCGACTCTCAGACCGCAGGCCTGGGGGTCAGCAACCAGAAGCGCTATGGCGATCTGATCGAAAAGTCGACCCCAGGCCTCGAGGTATTTAATTTCGCCATCGACGGGATCGGGATCGATCAGGAATACCTGGCATATCTAGAGCACAGCCAGATCGAGCATGATCTGGTCGTCATCGGCCTGTATGTCGACGATGCGAGTCGAGTGTCAAGTCCATATTTCCGCTGCGCCGATCCGCACGGACGACGACTCTATTACCCGAAGCCTTATTACACACTCCGTGACAACGTTTTGTCGCTCCACCATGTCCCTGTTCCCAAGGAGATTTGGACCGAGGAAAGCGTGCCGCAGCAACGCCTGCCGGCTTCCAGGAAACCGGTTGGGTTGGTATCCAAAATGTTCGATACGATGCGAAGGGTTGTGCCGAATCCCACCTTCTGGCGAGCCATGATGGGATCGAGATTAGGAGCGTCCCTCCGACGAGCGCGAAGAATCCAGCGTGCTCCCGAGTACGCATCACCCGACGATGCTGGATGGCAGCTCCTGTCCGCGATCCTCGCGATGTGGATCGCGAAGAGCCGTACGCCTGTGCTGCTGGTGCCAATTCCTGTGCGGGCGTTCGTGTACGGGGAGAGCGATCCAACCGACTACCAGTCGCGTTTCCGGGAGTTGGCGGCCGCAACGCAATGCGCGTTGCACGATCCATTGCCTGATTTGCTGAGTTACGCTCCGGCGGTGAAGCATGAGTTCTTTTTCCTGGACACACACCTTTCTGCATCCGGACACCAGGCCGTGGCAAAATCGCTTCAGCCCACGATCGCTCGGCTGATGCGTCACGGGACAGCAAGTCAACCATGACTCGCCAGAGCAACCCGGCCTTGACGCGACCTGGTCGTCTCTGCCGTATGGTCAAGCGGCGATGCGCCGGATCGATGTCTCCCGTGCAGAGCCGAGGGTGCGCTTTCTCCCCAACGGCGAAAGAATCAGACCTTTCTAGGGCTGCCGCAAACCCGCACGGTACGCCGCCACGTTCGCGCTGTGCTCCCCCATCGTCCTCGCAAATCGCGTCGATCCATCCGCGTTCGCTACAAAATACAAAAACTCCGTCTTGGCCGGATGCAGCGCCGCCCGCAACGCCGCCACGCCCGGATTGCAGATCGGTCCCGGCGGCAACCCCGCGTGCGTATAGGTGTTGTACGGCGAATCCGAGTGCAACTCGCTCTGGTGAATCACCCCAGTCCACGTCCCGCGCATCATCGACGCATACACCACCGCCGGATCGGTCTGCAACGGCATCCCCAGGCGCAGCCGGTTCTCAAACACCCCCGCCACCACCGCGCGCTCCGCATCCACGTGGACCTCTCGCTCCACCAGCGACGCGGTCGTCACCACCCTCGGCACCTCCGGCGCCGCCAGCCCCAACCGCAACGCCACCTGCCCAAACCGCCGCGTCATGGCCCCCAGCATTGTCGCCGGCGTCGCCTTTCGGCTGAATCGGTATGTGTCCGGAAACAAATACCCCTCCAGCGAAACCGCATGCGGATTCCATTGCCGGATCAGCCCCGTATCAGCCGCCGCCGCCGCCAGAAAACTCCCCCGTGATCCCAACCCCGCCGCTTGGACCGCACCTGCTACGTCCATCAGGTTGTACCCCTCTGGAATGACCAGCGCGACCGTGTACACGTCGCCCCGCCGCAACCTCCGGTACACCTCCCAGGTGGAAGCCGGCTCCGCAAACCTGTACTCCCCAGCTTTCAGCGTTCCACTCGCCAGCTCCCGCAGCCCCGCAAATACCCATCGGTTCCGCACCGCCCCACCCCGCTCCAGCAGGGAAGCGATGCCCAGCGTAGAGGTGTGCGCCGGAATGTCCACGAACGTCTCTCGGCTAGGCCCAAACGGCGCCACAGCCTCGTACCCAACGCACACCGCCCCAACCAGAACCAAAACAAACAGCAGCCTCAAAACCCGCAAAACGGCACCTCACCCCAAAGTCTACGAGCCACCCCCACCCGTACCCTCCACCCTCTTTACTCCTTGTCATCCTGAGCAAAGCGAAGGACCTGCTTTTCCCGAATCACGAACCGCCCACACGAACCACCAACCACCCCCTACACTGTCCCCATGCCCCTCGGCCGCATCATGGCTCTCGACGTCGGCGATCGCCGCATCGGCCTCGCCGTCACCGACGGTCTCGGCCTCACCGCCCAACCGCTCTTCACCCTCCACCGCACCAGGCTCACCGCCGACCTCAAATCCATCGGACGCTTCATCCGCAAGCACGAAGTCCATACCCTCGTCGTCGGTCTTCCCCTGCACGCCGATGGTTCCCGGAGCCCGCAAGCGGAAAAGACCGAAGCCTTCGCCGCTGCCCTTTTCGCGCAACACCCCACCCTCGCGCACCATCTGCTCGACGAACGCCTCACCACCCGCGAAGCCCACAATCTCCTCGACCTCGGCAACCCCCGCCATCGCAAAGGCAAGGAGGCCGCCAAGCGCCTCAACCGTAAGCACCTCATCGACCAGGTAGCTGCCACCCTCCTGCTCGAAGCCTTTCTCTCCCACCAAAACGGCCCCGCTCTTTTGCCCGATCCCGACCCACCACCCTCCCCCGTGTCACCCTGAGCGCAGCCAAGGACCCCCTTCCCGACCCGCCCGTTGTTTGTCATTCCCGAAGGGAATCTGCGTTTTGCCCAAGGCGGCTTCAAAGCATCGGGTCAACGACAACGTCAAACCCCTGATCTCCTGGGCGCAGCGCAGGTCTCGCTCTCACGGCGACCACGCCGCGCTCTATAATGATCTCTTACGTCGCGCCGAATATCGGCCCGGCCCGGAAGCGAACACGCCCATGCAGGACATAAAAAAAGCACTCGACGAGCAGATTCGCGCCCTCGAGCACGAGCTCACCACGGAACTCCCCGCCGAAATCAAAAAAGCCGTCGCACTCGGCGATCTTTCCGAAAATGCCGAGTACCACATGGCCAAGCAGCGGCAGCAATTCGTCAACGCCCGCCTCGGCCAGCTCAAAAAGCGCATGGGCGAGCTCTCCATGGTCAACCTCGACAACATCCCCCGCGACAAGGTCGGCTTCGGCTCCACCGTCGAGGTTCACGACCAGTCCAAGGGCGAAAACATCACCTACAAGCTCGTCACCAGCGAAGAATCCGACGTCGCCAAAGGCCTCATCTCCACCACCTCGCCCATCGGCCGCTGCCTCATCGGCAAGGAAGTCGGCGACACCGCCACCGTAGTCACCCCCAACGGCAAACGCGACCTGGAAATCCTGAAACTCACCACCATCCACGACACCGCCGCCGCGTAAACCGCGTCACCCAACGCTTGTCATCCGCAGGGAACCTGCTTTGGCCCTGTCATTCGCAGGGATTTGCTTTGTTTGTCATTCCGCAGGGGACCTGCTTTGCTTGTCATCCCGCAGGGACCTGCTTTCTGCTTGCAAAGCCCGCATCAAAGCTGTCGGCACAAAGGTGGGGTGTCCACCGTCATCCTGAGGGTAGCGAAGGATCTCTGCGTTCTGCTCGGCTTTCATACACCTCAAGGGAAACCCCGATACATTCTGCGTTCCCAGCCAGATAGCCACTTCCTTCCCAAAAAAAAGCGTCATCTCGACCGAGGGCGAAGCCGAAGCGGAGAGACCCAGTCTTTCGCCCGGGCCAGCACAATCCCACCACGCAGCGCACAAGTGGCAACGGTCTCCCGCAACCATCGAAACTATCGGCCGCGGTCGAGACAACGTCTCTGTACCCACACAGATCTGCCTCTTAGCTTTCTTAGCTTTCCAACGCAGCGCTGATCGTATACTGCCGGTCGGCGCTGTCCCATCGGATCGTCAGCACGTTCGGCTGGCAGCAAACCTGGCAGTCCTCCACGTACTCTTGGCGTGAGCCCCCGGACTCGTCCACGGTCGTCTCCACCCACTCGAAACATCCGGCACACTGAAAGCTCGCAGCATACATGGCTTCGACTTGGATGCGAGTCCGCGTGCTCGGGGGCACCCGGGCTCCCGGGCCGACCCACAAAACGATTGCGCCTCGGAGGAACCTCTGATGCATCAAGATCGAGGCGAAGGGCACAGCTTCAGTCGTGCCGTAAGTGCTTCAGTCGCAGTGCGGCTTTAGCCGCCGAAGGTGCGCTTTCTCCCCGACGCCGACGGAATCAGACCTCCCTAATGGTGGCCACCGTGCTCTCCACCACCATTGCCACGCCAGCCCTGCGGTGCGGCAGGGCTGGCGTGGGCCGCAGGCGCAGGCGCAGACGCGGTTGAAGCTGCGGCGGCGGCCATCGGCACACCACGTTGCGCCGAGGCCGCTTCG
>CAXTBI010000021.1:0-4154 GCA_964242195.1 uncultured Acidobacteriaceae bacterium
AGGCGCAGCGTGCACAGGCCGATGCGGAAGCGGCCAATGCACGGGCAGCGGCGGCGAACTCGCAGCGCCAGGCAGAAGCCGCGCAAGGGGATGTGCGGGCGATGCGTGCAAAGCTGCTGACGCAATTGAATGCCGTGCTGCAAACGACGGAAACGCCGCGGGGTCTGGTGGTGAACTTGAGCGATGTGCTGTTTGACACGGGCAAGTACACGCTGAAGCAAAACACGCAGGTGTCGTTGGCGAAGGTTGCCACTATTCTTGAGCTTTACCAGGGACTGAGTGTGCAGGTGGAAGGCTATACGGATTCCACTGGCTCGCCGGCGCTGAATCAGACGTTGAGTGAAAACCGTGCCGATGCGGTACAGAACTTTCTGGTCAACAACGGTGTACCGCAATCCAACATCACCGCAAAAGGATACGGCGCGACGGACTTTGCCGCGAGTAATGCGACGGCGGCGGGCAGGGCGCAGAATCGGCGGGTGGAGTTGATTGTGTCCGGATCGGCAATCGGCGTTCAGACGACGGCTGGACCTGCACCCTCGGCGGGCGCAAATATCCAGTAAGGTTGCACGGCAAAGGGCCGCGACGGCAAATCGCGGCCCTTCTTTTTACAAGCGGCATCTCAGACCTCAGGCGAGGATGAATTCTGTGGCAGAGGATGTAAAGAACAAGATTGTGTTGATCACCGGCGCGAGTTCGGGGATTGGGGCGGCCACGGCACGGGCCTTCGCCGCGGGGGGTGCACGGCTGCTGCTCTGTGCGCGCCGTTTGGACAAATTGCGAGAGTTGGAAACGGAACTGCGCGAGGTGGGTGCTGCCGACGTTTTGAGTTTCGATCTGGACGTGCGCGATCGCGACGAGGTGGAAGGGACGCTCAACAGCCTTCCCGACGGCTGGCGGGAGATCGACATTCTGGTGAACAACGCGGGGCTGGCGCGCGGCCTGGGGAGATTCTGGGAGGAAAATGTCGAGAACTGGGAGGAGATGGTCGATACCAACACCAAGGGGCTGCTCTATGTGACGCGTACGGTGGTTCCGGGCATGGTGGAACGCGGTCGAGGGCATGTGATCAACCTCGGATCGACGGCCGGGCATGGGGCTTATCCGGGGGGCTCGGTGTATTGCGCGACCAAGTCGGCGGAGCGGGCGATCACGGACGGTCTGCGGATCGATCTGATAGGACGCAATGTCCGGGTGACCTCGATCGACCCGGGAATGGTGGAGACCGAATTCAGCAACACGCGTTTCCACGGCGACAAAGAAAAGGCAGCCAAGGTGTACCAGGGGCTGGTGCCGCTGACGCCGGAGGACATTGCGGAGACCATTGTCTGGACGGCGACGCGGCCGGCGCATGTGCAGATTCAAACGGTGCTGCTGACCTGCCTGGATCAAGCGAACAGTTACGTGGTGAACCGGGCCAAGTAAGGCCAGGCAGGCAGGCGATCTTACGGAGCCGTAGCCGGCTTGGCCGTTTACCGGGGCGAGGCCGAAGCCGTGGACCTTTGACGTGACCTTTATTGCCGACCTGAACGGAGCGGGTCCTTCGCCGCGCTCAGCATGACACAAGTTTGAGCTCGGGTGAGTAGAGCATGTTGCGCTTAGGACGCGGGTCGTTATCGTGGGTTGATCAACTTCCTACAGCCTGTTTCACGACGTACTTACAGCTTGATCGACCAGCCGAGTTGTTCGAGATCGCGTTCGATGGTGGCCACGGCCATTTCGAGCGCGCTTCGGCGATGGGGGCTGCTGGTCCGTTCGCTCAGGAAGCGTTCGCGCTGTAGTTCGAGGCCCTGGATGTGGCGCTTTTTGGCCGCATCGTCGCGGCCGGCGGCGGCATTTGTGGCCGCGGTACTCAGACGGTCGACGGTGTCGGCCTGCTGTTGCTCGACGTTTTTGGATTCCCAGCCTTTAGACATCGGTCCATTCCCCTTTATTTTGCGTGTCCGAAGCGATAGATAATTCCAGCATTGAAGCCCAGATTGTTTTGTACCGAGCTGCCGAAGTTGGTTCCCACGTAGGTCGGCGCGACGCGGACAGCGAAGTTCGGAAACAGGTTGTAGTCCGCGTTGACGGCGAAGGTGAATGCGGGCCGAAATCCATCCTGCCATAGACCGACCTCGGTACCGGTTAAGCCTTTCGCGCCCTTCGAGAAGATACCCCAGGCGACGCCCCCTGTTCCCCCCGCGCTGACTGCGACCTTTTCCCGTTGGTAGAAGCGGTAATTCACGCCGCCGGTGAAGAAATATTCGTTGATCTGCGGGCTGGCGATCTGCGGAAACTGCAGGGGAAGTTGCTGGTGGGCATAGCCGAAGGAACCCTGCGCGGCGCCGACAATCGCGAGTTTGGGAGAGAGGTACCGATCGGCCTGGACTGCCCAGCTGACCTCATTGTTCTTTTTGGTGTACTGACCGCTGTTCCAGCGCAGGTATCCACCGCCGCCGAACAGCTCCCAAGGGTAGGCATAGGTGGCATGGATCGTGCGCTGAATGCGTGCCTGCCGGCTGGCGTTGGTCTCCCGATGGGGGCGGGTTTGTTTGCGTTGCGCTGAGGCGTGGTCAACCGCCCCGCAGAAAACCAAACCTGCCATGGCGCAGCCCGCCAACCTACCTCCAAGCCCGCCACGCTTTCTGATACACGTACAACCTACCAAAGCCAACTCCCTGCCTTTTCTCAAGCGCAGCCCGAAACGGCTGCTTTTCTATTAGAACATCTCCGTACAGACACCCTGAGTGGGACGTGGATGGGTGTGCGGTGGGCGGCTTACCTGACGGTGT
This sequence comes from uncultured Acidobacteriaceae bacterium, assembly GCA_964242195.1. Taxonomy (GTDB): domain Bacteria; phylum Acidobacteriota; class Terriglobia; order Terriglobales; family Acidobacteriaceae; genus Granulicella. The sequence goes on from CAXTBI010000021.1 coordinate 2,775, forward strand.
AGGTAAGTCCCGTGACGATCTGCACGGAGTTGGTGCGGTAGCCGGGGGAAGGATTGTTCAGGTAATTGTCGGTGGCCGAGACGGTGGCGCCGAGGTGTTTGAACAAGGGCATGTCCACGGCGAAAAAGGCGTTCGCGGTATAGGCTTTTCGATCGTTCCAGGCGGGCAGGATGTTGGCCCATTCGGTGAGGGTGAACTTCAGGGGCAGGTCTCGCCGGTAGCTTTCCTGAAAGGTTGAACCGATGAGGTCCAGGTTGTCCTCCACGACGCCGTTCAGGATGGGGGCGGTCGCCGAGGCAGGGAGGAATTGCTGCTTTTCGTAGTGTGTGTCGACGCGGAGGTCAAGGCTCTGGCGCTCGCTTTTGATGGGTGTCCAGCCAAAGCCGGCACCGTAGACCTGCTGCAACTGCAGGCCTTGCGAGAAGTTGTGATCGAAGGAGAGGTCGCCGAGGATGAAGAGGCGGGGCGAGAAGAAGCGATCCTGCTCGGCACCCGCGTGAAAAACGCTGGTTTCGACGACGGCGGGCGGTACCGGCGGCGACGGTTGGGGAATGACCGGCGTGGCCTCGGAGCCATAGGTTTCGGTGACATCGATCACGGTGCGATTGCGGGTGGGCAGGTATGAGACGTTGGGAACCGTACGGGTGAAGTTCGCGGCGGCGGTGAATGCCGTGGATTTCTGCGTGGAGCGGACGAGGGTGAAGGCGCCGGTGAGGGCTCCCGACCAGCCTTCGAAGGGACCGGCACGACGGTCGACGGCGCGGGCGTATGTAGACGCGTCGACGAGGAAACCCAGATCGCCGACCGGAATGGTTTCGGGGGGACCGAGTTTCGGCTGGATGGCCAGCTCGGTCCCGGTGAACGTCGCTGTTCCGGTGGCCAGGGGGGTGGGATTCAGGCGCTTGCTTTTGCGCAACGCCACAAATTCCGAACCGGCATGGAGTTCCCTGATTTTGTTCAAGGGAACGGTAAGTTCTCCTGCCATTTCACTTTTAAACACGACGTTGTTCCCGGTGGCGCGCTCGAGTTTGCCGGTGAGTCGATCGCCGTTGGTGAAAACGAGGAGGTCGGGCGGCGTTTTCTCCGGCAAACCAGGCATTTGAGCATATGCGGCAAGGGACGCAACGAATCCGCAAACGAGCGCGGCGGGGAGGAGCAAGGCAGGGAAAGTCAGGCGCATGGCCGTTCCGGAGTTCTTTCTGTGCCGGTGCAGTGTGCCCCCTCGACCGCAGGGAGCAGAGTTGGGGTTGCGAAATGGGGAAACGCTTTCGTCGGCCGTGTCGCGAGGTCTTGTGCCATATTGGGCAGAATACAGGGGTCTCTCCACTTCGGCTGCGCCTTCGGTCGAGATGACTGCTCTGAGGCTCGGGTCTCTCCACT
>CAXTBI010000021.1:4254-42898 GCA_964242195.1 uncultured Acidobacteriaceae bacterium
CGCCTTCGGTCGAGATGACGCGTTCATTGCGTCAGTTTGAAGCGATGTTGACTGCCTGTTGCTTGTAGGTTCCGGCGGCAAGGGTGTCGAGGATAAAGGCGGCGAGGTCGGCGCGCGTGATTTTGTGGGCGGTTTCGCCGCTGCCGGGTGCGAAGAACTTGATGTTGCCGGTGGCTTCGCCGTTTACGAGATGGGCGGGGCGGACGAGGGTCCATTCCAGACCGCTGGTCTCGACGAGGGGCTCCATGCGTTCCTTGTCGCCTACCGTTCCTTTGAGCAGGGTGGGCATAATCAGGTGCTCGTACCAGCTGGGGACGAGATCTTTGGTGTCGCCCACGCCCATGGCGGAAATGACGAGGAGCCTCTGTACACCGTGGGTTTTCATGGCGTTGATGATGTTGCGGGCAGCGTTGGTTTCGAGCGAAGTTTCCTTCCAGGGGGTGTGGCCGCCGAGGGCGTCGAGAACGGCATCCTGGCCGGCAACGGCGGTGTGGACGGCCGATGCATCCAGCACGTCGGCTTCGATGACGCGCGTACCGGGCAGGTCGAAATCTTTCGCGCTGTGTACAAACGCGGTGACGGTGTGTCCCTGCCCGAGGGCCTGCTTGACGATCTCCTCTCCCGTTTTGCCTGCCGCGCCTATTACCAGTATGTTCATCGGCTGCACCTCTGAGAAGTTTAGATGCGCGGGCCATTTTTCGGGTCCGGTGTCCCAAAACGGGAAATCCTTGCCTCTCTCGACCGGAGTCGCTAACCTGAGCTTTATGTATGAGGATTTCACGGCTACCGACCGCTGGACGGACGAACCGCTGCACTGTGTGTGGAAGGCTACCGTTGTCGCCATTGCCACCCGTCACGTCGACGCCACCGACATTCGCTTCAGCGTGAACGGCCGGGCGTTGTGGATTGCCCTGCCGAACAATGCGTGGATTGCGCAAAAGGCACGCAACGGCAAAGTGATTACGGACTACCTGGCGGTGCAGGCTGCCGGACGGTACCTGAAGAGCTCGATCGAGAACGGCTATGACAATGGCCGGGAAATTTACACGATGAGTGTGGACGAGGTGCTGGAACAGGTGGGGGCGGTGGTGAAGGAAGTGGGCGACGTGGCGCAACTGCCGTCGCTGCCGGTGATCAATCGGGATGCGCACCCTTCCGAGATGGATTTCAAGCTGCCGCGGGAGCCCAAAACGGCGGCGCAATCGGCCGACCTGCCACCGGGTGTCACGGTGGAGCGACCTGGCGGGCGTCCCTGAGTGTGGAAGGCGGACCGAAGGGTGAAGGGTGGAAGACTGTTGAGCGAGGTGAATCCTGAGGCGGCCCGTTCCTTGACCCGTCGCTATCTGCTGGCGGGAACGCTGGCGACGACGGCGATGAGCCGACTTGCGTGGGCGGAGGCTGGCCGGGATGCCGCGAGCTGGCTTTTGCTGGGAACGCAGGACGGCGAGGGCGTGTACCGGGCGCGGTGGAACGGCGCGACGGGGGAGATGGGTGTGCCGGAGTTGGCCGTCGCGACGCCGCGGCCCTCCTACCTTGCGCTGCATCCGCGGTTGCCGGTGCTGTATGCGTGCAATGAGCGCGAGGGCGAGGCGGCGGGGGTGTCTGCGTTTGGGATTGAGCGGCAGCATGGTGCGCTGCGCCCCCTGGGCCGGCAGCCGACCCAGGGGGACGATCCGTGCTTTGTATCGGCCGATCGCACCGGGAAGGTGCTGTTCACGGCGAACTACGGCGGCGGCAGCCTTTCGGTTTTCCCGCTGAATGCGGCGGGTGTGCCGGGGGCCCTCGACGAGCTGTTCTCGTGCGCGAAGAGCGGAGTTTGCGGCAGCCTGGGGCCGGTACGCGACCGGCAGAACGCACCGCATCTGCACTGTGCGACGGTGTCTCCGGGGAACCGGGCGGTTCTGGCCTGCGACCTGGGGGACGATGCCCTTCTGGTCTTTCCGTTGCATTTGGGTGGAGAAAAGCCGCTTGGGGAAGCTGTTCGCGTGGCGGCGCGGGCTGGGTCAGGGCCGCGGCACGTGGCGTTCCACCCGGACGGACACCTGTTTTACTGCATTCACGAGCTGGACTGCACGGCCGATGCCTATACGTGGAACGGCGTGCCGGCCGATACGCGGTTGGTGGCGGACTCGGTGCTGCAGCTGGCAGGCCCGAGCGGCGATCCGGCGAAGCCGAATACGGGGGCGGAGCTGGCGGTGAGCCGCGATGGGCGGTTCCTGTATGCGAGCACGCGGGGGAACGATCAGCTGACGGTGGCGAGGATCGAACCGGCGGACCATTCCAGGTTGAAGATTGTGCAGCAGTTGCCGTGCGGGGGCGGCAAGCCCCGGTTTTTCGCGCTGGACCCCAGCGAAAAATGGCTGCTTTGTGCCAACCAGGATGGAAGTACCGTGACGGTGTTTGCACGGGATGCGGGGACCGGGCAGCTTACACCGCATGGCAGCCAGACGGCGCCTTCGCCCATGTGCATTGTGTGGGTCTAGGGAGCGGTTTGGGAGTGACGCCGCAGGGAGGGCTTGTCTTGAAGTGTGGAGCCCCTGTATTTGTCGGTGGTGTCCGAATAAGTTCGTACAGCACCGGGCAAAATACAGGGTTTCTCCGCTGCGGCTTCGCCTTCGGTCGAAATGACAGATTTTTATATCTCGAGATCATAGTTTTTACATCTTGAGATGGCAGATTTACTGCTTGAGCGTGGAGCCGTCTAGTACAAAGCGATATTTCACGTCGCCTTTCACGACGCGATCGTAGGCCTCGTTCACCTTGTCGTAGCCGATCACTTCGACATCGGCGACGATGTTGTTTTCGGCGCAATAGTCGAGCATCTCCTGCGTTTCGCGCATGCCGCCGATGGCTGAGCCGGCCAGCGAGCGACGGTTCATGATGAGCGAAAACGGCTGGATGGAGAGCGGGACGTCGGGGATGCCGACCAGGCAAAGGGTGCCGTTGAGGCGCAGCTGGCCGAGCAGGGCGTCCATGTCGTGCGGGGCGGAAACGCAATCGAGAATGAAGTCGAAGGAGCCGGCGTGCTTGGCCATTTGCGCCTTGTCCTTGGAGATGATGACCTCGTCGGCGCCTAGTTTCTTGGCATCTTCGACCTTGCTTTCGGAGGTGGTGAACTGGACGACATGCGCACCGAAGGCGTGGGCGAATTTGAGCCCGAGATGACCGAGGCCGCCCAGACCGACGATGCCGACCTTCATGCCCGGGCCGACCTTCCAGTGCCGCAGCGGCGAGTAGGTGGTGATGCCGGCGCAAAGCAGGGGTGCGGTGCCGGCGAGGTCGATGCCGGGCTTGAGCGAATGGACGAAATGCTCGGGCGTGACGATGTTTGAGGCGTAACCACCCATGGTGCGTTCGCCATTGCGCAGCACGGCGTTGTAGGTGTCGACTGCGCCGCCATCGGTGCAGTACACCTCGAGTGAATCGTTGCAGTTGTTGCAACCCAGGCAGCTTTCGACGATGACGCCGACGGCAGCGGGGTCGCCGACCTTGAATCGGGTGACTTCCGAACCGACAGCTTTCACTTTGCCGACGATCTCGTGGCCGGGGACCATGGGATAGAGCTCGCGGCCCCACTCGCCGCGCACCTGGTGGATGTCGGAGTGGCAGATGCCGCAGAATTCGATGTCCAGAACGACGTCTTTGGGGCCGGGTTCGCGGCGATCAAAGGCGAACGGGGCGAGTTGGGCGGCTTTTGTGGCGGCAGCGTAACCGAAGCTTGGGGTCATGTGTTCCTCGGTGGGTTGGATGCGCCCCTGAGAACACGGGACAAGGTGAGGTCACTCGGCATAGTGCAGCAGGCTGAAGACATCATGTCCACTCAGCTTTTGGCGGCCTTTGAGGAAATCGAGCTCGATGGCGAAGGCGATGCCGGCGACGGTGCCGCCGAGTTGCTCGACCAACTGCACGGTGGCGCCCATGGTGCCGCCGGTGGCGAGCAGGTCGTCTACAAGGAGGACGCGCTGGCCGGGTTGGATGGCGTCCTTGTGGATTTCCAGGGCGTCGGAGCCGTATTCGAGGTCGTAGCTGGCTTTGATGACTTCGGCGGGAAGTTTTTTGGGTTTGCGCACGGGGACGAAGCCGGCGTTGAGGCGATAGGCGATGGCGGGGGCGAAGATGAAGCCGCGTGCCTCGGTGCCGAGCACAACGTCGATCCCTTTGCCGATGTAGTGGGCGGCGAAGGCGTCGATCATGGCCGCAAAGCCGGCGCGATCCTTGAGCAGGGTGGTGATGTCGTAGAAGAGGATGCCGGGTTTGGGGAAGTCGGGAACGGTGCGGATGAGCGCTTTGAGCGGCTCGCAGTCGATGTCGAACATATAAGGCTGTTGTAGCAGGTCCGGGGATCGGCGTCGCGCGGGCGGTGGTGGCCTGGCGTGGATGTTGAGAGGCGGTCTGCTTTACCAGGCGCCTTCGATGGTGAAGGGACCCAGGGCCTGGCCCTCCTCTTCGCGCAGTTCGTGTTCGATGACGGCGTCGACGCGGCTGCCGCGGGAGCCTTTATGGAGTTCGGCGCGGAGATCGGCGAGGGCTTCGGGGGAGCCGGCGGCGATGACCTCGACCTCGCCGCGGTCGTTGTTGCGGACGCGGCCATGCAGGCCCAGATCGGCGGCTTCGCGATGCACGAACCAGCGGAAACCGACGCCCTGGACACGTCCGCGAATGAGGAAATGTAACACCATAGAAGATAAGTGTCGCAAAGTGCAACGAAGTGAGCAAATTTGCCGATTTAACGCAAAGGGTAAGCTCGAAAGCGGACAACCTCGCCATATCTGAAGGCGTCTTTCTGTGCAGACAGTGTGCGGTTTCACACCGCGTACGCTGGAAACGATGTGGCACAACGCTTTGGCTAGAAAGCAGTGACGGCCTTACTTTCTGCATGGGGCAGAAGGTAGAGGACGCCCCTTTCTCCTGACACACTTCGCAGTTCTGAGGAGAGCTTCACCCATGAATCTAAATCTTCGCCGTACACTTCCCGCGTTCCTGGCTTTATCCGCGGTATCCGCGCAGGCTCAGTATCTTAAGACTCACGGAGGCAGCCTGTCCGTTGGCGGAACAGGCCAGTTCAGCACGATCCTCGAGCAGAGCAACGTGCCGGTGACGGTGAATGTAAACCCGAACGGATCAACGACGACGGCTGTTGCCAACCAACAGCAATATACGACGTGGTCGGCGGGATTTTTGACTTCGCTCCAGTTTCACCCTGTTCCCTGGGCCGGCGTCGCGCTGAATTATGGTTTCAACCATTACCAGGAGCGTTTTCAGTACACGTTTGCCAACACCGGGGCGATCGGCGCCACGCAGGTGCCGGTGGATGTGCATGAGTTTACGGGTGGCTATCTGTTCCATCCAAAGAAGATCCCGTTCCAGCCCTACCTTGAAATCGGCGGCGGCGCACTGGATTTTACACCGGCCGTGGCATCCAACCAGGTTCGGGGGACGGGTCTTGTGGAGATCGGCTTCGATCTTCCCACACACAGCCCGCATATCGGGTTCCGCGTATCGGGCCGTTCCTTGATCTACCGTGCGCCTAACTTCTACCAGCCGGCGATCAGTACACGTGCGTGGCGATCGACAGAGGAACCGGCGGTAAGTGCGATCTATCGTTTTTAGGCGGGCCGGAAGTTACTCCATAGCGGAAAGGATGTGTGCCTTGAAGCACACATCCTTTCCGCTTCTCCAAGCATCGAGGTGGCCTGGTGTCCGTGCCTAGGCGCGGCTCATGTAAGCCCCTTCGGCTGTATCTACCTTGATCTTTTCTCCCTCGTTAATAAAAGGGGGCACCTGCACGATAAGTCCGGTGTCTGTTTGGGCGGGCTTGGTGGTGGAACTGGCGGTAGCGGATTTGATGCCGGGCTCGGTTTTGACGACGGTCATTTCCACCGACGGTGGAAGTTCAATCCCGACGGCCTTGCCATCATGAAAGCTGACCGAAATCAGGAGGTTGGGTGTGAGGTACTCCACGGCGTCGCCGAGCACATCGTGCTTGAGGTTGGTCTGCTCGTAGGTTCCCTGGTCCATGAAGTAGTAATCGTCGCCGTCGTTGTAGAGGTACTCCATTTTGATTTCGTCGACGATGACGCGATCGATGGGGTCGGGCGAACGGAAGCGCTCAACGAACATGGAGCCGGTGCGCACGTTGCGCAGCTTGGCCTGAATGAAAGCGCGCAGATTGCCGGGCGTCCGGTGCTCCACGGAAAAAACGAGGTGGAGATCGTCTTTGTACTTGATGATCATGCCGGGACGCATCTGCGTGGCGGGAATCGCCATGGGGAGAACTCCTGTTGCTGGGGTGACTGGATCGCTTGAGAGAACCGGGCGCACCGTGTGCGCGGGACCGTGGGGCGAGCCCATCTGCGATTTTACTGCACGATCTTCGGCTGGCTCCTGGCCCAGGCACAGAAGCCGAGTTGTCCGGGCAAAATACACGGGTTGCTCCCCTTCGCTGCGCTCCGGTCGAGATGACGAAGGATTTGACAAAGGAGCTATGTCGACGTGGCCTAGTCTGCGGAAGGATGGAACAGGCGGTGGAAAAAGCGGCGCAGCGCACCGCCAAAGCCGTGCCTGGCGGGGGCGGGCGGGGGCGAAGACGGTGTGGAGGTAGGCATCGAAGGGGTCGGCGAGGCGGTTTCCGACGCGGGCGGCGGTGCGGTGCCCCCGCCATCCCCATAGGTGAAGCTGGTGGTGACCTGCGAGCTGGCCACCCCTGCCGCGGCCTGGTTCGCCGAGGGAGTGATGGGCGCAAGGCCAGCGCTTTGAGCTTCTGGAAAGGGATGTGCGGCGGCCGCCTGCGAGGGTGTGAGGGGAGATCCCGGCTTCGCGGCGACGACCTGGGCAACGACGGTGGCGGGACAACCGCAGGGCGAGCGTTCATGGTCGACGACACGGTGCAGATCGCCTTTGACAAAGAGGAGATGCTGGCCGGGCAGAACGCGATAGCTTGCCGAGGAAAAGGCATCGTTGACCAGAAGCACGGGGGCGTTTGGACCGGCGTTGTTCACGCAGGTATCGCCTTCCGGCGTGACGCGCAGGGAAAGATTGAGCGGACCGGGGGTGATGGGAGCCAGCTTCAGGTCCGGCGTGAGGACAACGTCCTGCGGCTGACCCACGGAGCGAATTTCCAGCGCACCGCGATTGAGGCCGAAGATGAGGGCACCGCCGGCGCCGGAACGCAGCAGATGGAATTCGCTGGTGGAACACACCAGAACTTCTCCGCCGCGAGCCAAGGTGATGGGTGCGGTGCGGTCAAAGGCGGTGACACTGGCGTTGGTGAGCAACTGTGCCTGGTCGCCGCGCACGGCCAGGCCGCCGGTGATGCGCGCATCGCGGGTGGCGACGGCGCCCATGGGAGTGAGAGATCCGGGAAGTCCGGACGGTCCCGCTGTGGCCGTGGAAGTCTGTTGCGCGTTGAGCGGCCAGGCGCCGTGCAGGAGGACCGCAAGGGTGCAAAGGGCGATTCCCCGACACGCACGGGTGGATGGAAACGGGGCGGCCGCCGCCCGTCGAGGGAGGGCCATGGGGGACTTCCGTAAGGAGTTCATCAACAATTCAGAAAATTGGCGATCAGTTGTTTGCCCCCCTGGGTGAGCACGCTTTCGGGATGGAACTGCACGCCTTCGATCGGCAGGGTGCGATGGCGCAGGCCCATGATGGTGGATTCCCCGGCGACACGGGCGGAGATCTCGAGTTCGGACGGCAGGCTGGATTCTTCGACAATCAACGAATGGTAGCGTGTGCAGGTCATGGGCTGCGGCAAACCTTTGAAGAGCGTCCGGCCGTCATGCGAAACGGTGCTGGTTTTGCCGTGCATGAGATGGCCGGCGCGAACGACTGCCCCGCCGAACGCCGCCCCGATCGCCTGGTGGCCAAGGCACACGCCGAGAGTGGGAATTTGCTGTTCGGTGGGCAAGGATGCGAGGTGTTCGATGAGCGGGATGAGCACGCCGGCCTCTTTGGGTGTACACGGACCGGGGGACAGCAGGATGCGATCGGGGCGCATGGCAACGATCTGGGCGGGGGTGATCTGATCGTTTCTCCGCACAATGATCTCGGCGGCAATCGAGCGCTCTCCAGGTGGCGGCTCGGCACCCAGCTCGCCTATGTATTGCACGAGGTTATAGGTGAAGCTGTCGTAATTGTCGAGCACAAAGACCATGGGGTTAGTTTACGCGCTGCGAGTTGCCTGCAGAGTACGCGAAAGACCGAGCCGGGTACACCGGGGCTGCGAGGCAAGGGCCGGAGCGGATGGGTGGGCTACCCAAAACATGCGCACCGCAAGAGTATGGGTGGTTCGATCTGCGACTTTCAGGTACCGACATACGGCTATGAGATGACGGTGCATCCCCGTGCATCATTTAGGATGCGAACAGTTGAGTTGTGTCATACACGGTGGATGTCGGATCGAAGCGAGGAGTGCTTCACGCTTGCAACTGCATATTCTGGGAACGCGCGGCATTCCCGCAAAGCACGGCGGCTTTGAAACGTTTGCCGAGCAATTTGCCCTGTACATGGTTTGCCGAGGACACGATGTTACCGTGTACTGCCAGAATGCGCAGCACGAACCGCCGTTTCGCGACACCTGGGAAGGGATTCACCGTGTGGGTTTGTCTGAGTCCGACGGACCCAAGGGGACGGTTCGCTTCGATTTTCGCAGTGCTCTCGCGGCATCAAAGCAGCCGCAGGCCACCCTGTTGACGCTGGGATACAACACGGCTGTATTTTCGCTGCTGCATCGCTTCAAGCATGACCGGCATTTTATGAATATGGACGGCATTGAGTGGAGGCGGCAGAAATGGAGCCCGCCGCAGCGTCTTTGGCTGCGGATGAATGAATGGTGCGGCGCGCATTGGGCCAATCATCTGATAGCCGACCACCCGGCCATCAAAGCGCACCTGAGCCAGTTGGTAAGTGCGGACAAGATTACGGTTATCCCTTATGGTGCGGACGCCATCACGCATGCCGATGCCAGCCACCTGGAAGGCTTCGGGCTGCGACCGGGTTGTTACTATATCGTGATTGCGCGCCCGGAGCCGGAAAATTCCATCCTCGAGATGGTGCAGGCCTACAAGGGCAGCCCACGGCGTTTTCCGCTGGTGTTACTAGGCAATTACAGGCCCAAGGAGAACGAGTATCATGCGAAGGTACTCGCCGCGGCGGAAGGCAGCCAGATTCTGTTTCCCGGGGCTATCTATGAGAGCGTGGTTGTCACGGCGTTGCGCTTCTTTGCGACGGCGTATTTGCACGGGCACCAGGTGGGCGGCACCAATCCGTCGCTGGTGGAGGCACTGGCCGCGGGAAATGCTGTCCTTGCGCACAAGAATCCTTTTAACGAGTGGGTTGCGGGGCGATCCGCACGGTATTTCTCGGATTCAGGGGAGTTGGATCGGCACTTCAGCGAGCTGGAGGCGGAACCGTCTCTGGTTGATTCCATGCGGGCGGGCAGCCGGGCCCGGCACGCATCCTGCTTTCGCCGTGAACTGGTCCTGGAAGCGTACGAAAATCTGCTGTTGGGCCGACCTGTGGAAGTTCCGCAGTGGGATTTGCCGGCCTGACCGCTGGCGGCGAACCCTTTGCCGCAAGTGGGGTCTATCACACAAAAGCTACCAGGCAATCCACTCCTGGATGCGGAAGATGCTTAGTTTGCGCATTGGACTACGCCAAGGTGTACCAGTTTGGACATGAGTATAGGTGCAGGCTAACCCGGAAGAATTCAACGCATAACAAGGTTACACCGCATCGATTCTTTCGGGTGATGGCTTCCCGTCGACGTTCTAGCTGATATTGAGGTTGTCCGAGCATTTTAGTTGCCGGGCCATCTTTTTAGCAGAGTTAGGGCTCGTTGATGACTGTGAAGCGCACGTCTTTTTTAAGTTGCACCCTTCTTGGCCTCTCCTCACTTCTTGGCGGAATCCATGCGCAAACGCCTTCCCAAAGCACCGTCGCCGCTTCCGTGCCGGCGTGGTTTTCCCGCTGCGCGGGAGAAAACGGCCGATGTATTGTCTATGGGCAGGCCCAAGTGATCTTCGGCTCGGCCACGGGAGCTTCGCCGAAAGCCGGCGGACACTTTCTAACCCAAACCGTTACGGGCACCGTGAGTTGCTCGAACGGAACGTTTGGCGATGCCGATCCGGGTTACTCCAAAGCTTGCTGGTACGGTCCGGTGGCGGGCGCGGGCCAGGGCAAGATTCTTACCACGGGCGGGTCCAACTACCCTTTCTATGTGCAGAATAACGAAAGCTGGGACGGCAACCAGCGGGTGGTGATCGGCCAGTATAACTTGGCGCCGGGCCTGGTCGAAGCCCAACTGCGGCAAATGTATAAGACTGGGCAACGGAACATCGCGCTGATTCTTTGGTACCTGCCCTTTGGCAACTCCAGCACACCTTCGGACGGTGTAATCGACGGCGCGTTTATGGATTCTTCTGGAGGACGCCTATCCACGCAGAACCAGCAGAACCTGACGGCGGTTCTAGGCTTGATCAAATCTATCGGCTATCCGCAAGTAACGATTCGGTTCGCGCCGATTGGGGCGGCAAGTCCGGTAAGCTGGGCAAATACCTGGAACGAGGCGACGTTTCAACAGGATGAGGCGTTCATTTTCAGCACACGTCAGGTCGCCGAGGCAGCGCTCGCCGGAAGTTCGGTAACACGCATGTACGACTTAGGTGTCGAGGTAGGGGGTATACCTCACCTGCTGAATTCGGATGGGTCAACTTACGCGGACGGCCAGAGTTCCGCTTACACAACCCGCCTTTGGGCGGATTACATCCGGAACTATGGAAGTGCGGACAGCTATGGTTTCAGCATCGCCTACAGCTTCGGAACATTGACCACCGCCATCGCACAATACGATCGGGCTGGCACGCGTCCCAGCACCTATGCTATCGATGATTACGGCAACGATGAGCTTTGGTACTGCTACCAGGAACTGATAGGTGCGCACGAAACCGCCAAACCGATTGTGCTGCAGGAGACGTCTTACAACGATGCCGGGCAGATGGCCGCCATACAAAATCAACTTCTTCACATTCCCTTGACGATTTCCTATATCGATCAATGGCCAGCCAGCGTCAGCGTAGCGAACGCGGATGCGTCCCCACCGGCGAGCTACGGTGCGTACGGTGGCAATGCATCGCCGAGTGGAACGATTGTGGTTCAACCGTGCACATTACAGGCAGGGCAAAGTACCTGTACGACAATTGCGAGTTGGTCAAGCTCCAATGCAACCAACGTGGTGCTTTCCATGAACGGCACGGCGGTGCCGAACGCGGCTAACATCACAACTACCTCAACGGGGACGGCAACGGTCTCCCTTGGCCTGAGTCCATCCAGCTTTACCCTATTTTCGAATCAGGGCACAGTCGCCGTTCAGGCACCGGCCGGCGTCGCGGGTTCCACTGGCACAAGCGGTAGTGGGCAGGTCGTGCTGGACGCGAAGACCATTGCGGCTACCGACGGCAGCGCGCCGGTGTTGACGGTTGCGGGCCTGGGGGGGCCTTCCAATCAGGCGATCTGGGCGATTGGGAGCAACATATCCCCTGCCTGTTCGGTACAGCTTTTTGATCCCAACAGCACGGCGACCTCTCCGATTGCAACGGTCACTTCCCCGAATTGTGCTTCAAACAACATGTCGTTCCTTATCCCACGCAACGTTCTAACCAACTTCGGCGCGGTGAACCTGATCGTTTCCAACCCGGGTGCGCACGCTTCGCAACCGATATACCTTGCGATTCAACCGGTGCCTACCCTGGCGGTGGCGGGGGTCGGGGGTAATGCCAACCAGGCGATCTGGGCGATCGGAACGAACTTTTCCCCTGCCTGCACCGTGCAGATTTACGCTCCCACGGGCGGCAGCACAACGGCGCTCACCACAGTGAATAGCGTGAGTTGCCAAACCAACAGCTTGTCGTTCCTCATCCCGAGTTATATCCGGAGCAACTACACTTCCATCCGGATCGCCGTCACTGACACGGACGGTCAAACCTCGGCGACCGTTCCCGTTCAGTTGGGAAGCTGAGGCACGACAAACTTTCGAGGCTTGGCGGATCTTGTGGCTCTTCCCTTTCTCGACTCGCAGAAGGGGGAGAGACACGAGTGGCTGGTGTCCTGGTCAGCCGTTGTCGCGGCAGGTTAACCATTGTCGAGGGAGTGGTCTCTGAGGCCGTGCCCGTCAGTCCTTCGGGCGGCGGTTTTGACTTGGCCCATTGTCCTCGATGTAGATCGCAACGGGGGAGCAGGCCACCTGCTATGCATTTTGTTGTCTCAGAATGAGACACTCTGTGCCCGCTGGTGTTGACGGGAGGTGACGAAAGTTTTCGCCGCGCAAAAAGCTGCACTGCTATACTCAGGCCCAAGGACCTTGGGAAGATGACCGAAAGCAACAGTTATGTGGGAGCGGCAAACTCCGAAGAATTAGCCGTATCTGATCTTTGGAGTGTGCTGTTTCGACACAAAGCGATCTTTCTGGCCACAGTTCTTTTCTGTGTTGCGATCGGAATTCTCCTGTCGCTCGCCCCCCGCAAGTACGCGGCCGATAGTATGCTGCGCGTGCAGCCGGGCGCGACCAGTCAGTATCGTGCTTCGCAGGTGGCCCCTGCGTCGGTCGAGATTGCGGATCAGATTGCACCGTACGTCGACATCCTGCAGAGCCGTACCCTGTACTTGAAGGTCGCCAAGGATCTTGATTTGGCGAACACACCGGAATTCGGCGGCGGCAAGGCAGGGAGGCGGGAGTCGCTGGACGAACCGCTGGTTCGCGACCGTACCCTGGCGGAGATGCGAGCCAAGATCGCTGTGGTGCACAAGCCCAAGGACGAGATCATCCGGGTGACGGCGACCACGATTTCGCCCGCGCTCTCGGCCAAGCTGGTCAACACCCTGATCAATGACTATGTGGAATACCTTTTTGAGACCCGGTATGGAGCTTCGAAGCGAGCTTCGGGATGGCTGGAAAAGCAGCTTGATGATTTGAAGCAGCAGGTGGAGAACGACCAAACGGCATTGACCAGCCTGCAGGCAAAGCTTGGATTCATTGGGATGAACGAGACGGGCAACGACTCGCTTTTTGCCCAATCGCTTACCACCATCGGCAAGGCCGCCAGCGATGCCACCGTGGAACGGATTGTGGCGGAGGCGAAATATCGCTTTCTGCAAGAGTCTGACCCGAACCTGATCGAGGGTGAGGTCAATCTTCTGGGGGGGAGCGGTGCCAGCGGAAGCAGCACCAGCAGTTTGCTGCAGAGCTTGCGCAGTGCCCAGGCGACCCAATCCAGCAATTACGCGCGCCTGCTTGCGCAGTTTGGTCCCAACTACCCGGAGATCAAGGAACTCAAGTCGCAGCTGGATGAAACCACTCGCCAGGTGAAGGCGGAACAATCCCGTATTCTGAACCAGGCCAGGCTTTCCTACTCGGCGGCCACGGCCAATGAGCAGATGACGGAAAAGGCGCTTTCCGGCAAGCAGGGTCAGGCTTTCAGTCAGCGCGGCGACATGGTGAAGTACATCATCCTGCTGCATGATTACCAGGCGCACCGCACCCTTTACGAAGGCCTGATCTCCCGCCTGCAGGAGGCCGGGATCACGGCTGGGCTGGAAGGGGGTGAGGTCGATATTGTCGATCTCGCCGATGTACCGACAAAGCCGGCACCGCCTGGGCGTCTGACGTTTTACATCGGTTCCCTTCTGGCCGGCTTGTTCCTGGGCTTTATTCTCGCCCTTATCGCGGAAGCGTTGAACACCCGTATCCAGACCCCCGAGCAGGCTCGCCGCGCAAGCTCCTTCCCTGCGCTGGGCATGCTTCCCCATCTCCGCCGCGGCCATTCTCTCTCGGAGAGCATGGGCGATTCTCCTTATATGGAGGCAATTGACAGTGTGCGTGCTTCGCTGTTCAACGCCGGAGCCGCATCGCCCCCGCATAAGGTGCTGGTGCTGACCAGTGCGCAGCCGGGTGAAGGCAAATCCACAACGGCGCTCTACCTGGCTGCGGTTCTTGCACAGCACGGGGCGAAAGTATTGTTGCTGGATTGTGATCTGCGGCAGGGGACGCTGGCCACCAAGCTCGATCTGGCCGCGACTCCGGGGCTTGCCGAGGTCCTTGCGGGCAAGTCGGCTTTTGCCGACAGCGTCCATTCCGTAGCCTCCCTCCCGAACCTTCGAGTGGTCGTGAGCGGTGCTCGGCCCGATGTGCGGGCCGGGGTCCTGCTGGACTCACCGCAGATGCGGAATGTGCTTACGGCGGCGCGAGAGAGCTTTGACTATGTTGTGCTGAACAGTCCACCCACCTTGGGGTTTTCCGACGTCTTGAGTTTGGGACACCTGGCGGATGGAACCGTGCTGGTGATGCGGAATGGTCTCACGGGCCGGGCCGTTGTGAAACGCTCCGAAACTGTTCTGCGCGGCGCTGGTGTGCCCGTGTACGGTTATATCCTCAATGACGTGAGTCTTGGCCACCAAGGAATCGCATACCGAGGCTACCGCAGGATGTACACCGCGGATGCAAGGGGGACTGCCTGATGAGATCTCTATGTATAGCGGTGCTGTCGTTGGCAGCCCTGATCGTTCCCTTGCCGGGCCAAAGCGTAAACGCGTCGTTGCCCTCCCGTTCGCCGAGCGATGCTGACCTGCCAAACAGAGCGGAGCTCGATGCGCTATTGCATGCCAAGCGCCCGCCTCTGGTCTTCCAAACCGATGACGTGCTTAGCGTTCAGATCTACGGTATTGACACCTATGCCGACAAGCAGCGGGTGAGTGATGACGGAACGATTGTTTTTCCACTCATCGGACGGACGCAGGTTGCCGGCCTAACCACGGAACAGTTACAGGCAAGCATCGCGAACGCGCTGGGTGCCAAGGGCATGGTTCGCGATGCGCAGGTCACCGTCATTTCGGAGTTGCGACCCACGGGGGTGGTTTCAGTGCTGGGCAACGTAACGAGGCCCGGGATTTTCCCAGCCGTTGGGAATCTTACCGTCGCCGATTACCTGAGCCAAGCCGCCGGGTTTATAGAGAGCGCAGGAAGTTCGTCTTCGAACTCGCCGGCAAGCTACACCGTAACCCTGTTCCGCCCTTCGCTGGGTGTGCCTGTGCGCATACCGCTGGGTCCACAACCCTCCGATTCCATTTGGGGACGCATTCCTGTTTTTGCGGGAGATCACATCCGGGTGGACAAGGTGGGCGTTGTCTATGCAGTGGGTGCATTCAAAGTGCAAGGCGGCTACCAGTTGAAGAATTCCAGCCGCACAACCGTTGCCCAGCTGATTGCTTTGGCGGGAGGCGTTGGCTTTGAGGCCGCATCGGGAGACAGCCACATCGTTCGCAAAGAAAACGGTCAGCAGACTCTGATCGACATCAACGTGGCAAAGATTCTGAAGGGCACGCAACCCGATCTGACCCTGCAACCCGACGATATTCTTTTCGTTCCGACCAATGAGCTAAAGGCTGCAATCAAGGGCGGCGGCCCCGGCATTGTTGTATCCGTGGCGGATGCCGCCCTGTTTGCCAGATAGAACCTTTGGGAGCTGCGATGTTCGACTTGGCTGTTGCCTACCGCATCTATCCGAAGGTTTCAAAGCCGGCACATGGTTTGCCGTTTGATTCAGATAAACTGCGCCAAGCCGAACTGTGTCTGCGCTCTTTCAAGCGTTGTTTAGGTCAGTTGAAGGTGAAAGTCTGGGCCATTCTGGATGGTTGCCCTGTCGAGTACGAACAGTTATTTCAACGTTACTTTGCTCCAGAGGACCTGGTTCTTGTTCCTCTGGAAAAGGCGGGCAACCACGGAACGTTCTCCAAGCAGATCGATATCCTTTTGTCGCAAGGGGATGCGGAGATGATTTACTTCGCGGAAGATGATTACTTATATCGTCCTGTGAACTTCTCCAGTCTGATTGGGTTTATGCGGCACGGAAACAATGTGCAGTTTGTCTCCCCCTTCGATCATCCGGACGATTACAATCTCGACTTTCACGATTTTCCCAAGTGGGTGCAGGTCTATCACGGCCTCCACTGGCGGAATGCGGCCTCTACCTGCTTGACGTTTCTGACCACACAAAGCAGTCTGCGGCGGTACCAACGTATTTTTCGTAGTTATGAGCGTCGCAACTATGACACCAGTCTTTGGATTAGCCTAACCAAGTACAGGGTCTTCAACGTGGTCAGTATGCTGCGCTACGCCTCCAATGACAACCTTTTTGGGCGGATTTTGGTGAAGGCCTGGTTGTACAGCGCCTGGCAAAACGTTTTTGGGCTTCGTGCGAGACTTTGGGTGCCCATGCCTTCTTTTGCGTTACACCTCGACCACCTGCACATTGCTCCCGGATTCGATCTGGAGCGCCTGATGCAGGAGGAGGACGCCGTGCCGGCCGGATCGCTTGCTTTGCCCGCACCGTCCGCACCGACCCGCGAGCCGGCCCAAGCGTAAAGCCCAACAAAGCCGCGAGCGATCTGCTGAGCGGCCCTGCTGTGTCCAAAGGATTTGCCCACGTTATGTCGAAAACCTGCGTTGTGATCGTCAGTTATCGGGGCTCGGCGGATACGGTGGTCTGCCTGGCTTCGCTGGCGGCGTCGTTTGTGCCGGTGCAGGTTGTTGTTGTAGATACGACCCCGTACGACCCCGAGTTACGTGCCGCCCTGGAGCAGTTTCCGGGTGTCAAGCTCCTGCAGGCTACGGAGAATCTGGGTTTTGGACGAGGCAACAACATGGGGATTCGGTGGGCCCTGGCGCACACCGAATGCGAGTTTTTGTTTCTGCTTAACAATGATGCCGCTGTTTTTCCAGACTCCATCCCCAAGTTGGAGAGCTATCTTGGGCAACATCCGGAGCTATCCATACTTACGCCTCGCATCGCGTACCGTGACCACCCGGACAGGCTTTGGTATGGCGGGGGTGATGTCGATTGGCGGCGTGCGAGTGCCGTGGCGCCCGGGTTCAACGAAAGCGTGGATGCGCCGACCGCGCTGCAGGAGCGTAACGTTACGTTTGCGTCCGGCTGCGCGCTGTTTATGCGCAGGGGTGCGATGGAGACTGTACGGGGCTTCGATTCGCGGTTTTTTATGTATGAGGAGGATGTGGAATGGTGCCTACGGGCGAGTGCGAAAGGTTTCGCCATTCGCTACGTGCCGTCGGTGCTGATTTTGCATCGCGCCCAGGGCGGAAGTAAGTCGGAAGGGGAAAACCGCACGGATTTTTGGGCGGTCACGAACCCAAGGCTGCCCTTTTACGCTTTTCATGTGATTCGCAACCGGCTTTTCAATTTGTCCATGTATGCTCACGGGCGCAACAGGTTGACGGCGCTCATCTTCTTCCCTGCTTTCATCGCGAGGCGTGCGGGACCGTTTCTTCTGGGACGGCGAACTGACGCGGTCGCGGCCATGTTCAAAGGGGCTGCCGACTTTTGGCGGCATCGCAAGGTCAAAGCGGTGGACGAGTTGCTGCCGTGAGACTGGGCGCCTTGGTGATTCTTCTGAGCAGTTCTCCTGGTACCGTGACGTCGGACGAGGGGGCCGATGCCGCCTTTCCCTGGACGAAAGACGGCGCGAGCAGCCCTTCCTTGCTCCCCCTCTCTCAGGAGAACTGCTGTAAGTGACTTTTCTCAATTCCGGACACGAGGGGTCTGCTGCCATCGATACCAACACCCAAAAGTGTCAGCTTGGGGGCAAAGGGTCTGGCGGGTTCCTTGTTATGCTCGGAACACGGGGCATTTCCGCCAGTCGGTAAGGACCACAATGCGAACGACTCTTCGGGACACGCGAACACCGAGGGTGATCAGTCTTGAAAAGACCGACCTGCTGATGGCGGCGGTCGCGGGGTCTCATTGAGCATTCTGAAGCACACCAGTTACAACCTGCTCGGCTCGCTTGTGCCGATGATTGTCGGCATCGTGACGGTGCCGATGTATCTTCGCTTGGTCGGCGACTCCCGCTATGGTGTGTTGGCCATTGTCTGGTTATTTCTGGGTTATTTCGGCTTATTCGATCCCGGCATCACACGTGCGGCGCTGTTCCACATTGCCCGTCTGAATGGAGACGAGCAGGCGCGCGAACGCGAAAGCGTGTTTTGGACCGCACTGGTCGTGAACCTTGGATTCGGCCTGGTTGGCGGAATTGTGCTGTACCTGGCTGCGCGGCCGCTGTTCATGTCGACGTTCAAGATGCCGGCGTCGATGCGCGGCGAGGTGATGACCAGCCTACCCTGGCTGGCCGCCTCCATCCCGGTGTCTGTGGCTACCGCGATTCTAGGCGGCGCATTGCAGGCGCGCGACCGTTTTGGAACCTACAACGCCATTTACGTCTTCAATGCATTTCTCACCCAGCTGGTCCCGCTGGGCGTGGCGTATTGGCATGGCCCGAGCTTGACGTGGCTGATTCCTGCAGTTTTGTTGACACGCACAGCTGGGGCTATTCCGTCCTTTGTGGCGCTGATCGGAATTTTGCCACTCGGAACGGGAGGCGGGTTTGAGCGCAGTCGATTGAAAGCGCTGTTTTCCTATGGGGGTTGGGTTGTGATTACAAACCTGCTCAGCCCGATTCTTGATTCTATTGACCGCATGTTGATCGGCAGTGTGTTGAGCGCGCAAGCGGTGGCTTTTTATACAGTTCCCTCGAGCCTGGTAAGCCGCTTTTCCATTCTCCCGGGATCGCTGGTCAGCAGCCTGTTTCCGAGACTTTCCCGCGCAAACCAGGCGGACAGTTCCCGCATGGCAAGCGATGCCGTCACGACCCTGAGCGCGGTGATGACGCCCGTGGTGATTGCGGCCCTGGGGGGGATTGCGATTTTTATGCAGCTATGGGTGGGCAAAAGCTTCGCGCAGCATGCGATTCCTGTGGCTGTCGCCCTGCTGGTGGGCATCTGGGTAAACAGTCTGGCGTATGTTCCGGCGGCGCATCTGAACGCCATCAACCGGCCGGACCTGCCGGCGAAGTTTCATGCCGCCGAGGTGGTGCCGTTTTTACTGGTGCTGTGGTTCGGTTTGCACTATTTCGGTTTGCTGGGGGCGGCCTGGGCATGGACGCTGCGCGTCACCATCGATGCCATTCTGCTGTTCGTGGTCGCGGGCCAGACACCGGGATGGACGCGAGTTTTGCCGGGTGGAGCGCTTGTTGTGCTCGCGACATTGTTCACGCCCAGAACGATCCTGTCTCGGGGTATGCTGGCCGAGCTGGTTCTGCTTGCGCTTGGGTTGATGTGGTCCTGGCGGGTGAGCCCGCTGTTGCAATCGTTGGTGCGCAAGCAGGTGCGTTCAGCCCTGCGGCGGCAGCCGGCGTAGGGCCGCTCGTCGAGCGCTGAGAGCGGCGCAAAGCGGATCCCTGGGGGGATGACAAAGGAGAGAGCGCCGCATCGCAAATGCAACGGATCGGATCCGATCGGGATTGACGGACGGCTATTTCGCGGCAGCGCCTTGCCGCAGGGTGTACCGGAGCCGCGAGCAGAACCCAGAGATCGTTCGCTCCGGCTCAGGATGACGGTGGACACCCCGATGACGGCGGACACCCCACCGTTACGCCAGCAGCTTTAACTCGTGCCATGCAGGGTGAAGGCTGAAGCGAGCGTGGCTTTCGCAAAGGTCTTGTCCGGCAGCTTCATCTGGCTAAGGGCGCGTTGTATCAACCGGATTCGCTGAACGGGCACACCACCTTTGGGTTTGACTTCGCGGATGAAGACCCATTCGGCGCGGAGCAGGCGCTTGTAGCGCTCCAGGCTCATTTCCGCTGCCAGGTTCTTGACCGAAAGCTGATGTTCGATGCTGACGGGCAGGACCTGGAGGCGGCCGCCGCCTGCCTGCAGACGATGGAACACGATGTGATCGAGGTAGTCGAGCGGAAACTCGGGGGGGAAGCCGCCGATGGCGCGAAGTGCTTCTACACGCACACATGCGGCGGAGTTATAGACGGTCAGGCGCTCGGTCGCGAGGCCGGTGTTTACCGGTAGATCGCGGCCGCCACGAACCAGCCGCGGTGAAAGCGCAACGCCGTCGCGCACCTGTTTGGGGACGATCGCGCAGACTTGCGGCGGTGGCCCCGCGTCGATGGCAGAGAACAGCTCGGCGAAGAGTTCCGCGGTCAGGGTGGTGTCCTGGTCGAGCAGAAGCAACCACGCAAGCCCGGCTCCCTCGGCACGTTCGAGCGCATAGCCATAGGCGGTGGCCAGCCCGCCATTTTTGGGATCATGGCGATACTCAACCCGTTCGCTAAAACATTCGAGATCGTCTGCGGGCTGCGGTTCCGGGGAGTTGTCGTAGACGAGCAGATCCATCCGTTGACGGAAGGCCGGATGCGCGGCAAGGATGCCGCCCATGGACTGCAACGTCGCCGAACTGTTCACCGTGCTCTTGTAGAGGACCACGACCGCCTGCAATTTTTCCTGCGCCGCCATGTGGTTGAGGATACATGCGCTCGGCGCGTTTCAAGATGGATGGCCTTCCCGAAATGGGACGAACAGCCGCGGGTATGATGAGGCATGCGAACGGGCCGGCAGCGAATTTGTTGTAGGAGTGAGCTCAGGTGAGGATCGGCATCGTGCAGCGGGACGACACAAGGGATGTCCTCGCGTCTTCCGGCACACTTTATTTCATGGCGAAGGCGCTGGAGCGGCACGTGGGTGAAGTGGTGCACCTGGGCCCGGATACCACGCGGACGAGCCGGGCGTTGCTGCGTGGCGGCCAGATTGTAAACAGGCTGACGCAAGCCGTTTTGAAGCGGAGGATTTCCCCCATCCACGGGCGTACGCTGACGCGGCATGCGGCCCGCCTGTTCGCCCCGCGGATTGTCGCCGCGAGGTGCGATGTGCTGTTTGCGCCTTTTGCGTCGGTGGAGATTGCGGACCTACAAACGGATGTGCCGATCGTGTATCACACGGACATGACGTGGGCCGATGCGGTGGACTACTACACGATGTACACGTCGCTGTTCGAGTTTGCGCGGGCCGAGGGAGAGCGGATCCAGCGAGCGGCCCTGGACAAAGCGGCGGCTGCGGTCCTGCCGTCGGCATGGGCGGCGCGGACCGTGGTCGAGCATTACGGGATTGCGGCGGCCAAGGTGACGGTTGTGCCGTATGGGGCGAATTTCCAAAACGAGGCGATTCCTTCACGGGGGGACGCCCTGGCGCATTCGCTCGGAAACGGCGTGCATCTGCTGTGGATCGGGGTGAGTTGGGAGCGCAAGGGCGGAGCGATCGCATTCCAGTGCCTGGCGGAACTGCGGCGAAGGAATGTGGATGCGCACCTGGTCGTTTGCGGCTGCACACCGCCGCCGGAGTACACGCATGGACGAATCACCGTTGTTCCCTTTCTGAACAAGAACGACCCGGAGCAGAGCCGGAAGCTTTCCGCGCTGTTTCTGGAGGCGAACTTCTTTCTTTTCCCGACCTCCACGGAAGCACTTGGCATTGTGTTGTGTGAAGCGAGCGCGCATGGTCTGCCGTCGCTGGTGCGCGATACCGGGGGCGTGGGCGGTGTCATTCGGGAAGGCGTGAACGGCTACCTGCTGCCCGGGGAGGCGGAAGGTGCGGCGTATGCAGAGAAAATTGTGGAGATCTGCCGCGATCCCGGAACCTATGCGCAGTTGGTGCGGGGGAGTCGCGATGAATATGAGGAGAGGCTGAACTGGGATGCGTGGGGAGAAGCGGTGAAGGGGATTTTTGAGGGGGCAATCCGGTAGCCGCTCCGCCTCACGCTCATAGCGGGTGTTTTATCCTTCCCTACCCACGTCAGGAGAAGTGGCCTAGCCGCTGTTTCAGTTTCGATGTGATCTGTAGATGCTCGGAGACGTTGAGTCCGGGCTTCCAGGCCAGGGCGGCCGTCGCGATGGACCAGATCACGATGATGGCCACGGTGTAGGGGACAAGGACCGGTTTCCAAAAGAAGTACAGCAGGGCGGCTGTGGGAAGGGCTGCTGCCCCGGCAGGGATCAGGGCCCGGGCGAACAGTTGTCCCGGGGATACCTCTATGGTGTCCTGAGTTCGTGGCATGCTAACCGTAAAGTGGACCAGAACCCCGACAACAGCGCCGATGAGAGTGCCGGCCGCCACGCCGATGGCGCCGTACATTTTGCCGAGTATAAGGCTGGTGACCAGATTGACGATCGCCTCGACAATGCCGGAAAGCGTGGCAGCTTTTTGCCGTCCCGTGGCGACGACCATGGTGGCGTAGGGAGCGCAGATGTTGCGCACGATGCTGGCCAGCAACAGGATACGCATCAGGGCAAGGCTGTGCTGGGCGTAGTTCGGGCCGACCCAGATTGTCAGCACGAGTGCGCCGAACAGGATCAGGGGCAGTCCAGACACCTCAAGCACAAGCGCGATGTAGCGCGTGGTACGGCTGAGCAGATTGCCCAGGTGCCCGGGTGTACGCGTGACGCTGAGGGCGGAAACGGCGGGCATCAGCGGATTGAGAGCGGCGTGCTGCAACATGGCCAGAAAGGTGACCGGAGTGGCGGCGACCGCATAAAAAGCCGTTGCCTTGAAATCGAAGTGGCCCACCACCGTAGTGTCCAAACCGGTAATGATCAGCATCCCGGATGACCAAAGTCCGAGCACGGCACAGTACACCACCATCTGCTTGACAATGGGATACACCACCAGCGACGGCCTGACCTTGATGTCCGGCAGCAACACTTTCCATGTGATTACCTGCAGCAGGGCTGTAACGACGTTGAGAATCGCTACCGAAGCGCCCATCAGCGTAAGGCTGCGATGTTGTGCCACCATCACCACCAGCACAAGAGCGTACAAAACCTTGTTGGCAATTTGAAGAAAGGTCGGAACGGCGTAGCGCTGCAGACCGATAAACATCGAAGCGAAGGGTGAAGCAGCGAGAAGAATGGCGGTCGAACTGCCAACCAGAAGCACACCCCTGGCTACGTCCCTTTCCATTGCAGGGGGAATGCCTTTAAAGATGCGATGAACAGATGCCGCCAGAATGACGCTCAAAATGATTCCGAGCAGGCCGGTGATGCAGCTGATGGCCGAACCCGCGCTGGCATGCTTGTTGCATTGATCCGGATCGTTTGCCGCCGAATACTGCGCGATGTACTTAGCGATCGCGGTCTGCATGCCGAGGTCAAGGTAGGTGATGTAGCTGGCGAGCTGAAGGATGAGGATCCAGCCGCCGTAGGCCAGAGAAGAGAGATGATGGGTGAGGTAGGCCGGTAACAGCAGGCCGCTTCCCGCAAATACGGCCATCTTCACGCCGCTGACCATGACATTTTTCGAGTAGGCTCGTGCCGTGTTGACCTGCGCTACGGGGCCTCCCGCGACATCGTCGACGGGGTCGGCCGTTTGCGAAGATACGAGAGATGCCTGCTCCGGGTGAATGGGTACCGACTGCCCTCCTGTATCTCCTGTTGTCTCTTCGGTCTCGTTCATAACTCCCTTGGCTGGCTTCTTTGCTCCGCGCCGCCGATTCAGATGTTCGGGACGCAGCGGACTGAGGGTGGCGTTTTTTTGGGGGTCTGTTCCCGTCCCCATTATCGCCCGGCTTTGCAGCGTCTCCCCCATGCACCGCCGATGGGATCGAAACTTCACAATCGTGCAGCGGTCGCCGGCCAAGCCATGCTGCCGGCTGCTCAGCTCAGCAGCGATTGGTAGACCTCGCCGGTCTGGCGGCCGATCTCCTTCCAGTCGTGGTGGGTGCTGACGTAGTCAAGGCCCTGTTTGGCGGCGGTTTCGCGGGCTGCGTCGTTTTGGAGGCTTTCGATGAGCCTTCTGCCGAGCGCTTCGGAATTGCCGCTTGGGAAGGCGTAGCCGTTGGTTCCGTCGGTGACGATTTCGGTCATGCCGGGCAGGTCGGAGACGAGGACGGCTTTGCCGTAGCTCATGGCGAGCAGGACGACGCCGCTCTGGTAGATGCGGCGGTAGGGAAGAACGACGACATCGGCGGCGGCGTAGAAGGTGGACACCTCGTCGTCAGGGATGAAGCGGATGTGGAGGCGTACGCGGTCGTTCAGATGGAGGCGATCGAGAATTTCCCCGTACTGGGCGAAATCGTTCTTCCAGGGCCGGCCGGCAACGACGAGGACGACCTCGGGGACGGCCGCAGCGACGGCTGGCATGGCTTCCAACAGCAGATCGAGGCCTTTCACTTCCTTGATCTGGCCGAAAAACAGAACGACTTTCGCCTCCGGCCGGATGCCGAGGGTTTCTTTGGCTTCTATGGCCGAGGGTACGCCCCGAATGCTGCTGAGGTAGTTGCCGTGCGGAATGACGTTGATCTTGGCCGGGTCGGCACCGAGGGCCTGCATCAGTTCGCGGCGCGAAACGGCATTGTGCACGATGAACTTATCGGCGATGCCATAGATTTTGCTTACGGTGCCGGAGGCGGGTGCGCCGGTGTGGGCGAATGATTCTACATCGTGCACGGTAACTACGATCTTACGGCCGTATAACTTGGCCAGCGTCAGCAGCATCAGTTCTTCGGCGGCGCCGTGGAAGAAATGGAAGTGCACGATCTTTTCGCCGGAGGAGGAAGCCTGGGAAAGCGCTTTTAGGCTGCCCGCGAGATACCTCCCAGCGCGGAGAAACTTATTCGCTTTGCCCCAGATGCCCTTGTAAACGGGATAGAAACCGACTGATTTCAACGTGGGTTCGGAGGTTTGGCTGCAGGTATACCAACCCACCTCCCAACCGGCGTTCAACAGCCCCTGGCAAAGGCCCAGATCGTAGTAATCCATGCCCCCGTGACCACCCACGGGCTCGATCAGAGCGACAGACTTTGCAGCGACCATACCATTCTCCGGCATAACTTTTGACTACGAACTCGGGCGAGTATAGCATCGGGTGCCGGCTGCGCCTTCGTCACGACGGGTTGCACCAGTTAGAGAATGGAGGTTACCTTTGGGTGAAATTGCTAAGTTGCGGCGAGCAAACAGTCCGCATTTGACACACATTCAGCCTTCCCTGGCCCGCTCGATGGCCCTGACCACGGCGCGCGCCTTGTCCCCGCACTCCTCATACTCTTTTTGCGGTACGGAGTCGGCAACGACGCCGGCGCCGGCCTGGATGTAGCCCTTTTCGCCGTCGAGGAAAAGTGTGCGGATGGCGATGCAGCTGTCGAAATTGCCGCTGAAATCGGCGTACACGACGGCTCCGCCGTAGACGCCGCGGCGCACGGGTTCGAGCTCTTCGATGATCTCCATGGCGCGAATTTTGGGCGCGCCGGACAGCGTGCCGGCGGGGAAGCAGGCGCGAAACGCATCGATGGGTGAAAGCCCGGCGCGGAGCCGGCCTTCAAGCGCCGTGACCAGGTGCATGACGTGCGAATAGCGCTCGACGAACATGAGGTCCTTGACGCGAACGCTGCCGTATTCGCTCACGCGGCCGAGGTCGTTGCGGCCCAGATCGACGAGCATGATGTGTTCGGAGACCTCTTTGGCATCGGCGCGGAGGCTTTGCTCGAGGGCCAAATCTTCGGCCTCGTCGGCACCGCGGGGACGTGTGCCGGCGATGGGACGGTATTCGACGCGGCCTTCTTTTACACGCACGAGAAGCTCGGGCGAGGAGCCCACGATGTGGCAGCGGCGGTTGGTGTCGCTGGCTGAGGACGCCCCGGCCCCTTCCCCGGCCCCGGCCCCATTTCCATCCACATCCAGCCCGAAGCGCAGAAAGAACATGTACGGCGAGGGATTTACGATGCGCAGGGAGCGGTAGATTTCAAAGGCATCGACGCCGGGGGTGCAATCGAAGCGTTGCGAAAGCACGCATTGGAAGATGTCGCCGGCGGCAATGTATTCCCGTGTGCGCTCGACGGCGGCGAGGAAGTCGGCGGCCTCGGTGCGGGGGGTGAGGGCGAGAGGAGCGGCGAGGGGCGCGCGCTCCGGGCGTGACAAGGGGCCTTCCAGCAGCGCTTCGAGCTCGTCGAGGCGGGCCTCGGCGTCGTCGAAGGCAGCGGCGGCGTTGGCGGGGGTGAGGGGGAAACGGGCACCCGCGGTGACGACCAGGTGGATGGCTTTTTTTACGTGGTCGAAGGCGAGCACCTGATCGAAGAACATGAGGTGGGCTTCGGGCACGTGCAGATCGTCGACGGCGAGCGCGGGCAGGCGCTCGATGCGGCGGACGGCGTCGTAGCTGAAAAAGCCGACGGCGCCGGCGGTGAAGGGGGGCAGGCCCGGCAACTTGGCGGGGGTGTGGCCTTCGAGCGAACGCTTCAGTTCGGCGAAGATGTCGGCGGTGTAGCGGCGGGACTGCCCGGCTTCGGCCAGGGTGATTTCGCCATCGCGGCTGGTGAGGGTGCGGTACGGGCGGACGCCGATGAAGGTATAACGGCCGACCTGCTCGCCGCCTTCGACCGATTCCAGCAGAAAGGCTTCGGGCTCTCCGGAGGCGACACGCAGAAAGGCGCCGACCGGGGTTTCGAGGTCGGCGGCGACCGTTCGTGTGACGGGAACCAGGGTGTGCGCCTGTGCCCAGTGACAGAACTCGTTGAGGTCCGGCGTGGTTTTCCCAGCGGGCATACCTCTCATAGTACCCAACCGCATACATCGTTCGGGGGGTTGCCGGGGGCGGCACAAGCGTCCTACGATTACGCGATTTCCCCCCGGTGTGTGTCCTCCCTGCTCCGGCGAGACTGCGTTGGCCCGGAGCCTCGTCTCGAAGCGTCCAACAGGATGTTGGCCAAGGAGGACAGTATGGCCGTTGAACCCGTGAAAGAACGACTCGTCCCGACCGGGCAGGCGCTGGCCGCCAGCCCGATCCCTGCAGGAAAGAAGGACAGCAGCATGGCAGCACACGCCCCGACCGCCGTTTCACTCGCCCAGGAAACCAACCCGTGGGAGGCGCAGGCGGCCCGTTTCGACACGGCCGCGCGCAAGCTGGACCTGGATCCCGGCCTGTGGAAGATTTTGCGCTACCCGACCCGCGAGATCATCGTGCATCTGCCCGTGATGATGGATAACGGATCGGTGGAGGTGTTCACGGGGTACCGTGTGCAGCATTCGGTGGCCCGCGGGCCGGCCAAGGGCGGCATTCGCTATTCGCCGGAGGTGTCGCTGGACGAGGTGCGCGCGCTGGCGAGCTGGATGACCTGGAAGTGTGCGGTGGTGAATATTCCGTTCGGCGGCGCCAAGGGCGGGGTGATCTGCGACCCCAAGCGCATGAGCCAGGGCGAGCTGGAGCGCATGACGCGCCGGTATACGGCCGAATTGATTGAGTTTATCGGCCCGGAAAAGGACGTGCCCGCGCCGGACATGAACACCAATGAGCAGACCATGGCCTGGATTATGGATACGTACTCCATGCATGTGCGGCAGACGGTGACCTCCGTGGTGACGGGCAAGCCGGTGAATATGGGCGGTTCGCGCGGCCGTCGCGAGGCTACCGGACGAGGTGTTTCGGTGGTGTGCGACGAGGCGCTGAAGCACCTGAACATGCGGCCGGA
Source organism: uncultured Acidobacteriaceae bacterium (assembly GCA_964242195.1). GTDB lineage: Bacteria > Acidobacteriota > Terriglobia > Terriglobales > Acidobacteriaceae > Granulicella. The sequence goes on from CAXTBI010000021.1 coordinate 31,611, forward strand.
GGACACGACGGTGATCGTGCAGGGCTTTGGCAATGTGGGCTCGAACACGGCGAAGATTTTGTGGGACAAGGGCTACAAGGTGATCGGCATTGCGGAGTTCGATGGGGCGCTGTTCAACCGCAACGGCCTCGACATATCCGAGCTGCTGGAGCACAAGGCGCGCACCGGCACCATTCACGGCTTTAGGGAGGCCGAGGTGTATGACAAGGATGAGTTGCTGCTGCATCCCTGCGGCATTCTGATCCCGTGCGCGACGGAAAACGTGATCACCAGCCGCAACGCCGCGGGCATTCGGGCGCGGATTGTGGCGGAGGGTGCGAATGGACCGACGACCACGATTGCGGACGAAATCCTGGCGGAAAATGGTGTGTTTGTGATTCCGGATATCCTGGCCAACGCCGGTGGCGTGACCACGAGCTATTTCGAGTGGGTGCAGGACCGTATGGGTTATTTCTGGACCGAGGCCGAGGTGAATCAGCGGCTGGACCGCATCATGAGCGACAGCTTTACGGACGTGCTGCAATACGCCGTGGCGCACAATGTCGATAACCGGATCGCGGCGTATATGCTGGCGATCGATCGGGTGGCGTATACGACCAAGCAGCGCGGGATGTATGCGTAGTTCGTGGTGGTACGTGGTTGGTAGCGGTTGGGGATCCGGGTTTTGGCGGAGAGGGTGGTGGGCAAAACGCAGCGGAGGCTACTAGACTGAATCTGTGGCGAGTGGTCCCCGTCCGCCGGTTTTTCAAGTAGCCAGGCGCGCACGGGTGTTGCCCGTGAGGTTTTGTGAATCGTCAACGCGATATCGACGACGGGCTGCCTGAGCGAAACGAGGTTGAGGCTGCTATCGAGGCACCTTCCCTCCAGGCGGGCAGCGATGCGCTGGAGCAAGGCAGCGAGGGTGCGCCGGTGGGCGTGGACGCTGCCGCGGAGAAAGTTTCGGCGGATGAGGAGTGGGATCGGCGGCCGGCGCTGGATTACCTGGTGGTCGGATTCGGATCCTCGGCCGGGGGCATGCAGCCGCTGCGCAAGGTGCTGGAGCTGCTGCCCGCCGATACGGGAATGGCCTTTGTTCTGGTGCCGCACCTGGCCCCCGACCACACGAGTCATCTGACCTCGATCACGGAACACTTCACCAAAATGCCGGTGCATGCGATTGAGCACGGCCGCCGCCCGGAGCCGAACAACCTGTACATTCTGCAGCCGAACCAGACGGCCCAGATGCGCGACGGCCGCTTCCATGTGGAGGCGCGGCTGGCGTCGGAGCGTGTTCCCCGCCCCATCGATTTGTTTTTCCGCTCGCTGGGCGCCGATCAGCAGGGACATGCCATCGGCGTTGTGCTTTCAGGCGCCGATTCCGATGGTGCGTTGGGGCTGAAAGCGCTGAAAGGCGAAGGCGGGGTGGCGATGGTGCAGTCGCCCGAAACGGCGCAGCACAGCAGCATGCCCCTGAGTTCGATTTCGGCGGACCATGTGGATCTCGTGCTTTCGCCCACCGAGATCGCGTATGAGTTGGCGCGGCTGGCCAAACAATTTGTGCAACCGATCGTGCGGGCGCTCGCGGAAGACGAGGTACCCAGCGACCTTGCTTCCTATAACCGCATACTCACGCTGGTGCGCGTCGCCTCCGGGCTGGAACTGCGGCAATACAAACCGGACACGATCCGGCGGCGGATTGCGCGCCGCATGTTGCTGCTGCGGGTGGATTCGCTGCCCGAATACGTGCAATATCTGCAGGCGCACAAGGACGAGCTGAAGAACCTGCAGGAAGATGTCCTGATCAATGTGACGCATTTTTTCCGCGATCCCTTGATGTGGGAGGCGCTCACCGCGGACGTTTTCCCTGCCTTTTTCGAAAACCGCGCGCCGGACAGCACGATTCGCATTTGGTCCGCGGGCTGTTCCTCCGGCGAGGAGGTGTATTCGGTCGCGATGGCGCTGCTGGAGTACATGAGTGCGCACCGGATCGATGCGGCGGTGCAGATTTTCGGCACCGATGCCGGTGAGCGCTCGATCGAGATGGCACGTGCGGGAACCTATCCCGATTCGCTGGCCAGCGAGATCAGCAACGAGCGCCTGCGCCGTTTTTTCGTGAAGGCACCGCGCGGGTACCAGATCAATAAGCGGGTGCGGGATTTGTGTGTGTTTGCCAAGCAGAACCTGTGCACGGATCCGCCGTTTTCGCACATGGATTTTGTGTTTTGCCGCAACGTGATGATTTATTTCAAGCATGCGCTGCAGCGGCAGATTCTTGCCACGTTTCACTATTCGCTGAAGGGGAGAGGGTACCTTGTGCTGGGATCCTCGGAAACGTTGCGCGATTACGATGATGCGTTTGCGGCCTCGGATCGCAAAAACAAGATTTATTGCAAGCTGGGCACAAGTCTGCAGGGAGGGTACAACCTGCCCATGACCCGCTTGTCCAACCTGGAGGTGCTTACCCCGACCCCGGCTTCCTATGTTCCCCTCGGTATTTCGGAACTGGAGATGCAAAGGGTGGCGGATCGCGTGGTGCTGGCGCGTTTCGGTCCGCCGGGGCTGATTGTGGACGAGCGGATGAACGTGCTGCAGGCGCGCGGACAGACCGCGGCCTATGTGGAGCTGGCGAGCGGCACGGCCAGTTTGAACCTGCTGCGCATTTTGCGGGAGGGGCTGCTGGAGCCGGTACGCGAGGCACTGGAACGATCGATCGGGGAAGGCATCCCGGTGATGCGGATTGCGCAATTTTCTCCGCGGCCGGGCGAACAACGCCATGTTCAGATCGACATTGTGCCTATCACGAGCAGCACACAGCAGGGCGGATGCTACCTTGTGCTGTTTACGGAAGCCTCGGACCCGTTTGGGGATTCATTTGGCGATTCGTTCAAGGAAGCATTGCAGGGCACACCGGCGACGGTGCTGACGGGCGCAGAGGGGGACCGGCAAAACGGTCAACTGCGTCACGATCTGATGTCGACGCGCGTGCATCTCCAATCGCTGATTGAAGAGCGGGAGGCTCGCAACCAGGAATTGGTCTCTGCCAACGAGGAGATCCAAAGCGCCAACGAGGAGCTGCAAAGCACCAACGAGGAGCTGGAAACCACCAAGGAGGAGCTGCAAAGCTCGAACGAAGAACTGCAAACCGTGAACGAAGAGTTGCAGCAGCGGAACACCGTGCTGACCGAGACCGGCAACGATTTGAGCAATCTGCTGACCAGCGTCAGTATGCCGTTGCTGATGCTGACGGAGGATTTGCGAGTGCGGCAATTCACGCCACCGATGGAACGGTTGCTGAATATACGCAACTCCGACATTGGGCGATCGCTTCGCGAGATTCGATTGCAGCTTTCGATCGAGGATATCGAGCCGTTGCTGCATGAGGTGATGGAGTCGCTCACGATGCGGGAAGAAGAGGTGCAGGACCGGGAAGGCCGCTGGCACCTGCTGCGGATTCGGCCGTACCGCACGACGGAGAACAAGATTGAGGGCCTGGTGATGATGCTGGTGGACATTCACCAGCTGCGCACCAGCCAGCAGAGTCTGCGCGTGGCCAAGAAGTTTGCCGATTGCGTGGTGGAATGCGTTCCGGTGCCGGTGGTGGTGCTGGACACGAGTCTCGAAATTCGCGAGGCCAACACATCGTTCCGGCAGCTTTCACGGATGGAGCTGCCCCAGCTTCAAGGGCGCTTCCTGCCGGATCTGTTTAGCCGTTTGTGGGGCAATTTCGATCTTGGCGAACGGCTGGGGCAGCTGCCGGAGAACGAGGACGGGGAGCCGATCGAATTTGAGCATGCATCGAGCACAACGGACCGGCGTACCTTTCTGATCAAGGCGCAGACCCTGAAGACGGACCAAGACCGCGTGATCCTGTTGACGATGGAAGACATGACGCTGCGGCGTGAGACCGAACGCAAGAGCGCCCTGGAACGCGCGGCGTTGCAGCAGGAGGTGGAGAAGACCGGACGCACCCTGGTGCAGGCGCAGAACGAATTGCGCGAGCTGGCCGCGCACCTGTTCACGATGCAGGAGGAAGAACGGAAATACCTGGCTCGCGAGCTGCACGACGATGTGGCGCAACGGTTGAGCCTGGCCGCGCTGCTTTGCCAGGAAGCGCAATCGGCGACCGATCCGGCGGCCCGGGGCAAGGCGCTGGACCAGGCCGTTGCCGACATAGCGTCCATGAACGCGGACGTACGGATGATTTCGCATCGGCTGCACCCGGCCATTCTCCATGAGCTCGGTTTACCGACCGCGCTGAAGCAGCTGGTGGATGAGTTCGGCAAGCGGGAAGGCATGTTGGCCACGCTGATCACGGCTTCCCTGCCGGACACCATCGATCCGGCCACGGCCACCAGCCTGTACCGTGTAACCCAGGAGGCGCTGCGGAACGTGGCCAAGCACGCCGGCAAAACGCATGTGAAGGTGATGCTGGAGGGCCGTGAGGACCAACTGTACCTGGAGGTGCGGGATTTCGGCATGGGCTACGACCAGGAATCGGAGGAAGCCCCGAGCGGCCTGGGCCTGATTTCGATTACGGAAAGAACGCGCATTGCCGGCGGACGGTCGCGGGTTGAGTCTTCGCTGGGCCGAGGGACGTCTGTTATCGTGGAAGTCCCGACCCATGGCAGGCCCTAGATACCGTGTCTTGATCGTAGACGACCATCTGCTGATGGCCGAAGGCATCGCACGCCTGCTGGAGCCGGCGTATGAGGTTGTCGGGATTGCTTCAAGCGGCGCCGCTGCCGTGGAAGAGGCCTCGCGATTGCTGCCGGACATTGTTTGCCTGGATATTTCGATGCCGGGCGCCAACGGCATCCAGGTGGCGGTGCAGCTGCACGATCTGGTACCCCGCGCCAAGGTGATCATGGTGACACAGCAGCTTGAGCTGCCGTATCTGCGGGCGGCCTTTCGCGCCGGCGCGGTGGGCTATGTGGCCAAGCAATCGGCAGCCGTGGAGCTTTCGACCGCGCTGCATGCGGCGCTTGCGGGGAAGTCGTTTATTACGTCGCTGCTGGCGGAAGCGGCCGCGAGCATACGCAACGAGTTGGTGGCGGACCCCACGCAGGTGAACACGGACACGCTGACGCCGCGGCAGCGTGAGGTTCTGACGCTGGTTTCAGAAGGGCTTACAAGCAAGGAGATTGCGACGGCGCTGCATATTTCTCCGAAAACCGTGGAGTACCACAAGCAGGCGCTGATGAATGAGCTCGGTCTGCGCACCACGGCCGAGCTGACCCGATATGCGCTGACGCACGGGATTGCGTCCGCCGTCTGAGGGGCGGAGGTTCCGTTTCGAGAAGCTTTGCGCATACGTCGCGCCGCGCATCGACCCCAGGCGTCGCTCACGAGGCAATCAATCGGACGAGACGTTGTGACACAATGGATTTACCTTCGCACGTCCCGCCGGGTCGCTGGTGAATTTACCGAACTCCATCACGCTTTCCCGCATTGCCGCCGTCCCGGTGTTGATCTGGGCTTTGTCGGCCCATTCGCCTTTCCATGGAGCGCATGGCGAGCAGGAAATTTTTGCATCGCTGATTTTTATCGCGGCCTCGGTCACCGATGGGCTGGATGGGTATTTTGCCCGCAAGCGCGGCCAGATCACAACGCTGGGCATGCTGCTGGACCCGCTGGCGGACAAGTTGATGGTTTCGGCGGCCTATATTGTGCTGGTGGCGTATACACCGGGGATCGTTCGTCCATGGATCGCGGTGGTCGTCATCGGACGCGAGTTTCTGGTTTCCGGACTGCGCTCGATCGCCGTTTCGGAAGGGTTCACCATCCAGGCATCGGATGTGGGCAAGCTGAAGACCGTGATCCAGATCGTTTCCGTCGTTGCCGCGATCCTGAGCCACCGCTGGGTGGAGTGGGTTTTCGGTCCCGTGGTGATCGGTGTCCACCTGATCGCGATCGCGGCCATTTACTGGATGACGGTGGTTTCGATTATCTCCGCGGTGGACTACTTTATCGGTTTCTGGAAGATGGTGGATGGTGCCAGCGACAAGCGCCGGAAGCGGCGGTCTTCGGTGCTGAGCCGGCGCAAAGGCCCGGCTGAAAGCCAGGCCTGAACAGCGGACGCGGATTCCCTACGGGAATGACACCTCAAAGGGCAACACGGCAGGCTTCCAGGTACGCCGTTCCGCCCTAGGCGTGGGCGCGGGAGGTGTTTCCGTGGACGAAGTGGTAGGGCGGCCAGGGGCCTGAAAGCTGCATGGCGCAGTCTTTCAGCTGCAGAGTGGCGGAGCTGTACTTGTTCTGGTAGCGTTCCACGGTTCTTTTATCGACCAGGTGGGCGATGTCGAGCAGCATTTTGCCGGCCTCGGTGCGTTTGCAGGTGATTTCTTCCTCCAGCGGAAGAAACATGCGATGCATCTGGACGGAAAGCGCGCGGGCGCGGGTCTGGCGTTCGCGCTGACGGCCGGCGGTTTGGCGCAACTGGGAAAGGTAGGCCTGGCCGGCGGCCTGGGCGGAGCGATCGTCCTTTTCGGGGCAGGTGTCGTCGACCAGGACCTTGAGGTGCATTTCGGCTTTGCCGCGCAGTCGCTCGACATTGGCGAGGAACTGGCGTTGATTGGAGCGCACGGAGCGGCGCAGGGAGTCGTCATCGTCGAAACAGGTGCCGAAACGGAATGGAAGAACGGTGGAACGGGCGAAGCTGGCGGCGATAACGCGGGCATGTTCGCGAGCGGCGGAAGGCGCTTCCGGACCGCGGGTGCGGGGGGCATCCTCGGGCAAATGTTCCGAGACGACGACGGTGAGGTCGGCCGCGGGGAAAAGAAAGGTCTGGCTCCCAAACATGCCATGGACCCCTTCGAGCGGAACCGGACGGCGATGGTGTGCCAGTTCGGGAAATGCGGAGCGTTCAGCGATGCAGTACGCGTACCAAGCCATAACCGGTGGTGCTCCTGACCCCGGACCCTGCCGGGGAGTTAGCGCGAAGAAAACAAAGGGCAAAAAGGGCGAAGGTCGACCTGGCGCGTGCGACGGGAAAAGCACTGTACCGGTGGCGAGCCAGATACTATGTCAGGGCTCCCACGATTGGCAAGACTTTCCGTTCCGCACTGAACTGCGCAGCCGGGCACCGCCGCCGGCCGGGTGGCGGAGCGAACGCGAACGGGGCTCCGAGTGGTCCCCTGTTAAACTGAAACGATGTCCGGCGCCGGTTCATGGGTGCCTGTTTTTCGTTCCCCTGTTTTCGTTCTCCCCTGTTTTTAAGATCTCCCCTGTTTTTAAGATCTCCCCTGTTTTTTTATGTTCTCCAAGGATGGACCCTGAGTGAATACCGCAATCAAGCGTGACGTCCGGCAGCCGGAACAATACGTTCTGGCAACGGAAAATAGTGTGCCGTGGGTGAGCAAGAATCGTCGCTCGACGCTGATTCTGATCGGTGTTGTGCTTTGCCTGATTCTGATTCTGAGCATCGTGTACAGCCTGTTTCACCACCAGACCGCCCAGGCGCAGACCGCTTTCGGCGAGGCTATGCAGGTTTATCAAACACCGGTGGCGAAGCCCGATCAGCCGTTGCCCCCCGGGATGAAATCCTTTCCGACGACGGCGGAACGCGCCCGGCAGGCCAACGGGCAATTTGTACAGGTGGCCAAGCAATACGGGCTGACCGAGCCCGGCAAGCTGGCAAGGTATTTCGCCGGGGTGACGTACATGGAAGCCGGGCAGACGGCGCAGGCGGAAAGCACTCTGAAGGAAGTCGCGAAGGGATGGAACGTGGACACGGCGGCGCTGGGCAAGATGGCGCTGGCGGGACTTTACCAGCAAACCGGACAAAAGGACGCAGCCGTGACGCTATACCGGGAACTCGCAAGGGGCCATGCCAGTACCGTTCCGCCGGGGCTGGCACAGTTGCAGCTGGCCGCCCTGTACACGTCCATGGGTCAAAACGAGAGCGCGCGGGGAATTTATGCGGAGCTGAAAGATCATGACAAGGACGCCAAGGGGAAGCCGGGTGTGGCCGCGCAGCTTGCCACGGAAAAGCTGAACCCACAACCGGCGGCAGCGGCGGGCCCGCGCTGAATCTGGCCCTGCGGGTTGATCGAACTTAAAGCGATTCTTCCGGGACCGTGTCGTGGGAGGAAAGGTTCGCGGCGGTGGATTGCTGGCTGACGTGGCGGGACAGGCGTTTGGCCAGGGCTTCGGGCGAACGTAGATCCTGCATGACGGTCCAGGCATCGATTTTGCGGGGCTCCGCCGTCGCCGGCGGCAGCCATTGCGGCAGCCCCATGCGCAGGTAGTCGGAAAGCGCGCAGGCATGGGGTTCGTAGAGTTTGCGCAGGGCGTTGAGGCGGAGGCGGGCCTCGTGGTCGCCTTGGGGCGCGTAGCCGGTTTGGCGAAGGGCGCTGGAAAGCCGGTTGAATTCTTCGTCCGCCAAGCGAGTGAGTGGAGCTTCGCGCAGGCGCGCCTCCTTTGTTTCCAGGCTGAAAACGTGACCAAGATCGACCAGCGTGTGACGCCCGATAGCGAAGGTGAGCTGTGCTTGCCGCGTTTCCTCCCCGTCCAGCAGGGCGATCAAGAGCGCACAGGTATCGAGGATGGCGGTCAAGGAGGCCAGCCAGCTCTGGTTGTCGTGCTGCGAGCGGTAGTAACAAAGGATGGGGTAGGAAACGTGGGTTTCGAGCATCTCCGCGCACCATCGCTCCCACTCTTCGAGAAGCTTGCGCAGGGCCTGCCCACCGCCCGGGAAGTCGTGCCGCAGAAGGAGGTCGCCGGCAGTGGGAGGCGAGCCGGCCCGGGCATCCAGAAGCGCGATGAGCACCTCGCGCTGGGAAAAGGCGGTGTACAGAACGGGAAGGTACCCGATCACCAGGGCGACAAATCCAAGCCCGGTGCCGGCTTCCAGGACCGTAAGGAAGCGTGCCGCGTGGGATTGTGGAAGCACGTCGCCGAGACCAAGGGTGAACAGGGTGGTTCCACTGACGTACAGGCAGGAAATTAACCGTCCTCCTTCGCTGCCGGTGGTCAACATCGGATCGTGAAAGGGGATACGAAGGCCAAAGAACACGAAGGCGAAACCGGTGGTCAAGAGCAGCGCCCAAACGATGAAAAGGATGAGCAGGGAGAGCGGTCCATAGACCCCGAAGGCGTGTTCTCGACGTGCACGCGGACGCAGGAGAGCGGCGGCACCTCGCCATGGTCCCCAGGTCAGGTCAAAAAAAAGCCGCGTAATGCGCAGCTGTCCGACCGGGCGGCGAGGCAGAATGACTGTCTGAAAGGCATCCAGAAGAACGACGGCGAGCAGCAAAAAGCCCGAAAGGAGGGCTAGGAAGCGCATGCGGTTTCCCCCTTGCGTGCATGGAATGCAACTCCGGACGATGATGCTGAAAGTGTTACAAACAAATCCAATTTATGTATGGGCTCCACGGCAATGATCTGCCTATACTCGGCATCAAGGTATGACCGCACGTACATCCAAACCCGCTCTCCCGACCTGTACACCTGCTCGGGCAACGGCCGGTTTGCGCCCTGGGGTGTGCAGATGAAAGCTCGCGTCCTTGTTGTTGATGACGATTGCCTGGTTGCCGACACACTTTGCTTGATCTTTCGCGCAAACGGATTTGAATCCGAAGCGCGTTACGATGCCGCAGCCGGGTTTGAGTACGCCCAAACGTACCAACCCTCGCTTCTGCTGTGCGACGTGATCATGCCGGGGGAGTCCGGTTTGCAACTGGCCCAATGGGTGCGCGAGTCTCTGCCCGGCACGCGGCTGTTGCTATTGACCGCGTACCCGACCAATGCCGCCGAGCTACGCAACGGGGACAATTCGCCGCGCACGTGGCCTAAACTGCTCAGCAAGCCTTGCCGGCCCGACGATCTGCTGCGTGAGACGCGGGCCCTGCTGCAAATGGCCTGAAAGGGCTGCAAAAAGCCTGGGGATCACCCGGCGTAGACTTGATCTCAGGATGCCCGACCCGACACAACCGGAGCTGGTGAGCCTGGCGAGTCTTCGGCGGCGCGGTGCCCGACGGCGCACGTCCCTCGATCCGGCCGAAAATTTTCAGCCTGATCTTTTTGCGAATTTGGCTGAGGCACAAACCGAGTCCCCATCCCAGTCCCCACCCCTATCCTCATCCCAGTCCCCATTCCCGGACGTGGTTGCATCGCAAGCAGCGGATGGCGTGGGGCAGGCGGAAAGTTTGGTGGTCCCGAGCAGTCCCAACCGGTCCGCTGCCGCGACTTTGCCGCCGCCGCCGGCCCGTTTGGCTCATCCTCTGTCCCCTATTCCGGCCGCCCACCTCCCGCCAGCGGCGGATACTTTTGCCCAGCCCCAAACGCCCGAACCCGCACCCCATCCATGGACGGTTTCCGGCCTGGTGCGCCATGTGCGCGGCCTTGTGGAACGCGGCTACGGGCAGGTGACGGTGGAAGGCGAAATTTCCAACTGGCGCCCAGCCGGCAGTGGGCACTGCTATTTCACGGTGAAGGATGCCGAGGCACAACTTTCCGCTGTGATGTTTCGGCGGCAGGCGTCGCTGCTGCGGTTTCGTCCCAACGATGGCGACGCGGTCCGGTTGCATGGGCAGCTGAGCGTGTACGAGAGTCGCGGGCAGATGCAGCTGATTGCCGAGTGGATGGAGCAGATCGGTTTTGGGGCCCTGCTCGCCGCGCTGCAAAGATTGAAGGCGCGGCTGCGCGGCGAGGGCCTGTTTGACCGCAAGCGGCCGTTGCCGCCGTTTCCGCGCTGCATCGGCGTGGTGACCAGCTTGCGAGGCGCGGCTCTGCGGGACATTGTGAAGGTGTGCCGGCGACGGCATGCGGCGGTGCAGCTTTTGATTTATCCCGCAGCGGTGCAGGGACCGAACTGCGCGGCGGAGATCGTCGCCGGGCTGCGCTGGTTCAACGCCCATCCGGACCGGGCGGAGGTCGTGCTGGTGGCTCGCGGCGGCGGCAGTTGGGAGGATCTCCACGGCTTCGACGACGAGGGCGTGGTGCGCGCGATCGCCGGCTGCAGCCTGCCGGTAATCACCGGTCTGGGCCATGCGACGGATTCGACACTGGCCGATTTGGCGGCCGACCAATGCGCGCCCACGCCTTCGGCGGCGGCCGAGTTGCTGACCGCGGCGCAGCACCGGGTGGAAGAACACGTGGAGCGGCTGCACGGGCGATTGCGGCGCGCCGGTTCGTTTGAGGTTTTGCGGGCAGGCGGCAGGCTCGCGCACCTGGGCGCGGCGGCCGTGCTGCGACGGATGGAGGACAGGTTGAACCGGCGCGCGCAGACGGTGGACGAGCTCGGCTTTCGCATGGCGGCTGCGCGGGCCGGCCGCCTGCGCCAGGCCGGTGGGCGCCTGGCCCAGGCCGCG
>CAXTBI010000022.1:0-13742 GCA_964242195.1 uncultured Acidobacteriaceae bacterium
ACCACCCGCAAGCGCGGGGTGCGCACGGAAGTGCTTCTGGAGCGGCGCGCCGCGGAAAGCACGCTGATGCCGGGCATGCTGGAGCTGCCGCCGTTGCCGCTGGAGGCCGTCGCCGGGCGCGAACCCGCGTTGCGCCTTCGCCACAGCATCACGAACACCAACTACTACGTCGAGGTTTACGCCGAAGGTGCCGCCGGTGCGCCTCCCGCGACGACTTCGGGTTCGTTGCCGGAAGAATCCGGTTCGCTGCCCTGGGAGAGCTCCGCCACGGAGGAACGCGCGCTGATCCCGCCAGTCCCGGACGAAGTTCTCGCAATAGACAGTGCCACGGAGCGGGGCAGCGGCCATCCCCTCGGTACCGATGGTCTTGAAACCGAGGATCCCGATGCACCTTTTGCCGGGGAACCCGGACTGCTGGGCTCCGGTCGCAGCCTGCGCCATCAGATCCCGGCAGCCCGGACGGATCTGGTGTGGTTTTCCACGCAGCGGCTCTACGACCAACCATTAACCGGGCTCGCACGGAAAACCCTGCAGCGTGTAGGCCTCATGCCGATGCGCTCGGTGCGGGTTCGGAACAAGGGTGCGGTCTAGGCTGATCGTGCCGAGACCAGAGGAATGTCGTTAGGTTCGGCCACGTTCTCGAACTGTTCGATCTGAATCTCGCCCTCGGGGAAGATGGCTTTGACCTGCAACTGCCCTCCCATCGCCTGGATAAAATTCCGCAGCGTCGAGACATACATATCCGCCCGCTTTTCCATCTTCGATACCGCGCCCTGGTTGATCTGCAGAACCCTGGCCAGATTGACCTGGGTCAGGCTCCGGGCTTCGCGGAGCTGATGAAGCGTCATTCCCGCAGCCGCTTCCTTCACGCCCTGTTGAATCCGTGTTTCGGCTTCCGGCGTTAGCGACTTGCGAACGTCCTTCCATTTGTGGGCCATCGGTTTCACGCTCCAATTTCGATCAGGTGCTGACGGTAGATCGCATCCGCGCGGCGGATCGCGTCAACGTACCAATTCGCGTCGCCCGTCTTGTCGCCGCCCAGGATCAGGTAGGCGTTTCGGCGGGGGTCGAAGGTAAACAGAATGCGGTAGGGCTTGCCCTGGTGCTGCACCCGAAGCTCTTTCATGTTCGGGTATTGCGACCGAATCAGCGTGTCGGCATACGGCCGGCCCAAGCTTGGACCATAGTGCTCCAGCTTCGCCACCGCGCCGTTAACGCTTTCCCACTCCGATTCATCCAGGGATTGATACCAGGCCAGAAACTCGTCACTGACCTCAACTTCCCAATCCATAGCTGAGTATGCCCCAGGAGTGATATTCTGTCAAGGTCATATATACAGACGAAGGACCTGCTTTTCAACCCTAACCACGATCTGCGCTGGGAGCAATCCTCGGCAGGTCCTATACTGCGGAATACCGATTCATGGCGATCCGTCGAACCCCCTTCGCGGTCCGTCTCTGGGAGCCTTTTTGACAAATCCAACGCTCGCCGTCCTGTCTTTTGCATTCTTTTTGCTGCTGCCGGCACCCGCGCAGAGGCCCGCCCCACCGGCCGCGCTCCTGCAGGCCGAGGCGGCCGTGAGCCCCGACCGCATACGCGAAACCGATCGCTTCATCTCGTCCGACATCTTTGAAGGCCGCTACCCTGGCCTGCGCGGCGGGCAGCTCGCCGCCGAATACATTGCCGACCAGTTCGCCGTGGCCGGACTTCTCCCCGCAGGCGACAAGGGCGGCTACATGCAGCAGGTGAACTTCGTGGGCATGAAGGCCATTCCAGCGGAAACGAGCTTCCGTTTCGTCGGCGCACGCGGGGCATCCGTTCCGCTTACCTACGGAAGCGACTACACCGTTGCCAATCAAACGCTCACACCCACCGCGACCCTCGATGCGCCAGTCGTTTTTGTCGGTTACGGCATCACCGCGCCCGAGTTCGGATGGAACGACTACGCCGGCGTCGATGTAAAAGGCAAAGTCGTCCTCTGCATTGTCGGCGACCCACCCTCGACCGACCCGAAATTCTTTGGCGGCCGGGCGCTAACCTACTACGGCCGTTGGACTTACAAATTTGAGCAAGCCGCGCGCATGGGGGCCGTGGGTGCGCTTATCATTCATCGCACCGACCTCGCCAGCTACGGTTGGACCGTTGTGCAAAACTCCAATACCAGCGAAAAAACCTTTCTGCGCGACGACGCCAATCCGCGCCTGAAGGCCGCCAGCTGGATCCAGCTCGAGGTCGCACGCAAGCTAATGGCCGCTGCCGGGAAGAACCTCGACACGGAGTTCACCGCCGCCGGCAAGCGCGGCTTCCACGCGGTCGAGCTTCCCGTAAAACTCCAGGCCACGGTCACCAGCGTTGTCCGCCCGTTCCAGAGCCCCAACGTGATCGCGATGCTCCCCGGCGCAAACCGGTCGAGCGGCCAGCCCGATCAAGCGGTCCTGTACACGGCGCACTACGATCATCTGGGCATTGTCCCCGGCAAATCTGGCGACAACATCTATAACGGCGCGGCTGACAACGGGACCGGCGTCGCCATGATCCTTGAAATGGCGCGAAGCTGGAAGAACGCCGTCGACAATGGCCTCGCCCTTCCGCATTCCGTGTACTTCGCCTCGGTCACCGCGGAGGAACAGGGTCTGCTCGGCTCGGAATACCTGGGCCAGCACCCGCCGGTACCCGCGGCGGGGATCGCGCTCGATATCAACTACGACATGCTGCTGCCGATCGGGGTGCAAAAAGAAGTCAACGTCAACGGCGCACAACGAACCAGCTTTTACCCCGACGTGGAAGCCACGGCGAAACGCTTCGATCTGACCCTCGTGCCCGATCCGCGCCCGGAGGCGGGCTCCTATTACCGTTCCGACCACTTCAGCTTGTCGCGCGTGGGCATCCCCGCATTCTCCATCGATAGCGGCACCCTCTACGAGGGCCACGACCGCGCCTGGGGCGAAGCGCAGGAGAAGGCCTTTAACGACAACAACTACCACAACTTTTCCGACGAGTTCCACACCGATTGGGACTTCCACGGCGACGCCAAACTGGTCCGCTTCGGCATGGCTTTGGGATGGGAAGCACTCACCGCCCCAACCACGGTCCGGTGGAATGCCGGCGACGAATTCGAAGCCGCCCGCAAAGCATCGGGAGGGCAGTAGATCACGGGGATCGCTGGAAAGCTGGATCACTGCATCGCTGCGGGACGAAGGAAGATTTGTTGTCGTTCCTTCCGTTCCGGAGTCCGCTTCAAGGAACCACGTGGGGCTCGATCACCGTCGTGTCGGCGGCGCTCATTTGCCCGTTGACCCCGACCGCAAGCACGCTGTACAGATAGCGTTGCCCTTGCGATGCGCCGGCGTCATGAAAGCCGGGGGTTTTCAAGGGTTGCGGCGTTAAGCGCAAACGAACGCCGGGGTCCTTCCCGGCCCCCCCTACCGCTTGCCGGAAAAGCAAATATCCCGCCAGCTGGCTATCCTCTACCGGCTCCCATACAAGATCGATGGCGTACCCCGGCGCACTGCCGGCGTCCGTTGCCGAAGTTTCGTAACCGGCGGCCGTCAGGCCCGTCGGCGGGGGCGGCGGATACACATCCTGCCAGGTGATGGACCTCTCGGCCGACGGTGTGCTTTGCAGCTCCAGCGTTCGCCCCCCGGCCTGCACCCGTTCCCGCCGAACGGCGGTGTAACGGTAGGGCACACCCGGTTGAATGCTGTTGTCGAGAATGGCCCCGGAGGCCTCGACAGCAAGAGCCTCAGCCCCGGACGCCGTCCCCAGCCGCACCAGCCCCTTCTCCGCCTTTCCACTTCTTGCGGCAGAAGTGTGCTTCTCGTACGCTTCGGCGGCATGCGTCTTTCTCTTCCCGGCTGCGGTTCCGGCGGAGGCTGGGCTGCTGGTTGGCCCCGGTCTCCCCACGGCTGCAGCCCCCTCCGGCTCCCGGCGCTCCAGGGTCACTTGGCCTCCGCCGGGAACGGGCGTCCAACGGAGCAATACCCCCAAACGTGTTCCCTCCGCACGGAATCCAGCCACCGGCAACGGTGCCGCGCCCGCGGCGCTGTAGGCCGGATCGGAAAACCCCGCGGTCGCTCCCGCCGACGTTTGCAACTCGACGCGATACGCGATTGGCCGGGGGGCCCCGGTCCGCAGCGACGTGGGCAGCGCATCGGTCCATACCCCGGGGGGCGACGCGCCCGAACCCGGGGCCGGGACGGGCAGCGGTCGCGCCGTTTCGGCCGCGTCTACAGGACGGCACGGAGCCCCTTCCGCGTCTTCGCGGCAAAGCACCCCCATGAGTGAATGCGCGCGCAAGGGCTGGCCATCCGTGCTGAGACCGGGAACCGTAAATCGCAGTTCGACGGCGTCTCCCCGGCGCAGCGCGCTCAGATCCGTGACCACCCGGGGCAAAAACAGCGAGGGCGCACGCGGCGGCCCCGGGCTGGCGCAGCCCCCAAGGCAGCAAACGCCCAGGAGCCAACTTCCACCCAGAACCCAGTCCCTGCCACCCAGGCGGCCTCCTCGATACGCTCCCCGCATCCGTCGAGCCTATAGCAGTTCCCCTGGAGGTGTGTAGCGAGGGGAGTCTGCCGGCGCCAATCCCGGGGCACAGCACACGGCGTACAAATGCTCACGGGAGCGCTCCCCGGGAGCCAACGCAACGCTGTCCGATCACCGGCTAGGGCGAGGCATCTTTTGGCCACACCGAAACATCTTTCATTGCGCACACTGAAAAGCGCCGCACGCCGCGCACTACGTCCGACACATGGAGACCGCCGTGCCTAAGCAGAGCATCCTTTCACCCTCCTCTCTCAATCCAGCACCCTTCATTCCAGTCGCCTCCGCCAGCCGTTCCCGGGAGAGCGGCGTCAGCCTACCCGACCTCGATACCCTCGCCGAATCGCAGGAGGGGATCGAGTCCGACCTTCTGCTCGATGCAGCCGAAGCACCCGCCGTCGATACCCGGACAGGGGAGCCGGGCGCAGAGGCCGGCATATCGGCGGAAGCGGCGGAACACTTTATCGAAGGCAAACGCATTGGCGATCGCATCAAGTACCTTCGTCAGCGCAAGGGCATGGGCCTTGTGGAACTGGGCCGCCACACGGGTCTTTCCGCCAGCTTTCTGTCGCAACTGGAAACCGGCCGTGTGGTTCCCACGCTGCGGAACCTGGCCCGCATCGCCATCGTTTTCTCCAAGGACATGAGCTATTTCTTTGAGCCGGAGCGGCCCGAGTTATTTCGCGTCCTGCGTGCCGGAGACCGCCAGCGCCTTCCTCAAAGCGGAGTCGAAGATCCTGGCTACTTCTTCGAAAGCCTGGGTCATGTGCCCATGGATGGCGGCATTTCGCCCTATGTGGCCGAGTTTTTGCCTGCCACCGCCAAGCGTCAACCCCGTGCGCACAGCCATGCCGGGGCGGAGTTCCTTCTTATCCTGAATGGCTGCATGCGCCTCACGCATGACGGTCAAGCCGAAACGCTCGAAAATGGCGATGCCGTGTTCTTTCACGCGAATACCACGCACAGCTATGAGCGGATGGGTGAGGAAGACTGCCTGGCCCTGATCATCACCATGCAGGAGCATCCTCACGGGCAGCACACCGGCTCCCGTATCCCGGTGCGCAGCGGCAAACTCGGAAACGGCAATGGAGCCGGGAAGCGGCGACGGTAGGACCGCACGCCTTCCCGGCTTACCCGAGAAACAGCTTTTCGATGGCAATCCAGTCGTCCACCCGGCGAAATCCGGAGACGAATGCGTTCGCCGGGGCGCTGTACAAAATTCCTTCGCCGCGAAAACGACGCAGCTGACGAGGATTGTCATCGATCAGGAAGTCGCCCCGTAGAATTCCCTTGTCGCCGCAAAACACCACATGCGACGGACGGATAAAGGGAAAGTGCTGCTTTAGCCACTCGAACTTGGCCGTGAAGCTGGTAGGGATCTCCATGGCTGCGGTCGCGATATAGACCTCGTATCGCTCCTGCAGCCGCTCCAGCACACGCTGCGCATGCGGCATCACTTGCAAATTCGAAAAAAAATCGTCCGTACGCATGTACCGTTCCAGGACACTGAGCCGATCCGGGGGGACGAAGTCCCAGATCCAGCGGCCGTGCAGGTCTTCCGCGGTTAGCCGTTCCTGAAAATCGCGGTTATAGCGCAGGATGTGCTCGCCCAAAGCATCGGCAATCACCTCGTCCATGTCGACGCAGATAATTTTTCGCCCCTGTCCCACGGAGACGTCCAGGCTCATCGTGCAGCGCCCTCCTTGGCGGCCGGCAGTGCCCCGGCCTGGGCGGAATTCAGGCGGTCTCCGGCCGTCCAGGCCCGCGGCGTATCCCGGCGCGGATCCCAAAAGAGCATGCGCCCGCAGGTCTCACAGGGGAAGATCTCCTCCGTGTGGTCCCGGCCGATAAGATCCTGCCAGCGTTGCGGACGTACCCCCATCTGGCACGCCGTGCATTTTCCGCTCGTCGCATTGCCGATGGCTTCCGCAACCGCGGAACCGCGCGTCCTGGTCAGCCGGTCATAGGATGAAAGCCGGGCCGGCTCAATCATCTGGCGCAGGCTGGCACGTTCACGTTCCAATCCCGCAACGGCCACCTCGTGACGGGCCTTCAACGAAGCCGCGCTTTCCCGCTCGGCGGCCAGGGCCGCCCCGGCTCGCGCTAACCCGGCGAGTGCCGCGGTCTGTTCGGCCTCCACGGCCTCCGTGCGCTCCGCCGAGGCGAACGATTCCTCATCCAGCTGTTCGATTGCCTTATTGGCAAAAGCAATCTCATGTTCAAACGCCGAAACCTGTTGCGCATTGGTCGCGCCGTCCAACGAAGTTCGCAGCCGCTCGAGTTTCGCCCGCAAAGTCCCGTTCTCGCGATCCTGTGCGCGACGCAACTTTTCCTCCTCGGCCAGCGCAGCCCGGCATTTGGCCAACCCTGCTTCAGCAGCCGCCATGGCCGCTTCGGCTGCCTTCACGCGTCGCGGTGCTTCGACAAGCTCGGCCCGCAGCCGTCCCAATTCCAGGTCCTGCGCCTGCAACACGATCAGGTTCTCGAGATCCGCGTTCACCTTGCTCCTTCTCTGCTGATCCACGGACCGGGGCCGTTGTCGCCAGCCTAGCACTGTCGCGGGTGGTTTGGCCCTGCGGCCCCTCACATCAAGGTCTCCTGCCTCAGTGGGGGACGGAGCTTTTGCCGAAAGCCTCGACGATATGCGGCAAACGTACAACCATCGTGGGCTTTTTTGAATCGTCGCGCCCTGCTTACAATCTACAAATAGCGACTCTATGGCTACTGCAACGCTGGATATGCCGGGAACTTCGGCACCGATCACAATCGCCGCCCCGAAACCTTGGCGACCCAGGGCCAATCCCTGGGTGGTGGCCATGACGGTCACCCTGGCCACCTTCATGGAGGTGCTTGATTCCTCCATCGCCAACGTGGCGCTGCCGCACATCGCCGGCGGCCTCGGCGCCACGCAGGATGAAGCCACCTGGGTTCTGACCGCTTATCTGGTCGCCAATGCCGTTATTCTTCCCGCCGGCGCGTACATGACCACCTTTATCGGCCGGAAAAAGTTTTACATGATCTGCGTCGCACTGTTTGGCCTCTCGTCCATGCTCTGCGGCCTGGCGCCGAGCCTTCCGCTGCTGGTGTTTTTCCGCATTCTGCAGGGGATCGGCGGTGGCGGCCTTGCGCCCAGCGAACAGGCCATCCTGGCCGACACCTTTCCTCCTGAAAAACGCGGACAGGCCTTTGCTATGTACGGTTTGGCCGTCGTCGTCGCCCCTGCCATCGGCCCCACGCTGGGCGGCTACATCACCGACAACTTCGACTGGCGCTGGATCTTTTTTCTCAACATCCCCATCTGCTTCCTTTCCCTGTTTCTCACCTCTCGCATCGTGGAGGATCCGCCCTACGTGAAGGAGGAGGTTGCACGATCCCAGAAGGGAGGCGTCAAACTCGATCTGCTGGGTTTCGCCTTGGTCGGCCTCACCTTCGGCTCCCTTGAATTCGTTCTCGACAAGGGTCAGGAAGATGACTGGTTCGGCTCACACCTGATCACTTTCTTCATCGTGATGACCGTGGTGGCCTTTGTCACCCTGATCTGGTGGGAGCTCAAGCAACTGCGCGAAGGAAAACGGCCCCTGCTGAATCTCACCCTCTTCAAACGGCGAAGCTTTGCCATCAGCTTCGTGCTGATGTTTGTTCTGGGCTTCTCGCTCTACGGCACAACCATCCTGATCCCGCAGTTCGTGCAAACGCTGCTTGGCTACACCGCCGAACTCGCCGGCCTTGTGCTTTCGCCCGCCGGCTTCATGATGATGGCCATGATGCCGGTCGTCGGCATCCTTTCGAGCAAGGTGGACCCACGCAAACTGCTTGGCTTTGGCTTCGGCTTGCTCACCCTGAGCCTGGTCTACATGGCCAATATCAATCTCGGGGTCAGCTACGGCGAACTGGTCTTCATGCGCGTCTTTCAGGCCTCCGGACTTGCCTTCCTGTTCATTCCAATCAATACCCTGGCGTATGTCGGCGTGAAACAAACAGAAAACAACGACGTTTCCGGCTTGACCAATCTGGCGCGCAACATCGGCGGTTCCTGCGGCACGGCTTTCATGGCCACCATGCTCGTACGGCGTTCCCAGGCACATGAAAGTTCCATGGTGCGCAATATGACGCCGGGAAACCCTGCCTTCGCGCAGCGCGTGCAGGCCCTGGCAGGCAGCTTCAAGGGTGGCAATGGGCACGGATCCACAGGCGGTCCATTCGGCGGCGCTTCCCAGGGCGCGATCCACCAGGCGCAGGCTTTCCTGTACACCCAGATGCACCAGCAGGCTGCCACGCTGGCCTACATCGACATCATCCGGTACCTCACGCTGTTTTGCGGCGCCATGCTTCCACTGCTGTTCCTGATCCCGCGCCCCCCGAAGAACGCCGCCGCCAGTGCCGGTCACTAGACCACATCACATTGCCGGCGGCGAACCCGCTTACTCTCTGCACAAGCCGCGCAAGCTCAACGCATTTCCAAGCGCGTGCCCTCCGGCTGTGTTGTCGAAAATGACCCAGGTCTCCGCTGTGTTCGTTTCAACTGTTTTCGCCAGCGAGGCGATGTACTCGTCCGTGTAGGCGGACCAGTACATCTTCGGTGCGCCGTGCAGCCGGTAGTAACGCAACCCGCCCCAACCGCCCGGTGCCCCCGCGGCCGGTGAACCCGCGGGCGGGTCGGCCATGGCGCGGGCGACAAGGAAACTTTTCAGCAGACGATCGCTCGAACACTCAAACCAGGAGGCATGACGCGGCTCCACCACCACCGGACCGTTGTGCAATTCGCGCAAAGTGGTGAAGTACTCGTACGCCGTTCCTTCATCGAAGGCCAACTTCGGCGGTAGCTGCACAAGCACCGGACCGAGTTTCGCCCCGAGCGGCTGGACACTGGCAAAGAAAGCCGCCATCTCCGCGCCGGTTCCGGCCAGCTTCTTCTTGTGCGTCACCTCCTTGGGCATTTTTAACGCGAAGCGAAAGTGCGCGGGCGTGGTCGCCGCCCAGCGCGCAAAAGTTTTGGGCTGGTGCTCACGGTAAAACGTGGAATTGATCTCGACGCAGTTCAGGGCACCGGCATAGCGCTCCAGATGCGAGCCCTCGGGAGCCAGGGCGGACGCATGCGCCCGCGGCACCGTCCAGCCCGCCGTGCCGATGCGCATGAGGTCACTTCCCAACATGGAAACTTGAGACAACGCCACTAACCTCTACCAAGCTTTCTGGTGACGCCGCAACAAGACCTGTTTTTAGGCCTGGTTCGCCTGTGGAACGGGAAAGGGATTGCGCTCCGCAAATGGCTGCTGGTGCCAGTAAGGGTACGGCAGAGGCACGTTGCTGGCCGCATCGAGCCGCGCCACCTGCTGCGGCGTCAACTGCCAGCCCACCGTCGCCAGATTGGCCCGCAGCTGCCTCTCGTCGCGCGCACCGAGGATCAGCGTCGAGACCGTGGGCCGGCGCAGCAGCCAGTTGAGCGCGATCTGCGGCACAGTTTTGCCGTTTTCCCGCGCGATCTCATCGATGGCCTCGACAACGTTGTACACATGCTCGAACGGCACCTGCGGACCGCTGTCCAGCACCGACTTATTCTGCAAACGACTGTCTTCCGGCAACGGCTGCCCACGACGGATCTTGCCCGTCAGGCGCCCCCAACCCAAGGGCGACCAAACCAGTGCGCCGACCCCTTGCTCGGCGGCCAACGGCATCAGTTCCCACTCATAGTCACGGCCCACCAACGAGTAGTACACCTGGTGCCCTATGTACCGAGCCCAGCCGTAACGCTCCGAGACCGAGAGCGACTTCATCAGGTGCCAACCCGAAAAATTCGAGCACGCGATGTATCGCACCTTGCCCTGACGCACCAGCGTGTCCAGGGTGTTCAGCGTCTCCTCCACGGGGGTTAGCGCGTCAAAGGCATGCAGGTGGTACACGTCCACGTAATCCGTTTTCAGGCGTTTCAAGGATCCTTCAAGCGCCTGCATCAGGTGATAGCGCGAACTGCCGACGTCGTTCGGCCCCTTTCCGGAGCGAAAGGTCGCCTTCGTGGAAATCAGGATGTCCTCACGCTTCAAGTGGCTGACCGCCTCGGCCAGCACGGATTCGCTCTTCCCGTCGGAGTAGATATCGGCTGTATCGAAGAAGTTACAACCGGCCTCCATGCAGATATCGATCAGTTTGCGTGCGTCCTCCACCTGCGTGTTGCCCCAGGCCGCGAAAAATTCATTGCCGGCGCCGAACGTGCCCGTACCGAAGCAAAGTTCAGGTACCCTTAGGCCCGACCGGCCCAACTGACGATATTCCATGCGGTTCTCCTCGAAATTCTTCGGTTGCCCCGTTCATTTGTTTGTATCAGCGACTTTGTCGCCTGCTTGTCGCGTACGCGACGCACGCGCCCCCGGCGTAATGGGCAGGCCGCCAACCTAATGCGCCTTTGGATGCCCCTTACGCGCGAGCGGACTCGCACTGAAATCGCGGCTCAGCCCTTCGCGCCGAGCCGCCTCATCCAGCGCGGCCTGGGCACGAAAGAAAAGCGCATGCGGATTGGAATGCGGATAGAAGCGAACCACGATCTCCGGCCTGTCCACCGAATTGTGTTTTCCATCGTGAAAGGGGTACCCCAGTGCCTGCAGCAGATGCAACGAACCTTCATCGCCGGATGGGTTTCCACTGTCTCCAACAATCCCAAACACGCTGTGGTGCGTGGCGCACGAGTAAACTGCCACAAAATCGCCAAGCCGCACCCCTCGTGCACGCGCCTCGTCCCCCACCACAACATAATTAATCCGTGTTGCGTCGACGTAGCGGAAAACATCGGCCTGCCGCTTGCGAGCCCGGTCTGTAAAGGCGGTCTGCGAAATGTACAACCCCGGAAAGGGATCGTGGGAGCCCTGCAGCACCGGAACATCGGGATGGTCGTCGTCGGTGAGATACCCGACAATATCCGCGTTTTTCCAACCGCGGTACCGTGCATGATCCAGGGTATCGAGCGCCTTGCTGCCGGGCGGCCCATAGGCGTTGGGCGCCCCATCGACGTCCACATCCATGCGGCGGGTCAGCAACTCGAAAGGTACGCCCTTCTTCCATGGTTTCGCGGGGGAAGCGGAAAGCAATGAGGGCAATAACGTCATCGCAAACACCGTGGGCGCAAGAAGAAAACGATCGGAAAAACGGCGCGGCGAACGGGTTGGCGTCGGCAACCCGGGGCGCAACGAAGAAGCCTGTACCCTGGGCACGACATGGGCTGAAAAGCCGAACAAGCTGAACATCACCACCCCTCCCCAGTGGTTAGATGGCTGTTCTCGAAGCAAGTTGCGGCTGCTCGCCTTGTCGCACAGCAACATCGCAGCTGATGCGAACCTCGAAAGTGTGCGGGACCCGGTGACCCTGCTGTTTGTCCTAAATCTCAACGACCCTGTAAGCGGGCTTCACGGTGCGGTCGGCAAAGGGGCTGCTGGCGTTGCTGTGGGGGTCGCCAATCCGAAGAACATCACCAGGCTGTTCCGCACCCGGTTGGAAATCCAAAGATTGCCACTCGCATCCGGCGCGATCGCGAAGGGCTGCAACAGCCCGGCATCTTTGCCGAATGCGAACGGCGAGATCCCTGTGCCGGGAGCGACCGCTGCCTGGTTGCCGGCGATCTCGGAAAACGAGGCGTCGTAGTAATTCGTCAGCCAGAACTGCCCCCCCGCATCGACAGCCACGCCGCCCGGCGTGTCCAGACCGGCGGCAGTCGCCTCCGCGATGCGCAACGCACCGGTACCCGAAACCTCGCTAAATGTGAAGCTATTGCCGTTGGGAAGCGTATTGGCAACCCAAACGTTTGCCTGCGGATCCACGGCCAGGGCACCCGGTCCGTCGCAGCAGGTGGTATTTCGCGCCGTGCCATCCGCCGCCACATGCGTTACATTCCCGGCACCTTCATTCGCGAGCCAAAGTCCACCGGCCCCGTCGGGCGCCACGCCGATGGTGTACGACGAGTATCCCGCAGCCACGTTGCGAAGAAACTTTCCGTTCAGGTCGTAAATCGTGGCCGTGCCGCTGGCATAATTGCCGATCAGGATGGTGTTTTGCGTGGTGTCCGCCGCAATCGACTCGGGGAAATACAAGGTCGGGTCGGAAAATGTATCGACCACGGTGCCGGGCGTACCGGAGGTCGCCCCGAGTAGCTTGGCAACACTGCCCGTAGTGGCGCCGTGACTGATGTTTTCTTCACTTGTCACCCAAACGTCGCCGTTCGTGTCGACCGTTAGACCATAAGCCTCGGTCTGCCCGTCGCTGAAGGGCGTTCCCGGGAAAGGTGTCCCCTGCGGCGAGTACGCCACGACCCCGGGCGGATTGCCCGTACCCTCGCTCGTGGGCCCCCCAAAATTTGTGACCCATACGTTGCCCAACTTGTCGATCGCGAGCGCCGTCGGTTCGAACAGCCCACCTCCCGTAACGGTCAGGCTCATCGTCCAGTCATGCGGAGCTGCCAGCAGGGTTGGCGTGTACGGGGGCGAAGCAGTTTGTGTGTCGAAAACAGCCTGGACATGGTTGCCGGGATTCCGCACGATGTCCAGGAGCGCGGTGAGTGTATCGGTGGGCACAGGCTGCGAACTGCTACTCGAACCCGCCCCTCCGCTCGGAGTCGCGGCCGTGAATAACGGCGCGCAGGCACTCCCGCCTGAGCTGGTCGCGCAACTCGCCAGCGCGTTCGCCAAGGTGTTCATTTTGGCCGATTCAACGGTCAGAGTACTGGCATTGGCGGCCAACGTGCCGGTCGACATATCCGCCAGCAAATGGGCGTTCAGAAATGCGTTTCTAAGGCCGACCTGGTTGGTCGAGCTCGCGCCGACATGGTCCCATGCCTGCATAAACGGAGCCAGTGCATATCCCGCCGCGACCGTTGTCAGCTCGTTCACGATCAGCCCCGGTGTTCCCGCCTGCAGATCGCCACAGTTGCCGAGTGCACTTACGAAGGCAAGCGCAAGGTTAGGGGATTCGCCCGGTACGGGGCTGCCACCTGTGGCTACCAGGTAGACCTGCTGACTCGTCGCCGGGCACGTATAGTCGCCGGCAAGGCTGAACCCGCCACCCCTATCCGTTGTGAGGGAATTTGTAAGCAGGTTGGTGGAAGCTGAACCCTCCCCGGTGGATCCCACAGCAAAAAGCTGTATCGAAGCCCCGGTCACCGGCTGGTTTCCGGCCAAAACGCGATTGGGCAAGGTGGTTGTTCCAACGGAGCCCGTGCTGCC